>JBKBPL010000107.1:0-1606 GCA_046293075.1 Hyphomicrobiaceae bacterium | reverse complement strand
AAGCACAGGTAGCCGTGCCGGAAAGCTCGGGATCGCCGGCGGTAGCGGCCCGAAGATGGGCTCGAGCCGGGTCAGCGCCGAGCCAGGCCCCAGCCGCCACTCGTTGAAGTCGCCCATCAGAAGCGTCGGCCGCTCGTCCCGGCTCTGCAGGAGATCGAGGATCACGTCGGCCTGTTGCCGCCGCGCCCAGCGCAGAAGCCCGAGATGAGCGGCGATGACGCGCAGCCCCGCCTTGCCTTCCAGATCGATCTCCGCGACCAGCGCGCCCCGCGGTTCGAGCCCTGGCAGCGCAATCTGGTGCACGTCGCGGACGATGCCCTCGCGAAACAGGAGCACATTGCCGCGCCAGCCATGTGACTTCGGACCGGCGATGACGGGAACCGGCAGCAATCCGGTTTCGAGCCTGAGTCGGTTGAGATCGAGTAGACCGGAACGCTCGCCGAAGCGCTGATCCGCCTCCTGTAGTGCGATCACGTCGGGGCCTATTTCGCGGATGACATCGATGATCCGCTCCGGATCGAAACGGCCGTCGGTGCCGACGCATTTGTGCACATTGTAGGAGGCGACAGTCATCACCCCCTCGGTCGTCCCGGATGAAACACGTTCGCCCGGCCGCGATTTGCGATTGCGCAGCGAGGTCACCATCGTGCGGGCGAGGCTGGGCTTTATCTTTTTCATCACACCAGGTGCATCCGTCGTCTTTCGAGGCGTTGACCGTTGCGGCCCTGACAGCCACGAATGGCCGTTCATTTGTCAAAGATAGGGCGATCCGAGCCAGAAAAAGCGGTCGATCATCCTGTTCGGCAGGGAACGTGCCCTCAGGCTTTCGAGGGTCATCTCTTCCGCCGTCCCTAGCCTCTCGTCGATACGGTCTTCGATCTGCTCGGCCAGCACCCGGTCATACACTTCGAGATCGATTTCGAAATTGAGCCTGAGCGAACGCGAATCGAGATTGGAGGATCCGACGAAACACCATCGCCGGTCGACGACCATCAGCTTTGAATGATCGAAAGTGCCGCTCGACAGATGTACGCGACAGCCCTCCCGCAGGATCTGATCGAACTGCCCCATCATCGCCCGTGCCACGATGGCGAGATTGTTCTGGGCGGGCACGATCACATCGACCTGCACGCCCCGCCGTGCTGCCGTGTTGAGCGCCGCTATGAAGGTCGTATCCGGCAAGAAATAGGGCGAGACGATCCGGATAGAGCGTTCGGCGACTGAAAAGGCACCGAGCAAGAGCCGGTGATTCGTCTCGATATGGGTATCCGGCCCCGACACCACGGCCCGGATCGCGGTCCCCGTCCCCGACACCGCATCATCGAGCCGCACCCGCCACTCCGGCCCCAGCAGAACCTCACCCGTCTCGAAATGCCAGTCTTCGGCCGCGACCGCCAGGATGTCGGCGACGACGGGACCGGTCATCCTGAAATGCGTGTCACGCGCACCATCAGACCCGACAAAGCCGGCGCGGATATTCATGCCACCGACGAAGGCTGTCGCACCATCCACCACCATGATCTTCCGGTGGGTGCGCAGATTGGCGTAAGGAAGCCGGAGCCCCATGATGACCTGACCGTTGAAGACCGCCACCGGAACGCCGCCC
>JBKBPL010000106.1:0-1778 GCA_046293075.1 Hyphomicrobiaceae bacterium | reverse complement strand
GCGACGATGCGAGAGGTCGCTACCAGCGCGATGTGGGTCTCGGGCAGCAGGCTCACGGAAGCCGGCGTCTCCACCCCACCGCAGAGCATCAGCGTGCCCGTTTCCGCAATGGCGCAGAAACAGCCGGTGATGCCGACGAGATCGCTCTCCTGGGCGCCGCGCGATGCAATCTCCAACCCCGCGTCTGCCCAGTCGAGGCGAGCGAGCGCCGGCCAGATCACGGCTTTGGACGGCAGTCCCTGGCTCGCCAGATAGCGGGCGACGGCGGCGGGCGCCTCGGCGTAGGTGCCGACCCGATCGACCGTGCTCGAGTACGCCAGCGATTTCTCGATGAATCGTTCCGTCAGTGCCGATTTGTCCTCGGGCAAGGCTGGGCGCGGCCCTTGCACCCGCGCGCTCAGCGTCGCCTCGATCGCGGCACGGCCGGCTGCCGCGCTCGTGGGTGTGCGGCCGAGTTTCGCACGCACGCGGCCGAGGATGTCTTCGCGGCTGCTCATGGCTTGCCTCCACGTTGGGCATATAGCTCGCGGAAGGTCCTGCCTTCGGGCACGGGGAAGTCACGCCCCTTGGTCCATTCCGGCACGGCGCCGAGCACGGGGATGCTGGCCTTGCCATCGGCTAGCCATTTGAGATACCGTACCGCGAACCGGGCGCCGAACGCATACAGGGCTGGATGACTCGCCACCCAGGCCCACAGCCGCAACGCGATACGCTCGCTCCGGGGTCGCAAATGGCGTTCGACCTGCTTCTCGCGCAATTTGCGCAGCAGCTCGGGCAGCGGGATCTTAACCGGACAGACGACGCCGCACTGGTTGCACAGCGTCGCTGCATGCGGCAGATCGATCGCGTTCTCCAGCCCGGTGAAAAGCGGCGTGAGCACCGAACCCATCGGCCCGGGATAGACCCAGCCGTAGGCCTGGCCGCCGATGGTCTGATAGACGGGGCAGTGATTCATGCAGGCACCGCAGCGGATGCAGCGCAGCATGTCTTGGAATCCGGAGCCGACGAGATCGGTGCGGCCGTTGTCGACGAGGATGAAATACAGATGCTGGGGGCCGTCGGACTCACCTGCGGCCTGGGTGCCGGTGAGCACCGAGACGTAGTTGGAAATCGACTGGCCGGTGGCGGAGCGCGGCAAGAGGCGCATCAGCGTGGCGAGGTCCTCGAGCGTCGGAATCACTTTCTCGATGCCGGTGATCACGACGTGCACGCGCGGCAGGGTGGTCACCATGCGGCCATTGCCCTCGTTGGTGACGAGCGCCACCGAGCCGGTCTCGGCGATCAAAAAATTGCCGCCCGTGATGCCCATCTCCGCCGTGACGAAGTGTTCGCGCAGCACTTCGCGCGCTTCGCGCGTGAGCGCCGGAATGTCGGTTTTGCGTGGCGTGTGATGGGTCGCATGGAAGAGATCGGCGACTTCGTCGAGGCTTTTGTGCACCACCGGCGCGATGATGTGCGAGGGCGGCTCGTTGCCGTTGATCTGCAAGATGTATTCGCCCAGATCGGTCTCCACCGGCTGGATGCCGGCGGCGGCGAGCGCCAGATTGAGGCCGGCTTCCTCGGAGAGCATCGACTTCGACTTGACGGCTTTCTTCACGCCATGTCGTTTCGCGATGTCGATGACGAGGCGGCAGATCTCGGCGCCATCCTTGGCCCACAAGACCTTCGCGCCGCGCGCGGTAGCGGTTTGCTCGAACTTTTCCAGCCACAGGTCGAGATTCTCGATGACGCGGTTGCGGATTGCCTTCGCCGCCTCGCGGGTCGCCTCGAAATCATCG
>JBKBPL010000105.1:0-1829 GCA_046293075.1 Hyphomicrobiaceae bacterium | reverse complement strand
GCCCAGGGATCACATGCGGGGCATCCCTCAACGAGACGTACTTTATACCAATATTAGCCACCATTTAGCCGCTTTTGCTCAAAATTCCAAACACCCCATTTGCGCATCATTAATGCAACAGTTGCCCATTCGTCGTGCAACCTTCAGCGACACTACGCCATCCGATCACCAACGTTGACGAGATGCACCCCGCCCGCACAACCAGAAGGTCTAGCCAAAGGTGGTGTGCCGCAACCGGCTGACGTGACGAGTTGCCGGGTGTGGCTGATGGCCGACACACAATCCCTATTCGAGATTCATGCCACCGCGCGCCGTTGGGACCACCGAGGCCGAGATCTTCATCGATGGCGAGCACGAGCATCGCTTGGCCGGTGGGGATCGGGGTCAGCCGGTGAGCGAGCCTCAATCTGCCATGCTTGGCGATGAAGCCGTCGCACGACAACACCTCCGCGCGGTCGGCAACGACATCAAGTGGGTGTCGCGCCTTGCGATCAAGGACGCTCAGGCAGGGCTCTAGGCTGCTTGATCGACCTTGAGCACGGCGGGCACGGTTCTGGCGAGGATGACGAGGTCCGAGCCGAACGACCACGTGCGCACGTACTCCGCGTCCAGCTTGACGCGATCACCATAGCTGACGCTGCTCCGGCCGCTGACCTGCCAGGAGCCGGTGACGCCAGGCCTGGCGCGCAGGTACTCATGAGCGTGAACGCCGTAGCGCTCAAGCTCCTCCGACACGATTGGCCGCGGCCCGACGCAGCTCATTTCTCCGCGCAGAATGTTGAGCAGCTGCGGCAGTTCGTCGAGGCTGGTCTTCCTCAGGAACCAGCCGAACCGCGTGACGCGTGGATCGTCGGCAAGCTTGCGGCTGCGGCGCCACTCCTCGGCTGCCGCCGGATTGGCCGCCAAGTGGCGCTCCAGGACCTCGTCGCCGTTTGCAACCATCGTCCTGAACTTCAGGCAATCAAATGGTCTCCCGCCGAAACCGATGCGACGATGCCGATAGATCACCGGACCGCCCATGCTGAGCTTAACGGCAAGCGCAATCACAAGAAGTATGGGAGAGAGAACTATGGCGACCATGATGGCAACGGCGATGTCCACCATCCGCTTCCGTCGGCCCCCGATCGGCGTCATGCCGAACGCATCTTGAGGCTCACGAAAGCTGAAGCGACCGCCGGACGGACGCAGCTCGGTGCCTGCCCGATAATGCGATCCGTGCGGCCCTTGAGCCTCGCTCACTGACCTGCGGGCCGCCGCGGGAGGGGCATAAAAATGGGATCTGGGGTTCCGCCATCCGGCAAGCAGACGGTCGAGCGGAGTATTTTTTGAGACAGCAGCGCCTTTACGCGCGACCGCCACAAGATCGCGCGGGGAAATCATTGTCATTGAATAGCTCTCGATCCCGTGGCCTCAAAGACCGGGTCCGCCACGGCGATCATTGTTGTCCGATATTGCACCGCACCTGCACAATCTCAGCAAAGGGCGTACCAAGCGGGCGGAGCGGCGCGTGGGACTAAGCCAAATGAACTATGAGGAAGACGGAAGCTCCTGCGTTTGAGTATGAACGTGGGACGCGCGGCCCGAATGCCGATCCGTCGAACTGGCTAACCTATGTGATGCAAGGGGGAGAGTGGCGAAAGGCCGCGTAAGATGCGACGAGGTGGCGAGTGCGCCGGCCACAACAAGCACAGGGCCACATTGCGCGATCGCTTTCCGTTGCTTCTGCGTGGGCCGCGGATCTGCGTCAACCTCCGCAGATCTTATCGCGCCTTGTCGCGTCTTACTGCGCGTTGCGCGCACTGCCAGATGCTTCGAGCCGTGCATATGAG
>JBKBPL010000104.1:0-2039 GCA_046293075.1 Hyphomicrobiaceae bacterium | reverse complement strand
CTTGCCGAGCACGAACCGATGATGGGCGATGTAGTCACCCAAGAGCAGGATGAGGTCAGGCGCGAGGGCATTCGTGTCGGCGACGATCCGGTCTACGCGCTCGAGATCCATCCATGGCTCACAGGCATGGATGTCGGCGACGAGGGCGATCCTGAGGTTGAGATCATCCGGCCAGCCGGCCGGGCGCGGACGGTAGCGGACAACGCGATGGGCCCACGGCTCCACGCCGAGCGCGTAGCCGGTAAAGCCGAAGCTCGTAAGCCCGAACCCGGCAAAGGCCTTCGGCACTGCGCGGCGCGTCAGCATTCAACGCTCGCCCCTTGAAGAAATCCAAAACAGAACAATAACTTGACCTCCGGCGCGGGCTCAGCGGCGGCCCGAAGCGGCCGCATCGTCGTCGTCTTCTGCGGCCTCGAAAAGGCCCATCTGTGCGGCCGATGCGCGCGTCGGCCCGTTAAGACCAAGATGGCGGTAAGCGCGCAGCGTGAGGACGCGGCCACGCGGTGTCCGTCCGATGAAGCCCTGCTGCAGAAGGAACGGCTCGACCACTTCCTCAAGGGCATCGCGCGCCTCTGAGAGTGCTGCGGCGATGGTCTCGATCCCAACCGGCCCACCGTCATAGTTCCTGGCAATACAGTTGAGATAGCGGTGGTCAAGAGCATCGAGCCCTTCGTTGTCGACCTCGAGCATGGTGAGCGCACGGTCCGCCGCAGCGGCATCGATCACAGCGACGCCGTCGACAGCCGCGAAGTCGCGCACCCGCCGCAGCAGCCGGCCGGCGATGCGCGGCGTTCCCCGTGAGCGCCGCGCGATCTCGCGTGCGCCGTCGCTCGACATGCGCGTGCCGAGCACCCGTGCGCCGCGGCTCACGACCTGCTCCAGCTCGTCGATGGTGTAGAAATTGAGCCGGATCGGAATGCCGAAGCGATCGCGCAACGGGTTGGTCAACAGGCCGGCGCGCGTCGTCGCGCCGACGAGCGTGAACTTGGCGAGGTCGATCTTCACCGAGCGCGCCGCCGGGCCTTCACCGATGATCAGGTCGAGCTGGTAATCCTCCATGGCCGGATAAAGGATCTCCTCGACGGCCGGACTGAGCCGGTGGATCTCGTCGATGAAAAGGACGTCCCGCTCCTCGAGGTTCGTGAGCAGCGCCGCAAGATCGCCGGCCTTTGCGATCACCGGCCCCGATGTCGCGCGGAAGCCGACACCCATCTCCTTGGCCATGATCTGGGCGAGCGTCGTCTTCCCAAGGCCTGGCGGCCCCGCGAAGAGGACATGATCGAGGGCGTCATCACGGCCCTTGGCGGCCTGTATGAAGACCCTGAGATTGCTGCGGGCGGCCTCCTGGCCGATGAATTCGTCAAGCGACTGCGGGCGCATCGACGCCTCGAAGGCATCCGCCTCCCGTCTGACGCTCGAGACCAGCCGGCCCCCGTCGGCGTCGCTCATTGAACCGCCCCGTTCGAAGCCCGGGCGCACGCCTCGCCAAGGGCCGGCGCGCCCCATCGTTTCACATTCGTTCCTCGGGCTCTTATCATGATTTGGCGCACCAACGCGAGCGGCGATCGCAGGCGCACTTGCAGCCTTCCCCCGCTCTTCGGCAACAATCGGGACGCAGGGTCGGGGTGCCGTAAAATAAGTTGTGCCGCCCCGGCAAAACGCTATGTTCGGGCGGTTTGACGGCTAAGCGGCCTTGGGGGAAGCAGGGACACGTCGCCGCGTAGCAGCTTCGCCGTCCTCCTGAGACAGTACGAACCATATGGCAGAGCCTCGCATAATCGCCATCGATGCGATGGGGGGCGACCATGGAGTCCCGGTCGTCGTGCCGGGGGCAGCCATGGCCCTCGACGCCCATCCGGCGATCGGCTTCATCCTGTGCGGCAATCGCGTTGCGATCGAAGCGGAGCTGAAGGCGTTCCCGCGCCTCGCCGCCGCGTCGCGGATCGTGCATACCGAGACCGCCGTCTCCATGCAGGACAAGCCGAGCCAAGCGGTGCGCCGCGGCAAGGGCACGAGCATGTGGCTGGCCCTTGAGCAGG
>JBKBPL010000103.1:0-2063 GCA_046293075.1 Hyphomicrobiaceae bacterium | reverse complement strand
TCGTACCCGCCATGGCTGCGCGGGCGGCGGCGCAACCCCAACCAGCTTCGCCGCCCGCGCTGGCGGCGAGGCCGTCAATGCACTAACATTCCAACCGGACCACTCAGTGGGGGCCGATCACCGGTCGCAATGACAGCACTGACGATTGCGCCTAGCGAGCGATTCGAATTCTTAGTCGACTTCTCGGATGGCAAGGCGGTCGTTCTTGAGACTGAACCGGATGACCGCATCATGAGCGGCGGCATGATGGGACGCATGATGGGCTTCATGCTTGGGAGTGGTGGTGGTGCGCTGCTGCGCTTCGAGGTTGATCCGTTGAAGCCGGCTGCGGTCAAGACTGTTCCCCAGGTGCTCGTAGGCTTGGCGGCGCCCGATCGGGGCGAATCCGTTGGACGACGACGCGTATCGCTCGACATGGGACCCTCCATGATGCGCGGGATGGGTCGTGGCATGGGTCGTGGCAAGGGTATGGGCGGCGGGACGGGGGGGCCTCTCGGGATCAATGGTCGATCCTATGAAATGCAACGCATCGATTTCGAGCCGAAGCTCGGGACGACCGAGATCTGGGAGGTCACACCTAACATGATGGCACACCCATTCCACGTACACGGCGTGGTTTTCCAGGTTCTGTCGATTGGGGGCAAGCCGCCGGCCCCGCATCTGGCTGGCGGCAAGGACACGATCCTGCTCGATGCCCCCGGCGAATTGCTGATGACCTTCACGCAGCCAGCGAGCCACGATTTCCCCTTCATGTTCCACTGCCACATTCTGGAGCACGAGGATGGTGGAATGATGGGCCAATACAGTACCGGCTGATGCAGCACGCTGAATTGGAACGTGTGACTAACCGTAGAATCCAATCTCGTCCACGATGACGAGGCTGATGCAATAGGGCGCGAGCGAAGCTCAGCCGCTCAAGCAGTGTGAGCTAGTGTTCCGTCCCTGACAGAGGATTCCGCTGGTCTGGCAAATCAGTCATACTCAGCAGATGAGAGAGAACGTATCTTTCGAGGTGAGCGGGGCTGATCGGAAACGGCTTCTCGCCATCGCGGCCGATCGCAACACACCGGCCAAGTTCGTTTGGCGGGCCAAGATCATCCTCGCTTCCGCCGATGGGCTCGGGACCATGGCGATCATGCGCGAGACCGGCAAGTCGAAGCCCTGCGTCTGGCGGTGGCAGGAACGCTTCATGCACGAGGGTGTCGACGGGCTTCTGCGCGACAAGACGCGGCCGCCCGGCACGCCGCCGCTGCCCGAGAGCGTGCGGCAGAAAGTGCTCGCCAAGACCGCGAGCGAGATGCCGCCGAGCGCGACGCACTGGAGCGTGCGCATGATGGCGAATGCTACGGGCATCAGCCGGACAAGCGTACAGCGAATCTGGAAAGAGGCCGGGCTGAAACCGCATCTCGTCAAGCGCTTCAAGGTCTCGAGCGATCCGATGTTCGAGGAGAAGGTCACCGACGTCGTCGGTCTCTACATGAACCCGCCCGATCGCGCGCTCGTACTGTGTGTCGACGAAAAGAGCCAGATCCAGGCGCTGGACCGCACCCAGCCCGGCTTGCCGTTGAAGAAGGGTCGCGCCGCGACGATGACGCACGATTACAAGCGGCACGGCACCACGACGCTGTTCGCCGCCCTCGACACGCGCACCGGCCGCATCATCGGCGAGTGCCAACCGCGCCATCGCGCGAAAGAGTTTATCCGCTTCCTGCGACGCATCGACCGCAGCGTGAAAAGATCGCTCGACATCCATCTCGTGCTCGACAATTACGGGACTCACAAGACGCCCGAGGTGAAGGCTTGGCTCGCGAAACATCCGCGCTTCCATCTCCACTTCACGCCAACCAGCGCTTCGTGGCTCAACCTCGTCGAGCGCTTCTTCGCAGAGATCACGATGAAGCGCATCCGGCGCGGCACCTTCGCCAGTGTCGCCGAACTCGATCAGGCGATCCGCGATTACCTCGACCAGCACAACGCAGACCCCAAGCCTTTCGTGTGGACGAAAACCGCAAACGCCATTCTCAAGAAAGAACGACGGGCCATCCTCCAATTGGCCCTCCACT
>JBKBPL010000102.1:0-2182 GCA_046293075.1 Hyphomicrobiaceae bacterium | reverse complement strand
TTGTCGTGCCGCCACCCGTGCAGGGTGACGGCCGGCTTGCCGACAACATCGTGCATTTCGCCCGCGTGCTGAGAAAAGCTGGTCTGAAACCGGGCCCAGGCGCCGTCATCGATGCGATCGATGCGGTGGATGCCATCGGCATCGGCTCGCGCGTGGAGTTTCACGCGGCGCTGTCGGCTATCTTCGTCAAGCGCCACGAGGACCAGCCCGTCTTCGACGAAGCCTTCTCGATCTTCTGGCGCTCGCGGGATCTGGTCGGTAAGATGATCGCGCTGATGTCGCCGGTGGCGGCGATCGGGGAGCGGCAAAAGCCCAGGGCCGGCGGTGCGCGGGTGAGCGATGCGCTGTTTGCCGATAGGAGCCGTGCGCCGCAGTCGCGGGACGAACCCGATTTCGAGATCGATGCGCGGCTCACGGTCTCCGGCCAGGAGGTCTTTCGCCGGCTCGATTTCGGCCAGATGACTGCCAGAGAACTCAACGAGGCCCGCCGCGCCATCGAACGGCTCGCCATGCCGCTCGATCTCGTTAAAACGCGGCGTTACAGGCTGTCGCCGCGGGGTCGGACCGTGGATCCCCGCGCCACCATGCGGCAGTCGCTGCGAACCGGTGGCGACCTGATGCTGCCGAAGTTCCGCGAGCGTCGGAAACAGCCGCCCCCGCTCGTCATCCTCGCCGATATCTCGGGCTCGATGAGCCAATATACCCGCATTTTCCTGCATTTCCTGCATGTGCTGACGGAACGGCGACGTCGGGTTCACACCTTCCTGTTCGGCACGCGGCTCACCAATGTCACGCGCCAGCTTCGTCACCGCGATCCCGACGAGGCGATCGCGCAATGCACCGAGGCGGTGGCTGACTGGTCTGGTGGCACGCGCATCGGCGAAACGCTCCGGCTGTTTAACCGAGATTGGGGACGGCGTGTGTTGGGGCAGGGTGCCGTGGTGCTGTTGATCACCGACGGGCTGGAGCGGGACGAGGTCGAACTGCTGTCGCGGGAAACCGGTCGCCTGCACCGTTCCTGTCGCCGCCTCGTCTGGCTCAATCCGCTCCTGCGCTTCGCCGGCTTCGAGGCCCGCGCACGGGGCGTTCGAGCCATGCTGCCGCATATCGACGAGTTGCGCTCGGTGCACAATCTGGAAGCCCTGTCGGATCTGGTGCAATCTTTGTCCGGCGCACCGGATCGAGATTGCGACCCGAAGCGTTATCTCGGTTCTGGAAGGAGCCCGTCATGACCACAGATACCGTCCTGCGCGACCCGCTCGCGATCGCCGAAAGCTGGCACGCCGAGGGCCGTTCCGTCGCCATCGCCACAGTCATCGAGACCTGGGGCTCGGCGCCGCGTCCCGTCGGAAGCCATCTGGTGATCGACGGCGAGGGCAATTTCGAGGGCTCGGTCTCCGGCGGCTGTGTCGAGGGGGCCGTCATCACAGAGGCATTGGACGTGATCGACACCGGGGCGGCAAAGATGCTCGAATTCGGCGTCGCTGATGAAACCGCGTGGCGCGTGGGCTTGTCCTGCGGCGGTCGCATCCGCGTGCATATCGAGAGGCTCGGTTGATGGATGTTTCGACGCTCAAGGCCCTGAATGCCGCAAAGCGCGATCGTCGCGGCGCCGTGCTGGTCAGCGATCTCGCTTCAGACATGTCGCAGCTGGTGGCCGAGGATCAGGTGCCCACCGACGTTCTGGGGCAGGAAATCCGGGCGCGGCTTCTTTCCGGCAAGTCGGGAACCGCCGAGATCGACGGGCGAAGCCTTTTCCTCAATGTGCATCTGCCGCCACCAAGGATCGTTGTCATCGGCGCGGTGCATATCAGTCAGGCGCTCGCGCCCATGGCAGCACTTGCCGGGTTTGCGGTGACGATCATCGATCCGCGCACGGCCTTTGCCACGCCGGAGCGTTTTGCCGGCATCGACTTCCGTGCCGACTGGCCGGACGACGTGTTTTCGACCATGTCGCTCGACCGCTACAGCGCGCTGGTCGCCGTCACCCATGATCCGAAGATCGACGATCCCGGCCTGATCGCCGCACTCGAAGCGGGCTGCTTCTATGTGGGGGCGCTTGGGTCGCGCAAGACGCATGCGAAGCGCATCGAGCGGCTCGCATCCCTCGGCTTCGATCAGCCGATCATCGACGGCATCCGGGCGCCCATCGGGGTCGATATCGGGGCTGCCACTCCCGCCG
>JBKBPL010000101.1:0-2416 GCA_046293075.1 Hyphomicrobiaceae bacterium | reverse complement strand
AACGAGCACGGTGAGCATGGCCGCGAACTCGTCCTCGACGGCCTCCTTACGAAATGACTTCCGCGTTTCAGGACAACCCTTCGTATCGCACAGGTAGTACCCGTAGCTGCGGCTGCGTCCCTTGGACCAGCAAGCCGTCATCGGCTGGCCGCAGCAGGCGCAAGCAACGAAGCCGCGCAGAGGAAAGTCTTGACTTAGGTCTTTGCGCGCCGGGGCCTTAGCCCCGCCACACCGCCGATCCTGGATGGCCTGCCACGTCTTAAATGAGATCAGCGGCTCATGGTGGGCGGGGACGTAGTTCAGTCCCCATTTCGGGTAGTCGATGCAGCCCGCGTATACCGAGCGTGCGAGCAATTCGGCGACACGCTCAGGATGTACGCCACCGTGCCGATCCTTGGGCCATTCCGGCTGATCTTCGAGGAAGCGCTGCACCTCCGCTTGTGTCTCGAGCCTTCCGCTGGCATAGGCCTCGAGCGCTTGTTTGACGATCGTTGCCAGGGGCTCGTGGCGGACCAGCAGCTTGCCGTGGCCCGAGACTCGTTCGTAACGGTAGCCGATCGGTGGATAGAACACCCAATACCCGCGCGCGGCACGCGCCTGCATCTTCTGGATCACCTGGCGGCGATTCTGCTCACGCTCGAGCTCGCCCTGCGCGGCGAAGATCGTTTCGACGAACTTGCCTTCCGGCGAATCATCGAAGCGGAAGTTCAGGCATTCGACGCGCGCGCGGCGCCTTTGAAAGGCGCGCCGCAGCTGGATATGGAACTCGGTATCACGCGCAAACCGCTTCAAGTCGTCGAAGATGACGACGTAGTCTTTCTGCTCCCGCTGTGCATCGAGATAGCTGAGCAAGGCCACCATGCCGGGCCGTTTCATGAAGTCGCCGCCGCCAGAGATATCATCCGGAAAGACCGCCTCGACCTCATATCCGGATCTCTCGGCATACTGCCGGCACCGTATCTCCTGGGAATCCAGGCCGTGCCCTTCGCTCGCCTGCTTCGCGCTCGACACGCGGCAATAGATGAGAGCTCTTGTTGGGACTGAGGAGGTGCTCATGCCTCGATCTCCTTCCGACCTGGTACTTCGGCAGCATGCCGGAAGTCGCCAGCAAGTAGGTCCAATTTGTTGGAGTTCCGTAAAGCCAATTCTATCACGTCCGAGCGGGAACGCACATTGCTCTAGTCCGGATCGCCTTTGGCGTGGCGTGCGAGCTGGGCTGGATCATCGCCGAAGGCGCGGTCGACGAAGCTCTGCATGATGTGTCGCAAAGTGCGGATCAGTTCGATCTTCACTGGAAGCGGAACATCGAGATGCACGAGATGGGCGAGATAGGCTTCGAGCTCAGCCGATTCGATCTCATCCGCAATGTTCTCATCAGCCGTTGTTTCCGGATTGATGCGCCGTGGGGAGTCCTTTTGGTCGTTGGGCGGCCCGGTGGGATCAGACATGCTGAGACCTTCTCTTCAGCAATCTACCTGGCCGCCCTTGGCATGACAGGCGCGACGCATTCCGACGGAGGGGTGCCTTAGGCTGGATTCCCGGAACGACCGCGCGAGGAATCAGTATCTGCGTCGCCGTGATGGGGCGGTCGTTGGATTTGAATTGTGCGTGGGCCGGCAGCGTTGCTATCGAGACCGGGATCAAAAGCAGAGCGCCGATCGCGACCGTGATCATGACCGACACGAGCGCCGCCGAACGCCATGCAGATTTCTGGCGCTGCGCGATCGCTTGCCGGGACCGCCAATCCTGCCGCGCCTGAAGATAGGGAAGCGCGACGGCTGTGGATACGCCGAGAGTCGATGCTATCGCATGGATGGGATGGGCAGAGAGAGACTTGGCGAACACCGCGCGCCGCTTCGGTCGCACGAACCACAGAAACGAAGCGACCTGCAGAGTGAGATTGATGCCAAACGCGGTCTGATAAGCCACCGGCGGATGCCGCCCGGCCTCGATCGGCCCAAGATCCAGGACGAAGCCAGTGCCCAGCTGCACCACGAACGCACAGCCGATATGGAGGAGATTGAGGGCGCCGCTGGCGCGGCCCGATGCAGATTTCGGGAAAAGTTCCGCCACGATGGCATAGCTCAAGACGGTCCCGGCGCCGATACCCGCGATCGCGATCCACGGCAGCCACGTTGGGATGGGCCAGCGCAGGACCAGTGCGAGCTGCGCCAGTAGGGCAAGGCTGGTCGCGATGGCAAAGGTCGTTGATAAGGAAACGCCGCGCCTGCGAAGCCGATCGCTGGCCGTCCCGAGAATCAGCGCCGACGCGCTGAGCGCGATCGCCATCCACATTAGGTTCTGTTGACATTCATCGCAGCCAGATCATAGCCGCGGCGAGGTAGAGCATCGAGTGGAAGTTGCGGGCGAGCTTCTCAAAGCGGGTCGCAATGCGCCGGTAATGCTTGAGTTTGTT
>JBKBPL010000100.1:0-2913 GCA_046293075.1 Hyphomicrobiaceae bacterium | reverse complement strand
CAAACTCAAGCATTACCGGCGCATTGCGACCCGCTTTGAGAAGCTCGCCCGCAACTTCCACTCGATGCTCTACCTCGCCGCGGCTATGATCTGGCTGCGATGAATGTCAACAGAACCTAGTTGGCCTTCATCAGCTTGGGCGCCGCCCCGGCCTCCCGCTTCTCGCGCTCGCGTGGCGGCGGCGGGACGCGCATCTCGCTCGGTTTGCCATGGGCTGAGACGCGCTTGCCATGCACGGCCAGCAGACACTCGGCATAAAGGTCAAGAAGATAGGCGCGAAACTCGTCGCTCGATGGTGCCGGGCGGCGCGGATCGTCGAGAAGGATGTCGCGCATGAGATCATAGGCGACCGCAGCCGGACACGTGCGATCGGCAGGGGTGCTCACGTCGTGGGTCATGAAATGACGTCCTTATGCGCCGGCGCGCTGCCGGGACCTGATTTCTGAACATGGGCCGAGGCGGACACGGCTGGGGCGCGTTCGTGCGGGTCAGCCGGCGGCCTTGCCACGCGTCTCGGCATCCTGCGGCTTGGGGCTTCGCTTGAAACTGAGCGTAAGGCTGCCGTCTGCGAGCTCCGAGCACTCGACGCGGGCCACGAAGGGGTCCGTCGCCTCGATCTCGGCAGCTTCGACACAGGCCGCAACAGTCTCGAAGGGCTTGAGGTGCACGCTGCTCTCGCCGTTCGGCATCGCAAGGAGCGTGATCATGACGATGATGTTGGGATCCATGGCTTGATCCACCTGCGCACGGTTTCGCCTCAGGAGCGGCGCGCCGCTCCCCTGAACGCAGAACGCGATGGCAAGCCCCCGCTCCCCACCTCACCGGACGAATGCACACGCCCACCTTGCGCCCGGCCGTGGCCGCTGGCGAATCACCACCGCGGCCAGCGGCAGTAGGCGTGCAGAAAATGGCAAGAATTCGAACGCCTTAGGCTCGGAGCGGACATTTCATGCGCGGTGCAGGTGCAGCGAGCGGCGGGGTCTGCCGCGTCATGCACCGACCACGCTGGCGAGGAAACGCACCCCCATGGTCGCGAGCAGCAGGCCAAAGCCGATCTCGAGCTTGCGACGGGAAATGCCGTGCGCCACACGCACACCCCACGGCGCCGCCAGCACGCCGGTGGGGATCAGCGCCGCCGCGCCGATGAGGCTGACGTAGCCGAGCGTCCATGGCAGGGGCACCGCATTCCCCCAGCCGGCCCAGATGAAGCCGATCGCGCCTGGGATCGCAATCAACGGCCCGACGCCGGCGGCGGTCCCGACCGCGGTCTGGATCGAGCGTCCATAGAGCGTCAGCATCATGGTGATGAACGCGCCGCCGCCAATGCTCAGCAGCGTCGAGACGATTCCCGTGATGAGGCCCCACAGCTCGACGAGCGGTCGCGGCGGCAGCTGATCGCCAAGGCGCCAGGTGTCGCGCCCGAACCAGAGCCTCGAAGCCATGGTGAAGGAGAAGACGATCCACACCCACTTGAGTGCCGTGCCGGAGGACACGCTCGCGATCACTGCACCGAGCGCCACGCCGGCGACGACGCCTGGCGCGAGGCGCCGCCAGGCGGCCATGTCAACGCCGCCGCGCGCCCGGTGGGCGAGGAAAGAGCGGATCGTCGTCGGTATCATCACTGCGAGCGACGTGCCGAGCGCCAGATGCATGCGGACCGCTGGGTCGACACCGAGGAATGCAAACACCTCGTAAAGCACTGGTGCGGCGATGCCGCCGCCGCCAATGCCGAACAGGCCGACCAGAAAGCCCATCGCCAGGCCCGCCGCTGCCAGCGCCGCCCCGATTGCCAGCACGTCCAGAACCGAGATCTCCATGGCCTCCCCGCCCCTTACTGGCCACGCCCCGATCGCTCCCGGCCAGCGCCCAGCGATGCCGAGGGGCGTCCTGGGTGTCAACGGTGAGGACGCGGTCTGGCGCTCTGCGCACGGCGGTCATGCACTGCACGCACCTTTGGATAACTCCTTCCGCCCCTGCAGCGCCGTGGAAGTGCCCCAGATTGGCCCGGCTTCTAATCAACTTTTAACCCGCTCGGCTGCTAATGGGCTGGCGAGAGCACGCATTGGCCCGGACCCTCCCGCCTGGTTCCGGCAAAGGCCTCAAAAGGACATGACATGCAGATCAAGGTGCCCCCCATGAGCAACGGCGACCTTCAAGAAGCACGCGAGCACCGCCTGATGGCGTTTGCGACTGCCGGCATCGAGAGGCTCACCGATGGGGCGGACGGCACCAAGGAGGACTGCGGCGCGAAGACCATTCTCGCCGTCGCGCGCTCAACCGACAGTCCGGTGGCGCGGGCGATCGTGGCACTGCGCCCCGTTCTTGCAGCCAGCGGCGTCAAGGTCCGGCTCGTCTTTTCGGACGACGATGCCGCGCTCTGCCCTTTCGTTGCCGGCAGCCCTGGTGATCTGGCGGGAAGGCTGCTGGAGGTGCGCATTGTGCGCGATCCGCGCCTGCGCGATGCCCACGAGCAGCTCATCGTCGGCCATGCATCCGTATGGTTCGGCGACAGCCTGCGCCGGGACATCCACCGCCGCGATCTCTTCGAGCAGTTCCTCGCCGATGCGCCCGATGCTGCCCGCGCTGCCGCACATGCCTTCGAGCAGCTCTGGTCGCGCACAGAGCCGTGCCTCGCGCTTCCCGCGCTCGCATCGGACAGTCTGGCCGGGAGCGCGGGCCGCAAGCCTGGCAATACCGGCCCTAAGGGCACGGCGCTCTGCTGACCGGGCCGCGCCGCTTCGGCTGCGGATCCTGGATTGGGGCATTCGTCGGTCTTCCGACGACGGGTTTGCCCTGCCGCCGCCGATGCTGTATCAGAGGCGTCTCTGCACCCGTAGCTCAGCTGGATAGAGTGTCGCCCTCCGAAGGCGAAGGTCACAGGTTCGAATCCTGTCGGGTGCGCCATTTGCAAAC
>JBKBPL010000099.1:0-3058 GCA_046293075.1 Hyphomicrobiaceae bacterium | reverse complement strand
GGTGACCAGCCGGTTCGGCGGCCGACAGCACCCGAGCGCTCGAGCGCCAACAGGAACGCGTGCGTAATGAATGGATTGAGTGTGGCCGGGTCCGGGTTCGCAAGCGTGTCCCAGACAGCGGTATCAATGCTCTCGATCGCGGCGTGCACACGGACGTGCGACTCAGCACTCACCGGCACTTCTCCCTGCGCTGGCGGCGCATGATCCTCCCTTCCGCAGCTCGAGCGGCGTCGTGACCATCACCCAGAAAAAAGCGCCGCGAACGTGGCACGTCCGCGGCGCCCTTGTCGAGCCGAAGGATATTACTTCTCGTCGTCGCCGCCACCCTCGCGACGCTTCAAAGCAGCCTTGAAGATATCGCCGAGCGAGGCGCCCGAGTCGGTCGAGCCGTACTGCGCAACGGCCTGCTTCTCTTCGGCGATTTCGAGGGCCTTGATCGACACCTGGATGCGCCGCGTGGTCTTGTCGACGCTCACCACCGCGGCATCGACCTTGTCGCCGACGTTGAACCTCTCGGGCCGCTGCTCGGAGCGGTCGCGCGAGAGGTCCGAGCGTTTGACGTAGGTCGTGATGTCGGTATCGGCAATGCGCACCTGGATGCCGTTCGCCTCGACGGCGATGACCTCGCAGGTGACCGGATCGCCCTTCTTGAACTTGGCGATCGTGTCGAGCGGATCGCCGGCGACCTGCTTGATGCCGAGCGAGATGCGCTCCTTGGCGCTGTCCACATCAAGCACCACGGCCTTGACGATGTCGCCCTTCTTGTAGTCCTTGATCGCCTCGTCGCCCGACTTGTTCCAGTCGAGGTCGGAGAGATGGACCATACCGTCGACGCCGCCCTCGAGGCCGATGAAGAGGCCGAACTCGGTGATGTTGCGCACCGGGCCCTCGACGATCGAGCCCTTCGGGTGCGCCGCGAGGAAGCTGTCCCAGGGGTTCTCCTGGGTCTGCTTGAGGCCAAGGCTGATCCGGCGCTTGTTGGGATCGACCTCGAGCACCTGCACCTCCACCTGCTGGCTCGTCGAGACGATCTTGCCGGGATGCGTGTTCTTCTTCGTCCAGCTCATTTCCGAGACATGGATCAGGCCTTCGACGCCAGGCTCGAGCTCGACGAACGCGCCGTAGTCAGCGATGTTCGTAACGGTGCCCGTGAAACGGGCACCGACCGGATACTTGGCCTCGATGCCCTGCCAGGGATCGGACTGGAGCTGCTTCATGCCAAGGCTGATGCGCTGCGTATCCGGATTGATGCGGATGATCTGCACCTTCACGGTATCGCCGACGTTCACCACGTCGCTCGGGTGATTGACGCGCCGCCACGCCATGTCGGTGACGTGCAGCAGGCCGTCGATGCCGCCGAGATCGATGAACGCGCCGTAATCCGTAATGTTCTTGACCACGCCATCGATGACCTGCCCCTCGGCAAGACGGGCGACGATCTCGGTCCGCTGCTCAGCCCGAGTCTCCTCGAGCACCGACCGGCGCGAGACCACGATGTTACCGCGGCGGCGGTCCATCTTGAGGATCTGGAACTGCATCGGCACGTTCATGAGCGGGCCGATGTCGCGCACCGGGCGGATATCCACCTGCGAGCCCGGCAGGAACGCCACTGCACCGTCCAGATCGACCGTGAAGCCGCCCTTGACCTTGTTGAAGATGACGCCCTCGACCTTCTCGCCAGCCTCGAACTTCTTCTCGAGGCGGGTCCAGCTCTCTTCCCGACGGGCCTTGTCGCGCGAAAGAACCGCCTCACCGAGCGCATTCTCGACGCGCTCCAGGTAGACTTCTACCTCGTCGCCAACCTTCAGATCGGACTTACCGGACGCGCCGAATTCCTTCAGTGCGACGCGGCCCTCCATCTTGAGGCCCACATCGATAACGGCGAGATCCTTCTCGATGGCCGTGATCTTGCCTTTGACGACCTGGCCCTCGAAGACACCATTGCCGGCAAAGCTCTCGTTCAGCAGGGCCTCGAAGTCGGCCCTCGAGGGGTTCATCTCATTGGGTGCAGCGGTCGTACTCATCTAGGCTCCGTTTATTGGATTGAGGATGCGGGGTGCCCGGATGAGGCTGGTGCCCGCAGGTTCGAAGTCGGAACGCCGCTTAAGGGGCGGTCCGCGCCGGCAGATGGCCCGCGCGCCGCACCCCCGAAGACAAGCGTCGGTTGTTCTGGCTTATTGCTCTGACGCCGGCGCCGGAGGGCAAGGCCCGCAGCGTTGGATTTGGTCCGCCATCTTGGCAAACCGGTCTGGCTGATCTTCCTCTTGATCAGTCCGGGCAGGGTGGAGCACCGCTGAGATAGCGTTTTGGCTGCACGAAATCAAGGCTTAACGCGCACCACGACCGCCCGTTGTCCCCTTTGCAATGATGGCAAGGGCGGCCTGGAACGCCTCCTCGATATCCATATTCGTCGTATCGAGCAGCACCGCATCCGGCGCCTGCTGGAGCGGGGCGGCCGAACGGCTCGCATCGCGTGCATCGCGCTGGCGGATGATCTCGAGCACCTCCTCGTAGGTGGCCTTTTCCCCGCGGCGTGCCTGCTCCTCGTAGCGCCGCCGCGCCCGCACCTCGACGGCTGCTGTCACAAAAATCTTAACATCAGCATCCGGGCAGATCACCGTCCCGATATCGCGCCCATCGAGCACCGCGCCGGGGGGCGTGCGGGCGAAGTTCCGCTGAAAATCGAGAAGCGCCGCGCGAACAGGCGCATGTTTGGCAACCACGGAGGCGGCCTCGCCGATGGCTGTCGTCCGCAGCGCGGGATCGCTGAGCGTCGCCGCATCCAGCGCAGCGGCTGCGCGGGCCCCGGCAGCCGCATCCTCGAGATCGCCGCCGGCCGCCCGGACGTCCCGCGCAACCGCCCGATAGAGGAGGCCAGTGTCGAGCCACGCATAGCCGAAATGCTCCGCGATCCGTTGCGCGAGCGTGCCCTTGCCAGACGCCGCCGGGCCGTCGATGGCGATGATCATGGCCCCCGCCCCATCCGTGCCTCGTCAGCCTGCATCGGCGCCCACGCCGTAGCACGCGCCAAGCTGCTCCATGAGCCCGCGGAACTCCG
>JBKBPL010000098.1:0-3071 GCA_046293075.1 Hyphomicrobiaceae bacterium | reverse complement strand
GGCGGCGCAGCGGGTGGCGGCGGCGGCGCTGCCTCAAGGGGCCTCGGTTTGACGGCCTCGGGCGGCGGCGTCGGCGGCGTGGGCGGCGGCTCGGGTGGCGGCGGAGGTGGCAGGGCTGCCTGCGGGCGCGGGCGCGGCGCCTCCTTGGGTGTCGGATCGTTTTGCGGGCTCTCCTTGGCCCGCGCCTCCTTGAGCGTGGCCGAGCGGCTGCCCTTCGTGAGGCGGGTGAGCTCGGAGGGCGAAATCAGATCGACCGCGATCGGCTCAATGACCGGCTCCTTGAGCGCCGGCGTCGACTGAATGGACACGACCGTCCAGCCGAGCAGCGTCGCATGCAGCAGCACTGAGACGAGCAGCCCGAAATACACGGCCTCAGCTCCCGCCCTCCACCTCCGTCACGAGGGAGATCTTCCGAAAGCCGGCGTCGCGGATGCGGCCCATGACGCGCGCGATATCGCCGTAGCTGACGGCCTTGTCACCGCGCACGAAGACCGGCTCCTCGAAGCCACCACGGTTGCCCGCGATCGCCGTCAGCCGCTTCCCGATCTCATCGAGCCGCATGGCCGTGCGCTCCTCCTGGCCGAGATAGACCTCGCCGCGGGCATTCACCGAGACCACGATCGGCTCCTTATTGGCTTCGAGCTGCTTGCCCTTGGCCTGGGGTAGTTCGAGCGGTACGCCGACCGTCAAGAGCGGCGCCGCGACCATGAAAATGATGAGCAGCACGAGCATGACGTCGACGAACGGCGTGACATTGATCTCGCTCATGGGCGCATGGCGGCGGGCCCGGCTGCGTCGGCCAGCCTTGCCGGCTCCCCCCATGTTCAGGCTTGCGCCCATGTTGCTGTGCTCCCCGCTGGCGAGACCTTCACGTCCGCGTATCGATCTGGCGCGAGACAATCGCCGCGAACTCGTCGGCGAAGGCCTCGAGGCGCTGCGCAAGGCGCGCCGAATCTGCTGAAAACTTATTATAGGCCATCACCGCCGGAATTGCGGCCAATAGGCCGAGCGCGGTCGCAAACAGCGCCTCCGCGATACCGGGGGCGACGACCGCGAGGCTCGTGTTCTTGGAAGCCGCGATGGCCTGGAAGCTCGACATGATGCCCCAGACAGTGCCGAACAGGCCGATGAATGGCGCCGTTGAACCAACCGTCGCAAGAAAGAGCAGGCGGCGATCCAGTCGCTCCATCTCACGGCTGATGGTGACGTCCATCACCTTCTCGACGCGCAGTTGTATGCCCCCGAGCGCGCGGATGTTGCCTTCGACGGAGCGTTTCCACTCGCGCATGGCCGCAACGAACAGCGCCGCCATGGACTGCGTGCGGTCGCGGGCGAGGCTCGCATAGAGCTCCTCAAGGCTCTGACCCGACCAGAAGAGCTGCTCGAAGCGATCGGCCTCGCGGCGCGCGCGCCGGAAGGCGAAGATCTTCTCGATGATGATCGCCCAGGACCAGACGGAGGCCAGCAGCAGCCCGACCATGACGATCTGGACAACGATATGCGCCTGCAGAAACAGCTCGAGGAATGACGTGCCACCGCCGTGTCCGACCGTGACGATCTTGTCCTTGAGGATATCCGTCGGGTTCATGCTTTGCTCGCTGGCGCGGGAGGTTTGGATCGAGGCGCGGGCGGCCAAACGACACCGGCCCTTGGATCCGCAATCCGCGCCTCGGAGGCGGACTGTCGGCCGCTTGGGCTGCTCGTCAACGCAACGAACCTGCCTGTCCCCAGCGCCGCTTCTTGCGCTCCATTGTGACTAAACTAGGGACTAAGTGCCCGGATTCGGTCACATGTGTCCATGTGCCGCCGGGCCTCATGAACGCCGAAAAGTAGATCCCAACCCCCGCGACGCCCGAGCGAGCCTGCGCCCGTTCAGACGCCCTTCATGGCGGCCCGCAGGCGCTGGCTCAGCCGTTGCGGCTTGCCCGAGACGGACACGAGCACGACCAGCACCTCGGCCTCGAACAGAACGACCCCCTCTCGCAGCACGCGCTGGCCGAGGCGCAACGCCGCGCCCCTGACCTCGGCGACCCGCGTCTCGACCTCGAGCACATCGTCAATGCGCGCGGGTTTCAGATACTCGAGATGCATCCGGCGCACCACGAACGCCGATGGCTCTGCGCCGTCGCCGCCCTCGATGAGCGCGCGGTGCTCATTGCCGACGAGGCGCAGATAGTCGGAACGGCCGCGCTCGCACCAGCGCAGGTAGCTCGCGTGGTAGACGAGCCCGGAGAAGTCCGTGTCCTCGAAGTAGACGCGCACCGGCAGCACGTGGTGACGCACCCCGTCCGAGCCCGTCACCATTCGGCCGGCAAGGTCAGGCCATGCCTGCCGCTCAGGCATGGCTTGCTCCGAGCTCGACGAGCACGATCTCCGGCGGCACGCCGAAGCGCAGTGGCATCCCACTGCAGCCGAGGCCACCCGACACGATCAGGTGGCGCCCCTCCTCGACCACATGGCCGTAGGCAAAGCGGCGCCCGTAGCGGGATGGCACGATCGGCGCGAAGCCGGCGAAGGCCACCTGACCGCCGTGCGTGTGACCGCAGAACGTCACCGCGACGCGCTCAGACACGCGCGGAAAGATGTCGGGCTCATGCGCCATGAGCAGCACCGGCGCATCGTCAACGATCTGCGCCATCGTGGCGGGCAGGTCATCGACGCCCCGCGTAGGCAGCCGGCGCCGGCGCCAGCCCTTCTCCAGCACTCGCAATGCCCACTGGTCGCCGAGGCCGGCCAGCCAGAAGGCGCGGCCGTCCTTGTAAAGGCGCCGAGCAGCGTTCTCGTAGACGGGAATGCCCGCCCCCTCCAGGGCAAGTTGGACGCGCACCGGCCCCTGTCCCCGCCGTGCGGCGTCGGGATCATCCCACCAATCATGATTGCCCAGGATCGCGTGCACGCCGAGCGGTGCCTTGAGGCGAGAGAGGACGCGCGCCCACTCGGCATGGGGGATCTTGCCGAGCACGAACCGATGATGGGCGATGTAGTCACCCAAGAGCAGGATGAGGTCAGGCGCGAGGGCATTCGTGTCGGCGACGATCCGGTCTACGCGCTCGAGATCCATCCATGGCTCA
>JBKBPL010000097.1:0-3302 GCA_046293075.1 Hyphomicrobiaceae bacterium | reverse complement strand
TCGGCGCATATCAAGCGGGCGCGCAAGCGGGTGAAGGCGGCGCGGGATGCGCTGGTCGAGGCGCTGCGGGAGGGGCCATTCGCGGTTTCAGCACCCGAGCAGGGCCTGCATCTCGTGGCGGCGCTTGCACCCGGGGCCGACGACGTGAGCCTCGCGAGACGGGCGCGAGAGGCCGGCTTCGGCGCCAAGGCGCTTTCGCCGCTCTACCTCGCAGAGCCCGCACGGCGTGGCCTGGTGATCGGCTTTTCCGGGTTTCCGCCTGAAGTGATGGCCAGCGCGGCACGGCGATTTCTCAGCTTGGTTGCCTGAGGTCCAATGTCGGTGGCGGGCTATGTGTCAGGCGGAGATGTCCGGTGGCGTCGCGGTCTGTTCGGCGCCTGCGATCCAGACGTCGAGCAACTGGCTCAGCATGATTTCGGCCGTCTCTGGCGGCGCCAGCCAGCCGGAGATTTCGAAGACGATGACCTCGTGAAACAGGGCCTGGACGCCGCGCGCGAGCAATAGTGCCCGCTCGGCTGACGGTGGTCCTTGCGACGGATTGCGGAAGAGTTCGGCGATCTGATCTTCGAGGGTTCGGCAAAGATCGAGGAAGGCTTCCGTATGGGGGCCGCGAGTGAGGGCGGACTGGCTGAGATAGAGGCCGGCAAAGGCGTGTTCGCGGCAGAAATAGGAAAGCCAGGGCGAGAGCAGAGCGCGCAGCCGCTCACCCAGCGGACGGTCGTCCGTGCGAGCGATCTCGGCCTTGCCGGCTTCTGCCAGCTTTTCGATCTCGGCCAGGCCGAGCGCTGCCAGAAGATTGGCCTTGTCGCCGAAATGGGCAAAGACGCTCGACTTCGCAACCTTCGCCGCACTCGCGATCTGGTCGATGCTTGTCGGCTCGTAACCCTGGCGCGCAAAGAGCTCGCGCGCGGCGCCAAGAATCTGCTCTCGGGTCTGGCGGCTGCGGGACTGGCGAAGTTTCATGCGCGATTCCTTTTGGACGAGCCTACGCTGAAATTATCTTGACCGAGGTCAATTTGTTCAGCATAAAATGACCACGGTCAAATACAAGGAGATTCCGCATGTCCTTCCTGTCACGCGATGCCCAGCCCTCGCGGCTTCTCGTCCTGAACGGCAACCCTGCTCGGAAAACCCTGTGCGGAGCGATGGCGGAGCGGATTGCGGATTCCGCCCGCGAGCAGGGCCAGACGGTTCGGCTGGTGCATCTGGAGGATCTTGATTTCGACGCCAATCTTCGGGACGGTTATCGCGCCCGCATGGACTGGGAGCCCGATCTTGCGGCGCTCGCGGAAAGCCTCACCTGGTGCGACCGGCTGGTGATCGTGCATCCGCTCTGGTGGGGCGCGGCGCCGGCCAAGCTCAAGGGCCTGTTGGACCGCGTGCTGATGCCGGGCTTCGGCTTCCAGTATATCGAGGGCAAGGCGCTGCCAAAGCCGCTGCTGGCGGGGCGCAAGGCACGCGTGGTCATCACCTCGGATACGCCGACCATCTTCCTCAAGTGGTATTACGGCAATGGCTGGGTGAAGGTGCTGCGGCGGCAGATCCTGGCTTTCTGCGGGTTCAAGGATCTGAAGGTGAAGTATTTCAGCCCGGTGCGCGGGGCAAAGCCCGAGGCGCTGGCGAAGATGGTGGAGGATGCGGCGGGGATTTTGGGGTGAGGGGGCGGGGCGATTTGGGGCTCTGAGGGGAATTTCCGGTGTTGGGTGCCTAAGAGGAATGACTGCTATAGTCCACCGGCGATGAAAGAGCATTACGGAGGTGGCACTACTGGTGTAGACGAGGACGATAGGGTTGGTGCAGGCGTCATCCAATCCCACAGGCAGCCGATCGACCGCCAAGCCTCTGAAAGTAGGGCTGGGATGAAGTCTGTTACTGCCGTCACTTGGGCGGGATATACTAACCACAACAGCGCGCCAATCAGTACAGCATAGACCGCGACCACTGGGACAACTGAAGCCCTATAGACCCATCGAGCCCGAGAAATTGGTCGAGTCACCAGTTCAACCCACTGCTTATCAGACATGAAGGCGTAAAGACGCTGCCGCCATTGAACGCGAACCTGCTTGGCGAGAACATCAAATCGCCAGTTGGAAAGCAGTGTAGTCAGTAAGCTTGCAAACAACAGTGTCGCCGCGCCCAACGATGCAGCGATTACAGCAGACGAATTCGTTGTAGCGGAGCGAAATGCAAATGCCGCACCCGCTATGGCTGCATCGCGCCAGAGAGCCGACAGAAGATCGCGCGTGGCTATCTGTGATCGCGCAACCTCCTCCTGCAGGGCTTTCCGGAGGTCGCCTAAAGATTTGATTGCTTCCTTGCTGTCGTCCTGTAGGTGAAACGCAAACGCCTCTCGAGCGCTGGCCAAAGCGTGGTCCAACACACCGGCGAGACCCATCGGCCACTTGGCGTTCTCCGGCCAGTACAATGCCAAGTGGTTGTTAAGCAGGTGGAATTTAGTCTCGGTATCGCGCGGTTGATCGTAGACCCAGCGAACCGCATCGGTGGCGACGTTAAAAAGCTGAGGTTGCGGCGTGCTGAGATCGACATCCGCGAAGGCAGACCTGGCGCCCTTCAGCACGACCTGTCTGCCTGTATCCGAAGCTCGAATCTCTGTTGGTAGGCAAAAGATCAGGTTCTTGACGGCAGCTTCTTTCCAAGAAACGAAAATTCCCGAACTCTCGTCACCTGGAATCATCAGATACCAAGGTCGGATATCGATTGGGGTTAACTGGTAGCTCTGATCTCTAACTAATCTGCGTGGGCTGTCGAAGGTGTCGTCAAGACGTTTCTGGTGGACCGCACTGCTCCACGGCGCGTAAACGCACGACTTGGTAGAAAAGGGCAAAAAGTCTTCGGCGATCCAGATAACGCGAGTGCAAAGCATGAACTCTTGATCACAGAGGGCGGCCACGAAGCCAGTTCGAGTTAGGAAGTACGCCGCCTCCGCATCAACGTTCTTTGTCAAACGAAGGGCGACAGCTTCACCCTGTATGCTCGACTCGTCCCCGTGGACGAGGTCAATCGGCCCGCTAATGTCCCCGTACATGGACAGCGTTCCTAACTTGGCCTGAGACAATGCTGAGGCCAATTCAGAAATCCTAACAAAATCCGCAGCGGTGATGTTCGAGATCTGATCGACCCGGCAGACTAGCTTTGTTTCGGCAAAGACCGCACCCTCTGATGTGAACTGCCCCCCATTTCGACCGGACAGTCGGCATAAGCAGAAAGGCTCAAGCACAGGCTTGAGGACAGGCTTATGTCTAACGAGTATCGACATGTTGAATTGCTGACGGGTGATGTGC
>JBKBPL010000096.1:0-3679 GCA_046293075.1 Hyphomicrobiaceae bacterium | reverse complement strand
ATCCGGTGCCGCTTCCACCATTCAGGATATCGCCGCGGCCGAGAAGGTCTCCGACCGGTTCGTGAGCCGCATGATGCGGCTCGCCTATCTGTCGCCGGAGGTGCTCGAACACCTCGTCATCGGGCGCGTACCACCGGCGCTTTCGTTGAACCACCTCGTCGCTGTCGCCGACTGGCCGTGGGCAAAGCAGATGAAGGAGGTATTTGAGGGAAACGCCGAGGCCCGCTGACGACCCCACAAGCGCGACCCAGAGTGCTATCCTCCATTGCGGCATGGCCCATTTACAGGTCCGGCCAGTAATAGCTGTCGGGCAGCGGGCGAGCGCCGAAGATGGCCTGGCCGACCCGGACGACGGTGGCGCCTTCCTCGATGGCGAGCTCGTAATCGCCCGACATGCCCATGGAGAGGTCATCGAGGGCGACGCCGTCGGGCGTTTCCTGGCGCAGCCGGTCGCGCAGCTCCCGCATCAGCCGGAAGCAGGCGCGGACGCGCGAAGCATCGGCGGAGAACAGGGCGAGCGTCATCAGCCCGCGGACCTTCAGTGCGGTGAAGACGGGGAGTTCGCGCAGGAAGGCGGGCGCGTCCTGTGGCGCGAGGCCGTATTTGGAGGCCTCGCCCGAGCTATTGACCTGCACGAAAACGTCGAGCGCGCGGCCCTCAATCTGCAAGCGGCGGTCAAGCGCTTCGGCCACCTTCAGACTGTCGAGCGCCTGGAACTCGGCGGCGAAGCGGGCGACGTACTTCGACTTGTTGGTCTGCAGATGGCCGATCACCGACCAGGCGATGGGAAGATCGGCCATCGCCTCGGCCTTTTCGCGCGCCTCCTGCACCTTGTTCTCGCCGAACTCGGAGAGCCCCGCCGCATGCGCCAAGCGAATGCGGGCCTCCTCCACCGTCTTGGAGACCGGCAGTAGTCGAACCTCCGCCGGGTCGCGCCCGGCGCGCGCGCAAGCGGCGGCGATACGCGCCCGCACCGCGGCGAGATTGCGCGCGATGTCCCCTGCGCTGCGCGCTGCGGGGTAGCCGCCATGGCGGACCGGTGTGCCGATCATTGGGTCAAACCTCGAGCCCGCCAAGCCAGGCGGAGAGCACCGCCTGCGCCTTGCGCTCGAGCTCCGGGCCGTATGTCTGGGCCTCGGCACGCAGGCGCGGCACGTCGATCCGTGCGGCGGCGAGTTCGGCCGCGTGGCCGACGAGCCATTTCTCGAAGCCTGTCGATGAGGCTTCGGGGTGGAACTGGAATCCCACGATGTTCGGCCCCATCGCGAAGGCCTGGTTCTCGCACAGATCGGTGGAGGCGAGCCGCGCGGCGCCGGCCGGCAGGTCGAAGGTGTCGCCATGCCAGTGCAGCGCGATGGGCGCCTCCGCAAAGGGCGCGAGACAGGAGGATCGGCCCGCCTCCGTCAATCTGATGGGCGCAAAGCCGATCTCCTTCGCGCCGCTGGGGTAGACCCGCGCGCCCGCCGCGCGGGCGATGAGCTGGGCGCCGAGGCAGATGCCGAGCGTCGGCCGATTGGCCGCGAGGCGCTGCTCCAGAATGGCGATCTCTTCGGCGAGGAAGGGATAGGCCTCGTCCTCATAGGCGCCGATCGGGCCGCCGAGCACGAGCAGGAGGTCAGTCTTTACCGGCTCCAGCGTCCAGAGCTGCTGCTCGCCGATATCCCAGTAATGGACCTGATAACCAGCCGAGCGGAGCGCGGGCGCGAAGGCGCCGAGATCCTCGAAACCAACATGACGGATGGCGATTGCGAATTTCATGCGGGACGGACTCCTTGCGCGGTTGGAACGACACAGCCGGACTCGTCGCAGGCCGGAGCAGACGGATTGCCGGCGGCCTCCGGTGCGACGGTTCTGTCTTCGCGCTCGGCGATCAGCGCCATGATCTCCGCGCCGAGGCGCAGGTCGGGGACGTGCCCGAAATGCTGCGCGCGACGCCGCCCCTGCCGGTCGATCAGCACGAGGGTCGGCGTGCCCTGCAGGCCATAGGCGGCCATGGTGCGTGGCAGGCCGCGATCCTCGCCCGGTTCATCGACCGCGACGGGAAAGCCGATGCGGTATTCGTGCAGGAAGGCTTCGAGCGCGGCCGGCGTCTGGGCCTCGTGATGCTCGAACACGCTGTGCAGGCCGATCACCGCGACGTCCTCCTCGCGGAAGGTCTCGCGCACGCGCTGCGCCTGCGGCAGGCCGTGGCTGACGCAGCCCGGGCACAGCATCTGGAAGGCCTCGATCAGCACGACGCGGCCGCGCAGCCGGTCGAGGCTGAGCGGCTCGGCGGCGTTCAGCCACCGAGCCGCATGAAGCGCAGGGGCGGGCTTCGGAACCATGCCCGGCCCGTTACCGCAGCGCCGACAGGTCGGCGCCGTGATTGATGTGCAGCGCCGCGCCGTCGACGACGAGCGCTGGCACGGATTTGACGCCCGCTGCTTCGGCCTCGTCGATCCGATCCGGCGTATCGCCGAGATGGGCGATCTCCAGATCGACGCGGCCGCGGTCGATGATGTCGGTGATCTTGTCCTCGGCGGCGACGCAGACCGGGCAGCCGGCGTGGTAGAAGATGGCTTTCTGTGTCATGTTCAGGGGTCTCCTGTCTTGATGAGAGGCGGTTGAGATCAGGACGCCGCGCCCGTTGCCGCGGGCGGGGCGTCCGCTTGTCCGGCGGGCGCGCCGAGAAACCGCCGCCACAGGGCGTCGGTCTCGGAAGCGTCGGCCGGTTCATGCTCGCCGCAATCGAGGCGCAGGCTCGCGTCCCCGAAAGCGGCGTCCACGAAGGCGCAATGATGGGGGGCGGCCGGATCGCCGTGGACGTTCGGCCGGAAGAAGCGGCAGGTCACGCACAGGCGCTGGGGCTGAATGCCCCCTGTTTCCTGAAGATGTCGGATCGCAAGGGTCAGCCCGCGCAAGAGACCGGCCTGATCGGCCTCATCGCATTGTTCGAAGGCCGCAACGAGTTCCAGGGGAACTTCGTGGCGGGCCAATGCGATATGACGCCCATCTGGGGTCAGATGCGCCAGCCTTGCACGCGCATCGTTCGGATCAGCCTTGCGAGCGAGCAGGCCTTTCGACTCAAGGGAAGAGATCGCATCGCTCGCGGTGGCCTGGGTGACGCCCAGAAACTGGCCCACCCGGCTGATCTGCGTTGGGCCGTGATCCATTAACACCCGAAGGACGCCGATCTGGGTCGGCGTCAGATTGAGCGCCTGCCCCGATTGCCACTGACGGGAGCGGGCGAAGGCGGTGATCTGCAGGAGGCCACTGACAATCTGCGAAGCTGCCGGGTTAGTGCTCATGTCATATATATAGGACCCCTATAGGAATACGTCAATCGTTTTCGCGTGCTGGGGGCTGACCGACAGGAACCCGGTCAATTTGCGGGCGACTGCCCGGAGGCCCGACGCGAAACGCCTACCACGGGTGTCTCTGCTTGCTTGCCTGACGGCAGAACCGTGGAGAAAAGTTCGGTCGGCATAACCACTCAAGCAATTGTAATAATTGAGGTTTATAAGACCGAGCCGGGCCGGACGAGGTTCGCTCGGTTAGAGACGGAGGGCTGTTCGGAGACGGAAATTGGACCCGGCGCCAGTCTCCGAGGTTCGGGCGTCTCGGCTAAGCGCGTTTGAAACAAAAAGAAAAAGACCCCCAACGGGAGCCTCATCTCGGGTTCGCTACAAGATAATGGCGG
>JBKBPL010000095.1:0-3818 GCA_046293075.1 Hyphomicrobiaceae bacterium | reverse complement strand
CTCTTCTAGGCCCCTGACGCAGCAAGACCCCGGTGGCCGCTGCCACCGGGGTCGCACGCCGTCAGGGAAGTGCGTGGATTGATCAGTGGGCCATCTGCAAGCCGATCGCAAGCCCAAGGCCGGCGAGCAGGGCACTGATCGCGACCGGCCACGACACGTGCCTGCCGATGCGCGCGAGCCGCGTCATCTGGCGAGTGCCCCAGCAAAGATGTCGAAGGTACTCCACGGAACCTTCCCAAGCAGCGCGCCGATGCCGGTGAGCAGGGCGAGCAGCAGGACGCCACCCTTGAGCGCGTCCGAGCGGAAGAGCTGGCGGCGCTGCTCCTCCTGCGCCCGGCTCTCGACCAGCGTCCGGACCTGGCCGATCTCCCCTTTGAGCGCCGCGAGGTCGGCCTGGAAGGCGCCACGGATCTCGGCCAGTGCGCGATCCGTGCGGTCCATCCGGCCGTCCCCGATCTCGAACCGCTTCTCGACCGTGCGCCAGAGCGCGCGCGCGTGGCTCGCCGTCGCCTCGAGCCGCGAAACCTTCTCCGCGAGACGGAGGAGCTCGGTAGCCAGGTCTAAGCCGGGCGCACGCCCGCGCGATCTCGTCCTCGGTCGGTGTCGCATGGCGGTTCCAGTCCTCACGCGCGAGCATGTCAGTCTCTCCGGTTGCGGCTCTCCAGCGCGGCACGACAGATGCGGCGCAGCGCGTTGCTCTCGCGCAGCGCATTCCGCAGGGCGCGCCGGTCCCTTGCGGCCTCGTCATCCCAGATGTCGGCATCGGCGAGCCGGGGCTCCGGCACATCCGGCGCGACGCACTCGGGCGGCGTCGCGGGCGTGACGACCGCGACATGGACGGGCGGGCGGGGGCCCGTGCAGCCACCCTGGTTGGCGAGCAGCAGCGGGATGAGCGCGAGGACGAGGATGCGGATCATCGGTTGAGCGCCCGTGCAACGTCGCGGGGATAGCAGATGACGCGCGCCGGTCGCTGCGTCAGCAGAAGCTCGAGCTCCGCCGCGCGGTCGCGGGCGGCCGTGAGCGCCTCGAGCCAGGCCGCGCGCGCCTGGTGGGCGGCCTCGGCCGCGGCACGGTCCGCTGCCGCCTGGGCCTCGAGCGCCTCCTGATTGGCCAACGCCCGCTCGATGTTGCACTGGTGGCGCTCGGCGGCGCGCGCATCGCGGGCGGCGTCGGCGCGCAACCACCAGAGGCCCGCGACAAGCGCACAGATGACGAGAACCATGCCGGCCACAATGGCAACGGCAGCGAGCAGCGGCCCCAGCGCCATGAGGCGCGGGGCGATCAATGCTCCGATCATGAGGGTCTACTCCAGCAGCCAGCGGCGCTTGCGCGCGGCGATCCACATCCAGGTCGACGACACGAGGACGAACGCCGCCACCCAGAAGCTCGGCCGGGTCGCGATCTCGAGCGCGAGATCTACGACCGAGAACGCACCTTTCGCGGCGACCTTCTGAGCGGACGCGGCGACATCGACACCGAGCTGGACGCCCGAGCCGCCGGACACATACGCGCCGGCCTTCTCGCCGGGGCTCCACGCCACATCGGGCGTCCGCCTTTCCACGGCCTTGCCGGGCGCGGGGATCACCGTGGTCTCCCAGGGGCCGATGGCGGCGCCCGCCGACGGCTCCTCGAGCATGGCGACGGCCGCATCCTCGATGCCGTCGCAACGGCGCTCCCAGCCGCGGCCGAAGGCGTCGTAGGTGCTGATCTGCCGGATGAACCTGCGGCGGTCATCCATGAGTTGCACGATCACATCCTGAGGATCGGCCGTCGCAGCGGCGCCGAGCGTCGCCGGGCCGATATGACCGTCGACCTTCACGCCGAGTACCCGCTGCAGGTACTTTGCCGCGCGCGCGGGCCCGCTGTTCACGGCGAAGTCGAAGACGGCGAGATCGATGCCGGGCGGCAGCGCGTCGCCGCGGATCTGGTCCCAGTAGCTGCGCCGGTAGATGTCGCGGAGCTCGTGATCCTCGATCGCGCGCACGCTGCGCCGCGGCAGCCCGTTGCTGTCGCGCCAGCCGTCGTAGACGCGCTGAATGATGCCGCGCATGGTCGGACCGCCGGGGTCGCGCGGATGGTTCGACCACCCGCCTTCCCACTTCAGGGTCTCGGCGAGGCAGGCCTCGAGGCGTGAGGTCATCAGGGAGCCCTGTGGATACGTGGCTTGGCTCGGGCAAGGTCGGCCCGCTAATGTTCTGGGTCAGCGACGGAGGCACCCATGGGATTGCGCACTTGGCTGGGGTTGAAACGCAAGAAGGCCAAGCCGGTCAACCTATCGAAGCCGAGAAAGGCCCGTGCCAACCACGTTGTCGACGCCGGCCCTGACGCCCCTCTCCTTGCGGTGATCGGCGACTTTGATCACTTCACGGGGTCAACGCTCGCCGCAGTTCTCAAGGGCCATTGGAATATGGTGCCCGCGCGTGACGGTGAGGGCGACTGGTTGCGCGCAGAGGCCTTCATCAAGTGGGCGCCGTGGTCCCTCTACACACTGCCGGCAGAACTGCGCCGCCGCGTGCCGGGACGCATCATCAACGATACACATTTCAACTGCGATAAGGCGAACGTCCAGGCGCACGCCAGCAGCGCGCTCGGGTACGACTCCCGCGTGGACCCTACGACGCACATTGGTCCGTGTGTCGCAAAGTCCCGCCGCAATGCCGCGCACAATGGGCGCGTCATCACGTGTCCGATTCCGGCTACTGATCCGGATAGCGTCTACGAGATTCTCGTCGACAATCGCTATGGCGCGGCCGAGGTCAATGACCTACGCCTCGTTATGATCCTCGGGGAGATGCCAGTTGCGTACATCAAGTATCGACCATTGGATACGCGCTTTGCCGACGACAATACGCGGGTGACCCTGACGACACCTGCGGCTTTGTTCTCGCCCGATGAGCTTGCCTGCTGCCGCGCGTTCGCGCAATCGATCGGCATGGAATACGGGGAACTCGATATCCTCCGCGACAATGGCAGCGGCCGCATTTTCATAGTCGACGCGAACAACACGCCTTGTGGTCCGCCGCCTCAACTCACGCCGGAGGATCGAGAGATGACGCTCAGCACGCAGCGCGCGGTGATCGAACGCTCCTTCAGGCGTCATTGCTCGGGCGTCGCCAGTACTCCGGCGTGACGGGCAGTCAGCGCCGTACCATGACCGCCCGTGCCGCCGGTCCCCTGGGATGTCCCCGATACGCCGCCGAGATCACCGTTGGCTGTCTGCGTGCCCGAGAAGGTGGCCCCGCAGCATCGGTCACATTCGGCCCTTGACGTCTAGAGTGTAACGCTCTAAGTTACACACATGATCCAGTCGTTCAAAAGCAAGGCTTTGAGCGAGCTCTGGGAAACCGGTAAATCGCGACGGGTCAGCGCGACGTTGCACAGGCGCATCCTGCGGCGCCTCGACGCCCTCGACAGTGCGCTGCGTCCCGAGGACATGAACCTGCCGGGCTTTGATTTCCACGCGCTGCAGGGGCACGATCCGACCCGCTACACCGTCCACGTCAACGGACCTTGGTGCATCACTTTCGAGTTCGAGGACGGCCACGCCTACAAGGTCGACCTCGAGCAGTACCACTAGGAGGCACACGATGGCTGAACATGCCGCCAAGCGGAGCCGTAACCGCTGCCCGACGCATCCAGGTGAGATCCTGCGCGAGGACGTGCTGCCGTCGCTTAACATGAGTGTGACCGATGCGGCGAGAGCGCTCAATATTACCCGCCAGACGCTGCACCGCATTCTGGCGGGAACGACCGCCGTCACGCCGGAGATGGCGTTGCGACTTGGCAAGTTCTGCGGCAATGGCCCGAGCCTCTGGCTC
>JBKBPL010000094.1:0-3880 GCA_046293075.1 Hyphomicrobiaceae bacterium | reverse complement strand
CTCCGAGAGGCCCCTCTGAAACTGGATGCGGTTGCGCGCCATCGCCCATCTCCCTGATCTGGCACGCACTCTCCGCCGATTCGAATGGCGACATCAGGGCTTATGATGGTGCGTAAGCAAGATCTTGGTGTCGTCTTCGCAAGCAACATCGACATCGCGGCAAACGGTTGGCAAGCGCGATCGCGATCATGGTCTGCGTCCGCTCAGGCTTTCCGCCGGTCCATTTGAGCAGAGATCAGGCCCATGGCCGCGTACGACGCGACAAGCGCTCCGGCCGCGCCGGCGACCCAGATGCCGACGACGACGATGACGTCGATCGGTCCGCCGAGATCTGTCAGCCGGGAGCTGGTTACCGTCAGGACGAGCCAGACCGCGGCAAGGCCTCCCACAATGCCCACCAGCTCGGCCAGGATGAGCCGACGCGCCTGCAAGCGGCGCTCGCGCACCAGCACTATGGCGAGCGCGAGCGTGACGGCCAATGCGAGGGCGACGAGCCCCCAGAACAGCCAGGCCCCGAACATCTCTTCGAACACCGCGAGAAGAGTGGATAGCGTCAGCTCCTTCATGTTCGGTCGTCCTCAGGCGCGCCCGCGCAGCATCGCGAGGTAGGTGGGTTTCAGCGCGATCTCCTTCATCAGCCAGGTGATCCACAGCTCCTCGAGGGGCGCGATGATTCCGGGGAAGGAGGGCACGAGGTTGTTGTCGTAGTCGAACTCGACGAGCATCGCGCGGCCGATCCGCGTGATGAGGGGGCAGGAAGTATAGCCGTTGTAGGTTGCCGCCGACCGGCGACCGGCTATGTCGGCAACCATGTGCTCGACCACGACGGGAGCCTGCCACTTGACGCTGGCGGCCGTCTTGCCCTTCGGCACGCCCGCGACGTCGCCTATCGCAAACACATTCGCGAAGCGGGTGTGGCGCAGGGTGGCCTTGTCGACCTCCACCCATCCATCGGCCGCCAGAGGACCCGACCGCCATGCGAGCGGGCTCTTGCGGACGGCTGTGGGAGCCCGCATCGGTGGGACCACGTTGATGAAGTCGTAGCCGATTTCTGCCCGGCCCTTCGGCGTTTCGAACGTCGCTATCCTGCGGCCTGGATCGATGGCCTTCAGAACGTGGTTGTAGGCGACGTCGATGCCGCGTTCCGCGAACAGCATGCGGACCTTCTCGCTGACGATCGGAACGCCGAACAGGGCATTTCCGTGAGCCGCGTAGGTCAGCTTGGTCTTCTGCCGTGTGCCCTTGCGCCGTGCGTAGTCGTCGGTGATGAAGGCGTACTTGAGCGGCGCGCCGGCGCACTTCATCTCCGTCTCCGGACGCATGAACAGGCCCGCACCGCCCCTGTCGGTGAACTGTGACATCTGTTGCCAGGTCTTGTGCGCGGCCTCGGGCCCCGCATACACACTGCCGATGCCATCCCGCCCGATCAGATCGGTCGTCATGCCCTCAATGGCGGCATAGTCGAGATCGAGCCCGGTCGCGACGACAAGAAAGTCGTACTCGAGCGTCTTGCCCGCTGAGGACACGACGCGCCGCGCCTCCGGATCGAACTCGGCGACGGCTTCTTCGATCCAGTCGACACCACTGGGCACCCATTCCCGGGTACGCGAGACCGGATAGCCGACCGGCTTCAATCCGGCGGCGACCAGCGTGTAGCCCGGCTGATAGTAATGCGCCTTGCGCGCATCGAGGAGCGTGATGCGCGCACCATCGAGCTGCGCGGCAAGCCGGTTCGCGACGGTCAGCCCCGCTGCGCCTGCGCCGGCGATGACGATGCGTGCCTTGGTAGCCACTTTGGTCGCGCTTGCCAGCGACGGTGCGGCAACGCCGGCCGCCAGCCCCGCGCCGGCCATCGCGAGCAGTTGCCGTCTCGAGAAAGCCGGCGCGGGCCGGCGAGGTCTGCGCTGCGCCATCGGGTTCGTCTTCCACCTTGTGATACGGAGCAGCATGTACCTGGTCGCAGGGGGAGGCCACCTTGCGGTCGATCAAAGTGTCCTGTCCGCCATCCTACATCTTGCGGGGGCCGGCTTACGTCGTGCGCTGCAGGCGAGTGTCGTCGGCGCTTGCGCTGCTCATGGCGCTCCTTCCGCTGCGATAGGGCGGGAGATGGCCGGACACGGGCGTCACCGACGCCTTGATGTCCACATGCTCTGGACGACGACCTGCCCGCATGGCGCCGGCGCGCATGTGCGCCCCGATCACTCCTGGCTGACAAAGGTCAGGTACATCAGCACCAAGTAAACGATGGGCACAACGGCAAGAACGCCAAACTCGATGACGGTGGGGGCTGGGCAGTTGCCTGACCACATGCGGTAGCCGACGAAAAGAACGGCTGCGAAGACGATCGCCAAGCCGATGTACCAGGGGCCAAGGCGGTTTCGGGTTCGTTTGGCTTGTTCCCTAGCTCCACCTTTCGGAACGTTACACCACGTCATTAAGCTCGAGCCGAAAATCGCGTGACTTGATCGGCATCAAGTCGCGAACCGAAGCAAATAGATAAGAAGCTTGAATCGCAATCTGCCAGCACCACACGGCTCAGAAGGGGCGCTATCCATGGCCATCTGGATCGTAAGAGCCACTTGGCTTGAGGACGAGTCGGAAGTGAGCGAGCAATGGGAGGTGAACACGGAAACGGCATGCGACGCCGTCAAGGAAGCAACCGCGCACGTCCGGTTTCCTCCACACCATGTGGAGGCGAAGCTGAGGATTGGCGACGCAGAATGCGATCTCAGCCCTGGCCAGGTCCGCCGCCTGCCTCGCGCTTGATCCAGGTGAACTCGAGCGCGTATTCCCACGCTCGATCTGCAAGTGAACCAGATCATCGAGATGATCGACGTTGAATATGCGGACCTGACGAAGCACCGCGGACTTGCGCGTCCATCAATGAATGCATCAAACGATACGAAGTCCTGATCGCAGCGGCGCACCATCATGGGCTCTGGAGAGAATGCGGTGTCTCGTGGCCGACCGAACGCGCCGGCATGTGATCTGCCGGGACTTACACCGGAGCTCTACGCTCGATGGCGGGCGAGCGCGTTGGGGAGCCTTACTGAGGCGCTTGAGCGCCGCTTGGTGCTCAGGCACATCGGCGACGTGGCCGGCAGGGACATTCTCGAGATCGGCTGCGGAGACGGCGATCTGGCTGTGAGGCTCGCTGAGCTGGGTGGCCGCGTGTCCGCCATCGACGCCTCCGAGCAAATGATTGCGGCTGCTCGGCAACGCGCTAGCGCGCACCATGCAAACGTCAATTTCAGGTTGGGCATAGCCCAGCAAATCCCATTCGAGGATGGCTCGTTCGATATTGTCGTGGCTGTTACGATCCTCTGTTTTGTTCGGGATGCGACGCCGGTCTTCCGGGAGATCGCACGTGTTCTCAAGCCCGGCGGTCGGCTCGTGATCGGCGAACTTGGAAGATGGAGTACGTGGGCCGCCGAGCGTCGGATCCGGGCCTGGCTGGGTTCAGAGCTTTGGAAGCGCGGCTTCTTTCGGACGCCTGCGGACTTGCGAGCGCTTGCGCGCTCAGTCGGCCTCGTGCCAGTCGCCGTCGAAGGAGCTGTCTACTATCCGCGCTGGCTGTGGGCGGCGCGGCTGCTGGCGCCTGTTGATGACCACCTCAGAGATATCTCGACTGTCGGGGCAGCATTTCTGGTATTGGAGGCATCCAAGCCGGCGTGAGAGCCCACAGGGTGTGCCTCTTGGCTCATCCTGGCAGATCATGCGTCTGTGGAGCGATCCGCAGAGATCAACCGCGGCTAGCGCCCACCTGATTACGCACCATAGTCCGCCATCTTGAGCCACCAGTAGGGTTGCGGTTTCGTGACTACGGCGGCGCGGGCGAGGGCGGGGATCATTGCGGCGAGATCGAAGCGATGATTGAAGC
>JBKBPL010000093.1:0-3970 GCA_046293075.1 Hyphomicrobiaceae bacterium | reverse complement strand
AGCCGTTCATCCATGGGATTACACTCCTGCCAGGGCATTTTGCTCTCCCCGCAAAAGGCCCCATTGTGTAACCCATGTGCCCGGAATGAACTGTCACCCCTCTCTCGGGAAGGAAAAACAAGACTGCGAATAGCTGGGGGTGGCGCTCCGCCGGCGCGAACGGCCTGCTCCCGCACGTCCTTGCGGCCAATGATGCGGATCTGGTCGTCATCCGCCTCGCCGTCGAGCTTGTCCATACGGATCGAGCGGCCCTTGCACACGGTCTTGCCATGCCGGACACAGGTCGAGCACGTGTAATAGCGGTGGACCTGACCAGTCTTGGACGTGCCTGTGCGCAGGGTCATGGCACCGTGACAACTGGCGCAGACAGCAAGGCCGGTCAGCAGGACCGGGCCGGTCACCATCCGCGGCTCTCCTCGCCGCGCAGGCCGTCGCGAACGATGCGGATCCTCTCCTCGGCAGAGAAGTGCCGCCTCATGGCTCGCCGGATGTCCCGAACAGCCTCCTCCGCACTCTGCGGCGCTTGCTCGTCTTGCTGTCTTATCGTGTCCCGCCTCGGGCTTGCGATGAGCCGGGGCCTCTCTCTTACGAAATCAGATCACACTGTCCGATAGGCCCTGACAGGGGACAAGGGCCGGAAAGCCGAACGCGCCCACCAGCGGAGTGGCAGGCGCAAGGGCATTGGCGAGGCACAGCGCCAATTCCTGGAAGCTATCCGTGTCTAGCAACCGCGTGGTGCAGCCGACGAGCGGGATGCGCCGGAGAATATGCCCGAATAGCGGCGTGTCTCTGACATGCTTCATGGTGCAGCCCCGTGAGCCAAATTGTGCGTCGGCGCCGATGCAGATGAGGCACAAGCGCGTAGGGTGGATCTGTGGTACAGCACTACCTCCCACTCGGATTGAGCCCGCTGAAGTAGGCAGCGATGTTAATGATGTCGGCGTCGGACAAGACCTTGGCCATCGCCGTCATGGTCTCGTCGCGCCTCGCCTCCCCGATCCGATAGGCACGAAGCGCTTTGATCAGATACTCGCGATCCTGACCCGCCAGATGGGGTGTTCCCGGAGTTCTTGATCTTCCGTCCTCGCCGTGACAGGCCATGCAGACCTCGGCGCGTTTGCGCCCCGCCGATACGTCGACCGACTGCGCCATCGATGGCGGGGACAAAGTGGATGCAGCGATAGCGGCAAGCGCCAAAGAAGATGCCAGCTTCATGATCGTGTCCTGTCAGAGGAAGGAGTAGCGAACCCAGATGGTGATCCCGTACGCGAAGAACACTGCGATCCAGACTGCGAGCACGGCGACCGCGCCGGTGCCGAGATTGGAAATCGTGCCGTCGGCCTGATAGCGGCCTTCGACGCGCCCCGCCTTGTAGAGAAGTGCCAGATAGAAGCCGCCGACGAGCCCGCCGATTCCGACGAAGGTCGAGAAGAACAACAGCAGCGACGGCCAATCCAAGTTGACCTTGTAGTCGCTGACCACGTACCCGAGCGGCCGGAGGTAGGTGGCTCGAACGATCTCGCGCCAGACGGCGAGCGCCAGCAGCACGCCATTGCCGAGGGCGATCAAGGCATAGCCGCTGACGTGTCCCTCGCTGTCTCTCGAGACTCTGGCGAGCAGCCAGATTGCAAACACCATGAGCCAGGCGAACGGGTTGTGTGCGAGCTCGGTCTGTGCAGGATGGTCGAGATGCCACCACGCGAGGAACGGCAGCCCGATCATGAGGCCGACGTAGGCAAGGCGGCGCCCGAGGCTTGCAGCAAACCTCAGATAGGCGCGCGGCTTGTCGGCTCTGGCCGAGAAGTACTCCGCATAAGCAATGAGAAACAGACCGACGGCAGGCACCGACAGCGACATGATGAACAGATAGCGGGGCCACTGGATCGCATGCAGCCTTGCGCCGCGCGTATCGACCACGCCTCCCGGTGCATACCAGTCCATCCAGTGCTGCGGCAGGATCGCCTGGTACGATAGGACGTGCATGATGAGCCCGTCGAGAAGAAACAGCGCCAACCCGAGCACAGCGTAGACACCGACATGGCGGCGCGCGCCCTCGTGGTTGCCCCAGTAGAATGCGAACCACAGACAGTAGCCGACGATCAGCGTCGCGATGAAGCCGATCGCCCAACGCGCCGAGAGCAGGTTTGAGGCGTACCACTGCGGATCGTAGATCACTTGCGTGAACAGGAGCGGCGCCACGCCGAGCACGATCAGAAGCGAGACGCCGACCTTGGCGACCTTGGTCATTGCAATGGACAAAGGCACCCAGTGCGGACCGCTGCGCGTCCTATAGAACGCGAAGATGGACAGGCCTGCAGCACCCATCGTCAAATTCACGAAGGCGATGTGAAAGACCCAGGTCACCACCATGAGGATCTGGAACAGTGCGGCCGCCGCTGGAAGACCAGCCGGATCGCGCATGATGTTCATGATGCTTCCGATATCCATGTCACTGGCTCCGGTTCACGGCCGCGGCGTCGTCGGTCGGCGTGCGGGTGCTGCTGATAGCGGGGAGCACACTGCCGGTCCGTGGCGGCGCGCTCCTGTTGACGCTCGCGATGTAGGTGGCGATCGCCTCGACCTCGATCCGGGGCAGATCGATCCTGGGCATGTATGGAATCGCGCCGTGCTTGAGCGGACCGAGCAGGAATGCCGCGATCAGGTCCTCGTCACGCGCACGGAACAGCTTATCGGGTATCGAGCGGAGCGGCGCTCCCGGCTCCAGCGCATGACAGTTGGCGCAGGCAATCTTGGTCAGGAGCTGCCCTACCTCGAGGCGGTTCGCGTCCGTGACCGTGCGAAGCCGATCGGGAATGAAGGGATGCAATTTGAGCAGCCCTTTCTTGGCGATGAGATCGACCTCGCCGAGAACCCCCTTGCCCGGTACGTCGCGCGCAATGACCTGATTGCCATAGATGTACTGGCCGGCCACGAACGGCTTGCGCATGCTCTCGCGCATGCGCTCCTCAGGCCAGACGCCGACGATCGAAATGAAGAGAAACATGGGCACGGCCACCCATGTCTTGACCGCCTGCGGCTTCAACCAGGCGACCATGACGTAGATCGTCGACGCCACGGCGACCGCGATCATGCCGTACGCATACTGCGGCAGCAGATGCGCCTTGAGCATGATGCGTGCGGTGTCCGGCAGAGTCTGCAGGTAGTAAAAGAACATCATGATTGCGAACAGGCCGCCGATGAGCCCCACCGGCGCGATCAGCCTAATTACGCCGTGCTTGAGCTCGACATCGCGCATTCCGGCCGCGACCAGAAACCCGACGACGGCGGCCATCACGAGCATCGAGCCCGTCCTCACGCCCAGGTGCGCGAAGAAGTTGAGATTGTAGAAGGCTGCGTTGGTGGAGCCGGTCTCGAACCACGACTCGTGTCCCGGCCACATCATGAACGACAGGATGCCGACGATCAGCAGCATCGTCGCCCAGGACGCCAGGGCAAACGACCACGTCAGCTTCAGGTGGGTCTTCGGATCGACCTTGCCGATCAGATAGACCAGCGCGTAGACGCCGATCACTTCGACGGTGAAATAGACCCACTCGGCCGCCCACACCCAGACGAAGTTGTGAATAAGACCGCCGACGCCGCGCGGACTGGCGACAGTGATGGCGTACCAGATGCCCGGACCCGTGATGGAGCCGATGATGTAGGAGAATACGAGCAGAAACACGCCGTAGCGCTTGATGAAATCCATCAATTGCGGCTGGTTGTCCCGGTAGGCCTTCGTCTCCAGCAGTGCGAACAGAAATGCAGCGCCGACTGATGTGTGCGACGCGACGACGTGAATGACGCCGATGATGCCCATGACCCAAGCCGTGCCGATGTAGGGCACGTAGAAGGTCGGGTACATGCCGAGCATGTCCATGTGATCGAGGTCCAGGAGGTTTCAGGACGCAGCAGCTCACGATCGCGCCATCGCACCCGCCCGATGACACGCCGAGACGTCGCCGCATCG
>JBKBPL010000092.1:0-4140 GCA_046293075.1 Hyphomicrobiaceae bacterium | reverse complement strand
CTCGACGGATCAGTGTGGACCACGTGCGGCAAATTTGAGCGCCGCAATCTCAGAGTAGGGGGATGCTCTGGATCAGTCGCCAATTCGATTACGCAGTTCTTTGGCGCGCTCGATAGCCATCCTGATGAGGCAGTCGTAGTATTGTTGCTTGCGTGAATCAGAAGGTGCGATCAGTCTGATAAACTCGCAATTCGCCTTCAAGAACTGAAGCCACACACGTTGCGTTTCCCTCAGCGCCTCCTTCTTGGAAGGCGCAATTATGCTCAGCGACTGCCGGTAAGCTTCGGTCATCCGGCGGTCAGCTTCAGCGGCCGCCTTTTGCAGGCAATTGTCGAAGGACCGGTCCGACAAGCTGAAGGGACCGCATCGGTTCACAAGTTCCGCATAGTCTTCATTGGCCGCGGACAATATTTGTCCGGAAGGAAGTAACTCCGCCGGTTCAGCAGGCCTCATGCTCGATGGCTGCGCAAGCGCCGGCGAGCACAGGAGACAAGCGAACAGAAAGCGGACATGAAGGAACCGATAACTGCCCATTGTCAGCCCGTCTACTCTCTCGCGATTCCAAATAGCCGGCATTGATGCGCATCGTCGTTGATTTGCATCAAAAGACCGCCTTCCTGGCCTTATTGCTGTGCGTACTCTTGTCGAGGAGAGCCACTCATCTGGCCGTCGTCCGCTGAGATCCGCGAGGTTCCGGCCAATGGGGCGTCTTCTCGACGCCGTCTTGTCACCCGGAAATCGCTCGAGGCCGAGGCGGGTGTGCGGGAAGCCGCAGGCCTGTTGACCTGCGTCAATGACGAGCCGAAGGCAGAGGGAGAAACGTCCACAACATAAAGTGCGAAATGCCGCGCACGAATGCACAGCTATTGATATCAGAGATGTCAGCGCAAACAGCCAGCTCGGCCGATCTCCCTTCATCGCTTTCGCGCGCTTTCATCCGCGGGGTCTTGTGCCTATTCCTTCTCGCGTGTTTCGCACAGCCAGGTGCGGCGCAGTCATTTGAAGACGCCGTCGCGGCATTTGAACGTGAGGACTACGAGAAGGCACTGAGCCTCTTCGAGGCCCTTGGTGCCCAGGGCGACGTACTGGCCCAACACAATGCCGGATACATGCACGTCAGTGGCCTTGGCACAAAACGCAATTTCGCGAAGGCGATGGCTTGGTACCGCCGGGCTGCCGAGCAAGGCCATGCACCATCACAGTATGACCTTGGTGTCATGTACGCGGAGGGCGAGGGCGTGACGCCGGATCCAGAAACGGCGCTCATGTGGTATCGCAAATCCGCCGAGCAGGGCTTCGTAAGGGCGCAGGTACAGCTCGCCGAAATTGCATTTGCCACGGGCAATTTTGCGGAGGCCTTCTTCTGGTGGCAGAAGGCGGCAGATGCCGGCGACGCTGGCGCGATGTTCAATGTCGGATCGGCGTATTATGTCGGCCGTGGCGTGGCGAGGGATCCGGCCAAGGCAATCGAGTACTATCGCAAGGCCCGCGATGCCGGAGACGAAAACGCCGGCCGTATCCTGAAAGAGATTGGTGGCGACTGTGTCAGGGCCGGCGACGTTCTGACATTTGACGGCACGCTTTCAGAGCGCAGATTTCATTCTGCCGGCGGCAAACCTCTGCGGGCCATTGTCCTTTCCTTGCAGTCTGCGATCTGCATGCGGGGCGAGGATGACATGGAGAATGTGGACGATGTGCGCGATATCCATCTGTTGATATCGGATCGCACTCTGGAGCAGAAGGCGAGGCGCTTGCTCGGCAAGAGAGTGTACGTTCAAGGTACTGTCTCTCCCGCTTTTACGGCATGGTACTATTCTCGCATTCTAATGAATGTCAGTGGGCTGGAGCCTCACTGAGCCACGAGCAAGGCGGTTTGGTTGATTTGGGCCATGGTCATTCCCGTCTGATGAGGGCAAGCAAATGCGAAAGATCATCCGTGTCGTCGGCGTGGCAGTCGCTCTTGCGATTAGCGGGAGCAGCTCGGCGTCGGCTGCCTGCTACGACATTCTTGGATGCACCGACCGTGACCTCTTCTCGCGAAACTTCGCGTATTTGGCTGCGCCCCCTCCAATTGGTCCTAGCTGCGATTTTCTGTGGGAAATGCGCAATGGCATTTTCGCAGAGCATGGCTATTGCTTCCGCACGGCGCGAGGGAAAGCGATATTTGGCAACGAAGGATGTCGATACTACGATCAACAAAGCGTTCCGCTCAATTGGATCGAATGGGACAATGTTGCTACCATTCGGCGCGCCGAAAGACTGAAGTCTTGCCCCCGCTAGATCGGCAGGAATCATTTCGCCGGTGCGCGCGGGCGGTGCCGGGTCCGAATGTGCCGAGCCGAAGGCGCGTGAGGCCGGTTCTTCACCCGCAACGGCGCAGGTGAGACAGAAGACGCAATCCGGGCCGCTCCCCTCGATTCCTCCAACCGCACTGCATCCCCCGTTGACATCGCCGGCTTCCCCGCCCGCAATTCGCGTCTCACGCGAACGGACAGCGAGGCGCGCATGTCGGGGCAGGAGACTACCACCGTTTTCCGCAATGTGGCATGGGCCGTCACCTGGGACGAGGACGCGGGTTCGCATGTCTATCGGCGGAATATCGACATCGCGATCCGCGCCGATCAGATCGTCCATGTCGGCGCGGCCTACGCCGGCCCCGCCGAGCGCGAGGTCGATTGTGATGCGCGCCTTGTGCTTCCGGGGCTCGTCAATATTCACGCGCATCCCTCGAGCGAGCCGCTGCGCAAGGGGCTCACCGACGAGACGCGGAGCCCCGGCTTCTGGCACAGCTCGCTCTACGAGTTCCTGACCGTCTTCAACAACGACCGCGACGGCGCGCGCGCAGCCGTGCGGGTGGCGCTCGCCGAATTGCTGCAGTCGGGAGTGACGACCGTCGTCGATCTCTCCGTGCCGTTCGACGGCTGGCTCGACGTGCTGGCGGAGACGGGTATCCGCGCCGTGGCGGCGCCCATGTTCCGTGACGCGCGTTGGCTCACGCGCAACGGCCACGCGCTCGACTACGCATGGGACACCGCGGCCGGTCGCCGCGCCTTCGAGACGGCGCGCCACCTTATCGATCTCGCCAACCAGCATCCTTCGGGGCGCCTCTCGGGGATGGTCGCACCCTCGCAGATCGATACCTGCACGCCCGAGCTCATTCGTGATGCGCACGCCTGGGCGGTCGAACGCGACCTGCCCCTGCAAATTCATGCCGCGCAAAGCATCAACGAGTTCCACGAGATCTGGCGCCGGCATGGAATGACGCCGATCGCGTGGCTTAAGGCGCTCGGCGTGCTGGAGCGGCGCACGATCGTCGGCCACGGCATATTTCTCGACCATCACCCGTGGCTGCACTGGACCAGCCGGCGCGATCTCGATCTCCTGCGTGATGCCGGCGCGACGGTCGCACACTGCCCGACGGTATTCATGCGCCGCGGCATCGCGCTGAACACGTTTGGCAGCTACGTGCGGCACGGCATCAACATGGGGATCGGGACGGATACGTACCCGCACAACTTCCTCGAGGAGCTGCGCGCGGCCTTCACCATTGCGCGCGCGGTCGCCGGGACGGTCGACGACACGACGACGCGCGATGTCTTCAATGCCGCGACCATCAGCGGCGCGCACGCGCTCATGCGCGATGACATCGGCCGCATCCGCGTCGGTGCCAAGGCCGACCTCGTGCTCGTGGACATCGCCGACCCGTCCATGCGTCCCATGCGCGAGCCGCTGCGCAGTCTGCTCTATGTGGCGGCGGAGCGTGCGGTGCGTGATGTCTACGTTGGCGGGGCGCAGGTTGTTGCTGGCGGCCGCGCGCTCATGATCGACACTGTGGCCGCCAGTGCGGCTCTGGAGGAAGCGCAGAGGCGCGCGCTGGCGAACGTTCCCAAGCTCGACTGGGCCGGCCGCACGGCCGATGAGCTTGCGCCCATGGTGTTGCCCGTGCGGCCGGGATGAGGTTTCGGTGCTGGGCGCGCCTGCCCCGCCTCACTTCGGCGCGGCGCCGCCGGGTGCCGGCCCGATCTTCATGACGAAGGATGTCGGCGTCTCGTTCGGACCGAACGGCCCCGGCACCTTGTTGCCGACCGCCGGCAGGCTCTGCAGATAGGCGACAATGGCCCGTGCGTCTTCGCGCGTGAG
>JBKBPL010000091.1:0-4276 GCA_046293075.1 Hyphomicrobiaceae bacterium | reverse complement strand
TGACCATCTCCCTCTCAGGCAAAGCAAAACCCGCAGACGCGGGGGCGCCAGCGGGTTCGTACATTGCCCAGCTCTCGGCAATGTAGCGATTAAGGGGGATGATTCGTGGCATTTGTCAATGCCCGCGCAGTGGCCCGCCCGCGTGTCGCCAATCAGCAGCCGTGGCGCCACAGGCATCTATGGAAGGCCCGCGTGTGCCACCCCCAGCGTCTCGCGCACTCTCGGTGCCAGTACCGGCAGTGCTGACGATGGCGCCAGTTGGCCCTCTGCACAAGCGAGCTGTCCACCAACTCGGGGGCGAGCGTTTGCGGACCAGCCGGCGCCGCAGTCGCCATTTGGGGGATCGTCACCATTGCCGCCACAAGAAGACCCGAAGCCAATGCAGACCTCATGAACATCCTGTTTCCTCCGTTCGTCTCCAGTCAAAACCAGGATACCTAGAGCTAACCACAAGGAGCCTTAATCAAGCCCGAATACGCCTTTCATTCCTCGTTCATGTCGCAAGCGCGTGGCCTGCCCCTGGTCGCGATACCAGGAATTGAATTAGAGTAGGGCCGCTGATGAGCACCGGCGGAATGTTGCTCACCGTCACCTTCTATGGATCCGCGCGCGTCGTCGACAATTACAACTTGATGGGCCCGGTCAAGGCAGCGCTGGAGAGCGCGGTCCTCTAGGTTGCCGCAGAGCTCGGCCCCAAGTGCATTCGCGTACACGCGATCTCGCCGGGGGCCGCTGCGGACGCGGGTAGCCAGCGGCATCGACCGGTTCGTCGAGCTGTTGGCCAAGGCCGCCGCACAGGCGCCGCAGCGCCAACTGGTCGACGTCGGAGACGTCGGTGCGGTCGCGCGCTTACTCGTCAGCGATGCCGCCAGGAGCATCACGAGCACGATCATTCCCGTCGACGGCGGACAACACGTCCGGGCCTGATGGCCGGCGGTCTCGACCCGGCGTCACAATAGTGAAATTGGCAGGGCATACCTTCGAACCCGCGCTTTGGTTGGGTATGTCAACCGGATTATCTCAGAATGAGCAGCCGGCAGCTTGCAGCTTCGGATAAGTCGAAGGCGCAGGTGAGGGCGCCAGAGGCCTGCGACGTGGCGGAAAATGAAGAACTGCCCGCAGCAACTTTGGGCTGGCGGCCGCTCAGATTCGACGACCTCGAGATCGTCGATCGAAAATGCCGCGCGGTGGTCGGGCGATTTACGCAAGGCGTGTCACCCATCGCTGTGCTGGCGGCGTGGCAGGACTGGGCGTGTCACTTGGCCCGCGCTCCCGGTCGACAGCTGGAGCTCATCGGTGAGGCGTGGTCGATTGCGGCTAGCGTAGCAGCTTACGGTGCGTCGCGCATGTCCGGTCTCGATCAAGAACCACCATTCATGCCGAAACGGACGGATCATCGCTTCGACCATCACGGTTGGGCGCAATTCCCCTTTGAGATGGCAAAGCTATCTCATCTCGGGACCGAACTGTGGTGGTCGCTCGCGACTACCGAAATCAGGGGAATGTCCACTCGCCACGCTCAACGTGTGGCGTTCATGGCGCGACAAGCGCTCGACATGACATCACCTTCGAACCATCCCTTCCTGAACCCGGAGATTATCGAGCGCACACTTTCAACCGGCGGCTTCAATCTCCTGGCTGGAGCGCAGAACCTCGCCGCGGATGTGCACAGCACGATGTTCGACGGCGGCTTCAGACCGAACGGCTTCGAGGTGGGGCGCAACCTGGCCGTGACGCCGGGTTCCGTTGTTTTCCGCAATGAGTTGATGGAGCTCATCCAATACTCACCCGCGACACCGAAGGTGCACCCCGAGCCCGTGCTGTTCGTCTCGGCCTGGATCATGAAGTACTACGTGCTCGACCTGAGATCGGAAAACTCGCTCATCCGCTTTCTGGTCGAGCGCGGGCACACTGTCTTCATGATCTCGTGGCGCAATCCGACGCCCGAGATGCGCGACGTGGAATTCGACGCCTATCGCACCCAGGGCGTCATGTCGGCGCTCGCGGCTATCGGCAAGATCGTGCCGGACAGCAACGTGCATGTGGCCGGCTATTGCCTGGGTGGCACGCTCTCGGCGATTGCAGCGGCGACAATGGCGGGCGATCGGGATGAACGGCTGGCCTCGCTCACTCTGCTCGCTGCGCAGACCGACTTCGCAGAGGCCGGCGACCTGCTGCTGTTCGTCGACGAGAGCCAGGTCGCATTCATCGAGGATCTGATGTGGGACCAGGGCGTGCTCGAGACGCATCAGATGGCGGGCGCCTTTCACGCTCTGCGCGCGAGCGAGCTGATCTGGTCGCGCGTGGTGCGGGAGTATTTTCTAGGGGAGCGTGACGGCGCCAACGATCTGGCGGCCTGGAGCGCGGATCGCACGCGCATGCCATATCGGATGCATGCGCAATACCTGCGCGCACTTTTTCTCGAGAACCGGCTGACGGCAGGGCGTTACGCAGTAGAGGGGCGGATCATAGTTCTCAAGGACATCCACGCGCCGATCTTTCTGGTCGCCACCGAGACCGATCACATTGCCCCCTGGCGCTCGGTCTACAAGACACACCTGTTCACCGACTGCCCAACGACCTTCGTGCTCACGAATGGTGGACACAACGCCGGCATCGTGTCCGAGCCGGGACATAAGAATCGCCACTATCATTGGGGCCACCGTCGGCCTGGCGACCGCTACCTTTCTCCCGATGGATGGTTGTCACAGGCCGAGCTGCGTGAGGGGTCGTGGTGGAATGAGTGGGCCGATTGGCTGGCGACGAACAGCGGGCCAAAGCGCTCCCCTCCCTCGATGGGAGCCCCTGGTCTTGGCCTTGCGCCCATTGTTCCGGCACCGGGCACCTACGTTCTGGAGCGGTGATCCGAGGCCGACACGTCTGCGCCCAACGCTGTGGGTGGGTCAGAGTATGACAGTTCAATGAATAACTTGCATCAATACCGATGCCGCCGGTGAGATGGTAGTGGAAAGCTCTGGGTATTGGTGAGTGAACCGGCTCGTACGATCGCCGTGTGGGGGTGATCTCATGACTGATGCACCGATAGATCGCAGTCTGCTGCATGACGCAGACCCAGTGAACTGCGAGATCAAGATCGAGATCAGAAATCGCGACCTCTACTGGGGCGCCAGCAAGGCGCAGATTAGAGATCATGGCATTCGGGTTGCGCTCTAGGCGTCAGTTTCACGGCAGCAAGCGGGGGGCGCGATGCAGCTCAGTCCGAACGAGTTCGTCGATTTCGAGATCCATCTCGGGCCTCGGCCTTTTCACGACGCCGGCAACGGCCTCAAGATTGATATTCGAAATGTCAATTTCTGGTACGGTCAGAAGCACGCGCTGAAGGACATCAATCTAAAGATCCGCCACCGCGAGTTAACTGCCTTTATCGGTCCATCGGGTTGCGGGAAGATGACGCTCCTGCGATGCCTCAACCGCAGCCACGACATGGTGCCGGGGGCTCGACTGAAAGGAACGATCCTCCTCGACGGCAAAGTCATAAACAGTCCTGACCTCGATCCGCCGCTCGTGCGTCGTCGCTTCGGCTGGGTCGCGCAGAAGCCCAATCCGTTTCCGTTTTCGGTCTACGCGAATGTCGCGTATGGCCCGCGGATACAAGGGCTGGTGAAAGGCCGGATCGATACGGATGCGCTGGTCGAGGATTGTCTGCGGCGCGTAGGGTTATGGGACGAGGTCAAGTACCGCCTGTCGGACTCCGGTGTCGATCTTTCGGGTGGCCAGCAGCAACGCCTGTGTGTTGCTCGTGCCATTGCCTATGATCCGGAAGTGATCCTTATGGACGAGCCTGCATCCGCGCACGATCAAATCGCAACGGCTAAGCTCGAGGAGCTGATCGACGAGCTCCGTGAGCGCTACACCATCGTCATCATCACCCACAATATGCAGCAGGCGGCACGGGTCTCGCAGCGCGTGGCCGTGTTCCATCTTGGCCGGCTCGTCGAGCAGGCGGACGCCAGTAAGCTGTTCGTCTCGCCCCAACACGAAATCACCCAAGCCTACATCACGGGACGCTTTGGCTGAGGCGGCGACAGCGAGACGACCGGGAAGGGATATCCAACATGACTGCCAAGCATGCCGTAATCGCCGAGCTTGGAGAACGCGATATTCTCGCGCCTGAATTTATAGCGCGCTCGCTCGAGGCCAACGACCAAGTCAAGTACTACTTTGCTCTGCTTCAGACGGCTCAGGAGAATGCCGACAATCCTCGCGTGCCTGTGATTGATCTGAAGACCGAGCGGATTGCTTGTCGGCTCGATGA
>JBKBPL010000090.1:0-4483 GCA_046293075.1 Hyphomicrobiaceae bacterium | reverse complement strand
CCTGAGCGATGATCCACAGGCTCGGCCCCGCCGCATCCCGGCGGCCTGAGCACGTGGCCCGAGCCGGACATCGAGTTCGGACCAAGACCAACCTGCTACACCACGGCCTGGGGCACGATCCTTCGTTGGCACGGTTGCGTCTTTGAGCTCAGTCAATATGTGCATGCGGGGAAGCAGGGCCTGAGCCTCAACGCGAATGCCCGAACATGCCTGTCAAAATCGTGCACCGGTTTGGCCTCAGCCCGAACTGCGCAGCCGCGCTCATCAATTTACTGTTTCCAGGCAAAGCGCGATCCCCTGACCGCCGCCGATGCAGAGTGTCACGATACCTTTCTGGATGCCGTCGCGGCGCATGGAATGAAGAAGCCTGGTCGTCAGGATCGCGCCCGTTGCACCAATGGGATGGCCATGTGCGATCGCGCCACCCTCAACATTCACGATGTCCTCGCTGAGGCCCAGATCCCTCAGCACCGCAAGCGCTATTGCCGCAAAAGCCTCGTTGATCTCGATGCGTCCGATATCTGATATCTTCCAAGTCGCTCGCTCGAGAGCCTGCCGAACAGCCGGCACAGGACCCAAGCCAAACATGCCCGGCTCCACGGCTCCGACGCCATAGGAAACGAGACGCCCGAGTGGCTGAAGGCCCTGCGTCTCGGCCCACGTGCGATCCGCGACTATCATGGCTGCGGCACCGGAATTGAGTCCCGGCGCATTGCCGGCCGTGATCGTGCCATCCTTGCGGAAGGCCGGACGCAGCTTGCTGAGGCTTGCCATTGTCGTATCGGGCCGATTGTGCTCGTCCTGCTCGAACCGCCCAGGCGCATTGCGCTCGCACAGTTCGACCGGCACGATCTCGCCCTTGAAATTCCCTGCCGCCTGGGCCGCGGAAAACCGCTTCTGCGACCGCTCGGCCCAGCGGTCTTGATCTTCGCGCGTAATCCGTCGCGATATCACAAGGTCCTCTGTGTGCCATCCAGAATGCTTGTCGGAAAATGCATCATGCAAGCCGTCGCGCAGCATACTGTCGTATATAAGTGAATCGCCGAGCCGGTATCCCCAGCGTCCGCCGCTCATCAGGTACGGGGCCTGATCCATGTTCTCCATGCCACCCGCGACCGCGCTGTCGATCATGCCGAGCATGATCTCTTGGGCTGCAGAAGCGAGGGCTTGTGCGCCGGAGCCGCACACACGATTGACGGTCATTGCTGGAACCTCGACCGGAACGCCTCCATTGATGGCGGCTTGGCGGGCAGGATTCATCTTGTTGCCGGCCTGAACTACATTGCCCATAACCACCGAGCCGATCTTCATGGGATCGACGTTTGCTTGGGTAAGCGTGGCCCTGATCGCTATGGCCCCGAGTTCTGCTGCCGGGACGGACTTCAAGGAGCCATTGAATGTGCCTACTGCCGTGCGGACCGGCGCACACAAAACAATCTCGCGCGCATTCATTCACTTACTCCATAAGAAAGATCAGCAACGAGTCGCGATGGCTTTCCTGAACCCTGCCAAGCCCCTGCTGATATGCGTTTGGTCTGCTGCTCGCAGCGGCGCGAGTTGGATGAATAGGCAGCAGAATTCGGTTGAAGGCGCGTTGATCGTGATCAACCGGTCAATAGTCGATCGGGCTCATGGTGGGTTCAAGCCGGTAGGCCGTAGGGCGGAGACCTACTTGCTCATGGAGAGGTTAAAGCACTGAACGTCCGAGGCGCTTGGATCATCGCCGTGTCACTGATCGCTGGTTTGCTCGCCCCGGTTTCAGCACGTGCGGACGCAGCGCTGTACAAGGCACACTGCGCCAAGTGCCACGCGCGCGCCGGCACTTTGGCGGCCAACCTCAAGGGGCAGAGCGAGGAAGAAAAGGCCTCACGCCTGGACGCCTTCCTCACGACGCATCACGCCGAAGATGCTCAGATGAGAGCAAAGATCGTCATCTACCTTGTCGACCTTTCAAAGAAGTGACGTTCAGCTCAAGCTGAACAGCACTGCGCCAATCACAAGTACCACAAGGATGCCGATGGCCTGTCGTCTCCGCTGACGGTCGAGCCTCCCCTTGCCGGCGCCGGAATCGAACCGCTCGTAATGGATTGCAGCCGCCGGAACGCCCAACTCCAGCAGTGTATCCGTAACCTTCTCCATCATGCGAGGCGGACCGCAGACGTACGCAATCGCGTCACGTGGAGACAGCCCCACGGCCTCCTTGATATGGTCCGGCCGGACCGGCCCCTGGAGGAACTCCGGCGCACGTGCATCGGTATCGACAAAGTAGCGCACCGACAGATCCAGCTGCGATTGCAGCGCCGTCAGACGCTCGATGCCCGCAACTTCGTCCGGAGTCCTGGCCGCGTACAGGAGTTCGAAGGATCTGCCGTCGCCTTCTGATGCTGCCTCCTCGAGCATGCCCAGAATCGGCGCGATCCCCACACCGCCGGCGACCATGATCACGCGCTTGCCGGCGTGGTCCAGAAGGAAGCTGCCATGTGGGCCATCGACTGCGACCCGCGTTCCGGGCTCGGTCTCACCGAATCTATTGGTGCAGTCGCCGGCTTCGCGCACAATCAGTCTCAACAGCGGCAATTCGGCTGGCGCCGAGGCAATCGAGAACGGATGGTCATGAAAAGGTGGTCGATTGGGCGCAAGTGTCAGCCAGATGAACTGACCGGCGCGGAAATCGAACCGCCCGGGATCCCTGCTGACGAGCGTCATGCCCCATGTTCGCGAGCCGAGCGGCGTAACGCTTTCCACCTGCCACCCCGCCCTCCACATACGCCACGGCCGAACGGCATACACGTTTAGGAGCGCGACTGCTGCCACCGCCCCACCAGCGATCCAGTAGTAGTACAGCAGACCTTCACGACTATAGGCTCCAGCGGTGAATGCGTGGTGCAGGACGAGCGCTGCCACGGCACTTGCCATCAGTCCATGCGAGGCCCGCCAGGTTTCGTATCGCCAGCCGATCCGTTCGCGTAGCGCAGCCAATGCAACAAGGAGAAGCAAACTCACTAGCGCCACGACACCCGACCGAAGGCGCGGACTGGCCAGCATGCCCGTGAGTCGCGCCCACGCAGCACTCGGATCAGTCGCAAATGTCGCTGCTACATAGCCCAGTGGGTGCAGCACCGCGAACAGCAGCAAGCCGTAGGCGGCGATGCGGTGGAATCCCATTGATCTGTCGAGCCCAACACGGCCGGACAGGCTCTCATACCTCCCGGAACTCAGGAACTGCAACAGGACAAGGGCGAACGCTGTCAGGCCAAGCGCCGTGCCGAACTCGTGGAGTGGAGCGACAGTTTCCAGGCCACTCAGCCGCGCCGCCAGCAATGGCACCAGAGCAAGCGCAATGAACCCCGCCGTCAGAAGCCCGCCGGGCAGCCCAGATGGCGAAGGTCTGCTTTTTGTCGGACGCATTGCCACAAAGCCCATTCCCATCATAGCCGACTTGGCAGCCCGGGCGGCAGAGTACCCGTCGTCGCTATCGAGCACCTCGGGCCAATCCTTCCATTGGTCGAATGTGCTCCATCATACAGGCCCTCACACGACGGTGCCAGGCGCGAGCCGACATTCGCTTCCATCGCCTCGCTCGATCTGCAGCGTCGCATGAGCGATACCGAAGCGGTGCTCTAGTTCCCGTGCGACGCTTTCGAGGAACGAGTCGCCCGGGCTCTCCTCGGGCATGACGATGTGGGCGGTCAAAGCCGTGGCCGTTGTGCTCATCGCCCAGATGTGCAGATCGTGGACGGTGGCGACGCCTGGCTGCTCAATCAGCCACGCCTCGACTGCGCGCTTGTCGATGCTTTCGGGCACCCCGTCGAGGCTCAGATGCACGGCCGACCTCATGAGCCTGAAGGCCGACCACGCCACGACCACACTCACGAAAAGTCCCGCCACGGGATCGACCCAGACCCAACCCGTCGCAATGATGATGAGAGCGGATAGGACGACGCCGACTGAAACGGCGGCGTCCGCGGCCATATGCAGGAACGCACCTCGATGTTGAGGTCGCGCTCCCGCCCTCGCAAGAACAACAGCGCCGTTCCGGTGTTGATCACAATACCCAGGAGAGCCACCCATAGGACGGTTACGCCCGGAACCTCCGCCGGAGAACAAAAGCGCCCGACAGCTTCCCAGGCCAGGGTGCCCACGGCGATCAAAAGCATGACGCTGTTGACGAGTGCCGCGAGGATCGAGGTTCGGCCAAGTCCGTAAGTATGGCGTTCACTTGGAGCCCGACGGGCCAGGACTACGGCGGCCCATGCCAAAACCAAGCCCCCGACGTCCGTCAAATTGTGTGCTGCATCCGCGAGAAGTGCGAGGGAGCCACTCATAAATCCGAAGCCGGCTTCGACGACTACATAAGCCGCGTCCTGATTACGCACCATCATAAGCCCTGATGCTGCCATTCGAATCTACAGAGAATACGTGCCAGATCAGGGAGATGGGCGATGGCGCGCAACCGCATCCAGTTTCAGAAGGGCCTCTCGGA
>JBKBPL010000089.1:0-4887 GCA_046293075.1 Hyphomicrobiaceae bacterium | reverse complement strand
CGCTTGGCCCGCAGCGACCAGGAGAGATAGGTGCCGAAGATGCCGCTCACCGTCACCAGCACGAAGCCCAGCCACAGCGCCCATTCGAAGCCCGTATCCGGCAGCGAAAAATCCGAATGCGGGATGAAGGCGGCAATCAGCAGGTAGCCGATGAAGATATGGATCTTCCGCCAGCGCATGGCTGATTTCGGCGACAGACGGGCGGTTTTGATGGCGATGTGAAAATAGAGCTGCAGAACCATGCCGCCGGCCAGCACCCAGCCGTCGAAATAGCGCGGATCGCGCAGCCCATTGCCATAGATCCAGACGAGCCAGAGCAGGCCGCCGGAAACCACCACGAACAGAAGGCCCTGGACCGTCGAGCCGGTGAGATATCCCCCCGGGCCCCGACCGCGTCCGCCGATCAAGGCGCCGGGCGCGCGCCGCTCCGCCCATCTCACGGCGGTCCCTCGAAATCACTCATCGTGATTCTTCTCTCCCCCATCAAGTCCATTGAGGCCATCGCCAGCCGATCGGGATCAATCGGCCGCGCCGGCTTCTCTGGCTTTGCCCTTGAACTTGTCCGGACCGGGGATCAGGCTGTCGAGCCCGCCCAATGTGCTGCCGTCGTACTTCTCGGTGATACTCGCGATCTCCTTCGAAACGCCGTCAGCGGCAGCCGTCAGGAAGCTCTCGTTGTTGAGCTTCAGCCCGGCCGAATAGGCGTACTCGACCATCTTTGCGATTTCCGGCACGTTCGGCACCGCTTTCGCGGCGACAGCAAGCTGCTTGCGCGCCCGATCCACGCGCTTGGCCATCTCGAATGCATAGGTCTTTCGCACCGTCGCCTTTCCAACCGCGCGCAAGGCCGTTTCGAGCTCGACACCGAGGCCGACGAGATAGAGCATTCGCTTGCGCGCGGCGGTCGCGGGTGCGTTCTCTTTGCCCTTGGAGTGCCAGGTGTTGTGCCGCACCTCGCCCTGCGACCAGGATACGAGCTCGAACGCGCTGCCGGCGGGATGACCGCCCCTGTTGACGAGATCCTCTTGCGGCACGACATGGCAGCTGTAGCAGTTCTTCGCCAGCCGATAGAGCGAGGACGGCCGGATCATTCCCTTGGAATCGGCGAGCTTCAAGCGCGCCTCTTTCTCGGCAGCGGTCTCCGTCTTCTCGGTCTTGCCGCTGAACCCGCTGTGGACCTTGACCCAGTCCTCGCCCGCACTGTGACAAGACTCGCAGGAGATGCCGGCAATCGGCTGGCTTCGGTTCTCCTTCTGCTGCACGGTGTAGTGGCAGGTCAGGCACAGGCTCTCCGATCTGATGCGCTGAACGCCGACTTTTTCCGCGATTTCGTTCGCTTCCTTCCGGCGCGGCATCTCGCGAAACGTCTTGAAATGGCTCGAGGCCTTCCAGGCCTCGGCCTCCTGCTTGTGACACTCGGCGCAGGCATTCGGTCCGACAATCTTGGCCGGATCGGAGGCCCATGCGCCGCCCGCGGCCAAGCTCAAGTTGATCAGCAAGCCGCAGAGATAGAGCATGGACGACCGCAAACGGCCCGCGGACGCGATACCGATCGAAAGAAAGCTACACACGTCAAGAACGATAATGACTTCTCACCCTTGCTTCAGCCATCCGATATGCCTGCATCGGCGGCTCACGCCGCTGGCGGGGATGATCGGGAATGAACTCGTCGATCTCACGGCTTGCGACCGCGAGCCAACTTTTGGCGCGGGCCAGAACCCCTTCCTCGACCACGTCATCCGTTGTCGGCAGGAACGGATCCGCGTAGCAGACGGCGCCAGCGCGCGCCGCGATCGATTTGATCGAATCGACCATTGCCGGCGCGCCGCAAACGTAAAGCACGTCGGTCGGCAGCAGGCGCGGTAGATAGTCGGTCGGCCGGCCAAGCTTCACGGCATCAGTCACGTTCTGCGGCGTGCTGCAAACGGGCACGATAAGCACATTGGGGAAGCGGGCCAGCTGCACGAGAGCCGGGCCCATGTAGAGCGACTCGATGGTGCGGCCGCCGGCGATGATCATCATCATGCGCTCCGGGTTCTCGCGCAGAGCGGCAACGGCGATCGACCAGATCGGTGCAAAGCCGGTGTTGGTGCCGACGAGTATGATCCGGCTGTCCAGATTGGGCCGGAAATGTGCCGAGCCGTAAGGGCCGGTCACCTGCACGCGATGACCCGGCCTGATGCGCCTGCCGAGTGATGGCGTCACGCGTCCGTTGCTCGTGCGCCGGATATGAAACCAAATCGAGCGGCTGCTCGGATTGCCGCCCAAGGGGTGGGTAATGCTGAAAGGCCGGCTCGGATAGCCGCCGAAGCGCACCTGGGCATACTGCCCTGGCAGATAAGGCAGCGCGCGGTCCGTTCTGATGCCGACTTCCATCACCTCGTGCGACAGTGGACGCAGCGAGCTCAGCACACCTTCGACGGTGCGAACGCCTGACGGCTGGTCCCGCTCAACCACGACGTCGCCGACGATCCGGCATTGGCAGGCATGAACGATGCCCGGCTCGGAACCTTCGCCACCTCGTACTTCGCCCGATACCAGCCGCACGCAGCAGGTACCGCAGTGGCCTGCGCGGCAGTCATAGGGCAGGTCGACGCCGTTGTTCAGCGCCGCATCCAGCAGCACCTCGCCGTGGCGCGCCACAAAGCTATTCCCGTTGATCGTGATCTGGTGACTTCTTGTCATTGTCTGATCCCGGAAGGCTACATAAAACGTGTTATCGGCAGCCCGCGCAGGCACCCCGCCATCGCTGCACTTCCTGGGAACTCAGCAAATCATGCGCTCCAGCTCTCAAACCCCGCCCCCCATTGCTCGGATTTAGAAGCACCGGCACCTCTTTTCCCCCGTCGCGGGCCCCATTTCCCCCTGCCGCTGAAATTCGGCACCGGATGCGGACGTAACGCGAAGCTCTCGAGTACCAATGCGCGGATTGTTCTCGCGCGGATATCTCTTCAAACCCGACCGCGCCCCGGTTACGTGCGGCAGTCCATCCTCTCATCGTGGTTAGACAATGGCCGTTTGATGGTTTCAGATGGCGAGCGCTTGACGCTTTTCGGACCAAAAGAGTAGGACCGGCGGCCCAACCGTGCGCATCGCCGGCGCAGCGCCATCCAAAGGCATTGCACTCCCGGAATGACTAAGTGAAATGCGTTTTGCTCAAATAATGAATATTTCCCGATATTACAGAAATGGCAAAACATGAAATGAGCATTTGCCACAAGCAATTGCCCTTATTCGCCACGATTTCGCTTCGTTGGCGACCCCGTGAAGCCCATTTCCCTAACTAGCTTGATCGAACTCGCCTCGGAAGTCCCGAGCGACGGCACGGAACCGTTTTTGCGCAATAAAAATTGGGATGCCGTCAAGAAAACAGGGGGGACGCCGAGGGCAGATCCATTCGGGGGATAGAGTCATGCGTAACGCAATAACGCTCTTGTCCAGCGTTTCCATGCTTTCCTGCACTGTTGCGGGCACCATACTGAGCCACACAGCTTTCTTCAGCCAGAAGGCTGTCGCCGAGTCCCGCGAGGCCGGCCAGACGCAGACCGTTGATGGACAGGCGCGTTTCAGGCTTGCCCAGGCCGGGCAAACCGATCCGAACGCCGTCCTCGAAAGTCTCATCAAGGAGGACGAGAAGAGACGAGCCGCCGGTGGCAGCGCCGCCGCACAAGCCGGTGCCGCCAGTGCCAAGCCCAGCGCCGGTGGCGGCGAGCAGAAGCTCTCCGCCAGCGCGGGATCCTACGGCACCGGGCAGATGTCCGTATTTGCCGCAACGGCCAAAGCCCTGAAGGGCAAGGAAGCACCGATCCCCACGGTCGACGATGAGACGCTCTCGCTCTATCCCACCGCGGCACAATGCGGTGAATGCCACAAGCAGATCTACGAAGAATGGGCTTCCTCGAATCACGCCTACGCATCGATCTCGCCGATGTTCCACGCATTCGAGCAGAAGTTCCAGCACCTGACCCAAGGCACTGTCGGCACCTTCTGCGTGCGCTGCCATGCGCAGGTCGGTACCCAGCTCGGCGAGAAGCGCGATATGCCGCTCTGGGAGCGCGCCGCGATTTCTCGCGAGGGCGTGACGTGCATCACCTGCCACCGCGTCAAGGAGCAGTACGGCAAGGTCGACGGCGAGCGCCGGATCGAGCCGGGCAAGATCTACGATCCGGTCTTCGGCACCGGTGAGAAGAGCGTCATCAAAGACATCATCGCCAACAAGGATACCTACTCCGTCAAGACCGACAAAGACGGGCGGGGCATGAGCATCCACAACGGCATGATGACGAACCCCCAGCTCTCCAAGTCGGAGTTCTGCGTCAGCTGTCACCAGGTCGCCGTCAACCTCGGCATCAAGCTCGAGATCGTCTGGGATCAGTATCGTGACAGCCCGGCGAAGAGGGCCGGCATCACCTGCCAGGACTGCCACATGGGCAAAGTCCCAGGCAAGCCTGAGGGCTATGCGACGGCCCCCACGGCCGTGATCGGCGGCAAGGAGATCAACCCCGGCCGCAAGCACACCAATCATCGCTTCATCGGCCCGGGCTACTCGATCGCCCACCCCGGCATCTTCCCGCACAATGCTAAGGCGGAGGCCTTCTCCATAAAGGACTGGATGGAGTTCGACTGGCGCGCCGGCTGGGGGACCACCGCGTTCGAGGACAAGGTCGCGTCCGGCCAGATCAAAGTCGACTTTCCCAAGCGCTGGGCCGATGCGCTCGACCGCGAAGATGCCCGCCAGATCATCGATGAGAACCTGAAGCGGCTCGACGAGCGTGACGAGATCAGGCGGCAGGTCATGGAGAACGGCACCGAGGTCGGCGGCCCCTTCATTGAGGGCACTCCGAGAGTCGGTCGGGATCTCGCCTTCGCCTACAGGATCAAGAACCT
>JBKBPL010000088.1:0-4992 GCA_046293075.1 Hyphomicrobiaceae bacterium | reverse complement strand
TTCCGTTCTGCATTGCGGCAACGCTGCTGCATGGCATTCCGGACATGAAGCGCATGACGACCTATGATGATCCGGCCGTGAACGGGCTCGTCGGGCGCATTGCACTCGCCGCCGACGCAGGAGTACCGATCCTGAGTGCCATCATCGAGGTCGAGACGGAGGACGGGCGACATCTCGTGCGCGACCAGCGCATGACGACCGAGGACTACAACTACGACCGCGCTGGCGTCTCGGCGCTCGTGCGCCGTGTTGGAGCCGAGCAGGGTGTGCCGCTGCAGGCCTTCGACATGCTGGAGCGTTTCATCGATCGCCTTCCCGATGGCACGCTGGAGGATGTGCTTGGCGCCTTCAGCCTGCTCGAACCCCATCGTAAGGCAGCATAGGCGGATCGCATCTCGCATATTGACGAGACGCGCACGGCTGCCGCCCCAATGTGCGGATGCCGAAGCGTCTGTCAGCCGCGGCGTTTCGGGAGGTCCGTGCGGTGTCGGAGTTCAGGTGCGAGCCATTCACACTAGGGGCGCTTCTGCGCGATGCCGCGGCGCACTACGGCGACCGCACGTTCTTGGACTTCCCAGAGGGAACGCAGACGTTCGCCGAGGCGGACAGGCGTGCGAACCGGACGGCCAACGGGCTTGCAGCACTCGGTGCTGGCAAGGGCAGCAAGGTCGCGATCATGGCGATGAACGGGCCGGGCTTTGTCGATGCCTGGCTCGGTGCGGCGCGGGCCGGCGCGATCTACGTGCCGATCAACACCGACTACAAAGGCGACATTCTCAGATACCAGCTCGGCAAGGCGGACGTCTCGCACATCGTCATCGATCCGGCATATGTCGAGCGGCTGGAGGTTGTGGCCGGGGGCCTGCCGGGGCTGCGACACGTCATCCTCGCGACGCCGATGCTCGACGCACCGCGCATGATCGGCAGAGGCATCGCCATAACCACGCTCAGCGATCTCATGAGCGCGCCCGAGCACGATCCCGGCGTCGAGATCCAACCCTCCGATCCGCTAGCCATCAGCTTCACGTCCGGCACGACGGGCCCCTCGAAGGGCGTTCTCGCAAGCCACGCGCACGTGATCACCTTCGCACGCGATTGGATCGCATCGACGGACTATGCTGCGGGGCAGTCGATCTACACCTGCATGCCGCTCTTTCATGCCATCGCCTCCTGGCTCGGCGTCGTACCGGCGATCATCCGTGGAGGGCGGATCGCCATCGTGCCGCGCTTCTCGGCTTCGGGCTTCTGGGATGACGTGCGCAAGTACAGGGCCGATGTCGCCCACGGCATCTTCTCTATGGTTCCCATCCTGCTGAAGCAGCCGCCCCGGGCCGATGATGCCGACCAGCCGGCGCGACGGTTCTACTTCGCCAAGGTCAATGGCCAGTTCGAGCGCCGCTTCAATTGCAAGATCGTGGAGGTCTACGGCGCGACGGAGACCGGCATCGTCACGATGACGCCGCCGGGCGGCGAGCGCCGCACGGACTCCTGCGGCAAGCCCAATACCGCGACATTCGATGTCATGATCGCAAACGAGCGCGACGAGCCGGTCGCCGTCGGCGAGGTTGGCGAGATCCTGGTTCGCCCGAAACGGCCCTTTGCCATGCTTTCAGCCTATTACAACAGTCCGGAAGCCACGCTCGATGCCTTCCGGAATTTCTGGTTTCACACCGGCGACAATGCGCGCGCCGATGCCGACGGCTACTACTACTTTGTTGACCGTAAGAAGGACTCCATCCGCCGCCGTGGTGAAAACATCTCGTCCTCCGAGGTCGAAGCGACGCTCAATCGCCATCTTGCGATCCTTGAATGCGCCGTGATTGCGGTGCCCTCCGAGTTTGGCGAGGACGAGGTCAAGGCCGTTGTTGTATTGCGCGAGGGGGAAAAGGCGACGGCGGAAGAGCTCTGGGCCTTCTGTGATGAGCACATGCCGCGGTTCTGGGTGCCCCGCTATATCGAGTTTCGCCGCGACATGCCCAAGACGCCGAGCCAGAAGGTCCAAAAGTACCTGCTACGCGCCGGAGAGAACCAGGGCGAGGTCTTCGAGCGCGCAAATGGTGGAAGGCCCACGACATGACGAAGCAGTCGATCAACGTCTACTCAGACTACAAGAGCCCCTACGCCTATCTCGCGAAGGACTTGGTCTATGACTTCGAGCGCGAGACCGGTGTGGCGGTCGACTGGCTCCCCTACACGCTCGACATCCCAGCCTATCTTGGCAGCGCCAAGCTTGACGCAAATGGCGTCGTCGCAGAGGAGAGCCGCAATGCGCACCAGTGGCGGCGGGTGAAGTACAGCTACATGGACTGCCGCCGCGAGGCCAATCGGCGCGGATTGACGATCCGCGGCACACTAAAGATATGGGATTCCTCATTGGCCAATATCGGCATGCTGTATGCGAAGGAGCATGGCGTTTTTCGCGATTACCATGATCGCGTCTTCGAACGCTTCTGGAAACGTGAGCTGGATATTGAGAGCGTTCCCGTACTCACTGGACTTCTTGGCGAATGCGGCGCTGATGCCTCCGAATTTGCCGCTTATTCAGCTGGCGAGGGACGCGCACTGCTGAAGCGGGTCCAGACCGAGGCCGAGGCTGCAGGCGTCTTCGGCGTGCCGAGCTTCCTGCTCGAGGACGGTGATCTGTACTGGGGACGCGAGCACCTCCCTCACCTCCGCGAGATGCTGCGGGTCAGCCGCTGATCGATGGCTTGGCCGTAGTCCCCGGGATGGTCGCCGATAGGGTGCCTGCGCGCGCCATCATTACTGCGACCATCACGCGTGGGGTGCCCGCGACAGCGTCGGCTCGATCGCCGTTGGCGCGCCCAGGAACGTCATGATCAACCTGCTGATTTCTCCCGCGCTCGTCTGGCCGCTAAGCACTACCGCGGCCAAACTCGTTTGAACGTTGCGTTGCACTCAAGCGGCACGTCCCACGCTTTGGAATGTTCTCATTGTTTGGCTCTGATTGGCGGGCCTTGACGTCAAGGGCGACTGGAGACCCATCACTATACTTCCGTTCAACAACATACTGATTTTGCGTCGTGCGGTGCAGCATCGTCTCGAGCAGATTGATCGCTCCTGGCCCGATGCTTTGGTCCTGCCTACGGTTGGTCCCGCAGCCATCACATCGCCGTTCGCGGTCCGTGCCGAGATCGGTCGCTACCCAGGGCGCACCCGACCACCGCGAATGACCACCGACGGTCCAGCCTGGTCCCGTGCGGCCAATCATCGGCAAGACGGATCAAGCGCCGGCGTCTGGGATATGCTTGGGCTGGAATGCAAAGCGAGGATGTGGCCGATTTGAAGACACACGATTGCGCATGGTCTTGCGCGATAGCGGGAAGTACGCCTGGAGTGACCCACCCGGCAACAACGTAGTTTCCGCCCAAGCACCGAAGGACGGTAGCGATGATCCTTACGCGCCGCGCATTTTCCAAGCTGGTCCTCGCAGCCACGGCATCACTATGGGTTACGCGGCCAACGGCTGCGAGGGACAACTTCAACTTCTTTGTGGTGGGTGACTGGGGCCGCAAACACTCCGATGGCCAACGCCGCGTTGCGAGGGCCATGAGCGAAATCGCGAGCATGAGCCGACCGAAGTTCGTCATTTCGACGGGGGATAATTTCTACAGCAGCGGCGTGTCGAGCGATACGGACAAGCTGTGGACTGAAGCGTTCGAGAACGTATATTCCGCTGAGCCCCTCAGATGCCCCTGGTACGCTGTGCTCGGCAATCACGACTATAGGGGGAACGTTGACGCTCAGATCTCGTATGCGCGGCGGAATTCGAGATGGGTGATGCCATCCCGCTATTACCAGCACGTCGAGCCCGTCGGCGACTCAAGCAGAATTGAGTTCTTTTTTCTCGACACCACGCCCCTCGTCTCCAGGCGCCCGCGACTGTGGACCAGATGGGTCTATGGGGCTGACCCCGATATTCAGATCGACTGGCTCAAGAAGTCGCTCCGCACCAGCTCCGCTCAGTGCAAGATCGTCGTAGGACACCATCCCATCGTTTCGGCCGGCCCGCGCCTCGCCTCCCCACTCCTAGTGAAGCGCGTGAAGCCCTTGCTCGAGGCATACGGCGTGCAAGCTTATTTCAGCGGCCACGAGCATAATCTCCAACATCATGTTGTATCTGGCATTCACTATTTCGTATGCGGCTCTGGATCTCGGGTCACCGCCGCCATAAACAATGATCGCGCGCAGTTCTCTGCCTCAGTGCTTGGTTTCATCAGGGCGGCCGCGACAGCATCCGCACTCGAGGTCGACTTTGTAGACGAGCGCGCGCGCGTCATCCATTCTTCGCGGGTCAGCATTGGTTGATGTCTGCTGCTGGTCCCCCGCGCAGAACGGCCAAGTGAGCCTCTTGGGTGGCGAGCGAACCTGAGCTGCTGCGGGTTTCACGGACACGAGGGTGAGGTGTCATAGTGAAGCCGGAGGTGGCGTATGCAGAGGCGAAGTTTCAGTCGTGAATTCAAGGTTGAGGCGGTTCGGCTGGTCCGCGAGCGGGGCGTTTCGGTGGTGCAGGCGGCACGTGATCTCGACGTGCACGAGAAACTGCTAAGGAACTGGGTCAAGCAATTCGCCGACGACCCGCTGGAGGCGTTCCCCCGGGCACGGCAAGATGAAGGCGGCGGAGGCCGAGATCGCGCAATTGAAGCGCGAGGTGCAGAAGCTGAAGACCGAGCGTGACATCCTAAAAAAAGCCGCGGGCTACTTCGCCGAGGACCAGACGTGATGTTCGCGTTTGTGGCGAAGCACCGGTGGATCTGGCTGCTGACAACGATATGTGAGGCGCTCGGTGTCTCGCGCTCCGGCTTTTATGGCTGGCTTTCCAGACCGATAACGTACAGAATCTTTCGCACAAGTTGATCCACCCCCATTGAATTGGTCCACCTTGAAGTATGTCTTATGGCAACCAGGAGGATCTTTCCCATGCCGAGAAAGCGTCACAAGCCCGAAGAGATCGTCGCGAAGCTGCGGCAAGTC
>JBKBPL010000087.1:0-5122 GCA_046293075.1 Hyphomicrobiaceae bacterium | reverse complement strand
ACGAGTGCTGCCTACGTGGTGAAGAGACCTCGATTGTGGAACAGCGGCGAACGCTCGCGGGCGAGGCTCGGGTCGCGGTGGTATGCCATGACGATCGCGACCTTCTCCGCCGAGCCGAAGATGAGTGGCGTGCGCTCATGCAGGCTTGCGGGTGTGCGCTCGAGAATAGCGCCGAGGCCATCCGTGGCACGCCCACCCGCCTGCTCGATGAGCAGGGCAATCGGCGCGGCCTCGTAGACGTGGCGAAGTCTTCCGCGCTCGTAGCCCTTGCGGCCATCGGCCGGGTAAAGGAATACACCGCCACGCGAAAAGATCCGGTGCGTCTCAGCGACCAGTGAGGCGTTCCAGCGCATATTGAAGTTCTTTCCGCGCGGTCCCTCGCTTCCGGCGACGCAATCGTCGATGAATTTTCTCACCGGCTCCGGCCAATGCCGGTAGTTCGACGTGTTGATGGCGAATTCGCGCGTGGTTGGCGTTATCAACAGACCCTCGCGCGCCAGTCGGAAGGTTGAGGTCTCGCGGTCGAGTACGTAGAGGTCGACGCCGCTCCCCGTGGTCAGCACCAGCGCAGTGTGTGATCCGTAGATGAAATAGCCGCTTGCGATCTGCTCGCTGCCGGCGCGCAGGAAGGAGGCTGTGGCGCCGTTGGGCGAGGCCGGAAATACCGAGAAGATGGTGCCGACGGCGATGTTGGCGTCGACATTGGAGGAGCCGTCCAGCGGATCGACGGCGACAGCCACGAGCCCGTTGTTCGCCAGCGTGAGGATCGCATCCTCCTCCTCTGAGGCGTAGTAGGCCGTCGGCGTGTTGCGCAGCGCCTCGATGATCATGGCATTGGCGTCGACGTCGATCTGCTTCTGCATGTCGCCATCAACATTATGATCGCCCACATCAGCGCCAAGGCGCCCGCCGAGGGGGCCCATGGCAAGCTTCTTCGAAAGCTCGCAGGCGACGTTCGCGAGAGCACCTACGACTTTGGCGGCGGAGCGACGGACCGGGTTTCGTCCGGCGGCGTGCATCAGCCTCGTGCAAAGCCCTGTGCGCGCTTCGCCGTTGTGCTCCGCCATTGCTCAGCCTCCTCCACGTGCGTTTGTTGTCGTTGGCTGGAGGCTCACCCAGTGCGACGAAAAAGGAAATTTAATAATCTTTCCACGCGATGTAGAAAAATTGAATGCCAGACTTCAGGAGCCTCACGCTCAAACAGCTTCGTGCGCTGGCCGGGACGGTCCGGAACGGCTCGGTCACAGCCGCCGCACGCGGTCTCGGCGTGACCCCGCCGGCCATCACCACGCAACTGAAAATACTTGAGAAAAGTGTCGGTGCTCCGCTCTTCGACCGATCTGCCGACGGGTTCGTTCCAACCGATGTCGGCGCGGTGCTGGTCGAGACGGCCGGCGAAATCGAGAAACTGATCGCGAGCACCGCGACGCGCATCGCCGACCTGCGGTCTGGTGCCGCAGGCACTGTTCTGATGGGTGCCGTGAGCACGGCGAAATACATCGCGCCGCGCATCGCTGCGGCTTTTCAGGCGGCGCACCCTCAGCTTCGCATCCGGCTCGCCATCGGTAACCGCGGCGAGATGATAAAAGGCCTCGAGTCGAGTGCGTTCGACCTGCTCATGATGGGCCAGCCCCCCGCGCACCTGCCGTTGGCAAGCGCCGCGCTCGGCGATCACCCGCACGTTATGATCTCACCGCGCGGTCACCGACTCGCGGGCGTCAACGACATCGTGGCGGAGGACCTTATCGCCGAGCGCTTCCTCGCACGCGAGCCGGGCTCGGGCACGCGCATCCTGATGGAGCGGTTCCTCGAGCGGTTCGGCGCCGGCCGGCCTTTCGACATCATCGAAATGGGCACCAACGAGACGATCAAGCAAGCCGTGATGGCCGGGCTCGGGATCTCGATCATCTCCGCTCACACCTGCATTGCGGAGCTCGATGAGGGCCGCCTCGTCGTGCTCAGAGCGCCGGGACTGCCGCTCGTGCGCCAGTGGTTTCTCGTTCACCGCGTCGACCGCCAGCTGCCCGCAGCGGCGGAGACGCTCAAGGCCTTCCTGCTCGCGCACAGTGACAAGCTTGTGCCACGCGCAAGACGTGCTTGAGGTCGCGTGCCGCCGCCAACGTCCTCGTGCTCACGCCCCGTCCCGGCGTAGTGACGCTGCAGGTCACGATTGCGCATCATGCGGCCAGGCGTGGCGACCATGCCGCGCCCGATGCGATCGCTGCCGAAGCCCGGCCGGCACTGGGGCCGCACGCCGGCAGATGTTGGCGCCGCCTCGCTCAGTTGGCGACAATGACGTCGGCCTTGAAGAGTGCCTCGCGCGCTTCGGTGTGAGCAAACAGCGAGCCCTCCTCGAACCATGATCGCGGCGCTGGCTGCCCCCAGAGCGCCTGCCGGCGCGGATCGCGAAGCGACCAGCGAATGGGCTCGTGGTCCGGATCCATCGTCTGGTAGTCCGACGTATAGAGTTCGGTGCGATGGCCGTCGGGACAACGCACGTACAGGAAGAAGGCATTAGAAATCCCGTGCCGGCCCGGTCCGCGCTCGAGATTGGATAAATAGCCCGTCGTCGCCATCACATCGCAGAGATGAATGATATTGAGCGCCGTCGGCACCCAGTAGGCGAGATGGTGGAGACGCGGCCCGCGACCATTGGTGAAGGCGAGATCGTGCACGTTGCCCTTACGATGCATCCACGCCGCTGCGATCCGGCCGTTGGGGCCATCCTCTTCGGCATACTCCGTCAGGCGGAAACCGAGCGACGCGTAGAAATCCATGGACCCCTGCACGTCTGGCGCGAAGATGTTGAAGTGATCGAGGCGTTGCGGCTGAACGCCCTTGTAGTGGGCATACTTCTGAAGGAGAGCCTCCCGCTTCTCCATCGCGAAATAGAGCTCTAAAGGCATCCCCTGAGGATCCAGGGCCTGCAGCGTGCGTCCCTGGTACGAGCGCTCGACGAACGCATGTGGGATGCCCCTGGCCTTGAAGAAGGTGGCGGCCTTGTCGAGATCCTCCTCTGACGCGACCTTGAAGCCGAGATGATGAGCGGCCGCGCTGGCCGATTTCTGCAACACCAGCGAGTGGTGCTGACGCTCTTCGAGGCCGCGCAGATAGATCATATCTGGCGTGGCATCCTCGACATGCAGGCCAAGCGCGCCCTCATAGAAGGCGCGCGAGCGCTCGATGTCGGCAACTGCGAGCGTGACGTGGCTGCACCGCACGATATTGAACGGTGGGTCGAAGATGTGCTTCGGCACTGGCATACGCTGGCGTCCTTCCACTCATTCATGCGCCAAGCCGGGGGATCGCGCGCATTCCTTTACGTATACAGACACTCTCAGATTGCAGGCAGAGATCGATTGAACAGCGCCGCCGTGGCGCACGATGCCGGTGATCTTAACATCGTCGTGCGGCATTCGCCCGTAGCGAACGGCGTTGGCGATCCCGGATGACCGTCTGGGCGCGCTGGATCATCATGAACGGGCGGAACCTGCGATCGACGGGCATCCCTGCAAGCGTCGGGAGCATGGCTGACGCGTTCGCCCCAGCCGCGGAAAACATGAGGCTGGTCCGCCTTGCGGCATGGCGGACAGCGCCTCACGGCTGCGGCCCCACTACAGATCGGCGCGAGTCTATCGGGATGTCGGGCCAGCGATCCCAGCTGCCGAGTGGTCCGGCAGCATGTTCAGCTCGCGGCTTGTCGTCCGCCTCAGCGCCTCCTGCGGCGTGATGCCGGCGATCTCGGCGACCATCTTATTGGTCAGGGCCTTGCCGAAAGCCTCGAAACTCTGTGCCTCGATGGCGAAGGCGCCGGGACCGCCGATGACATTGTCGCGATAGTACTGGGTCAACCCACCCTCGGGGTGGGTATGGGATGGGTTCCAGGGCAAGGGCTGCTCGCTGAGGATGACAAGCCCGTTGATGGTTATGCCTTGTGCAACCGCGGCATCACGCGCCGCCTGCACATCACGTCCGCTGTTGTTGGTCCCGTCGCCGGAGACGTCAATCGTATGGCGGCCCGACTCGAACGGTGCGTGCACGAATTGCTCGGCGGCGAAATCGATGGCCCCGCTGATCGATGTGCGCTGCGCAAAGGAGCGCGGCAGCTCCAGCAGCAGATCCCCGATCTGTCGCGCTGTCCGCTCGTCCTTGACGAGGGACCAGTCAATCACAACCCGCTGCTCGTGCTGGCCGGACCACTCCATGAACAGCACCGCGATCTGCCCGCTCGGCCCCGATCGGATCGCGTCGAGCACGCGCCGGTAGGCGATCGCTGCAGCATAACCTTCGCGCTGAAGCTTGAACTTCGGCCCGTCGACGCTGCGCGAGACGTCGGCGGCAAGCACGAGCAGGAGATCGACGTGCTCGCGCGTTTGCGAGGGTGCTGACGACGGGGCGGCGGCCGATGCGCACACCACAAGCGCGAGGATCGCAAGCGCCCTGCGCACGAGCCGCCTCATGGGCGATCGCCACGGCTCCTGCATGCCGCGCGTACATCGTTCACGCGAAGGAAACACCAATCTGCCGCTCCGTTTGCCACGCGACCGTGCACGTTCGCGTCACGCGTTCGGGCACAATCGTCAGGTCGAACTGGTCCGGCACCCTACCGTCGGGCACGTTTCCAGACGGACGCCTCAGCTGACAAATTGCGGACTGTGCATTCAAGGCGCGAACGTGGCTTCGGCTCATCAACTCTTCGTCAAGCTCAGGTGAGCCCGCCATCATGGCCGTAGCGCACGACCTGCACATTCTCCAGGGTCACCAGACAGCTTCCGAGCATGGGCTCGGTCTCCTTGATAAAGCGGTCGATCGCATCCGCCGTATCGATGATCTCGATGATCAGCGGAAGATCGTCCGAGAGGCGCAGGATCTTCGTCGTGTGCAGCCGGCTCGTGCGGCCATACCCAAGTGGGCCGCGCAGGACCGTGGCCCCCGCCATCCCCATCTCTCGCGCCTTGAGCACGATGGCTTCATAGAGCGGATGACCGTCGTAGCGATCTACCTCACCAATGAAGAGACGGAGCATTTTGGCATCCGTGTACTGGGTCATGCATCACCCTCCCTTCAGGCGGTTCAGGCGTACGCCAATGCGATGCCCCACCCAGACCGCCAACAGCCAGAG
>JBKBPL010000086.1:0-5329 GCA_046293075.1 Hyphomicrobiaceae bacterium | reverse complement strand
GTCGATACGGCGATGAGCCGCTCGCTGCCGCACGGGCAACCGTTCCGCTGCTCGACTGAGGAAGCGGCCTTGCGCATTCTTCGGGCTGCGGATCGCGGCGCACCCGAGGTGGCTTTCCCCTGGCAGCTGTTCTGGCTGTCGCGCCTGATGTCCTTCCTGCCGGCAGCCGCCGGCGACCTCGTGCTGTCCATCCATCGTAGGCGCTCAGGGTGATCCATGAGCCGGTCCGTGACCGTGTGCAGGGTGGGGGACGGTGGGACGCAGGCCGACTGGCTCCACGTGCCTCACGCCGTATTCGCGGGCGATCCGAACTGGGTGCCGCCGTTGCACACCGTCGAGAAGAGGCGCATCTCACCCCGCCACAATCCCTTGTTCGCCGCGGGCCAAGCTGCCTTCTTCGTCGCCTACCGCGACGGCGCGCCGGTCGGCCGCATATCGGCACAGGTTGATCACCGGCATCTGCGCCAGCATCGCGACGAGACCGGTCACTTCGGGTTCTTCGATTGCATCGACGACGTGGATGTCGCGCACGCCCTCACGGACAGGGCATCGAACTGGCTGCGCGAACGCGGGCTCAGCCGCATGGTCGGCCCCTTCAATCTGTCGATCAACGAGGACATCGGCCTGCTCGTTGACGGATTCAGCGCGCCGCCGGCCATTCTAACGAGTCACGCCCCGCGGTGGGCTCACGGGCTTCTCGACCGCTGCGGCTTCGCAAAGAAGGTGGATCTTCTCGGCTATCGCATGAGACCAGCCCAGCAACCGCCCGAATTGCGCCGGCTCGCCGCGCTGGCGCAGCGCAGCGGCCGCGTTCGCGTCCGGATGGTGGACGTGGCGAGCTACCGCCAAGAGCTTGAGCTGCTGTTCGACATATTCAATGATGCCTGGAGCGACAACTGGGGCTTCGTGCCAGTGGGGCCGGCCGAAATCGACGCCATCGCCCAGGACACACGACCCATCATCCGCTCCAAGTTCGGTCGTATTGCGGAGATCGACGGCGTACCGGCCGCTATGATGGTCGCCCTCCCCGACATCAACCGCGTGATCACGCCGTTCGGCGGCCGCTTGCTACCGTTCAATTGGATCCGCCTCGCTCATGCAATTCTGGCGGACCGGTGGAAGACGGCGCGCATCCCCCTGCTCGGTATCCGGAAAGCTTATCGTCGAACGCCGATCGCAGCCGGCGTCTTGTCGCTGCTTGTCTCGGAGTTCGTCGAGCTTGCTCGCGCTTACGACCTGGACTGGATCGAGTTTTCCTGGGTGCTGGAGACCAACACGCAGATGGTGAAGCTCGCCGAGTTGGCCGCTGGCCCGGCGGTCAAACGCTATCGTATCTACGAGAAGTCCTTGTGTCTTCCTGCGTCCTGAGCCCTGCGGATTGTCGAACCGAGCTCGGGGGAACGAGTGCGCTGGCCATGATGAGTTCGTCGCCCCCGGGGCGTTTGCGAGGTTGCCGCAGGGCGAGCCGCTTCGGTGCCCCAGAGGATGAAGATCGCTTCGCATAAGTGCCTTAGGGCTGGCGGCTCCGACAAGGGCTCTTCCGGCGATGGCGAAGTCAACCCGAAGCGTGAGACGAGGCCACCATGGCGAACGAGGATACGCCGATCCCGGGGCCGCTCGGCAACGTGACCGGATCGACGACGCGCGGATCAAGGGATGTTGGGACCGGGTTATGCGCGGTATGGCAGAGGAGAGCGTGAACGCGCCGAGCGATGCGGAAGCGGGCCGGCCGTGCCATGCGCCGCGGGGGTTTCGGTGCGTCGCGTCGGGGATATCACGGACGTGCCGTGGGGCACGCGGGTTTCGCCGTGGACGGTTTCCGATCGCAACATGAAGATCTGCGCGACGATCGAAGCCTGGCGGAACCGACCGATCAAGGGCAGCCACCCCTACGTCTATCTCGACGGCATCATCATGAAGCGGAGCTGGCGGGGAGCTGCACAACGTATCTCAGCTGATGGTGCTCGCCGTCCGCGCCGAGGGGTATCGCCAGATTCTGAGCATCGTGGCAGGCGCCAAGGAGGACAGGGGCGGCCGGGTCGTCGTTCCTGAAGCACCTGACGGGGAGGGGGCTCAAGGGCGTCCGGCGGATCGTCTCGGATGCCTGCCTCGGGGTGACGATGAGCCGGGACGTCCAGATGAGCCGGGACCTCCATCTGACGCAATCAGCTCAATCTGTCCCGTAGGTTCTGACAGGGGACAGTCGCATGCGGAGCTGCTATTCGACCTTCAGCCCAAGCTCGCGGGCCGCGGCGGTAATTCTGCCCGATGCGGCATCGTCACCCTTGAAGATGTCGAGAGCCTTGCGGAACGCCGTGGTCGCAACCTCCTTCTCGCCAAGTACAACGCGAGAGCGCATCAGGCGAGCCCAGCCCTCGACATCTCGCGGAGAGCTTTCCAGGCGCGCTGCAAGGCCATCCACCATGGCGCGGATTGCCGCCTCGCGCTCCTTTTGGGGCATGGCCTGGAAGGCGGCCATCTGCTCGGCGCTGGGTCCATTGGCGATCTTGTCGCTTGGCTCGGCCGGCGGCGGTGCGCTTGTCGCGGCGCCATTGACCTCGGCGGCCTTCGCCTTCGCCTCTTCGTATTCGAACTTGATGTCCTCGGAATTCGGATCGAGCGTGACGGCCTTCGCATAGGCCCGGACGGCGTCATCGAAGCGCCCTGTGTAATAGTACGACCAACCGAGCATGCGCCAGCCCTTGACGTCCTGTGGCGCGGTCTCAAGGCGCGCCGCCAGCCGCTCGATCATTGTGTTGACATCAGGGAGCATCTTGCCGTCCGCCGCCGGGGATGCCGCGTCCTTGGCATGGATGGCGTTGGCGCCAACGGAACGCGCGTAGTCCTTGAGGCGTGCCAGCGTGTCGCCATTGGCGTGCGGTGCGCCGACCGCCTCGGGCGAGCTCTTCAAATAGGACGTAGCTGCGCCAATGCCTGCAACGAGCACAAAGACTGCGACCGCGACGATCACCATTGCGGCGGCGCCGCGCAGATGTCGGCTGAGCCTTGAGCCCGATAGTTGCAGCCGGGAGTGAAAGCGCTGGTCGGCCGACGCGGCAACGGCCACTGGCGCAATGATAAGGAAGCCAAGCGCCAGCAGGAACGTGGTCAGGATGGACATGAGATTGCCGAGCATGGTGTCTCTCCGAGGCCTGAACTCTCTTCCGCGATCGATCAGAACTTTCGCCGAAGCTCGGTGCGGACGCCGAAGTTGTCTTCCTTGCCATCGATGAACTGATACGTCGCGTCGGCGCGCAGGATCCAGGAGTGGTTGAGCGCGATCTGATAGCGAACGCCGAGGCCATATTGCGCTTCCTGGACGCCAGTGCCGTCGGTGTTGAAGGGCTGCACCATGGCTGCCTCGAAGACGAGCTGCTGATCCAGATTGAAGAGATATTGCAGGCCGATGGCGCCGCCCCAGGCGTCGGCCGCGGTGTCGTTCAGCTTCGGGAACCCGGTAAGGGCATCGGTCTCGAAGTTGATGCCGACGTTCTTCAGGATGCCTGCATTGAAGCCGTCGACCAGAGGCTGCGGCTTGCCGAAGCCGACGAAGAAGTTGGCATAGGGGACCAGCGTGCTTGGCAGGCCCGAGATCAGGCTGTTCTCGGAAATGATGGCGACGCCATCGTCTTTGTCGCCGTTCCCGAAGTTCGCGAACACGCGCGTCGAGTTTGAAAGGGTGTTGGCGTAGCGCCGCGTGTAGGAGGCGGTCAGGAAGTTCGTGTACTGGCCTGCCCGGTCCTTAAGACCTTCGATCAGGCCATAGCCTGCTTCGATATAGCCGCCAAAGGCATCGATGAAAGTGGTTATGCCGAAGAGGTTGGCATTGTGGTTGTTCGCACCGAGAATGCCCGGATTGTCGACATTGTCGAAGGCGGCGAACAAGGTGATGTCGAAGTTGGAAAGGCCCAGCGCTGCCGAGTTCTTCGCGGGGATGCTCACCGCTGCGCCGAGGATCGCGTCATTCGCCCAGATCCCGTTCTGCAGGAACAGCGGGAAGAGGCCGAAGGTGAACGGCAGGTCGAAGCCGGCGTGCTTGCCGGAGAAGCCGGAGTAGAGAGAACCGAGGTCGCCTTCGAAGAACAGCGTCTGCGGGTTGGGGTCGAACTCGCCGTTGAACTTCCCATTGCCATCGGCGCGGTCGAACTCGAAGCGCGTGAACTTTGCGTTCTTCTGAAGCGGCGTGAAGAAGGCGTGTATGCGTTCCGTCGCGGTGATCTTGAAGTCGACGTCGATGTTCACGCGGGTCGCGATTTGCGGAACCTCCTTGCCGTTGTTTCTGTTGTAGGCAATTGCCGTGCGCCAATCTCCGTAAACGGCGAGGCCTGGAAGCAGGGGATTCAACTCGCCGAGGATGGTGCTGCTCTCTCCGTAAGCTCCGGAGGTGTATTGCTCGCGGCCGAGCTCAAGCAGCGGGCGCGGCGGATCGACGTCGACCTTGGCGCCGTAGATATCGGCGTTGGCCTTCGGGTCGTGCTTGCCCCCGTACTGCGGGTCGGGCCGGAAGAGGTCATCCGCGCTGTCCTTGCCGCTGCGCTTTGGAACGACGGTTTCCGTGGCGCCCTCACCGCTGCCCCTTCTGGATGACGCGCCCACGTATCGCGGACCGGCCTGGTCGTCGGAGGGATAGATCGTCGAAGCGCCGGGCCACAGCCGGCTCAGCCAGCTATCGCTGCGCGGCGCGCTGCTGCTTTGGCCTGCCGCGGGGCCCGCTGTCGTGACTGCAAGTGCGAGAATCCCCCCGGCTACCAGTGCAATGTTGGCGGCCGTCGTCCCCGAACGGCATAGAAGGTCCCCTTTAAGAGTCATATGGTCGTCCCGTATGGTGGTTCTGAACCTGCAGGCTGAGGCCGGGAATCCGCTTCTTGTGTCCCCCGCGGATTCCCAAGCCGAGGCCCTCGGCGATCTGGCGCTAGCGCTGTACTTCGAGCTGCACCGTCGAGTTCTTGAAGCTCAGCATCCGCTCGTTCATGCGCCGCTCCATCTCCTCGGTAGCGCCGACGAACCGCATGAAGTAGATCGGCTCGGCGCGGCTCCGCAGACGGAAGGCGAGGCGGTAGCTGCCGGGCTTCGCGATGAGGTTGCCTGGCACGCGGTACCTCGCCATCCGCTCGCCCAGTGGCGGCAGCGAGTGGTTCTCCAGGCGCACCAGCGGCGGATGGTTGAGCACCTTGGTCGGAATCTGCGGCGGACGCAGTTGCGGCAGCGGGTCAATGTCGAAGTTGACCGGCAGGTACATCTCGCGGTCCGTACCCTTGACGTTGGTGGTGAGGAACTTGGTCTGGAAATTCACCAACTGCTGGTCGATCTTGATCCGGCCGGCGGCAAC
>JBKBPL010000085.1:0-6403 GCA_046293075.1 Hyphomicrobiaceae bacterium | reverse complement strand
GGCCTTGGGCTTGCGATCGGCTTGCAGATGGCCCACTGATCAATCCACGCACTTCCCTGACGGCGTGCGACCCCGGTGGCAGCGGCCACCGGGGTCTTGCTGCGTCAGGGGCCTAGAAGAGACCCGGCTCATCGAGATCGATTGGCTCGATCAGGTCGGGCGGCCGGTGCTCTACTGCAGGATGGTCCATCGTCGAATATTGATGACACACGGCATCGGACGTGGATATTGAATCTCCGGCAGACCGCGCTTCCTCGTCGTCTCCGGGGAGAAAGGGCTCCCAGACTTCAGACATGGGGCACGTGCCCACATTCGCACCGATCTGGCCGGCGCCACGACCTGATGACCCCGTCGCAGAAGCTTGCAATTGTTCTCGGCAAAGACCACGAGGAAACGGCACCCATGCGGGCAAGGTTCGTCGATTGGTATGGGCGTTGTGCAACGCCGGGAGCCGTAAGCTGGTCAAATTGGAGCGCTTCCAGTTGGCCCGCCCGAGGCGCGGTGCGCCACGGGCCCTGTCACGAGTATCCCAGATACCGCGGCGAGGGCTGAAGCTCGATCTTCAATGGCGTCGATGGATCCCGCGGACTGGCATATTGTTCGATCGACCCCGCTGCTGGCCAGCATGCCGCGGGACGTTGCCCAGGATCTATTCGGCTCCGTCATGCCACGCGCGTATCCGAAGGCCACGACTCTCTTCCATCAGGGGGAGCCCGCCGATGCCTTCTTCGTGGTGCTCGACGGGTGGGTGAAGATCTACCGCACAACGCCGGACGGGCTCGAGGTCGTATTACATATCTTCAAGCGTGGCGAAACGTTCGCCGAGGCGGCCATGTTTCTCGGCGGCCACTATCCGGCCAGCGCAGAGACCGTATCAGCAGCGCGCCTGCTTCGCATTGACGGAAGCGCATTTCGAGCGCGCATCCACAAGCAGCCCGAGCTTGCTCTGTCGATGCTGGCCGCCGCCTCCCATCAGCTGAAGGCACTCGTCGAGCAGATCGAGCAGATCAAGGTGCGTTCAGCGCCGCAGCGCATAGCGGAATTCATTCTCAACCTCGCGGAGAGGGAGGAAGGGGGCGCCGTCGTCGAGCTCCCATTCGAGAAAGGGCTAATCGCCAACAGGCTGGGCATGAAACCAGAAAGCTTCTCCCGCGCGCTTGCACGGCTGCGACCGCTCGGCGTCAGCGTCGAACGTGATGTCGTGAAGATTGCAGACGTCGTAAGGCTCGCCGCATTCGTCGAGGGTTCAGAAGACAAGAGATGATCGCTCGGCTGACGTGAGCACATCACTGTGCTGACCATGGCTGCGCCCGGAGTACGTTGCGCAGGTTCAGCAGGCCGATTGCACGCAGCGCTATCTGCTCGATCACATCGGTAAGCCGCTCAGGTCGCAGATAGAACGCAGGGACTGGCGGCGCCACGATTGCTCCGTATTCCGTTACGGCGGTCATCGCCCGCAGGTGTCCGAGATGCAGCGGGCTTTCGCGCGTGAGCAGGATGAGCGGCCGTCGCTCCTTGAGGTGCACATCGGCGGCGCGGACGATCAGACTGTCAGTGATCCCGCCGGCGATGCTCGAGAGCGTTCTCACAGAGCACGGTGCGACGATCATGCCGGCTGTAGGCACGGATCCACTGGCGATCTCCGCGCCGATATCGTCATTCGGATGACGTTTCGTCACACAGCGCTCAAGATACTCGACAGCGTCCGGGCCAACCTCGATCGCCAGCGTGCGTTCGGCGGCTGGCGAGATGATCAAATGAGTCTCTACCTCCGCCGCTTGGCAGAGTAGCTCGGCGACGCGTACGCCAATGGCTGCGCCGGAGGCGCCGCTGATGCCGAGTACAACACGCTGGTGGCTCATCGCCCTCCTCCTTTCGCGGGGACCTGCGCACTGTCGAGCCCGAGCCGTGGCCACATCCGGTCCACGCGCTCCATGATCGCGGGATCCATGGCCAACGGGCGCCCCCATTCACGACTGGTTTCCGCCCCGAGCTTGTTCGTCGCATCAATGCCGAGCTTTCCACCAAGACCATTCAGCGGCGATGAAAAATCGAGGTAGTCAATCGGCGTTCTGTCGAGCACGACCAGGTCGCGGGATGGGTCCATCCGAGTCGACAGTGCCCACAGGACATCGCGGTGATTGCGCACATCGATATCGTCATCCACGATGACGACGATCTTCGTGTAAGAGAACTGGACCATCATGCCCCATAACGCCATCATCACGCGCCGCGCCTGACCCGGATAGCGCTTGTGTATCGAGATGATGGCCATGCGATACGAGCAGGCGTCCGACGGAAGAAAGCAATCCACGACCTCTGGGATCTGGCTACGCAGGATTGGAACGAAAAGCTCGTTGAGGGCTTCCCCTATGATCGATGGCTCATCGGGTGGCCGCCCCGTATAGGTGGAGACATAGATCGGTGCGTGCCGGCTCGTGATCGCGGTGATACGCATTACGGGAAAGTTCTCGACCGCGTTGTAGTAGCCGGTATGATCTCCATACGGGCCCTCCGGAGCAGTATCGTTCGGCGACACGGCCCCCTCGATGACAATCTCGGCGTCGGCTGGGACCGTCAGTGGCTGCGTCACGCATCTCGCCAGCCGTGGTCGCTCCCCTCTCAAGAGGCCCGAGAAGCGCAGCTCGGACATTCCCTCGGGAAGGGGGAGCACGGCCGACAGCATGGTTGCAGGGTCGGCGCCGATAGCGACTGCTATTGGCATCTCCCGACCCGCGGCGGCCCACAGCCGATGGTGGGCGGCGCCACCGCGATGGGCGAGCCACCGTACGACGGCGCGGTCTCGCGCCAGAACCTGCATGCGATAGACGCCGGTATTGTAACTTGAGATGCAGTCCGAAGTCGGAGGGCGCGTAATCACAAGGGGCCAGGTGATCAATGGCGCCGGTTCCCCCGGCCAACATGTCTGGACGGGCAGTCGTGACAGATCGACATCTCTTCCTAGATGGACCTCTTCCTGCACCGCCGGGCGGCCCACAAACGACGGCATGGCGCTCAGTGCAGCCTTGATGAGCGGCCAACTCTCCCAGAGGCCTTTCAATCCATCGATCGGCTCGGGCTGGCGCAGCTTGACCAGCAGTTCGCCAAGTGCTGGTATCCGCTCTCGGTGCATGCCGAGGCCCCATGCGACGCGCTCGGTGGACCCGAAGAGATTGACAAGTGCCGGCATCGGCGCAGCCGCGCCGCTCGCGACGCGCGCATTCTCGAAAAGCAATGCCGGGCCTCTTTGCGCGAGCACCCGCCGGTGGACCTCGGTCATCTCATGAACGGTTGAGACGGGGGCCGTGATCCTGATCATCCGGGCAGATGTATCGAGGTAGTTCAGGAAGGCGCGCAGGTCGCGGAAGACCGGCAGATCGCGAAAGGACATGAACCCTCCTAACAGCGTCGCCTCACATCTCAGTACGGGAACAGCGCTGCGCCTTGACTTTGGTTAAGTGCTCTTCCCGTGACATCGTCTAAGCAGAAGTGCCTCGCTTGTGGCAGCGGGCGCATGAGGGGAACACGATGTTCACCGTGTCGCTTAGACGTGATTTTCGCGTGCCGGATCTCGTCTCTTCGGCGTTGCGCCCGCTGCCTTTGTTGCCGCTCGAGATCTTTCTGCAGCAGCTTGCGAGCAACATCGTTGCACGTCACCCCGACATCCTCGAGCGCATCGGCCGTGTAGCGCTACTGCGATTTGGAATTGATCCAATCGATGTGCCGTTCGCCATAGAGATCGAGTTGCACGACAGTTCGGTCGGCGTACGAGTGTTGCGCTCGCTCGATCAGCGACCGCTGCATGCCGAGATCAGCGGGACGCTCGCAGCCCTGATGGGCCTCGTCGATGGTGAGGCTGATGGAGATGCGCTGTTCTTCTCGCGCGAGATTGTCGTAAAGGGCGACATCGCGGCGGTTCTGGCACTGCGCAATGCCGTTGACGCGGCTGAGATCAAGCTTCTACGGGAGGCGGTCGCGCTCGTGGGTCTCTGGGTCAGCCAGCCGGGGCGGCTGCTGCGCGGGCTGTTGGTTGAAGAGCCTCGCCCAGCAAGCGCGACAATTGACGAAACTGCCAAGTCATGACGCCGACAGCAGCACGGGATCTGGAGCTGATCTGTCCGGCCGGTACACCTGCTGCGCTGCGGGTTGCCGTCGATGCCGGGGCCGATGCCGTCTACTGCGGCTTTCAGGACGAGACGAATGCCCGCAACTTCCCGGGCTTAAACTTCAGCCGCTTGGAGATGGCGGCCGCGGTCGATTATGCACACCGGAGAGGGTGCAAGGTCTTCATAGCGGTCAATACCTTCCCGCGCGCAGGCATGGCCGAACTCTGGGAGCGCGCCATCGACGATGCCGCGGCGCTCACCGCTGATGCGGTAATTCTGGCCGACATCGGCTTGCTCTCCTATGCGGCCTGCCGCCATCCTGAGCTTCGACTTCACCTTTCCGTTCAGGCCGCGGCCGCCAGCCCCGAGGCCATCCGCTTCTATGTGGAAACATTTGGCGTGAAGCGCGTGGTGCTGCCTCGCGTGCTCAGCGTTGCGGAGATCGCGGACATCAACCGCGCGATCTCCTGCGAGACGGAGGTATTCGTGTTTGGCGGCCTGTGCGTGATGGCGGAGGGGCGATGCTCGCTTTCCTCGTACGCCACTGGCCAGTCACCCAACATGCACGGCGTCTGCTCTCCACCCAGCCACGTCAGCTATTACGAAGCTAACGGAGACTTGGTCTCCCGCCTCGGCGAGTTCACGATCAATCGCATACCGGCAAATCAGCCGGCCGCCTACCCGACACTGTGCAAAGGGGCCTTCCGGGCGAAAGGCATGACCGGCCACATCTTCGAGGATGCGGTCAGCCTCGACGCAAGTACATTGCTACCCTCCCTGTGCCGCGCCGGTGTCAAGGCGCTCAAGATCGAAGGGCGTCAGCGCAGCCGTGCCTACATGAGGACCGTTGTCGCATCGTTTCGCGCCGCGCTCGATGCGATGGCGAGAGGAGCCGAGATCCCACTCGGTGCCCTCGTGCAATTGAGCGAGGGGCAGAGTGCCACGTGCGGGGCCTACCTGAAGACATGGCGCTGACGCGGGAAGATGAAGAGCGAACCATGCAAAGCACGACCTTGACCATCGGCCCCGTGCTGTTCAACTGGCCATCTGATCGCTGGCGGGACTTCTACTACCGCATCGCAGATGAGGCGCCGGTAGATCATGTGTGCATCGGCGAGGTCGTTTGCTCGAAGCGGCAGGTGTTTTTCAATGATGTCCTGCCGATCGTGATTGAACGACTCGAGCGGGCAGGAAAGGAGGTCCTGCTGAGTTCGCTTGCTCTGCCGACGCACAAACGGGAAATTCGGCACGATGCGCAGCTAATTAATGGGCGCCATATGCTTGAGGTCAACGACGTGTCGCTTCTGCCCGCGGTTGCGGGGCGGCCTCATGCAATCGGCCCGTTCGTAAACGTCTACAACGAGGGCACGTTGGGCTTCCTGGTCAGTCGCGGGGCCCGTCTTGTCGCCCTGCCGCCTGAGCTGCCGAGGTCATCGTTCGAGGCGATCGTCTCGGCCGTCCCGGATGCAACGATCGAGGCATGGGCCTTCGGACGCACACCGCTAGCCATTTCGGCGCGCTGCTATCACGCTCGAGTGCATGGCCACTCGAAGGATTCCTGTCAGTTCGTTTGCGAACGGGACACTGATGGTATGACGATAGAGACGCTCGACAATGAGCCGTTCCTCGTTATCAACGGCGTGCAGACGCTGTCCTATGCGTTCTGTAATCTGCTGCGTGAAGCCACTGATTTGGTCGAGATCGGGGTTTCGTCACTGCGTCTGTCGCCACACACGTGCGATATGGTGGCTATTTCGCAGCTCTTCCGCGACGTGCTGGATGGCCGCCGCGATGCGAACGAGGCCTTCCTGAGCAGCCGCGATGCCTGCCCGTCGGCGACGTTCTCGAACGGCTTCATCCACGGAAGGCCAGGCGCGATGTATGTGTGATCAGGGATAGTCCGTGTCAGGCGCTGAGGATTACCGCCATTTGAGGTCATGAATATCGTGATCAACAAGCAGCCGCCCGCGCTCCAAGCTCGATAGAGCGTGTTAGGTTTCGTCGGATGCTTTGGAGGCACTCTCGCGTGACTGTGTGAGCGACGACCTTGTGGGTGGGTTGCGCGTAGGTTCACGGGACGGTCAGGATCTCGATTCCGTGTCGTGTGAATCACCAACCACCACGAAGTGATGCGGTTGGCCCATTGTCTCTCTTCAGCTACGCGCAACCCTCGCTAAACAGCGACATGGCGTTGTCCGGCGCGACGGTTCGTTTCGCGCTGGGCCTGGCTGTCGCGCTCCGATTGGTGTGCACCAGATTTGTCGCAAGTCCGTTGGGATGTTCTGCGCATGTACAGC
>JBKBPL010000084.1:0-6802 GCA_046293075.1 Hyphomicrobiaceae bacterium | reverse complement strand
TTCAATCATCGCTTCGATCTCGCCGCAATGATCCCCGCCCTCGCCCGCGCCGCCGTAGTCACGAAACCGCAACCCTACTGGTGGCTCAAGATGGCGGACTATGGTGCGTAATCAGGACGGGACATGCGCGCATGATGCACGAAGATGGAGTTGCAGCCGAAGGAAGATCGGCCGGAAGGATCGGCTGGCGCGACGCCTTGATGCGCCGTGCCGATCGCCTCTTGCTGCGCGCGCTCGCGCGGGCCCTGGCCCGAGATGGCACCGGGCGGCTGCACATGCTTCTCCCCTCGGGAGAGACGGCAACCTTGGGCGGATCGGTCGCAGGCGTCGACGTGACCCTCCGCATCACGAGCTACCGAGCACTATGGCGCCTGGCGCGAGGCGGCTCGCTCGGCTTTGCCGAGTGCTTCATGGATGGCGAGGTCGAGACCGACGATCTCGGCGCCATTTTTGAGTTCTATCTGGCCAATGAGCGCATCCTGACACGGGCCCTCCCGTCGCTTCTCGCGACCCCCATTCGGGATCGACGCTTCCATCGAGCGCGACGAAATACGCTCGAGGGCAGCCGCCGCAATATCGCCGCGCACTACGATCTGGGCAACGATTTCTACCGCCTGTGGCTCGACACGAGCATGGCATACTCAAGTGCGCTCTTTGAGCCTGGGGACACGCTTGAGGACGCACAGGCGCGAAAGACCGCGCGCGTGCTCCATGAGCTGGCCCTCGAACCGGGCATGTCGATCCTTGAGATCGGCTGCGGCTGGGGTGGCATGGCCTTGGCGGCTGCCCGGAGGGGCGCGCGCGTCCAGGCCATAACAATCTCGCAAGAGCAGTATCAGGAAGCCCGCGCGCAAGTCGACGCCCATGGGCTCGGCGAGCGCGTCTCGATCCGCCTTGAAGACTACCGTGAGACATCCGGTCAGTTCGATCGCATGGTCTCAATCGAGATGATCGAGGCCGTCGGCGAGGAGAACTGGCCTTCCTACTTCGATCTCATCGCGGAGCGCTTGAAGCCCGGCGGCTTGGGCGTCGTGCAAGCCATCACGATCGACGAGCGGACATTCGACCGCTATCGCCGGAACCCGGACTTCATTCAGCGCTACATCTTTCCGGGCGGCATGCTGCCGACCGTCAGCCAGATGTGTGGCGCCGCGCAGTCCGCCGGCCTGGAATTTGAATGCCTGGCGCGCTTTGGCCCATCCTATGCCCGCACGCTTGCAGCGTGGCGGTCCCGCTTCCTCCGCGCGTGGCCGCGCATTCAGGCCCTGGGCTTCGACGACCGCTTTCGTCGCATGTGGCTTTACTACCTCACCTACTGCGAGGCCGGATTCAATCACGGCACGATCGACGTCGGCCTCTATCGCCTTCGCAAACCCTTGTGAGATCGCACGGCAGGAGCTGACGCATGGCACACGACGCGCTGCCGATCGCGACGATGGAGCGTTTCGAGATCACCCGCTTCCTCCGCGGCCGAACCCTCGCATGGGGCATTGTGGAGGACCGCTTCGGTACCCTTCGCCGGCGCTTCAACGTGGAGATGAACGGCTACTGGGAGGGCGGCAGCTTCCTCCTTGATGAGCAGTTCGTTTATGACACGGGCGAGCGCGAGCGCAGGCAGTGGCGAATCACGCCGCTCGATCACGGCCGGTTCAGCGCCACCTGCGACGACTGCATCGGTCATGCCGAAGGGGAGTGTCTGGAGGATGCCATTCGCATGTCCTACTGCTTCCGCATGCAGGTGGGGGAGCGGACCATCACGGTGCGAATTGCGGATCGGCTGTACCGCATGGGCGACGATCTCGCGATCAATCGGGCGACGATCCGCAAGTGGGGCGTGAAACTCGGCGAGCTGTCGATCTTCTTCAGGCGCGAACGGGGTGAGGTGGCGGACAGGACGCGCGCCGGTACTATCTGACCGGATGCGGAGGGACGACCGCTACGTGTTGGTCCGCCCGGCGAGCTTGAAATAGAGCGCGTAGGGAAGCGTCCGCGCGAGCTTCAGCAGCGCCACGAGCTGCCAGGGGAAAGCGATCTCGAACCGCCCCTTGGCGAGGCCCCGAATGATGCGGGCAGCCGCATCATCGGCCTTGATGATGAAGGGCATAGGGAACCTGTTTGTCGCCGTCATGGGCGTGTCGACGAACCCCGGGTTGATGAGGTTCACGCGTATGCCATGGCGCGCCAGCTCCAGGCGCAGCACCTCGGCCAGGCTGATCACGGCGGCCTTGCTCGGCGCGTAAGCTGCAGCCTTGGGAAGGCCCCGATATCCTGCGACCGAGGCCACCAGTGCAATTTGCCCGCGCCCCGCTTGCACCATGTCGGGTATGAGCGCTTCAACTGCGTTTGCGACGCCCAGATAGTTGACGGCCATCGAGTCCGCGGCGTGCTCGGCGCTGTAGGCCGTCGCCTTCATCGGATGCCACACGCCCGCATTGAGAACCGCAAGGTCGATGCCGCCCAAGTCGGCGACAATTTGCTTGTGCGCGTCCGCGACGGCGGCCCGATCTGTCACGTCGAGGGCATAGGCCCGGATGCGCCCCTCCTCCGCCGAGAGGCTTGCAAGCCCATCATGTGAACGTGCCGAGGCCGCCACGAGAACACCCTGCCGAGCAAGGCTCAGCGCCAGCGCGCGCCCGATGCCGGAGCTCGCCCCCGTGATCCACGCCGTTCTCCAGGGCAGCGGCATCGGGACCTTTGGCTACATGCCGGTGAAAGGTTGCAGCAGTCTGCCGACCCAGCCCTTGAAGCGCGCAGGCCTTTCGCTCGCGATCAGGCAGACGCAGCCCGTCACCGGGTAGGCAACCGGCGTATGTTCGACGGCCTCGTCGACATCCTGTATGTCGCCGACGCCGTACGTGCCCGTCGCATCGGCGTAGGCGCCATCGAGCACGAGGGTGAGTTCACTGCCGCCATGACCATGGTCGGGCATCGCCCGGCCGGCCGAGATCTTGAGGAGACGCAGATCACCGCTCACGCCCTCGCTCAGCGGCAATCGGTAATGCCACACGCCTGGTCCGAGCCAGCGCCACGGAATGGACGCGAAGGAGAGCCCATAGGTGGCCGCAATGGGCAAGGGCAGGCGTTCATCCCTCGCTCGGGGCATCACGGGCACCTTCAGGAGCTCGGCGCCACGAGGGGCGGGCGCCAAGAGCGTCGGCCCGGGAACGGCCGGCGCCTCCATCAGAAGCGCACCGCCCAAGGCTTCGAGCGCGCGAATCTCGCGCCTGCAGTCGGCGCACAGCGATATGTGGCTCGCGACCACGGCGGCCAGCGGCTCTGGCAGCGTGCCGGCGGCGTAACTGACCAGCGTCGTCGGGTCGGGGTGATGCGTGATTTGCGTGCTCATCGGAGGTCTTCCAGCGCGCTTCTCAGCTTGGCGTAGGCCAAGCGGATCCGCGATTTGACAGTCCCCAGCGGGAGGTCCAGGCGCGCCGCGATCTCTCCATGCGGCAGCCCCTCCATGAATGCGAGCCGCACGACGTCCACCTGCTCGGGTGGCAGGGATGACAGGACGGCGCGAACCTTGGCCACCCGCTGCTGCTCGTCGAGTTGCGCATCAGGAAGCGGCTGGTCCGAGGGGATCGAGGCTGCAAACTGGTCGGTCAACTCCTGCCATGGCCTTTGCCTACGGATGCGATCGACGCGCAGATTTCTTGCGATCGTGAAAATCCATGTGCTGACGGCCCCCTTGTCGGGCGAATAGAGGGCCGCCTTGTGCCAGACCATCGCAAGCGTCTCCTGCGTCAGATCCTCGGCGAGGTCGGCGTCCGCGCCTTGCTGCAGCATGTAACTGCGCACGCGCGGGCCGTACGCGTCGAAAAGCCGCCGGAAGGCCGCGTCGCTGCGGTCCCGGGCAATGAGTGCAAGCAGGTCGGACATGGGGGCCAATATCGAGGCGCGCCGTGCCACATCGGGCGAACGCGGTGACGATCTGGCCCTCAACATAGTCGCTCCCTCTATTTGTGCAATGCATACGCACAGGGCGGGAACTTGGATCAGCGGAACACAGAGAGGGCCCGATGGCGGCGGATGTGATCCATTCGGCATCGACGGACGTTTAAGCACATCATGGTAGGGAGATGAGCTTTTCATGGTCTCGAGCGCTTCGCCTTTGGTGCCCACGGCATCGCCCCCGATCCTCAACTTCCGACGCGAGTCTCGGCCGAGCCGTGCCGAGGTCGAAGCCGCCGTGCGCACGATCCTGGCATGGATCGGCGAGGACGCGGGTCGCGACGGCCTGCTCGATACGCCGAAGCGCGTCGTGCGCTCGTTCGACGAGCACTTCTCCGGTTATGCGCTCGATCCCGTCGCCATCCTGCAGCGGACGTTCGACGAGACCGCCGGCTACGACGAAATGATCGTTCTGAGGGGCATCCCCTTCACGAGCCACTGTGAGCACCACATGGCGCCCATCGTCGGCAAGGCATGGGTCGCCTACGTGCCGTCGGGGCGGGTGGTCGGCATTTCGAAACTTGCGCGCGTCGTGGAGGCTTTCGCCAAACGGCTGCAGATCCAGGAGCGCCTGACGGCGCAGATCGCCGACACGATCGACGAGGTGCTGAGGCCCCAGGGCGTCGGCGTGATCATCAAGGCGACGCACCACTGCATGACCGCACGCGGCGTCCACAAGCCGGGCACCGACATGGTGACGAGCCGGATGCTCGGCTGCTTCAAAGACAATCCCGCCACGCGGCAGGAACTTCTTTCGATGGTGGTGTAGGCCACGCGACGGTCATGACGCGGCTCAGATCAAGCATCGTCGCCTACGCCGCCGTCCTGGTCGCTTTCGCCCTCATCGACAGCATCTGGATTGCGCTCGTCGCCGCGCCGATGTTTCGAGCGGCCGTCGGCACCATCATGCTGGACGAGCCGTTCCTGGCGGCAGCCGTGCCCTTCTACCTGATCTATGCTGCAGGGATCGTTGCGCTTGCTGTGCGGCCGGCCCTTGACGCCGGCTCGCCAGGACGGGCGGCATGGAACGGCACGATCCTCGGTCTCACGGCGTACGGAACCTTCGAGTTCACGAGCTTGGCCATCTTCAAGGGATGGACCTGGGGCCTCGTCGCCGTCGATATCGCCTGGGGCGCTGCGCTATCGGCGCTCGTCTCGATGTTCGGCTATCATGTGACGCGCGGCGACCTCGGGCGGGCGGCGGCGCCGGGATGACGCGCCTCACGGCCCTCACGCTTCTCGGCTTCCAAGCGGTCTGGCTGGTGTGCGCGTGGAGTGCCGCGCATGGCCGGACCGTCCAGGCTGTCGCTGTATGCTGCGCCTACGCTGTGATCGCCGTGGGATTGAGCCGTGATCGCGTGCCTGCCGCACGGCTGGCCGCGCTCTCGGCTGCGCTTGGCATGGTGGTGGAGAGCCTCCTCATCGGGCTCGGGATACTTATCCACGTCACAACGTGGCCAAGTCCGCTGATCGCGCCCGCATGGCTCATCGCCCTCTGGATGGCCTACGGGGCCACGGTCCCCGCGACGCGTAAGCTTCTCGGCACAAGGGCGCGGTTAAAGAGCGTGCTGGCGGGCGCGATCTTTGGGCCGCTCGCCTATGTCGCCGGGGGCGCGCTTGGCGCACTCACGATCGTGCAGCCCGCTCTTCCGGCCATTCTGACCATCGCCCTCCTATGGAGCGCGACACAGCTGCTCCTGTTCTCTGTCGGGCGAGAGCTCGATGCAAGGCAGGATCGCTGTCGCGGCTGATCGACCCGCGTCTCACGCGCGCCACACGCTCGTAAGCCCCCGCCGATCCGGGCGAGATCGACGGGCTCGAATGCGCCTGCCTCGCCGGCGGCGAAGGCCCGCAGGTCGAGTGTCGCTCGGGCTGGGATGTCGATGGCGTCGAGATCCGCGTGATCCTCGACTTCGGCGCCGGCTTCGTCGATTGGCGCGGCTGGTTCATGCCTCCCGGCGCGTGACGAGCGATCTCGCCCAGCTCACCGCTTGGCGCCACGCCCAGATGGCCGCCCGCTCTCGGGGCGTCCGCACCGTCGAATACGACGGCAAGCGCGTCACCTACGCCACCGACGGCGAGATGGCGGCGACACTCGCCGACCTCGACCGCAAGATCGCGGCCGCCGGCGGCGGCCGCCCCACGCATGAGCCAGGTGCGCATCAGCTCATCGAATGGAACGTGACGATGAAGAGCCACATTCAGGGAGGTCGCATGATCACCGCTGCCGTGCCGGCCGGCGGCGTCGCCTCGGGCGATGGCGTGATCGTCGGCGCCCTGCTCGGCGTCGCCGCCTTCACCGCCGCCGAGGACGAGGCAGTCGAGATCGCCAGGCGCGGCGTCTATCTTCTGCCGAAGAACCCGACCGCGGTGCGCACCCTAGGCGCGCGTGTCGCCTGGGACGCTGCCGAGAAGCGGATCGACCTGCCGGGCACCGGGTTCTATCCGGTCGGCATCGCCACCGAGGCCGCCGGCGATGGCGTCACCACGGTGCGCGTGCGGCTGGACGGCGTGGCGACGTAGTCGGATTCGGCCTCAACATCTTTCATTGCAGGCCAAATTGGGATTACGATCGCCAACATGGCGACGACCGAGTTAGAGACTCATATTGGCCTGTTGTTCGCTGCCGAACTTCAGTTTCGGCTGGCGTCGGCCGTACGACTCGCTTCGACTATGGGAAATCAGCCGCTTGACCTCCCTATGGAGTGGAGCCACGGCAAGCATAAGGTCCGACCTGATTACGCACCATCATAAGCCCTGATGCTGCCATTCGAATCTACAGAGAATACGTGCCAGATCAGGGAGATGGGCGATGGCGCGCAACCGCATCCAGTTTCAGAAGGGCCTCTCG
>JBKBPL010000083.1:0-6995 GCA_046293075.1 Hyphomicrobiaceae bacterium | reverse complement strand
CCTCCGCCCCCCCGCCCGCCAGCAGCGGCCGCAGCACCACCGCCACAACCACCGCCGTCAGAACCCCAAATCCAACCCACAGAAGCATCAAAGACCTCGAAAGCGCCCGCGAAGACCCGGAAGCGCGCTGCCTTAGAACCCGTCAATAAGGATGCGGGGAGCGCCTTGCAAGGCAACCCGCTCGCACGCGAGCCGCCGCCCCGTCCTTGGTCCCGATCAAGTGCGCGCCATTACCCCGGCTGCGGCATCACGCCGCCGGCAGCACCAGCCGGGCGCTGAGCCCACCCGCCGGGGCGGCCTCCAGATGGAACGTCCCGCCATAGCTCTGCACGAGATCGGCGACGATCGACAGACCGAGCCCGGAGCCGGGCTTGCTCTCGTCGAGGCGGCGGCCGCGCTTGACGGCCTGCGCCCGCTGCTCGGCGGTGAGGCCCGGGCCATCGTCGGCGACGGTGATCTCAACGACGCGGTAGGATCGCTGGGCATCCGCCTCGCGCAGGGCCGCGCTCACCTTCACCGCGCTCCCGGCCCATTTGCAGGCATTGTCGAGGAGATTGCCGAGCATCTCCTCGAGGTCCTGCCGCTCGCCGCGGAAGCGGGCGCCAGGCGCACACGCCACGTCAATGTCGATGCCCCGGTCGCGATAGATGCGCGAGACCGCACGGATCAGCCCGCGCAGCACGCTGTCGACATCCGTCACCGTCCCGATGACACCGAGCTGGGCGGCCACGCGGGCGCGGTCGAGATAGTGGTTGATCTGATCGCGCATGATGTCGCCCTGCTCCACGACCTTGTCCCCGAACGGCGATCGCTCCTCGCGGGCCTCGTTGATCATGACGGCAAGCGGCGTCTTCAGGGCGTGGGCGAGGTTGCCGACCTGCGTGCGGGCCCGCTCGATGGTGTCCTGATTGGCCTGGATGAGTGCATTGAGCTCGGCACGGAGCGGCTCGATCTCGGCCGGAAGATCGCCCTCAAGACGCCGCGCGCGACCCGAGCGGATGTCGGCCAGCCCCTGCTCGATGGCGCGGAGCGGGCGCAGCCCGAAGTGCACCTGCACGACCGTCGCCCCGACAAGCCCGAGGCCGGCAAGCGCGAGGGCGATCACCAGCGGCAGGCGAAACTCGTCGAGCCGACCCTCGATGAAGTCCTGGTTGCCGGCGACGACGTAGGAATAGTTCCGCGGGGCCTCGTCATCGCCGAGGTTGAAGATGGTCTCGCCGACACGCAACGGCTCGCCGAGCGGACCCGTGGCCTCGGTCCAGCGAATATTGTTGATGTCAGGTTTCACATTGCTGGCGGAGGGCAAGGCGAGAATCTCGCTCGCGAGCGATGCCGAGACCATCCGGCGCCCGGGGCTGGCGCCGAGCGGCGTGATCTGCCAGTACCAGCCCGAATGCGTCACTTCGAAGAGCGGCTCGCCCACATTACGGGGAAAGTGCGGCTCCGGCCCGCCGTCATCCGTGCTGAAAGCGATGATGAGAGTCAGAAGTTGGCTGAGGCGCGCATCGTGGGCGGTGGCGAGCTCGCGCTGGCGCACGTAGTCAATAGCTAGACCGGCGACAGGCAGCACGAGTAGCGTCCATACGGCCGCTGTCGCGAAAAGACGGAACGCAAGGGAGTTAACTTTCATCACCCTCACGCGTCAGGCGATAGCCGAGCCCGCGCACGGTCTTGATCATCTCAGGCGGAATCTTGCGCCTGAGCCTCCCGATGAACACTTCGATCGTGTTCGAGTCGCGATCGAAGTCCTGATCGTAAAGATGCTCGACGAGCTCGGTCCGCGAGACGACCCGTTCGTTGTGATGCATGAGATAGGCGAGCAGGCGGTACTCGTGCGAGGTGAGCTTCACCGGCTGGCCGCCCATGGAGACACGCGCGGTCTTGGTGTCGAGACGAAGCGGACCGACCTCGATCTCGCTGCGTGCGTGCCCCGAGAGGCGGCGCACCTGTGCACGGATGCGGGCGAGCAGCTCCTCCATGTGGAAGGGCTTGGCGAGATAGTCGTCGGCGCCCGCGTCCATGCCTTGGACCTTGTCGCTCCAGCGATCCCGCGCGGTGAGCAGAATGACCGGCATATTGCGCTCGCCACGCCGCCATTGCTCGAGAACGCTGATGCCGTCCTTCTTCGGCAGCCCGATGTCGAGGATCACGATGTCATAGGGCTCGGTCTCGCCGAGGAAGTAGCCTTCCTCGCCATCGTGGGCGCAGTCGACGGCATACCCCGCATCGACCAGCGCCGACGTCAGTTGACGATTGAGATCCGGATCATCCTCGACCACCAGCACGCGCATGGCGTCTCGTCCCCTCGCCTGAGATGCCCCGTGCATAGCCACTCACCCGCCTTGCCGAAAACATCGGACGGGATGCATCTTAGCCGGCCGGGGCGCCGAATGCCATTCCACTCGTGCTCCGAAACGCGCACGGGAAACCGATTCCGTCGGCAAGGATTTAGCGCTTTTTGGGCGGCTTGGCGGCTTTCGGCGGATCGTTCACCTCAAGAGGGCCGCGCGCATCGACAATGCGGTTGCGGATGCGCCCCTTGGGCTCGCGCACCAGGACACGATAGATGTAGCGCTCGCCGTCCCGGCAGAGGGTCACGCGAATCACCTTGCCCTTCAGACGCTTGCGCGCCCAGGCCTGGATGTCCCGGACCCGCAGGAGCTTCTCGTCGAGAACGATCGGCGCGGCGTCCGACCAGTCTTCAAAGCAGCGCACTGACTGCCCGATGGCCGCAGGTGCCGGCGACAACGCCAGTATGGCGGCAAGGACGAAGGCGCCGATTGCCGTGGTGGATCGCAGGCCGAGGGTCATCATCGGGCAAGACTAGGAGGGTTGGCGTGAATGCACAATGAATGGCCGGCACGTGTATGGCCAAGCCGGCGGTCCTGACCTCGGCGCCTAGTGCGGCGCCCAGCGCGCGCTGCGCTTCTCCGCGAATGAGGCAAGCCCTTCGGCGGCCTCGGCCGTCTGGCGCTGGTCGGAATGGCTCTGGATGAGCGCGTCCAGGGTCGGCGCGTCAAAGCCGCCCCAGGCGTGCTCCAGGATGTGCTGCTTGGTCTTTGCGAGGGCGCCGGGAGCGTTCTGGAGCAGCGCGCCCACGATCTTCTCTCCGCGCGTCGCGAGATCGGCGAGCGGCACGACTTCGTGCACGAGGCCGATACGGCGCGCCTCCTCGGCGCCGAACCGCTCACCCGTGAGTGCATAACGGCGCACCTGGCGCACGCTGATCGCATCGTTGAGCTGCGGAAAGATGATGCTCGCGTGCAGCCCCCACCGCACCTCGGTGATGGAGAAAAGGGCATTGTCGGCGGCGATGACGATATCGCACGCCGAGATGATGCCGGTGCCGCCGCCGAAGCATCCGCCCTGCACGAGCGCGACCACCGGCACAGGGAGCCGGTTGAGGCGATCGACCGCCGTAGCGGTCGCGCGCGAGACCGCGAGATTGTCCTCGGGCGTCCCGGCACGCGCGGCATTGATCCAGGAAAGGTCGGCGCCGGCCTGAAAGTGCTTGCCGTTGCCTTTGAGCACGACGACCCGCAAGCCCGGCTTCCCGCCAAGCGTGTCCATGGCCGCGTGCAGGCCCTGGATCATGGCGCCGTTGTAGGCGTTGTTCACCTGCGGCCGGTTGAGTGTGACGGTCGCGACGCCGCGCCCATCGAGGTTCCAAAGGACAGGGTCGTCACTCATGTCGGGGGTCTCCTCGCGTTTTCTCGTGTAGGCTCTATAACGCTACGCACTGGAGGAAGGAAACGCCCGATGGCCGCAATCGCCCCCCTCGAACATTCAACGCTTCCGACCGGCATCACCGCGCACATCGTCGACGGCGTGAACGGCCTCAGGATGCATGTACTCGAGTGCGGCGCGCGCGGACGGCCATGCCTGCTGCTCCTGCACGGCTTTCCCGAGCTCGCCTATAGCTGGCGCAAAGTCATGCCGATGCTTGCCGCGGCCGGATATCACGTCATTGCGCCGGATCAACGCGGCTATGGCCGGACGACGGGATCCGACAATCGTTACGACGCCGATCTCGCCCCGTTCCGGCCCTTCAACCTGGTGCGCGATGTGGTCGGCCTCGTGCACGCCCTCGGCATCCGCGAGGTCGCCTCGATCATCGGGCACGATTTCGGCGCGACAGTCGCCGCGTTCGGCGCCCTGCTGAGGCCCGACCTCTTCCGCACGATGATCCTTATGAGCGCCCCCTTCGCCGGCCCGCCGGCAATACCGTCAGGCCCGAGCGCGAAGGGACCGAGCATCCACGAGACGCTCGCCGCCCTCCCGCGACCGCGCAAACACTATCAGGCCTATTACTGCACGCGCGAGGCCAACCCGAACATGCACGGGGCCAGCCAGGGCGTGCACGCGTTCTTGCGCGCCTACTTCCACCACAAGAGCGCCGATTGGAAAGCGAACAAGCCGTTCCGCCTGGCCTCATGGACGGCCGAAGAGCTGGCCAAAATGCCCACGTACTATATCATGGACCTGACCGACGGCATGGCCGAGACCGTCGCCAAAGAAATGCCGAGCGCGGCGGAGATCGCAGCCTGCACCTGGATGCCTGAGGCCGAGATGCAGGTCTTCAGCGGTGAGTATGCGCGGACGAGCTTCCAGGGTGGCCTCAACTGGTACCGTGCACGTGTCGAGCCGCGCCTCCAGCCGGAGCTGGAGCTACTCTCTGGGCGCACGATCGACATACCGTCATGCTTCATCGCCGGGCAGAGCGACTGGGGCATCTACCAGGTGCCGGGCGCGATCGAGCGGATGCAGAGCGAAGCCTGCACGCGCATGTCGGCCGTGCATCTCATCGAGGGTGCGGGCCACTGGGTGCAGCAGGAGCGGCCCGCTGAAACCGCGCGGCATATTCTGGGGTTTCTCGAAGCCCGGCACTGAACGGAGCAAGCAATGGCAGACGCAATCGGCATGGCGGCTCAGGCGGCAGGACAGGCCGTGCGGTTCGGGCTCTATCTCGGCCTCAACCGCATTGTCGACTGGCGCACGAGCAGCCTCGGCCGCGCGCCCGCGGAAAAACCCCGCGGGCCGATCCCATCGCAGGCCGAGCTGATGCGCGATCTCGCAGGCGTGCTGCTGGGGGACGCCGCAGCCGTGCGCGACGGGCTCTACCCGCCGATGAGCGATGAGCCGCCACTGCCCATCCAGCTCGCGCGCATCCGCGACATGCTTGCCGACCTGCCGTCGGCGCTGGCGCGGCGCAATGCCCGCGATGCCTCGACCGCCGCAGCCGAGGCGCGCGAGGATCTTCCCGACTACTTCGTGCAGGACTTCCACTTCCAGACGGGAGGCTACCTGACCGAGGGCTCCGCCAAGCTGTACGACCTGCAGGTCGAGACGCTTTTCTACGGCGCAGCGGGCGCGATGCGCCGGCAGGGATTGCGTCCGATCGCGACACACTTGCGCGGACGCGACCAGCGGCAGGTCCGGCTCCTGGATGTCGCCTGCGGGACGGGGCGGTTCCTGCGCGCGGTCCGACTGGCCTATCCGGCAATGCGGCTTATAGGGCTCGACCTGTCGCGGCCCTATCTCGATGAGGCACGCCGGCATCTCAAAGGCCTGCGCGCTGTCGAGTGGATCGCGGCGAACGCGGAAGCAATCCCGCTCGCGGATGCGAGCCAGGACATTGTCACCGCCGTGTTCCTGTTCCACGAGCTGCCGCCCGAGGTGCGCCGGCGCGTTGCGGCAGAAATGGCGCGCGTGCTGAAGCCCGGCGGGCTCCTCGTCTTCATCGACAGTCTGCAGAGGGGCGATCGGCCGGGCTGGGACGGTCTGCTCGAAGCCTTTCCGGCGCGCTTTCACGAGCCGTACTACCGCCACTACACGATCGACGATCTCGATGGCATGTTCAATGCCGCGGGGCTCGAGGCCATAGAGCAGTCGACAGCCTTCCTTGCGAAGATGATGGTCAGGCGCAAACGCGCCTGAGCCACGTTCGTGTCCCGATCGCGAACTTCGTCACCATCTGCGTCGGGCTCGCGAACGAACTTCGCGATCGAAAGGACACGAGCAAGCCCATGTTTCTAGTGTGGTTCAGATTCCGAAGTCCGCCACCGACACCTACCGCGACGTGGTGGCGGACTTCGGAAGCACCACACTAGAGACCTGCGGACATACCGCCGTCGACAGACAGCTCGGCGCCGGTGACGAAGGAGCTGTCATCACTCGCGAAAAAGAGCGCCGCGCGGGCCACCTCCTCGGTGGTGCCGAAGCGATGCAGCGGCGTCTGGTCGATAAGCGCCTTGGCGATCATGGGATTGCGCAGCACGCGGCTCGTGAGGTTCGTTTCGACGAAGCCGGGCGCGAGGGCATTGACGCGGATCTTGAACGGCGCGTACTCGACGGCGAGCGCGCGTGTGAGCGCAGAGACTGCGCCCTTGGTGGCAGAGTAGGCGGCGAGCTGGCGCAGGCCGCGGTGGCTCATGATCGAGGCGAGATTGACGAGCGAGCCGCGCCCCGAAGCCTTCAGCAATTCGAACCCGTCGCGGGCTACGCGCACCACACCATCGAGGTTCACCTCGCGGACGCGCACCCAGTCGGCGTCGGAAAGATGGCGGAAGTCCGCGCGGACATTGAGGCCGGCGTTATTGACGATGACATCGAGCCTGCCGTGCGCGCTCTCGACCGCGCGAAACAGGGCCGTCACATCCTGACCGCGCGAGACATCGCACGTATGCGCCGTCGCGCCGCCGCCCGAGGCGCGGATCGCCACCGCGGCACTCTCTGCCGCAGCGCCGTCGACGTCACTGACGTAAACATGCGCGCCCTCGGTCGCGAACACCTCTGCAATCGCGCGCCCGATGCCGTTGCCGGCGCCCGTGACGAGTGCGATGCGCCCCTGAAGCCTCATGCGTGCCGCCTTCTGCCTCGAACTGGACGCACGCTACTGCGCGGCGACGGCCGGCGGTGTCCATTTCTCGCGCATGGTTACCAGCTCCTCAGCTGCGCTCGGATGAAGCGCCATGGTGGCGTCGAAATCGGCCTTT
>JBKBPL010000082.1:0-7144 GCA_046293075.1 Hyphomicrobiaceae bacterium | reverse complement strand
CATGCCGGTGACCCAGCTCATCGGACAGCGGATCGAGCCGACACTGTCGCTGATGGTGATCACCCTGATCCTCGCCATCGTCGTCGCCGTGCCCATGGGCGTCGTCGCGGCATGGAAGGCCGGGAGTTGGGTCGACCGCGCGCTCATGGGTTTCGCGGTGTTCGGCTTCTCGGTGCCCGTGTTCGTCGTCGGCTATGTGCTGGCCTATGTCTTCGCCCTGGAGCTCGACTGGCTCCCCGTGCAGGGCTACACGCCGCTCTCCAATGGTCTGTGGCCCTGGCTTGAGAACCTCATTCTGCCGGCGATCGCGCTCGGGTGCGTCTATATCGCCCTGATCGCGCGCATCACGCGCGCCGCCATGCTCGAGGTGCTGCAGCAGGACTACATCCGGACCGCGCGCGCGAAAGGGGTGGGACAGAGCAGCATCCTGTTTCTGCACGCCCTCAAGAATGCGGCCGTGCCCATCGTGACGGTCATCGGCATTGGCATGGCGCTGCTGATCGGCGGCGCCGTGGTGACGGAAAGCGTCTTCGCGATTCCGGGCCTCGGCCGTCTGACGATCGATGCCATTCTGCGGCGCGACTATCCGGTCATTCAGGGCATCGTGCTGCTGTTCAGCTTCGTCTACGTGCTCGTCAATCTTGTCGTCGACCTCATCTACACGCTGCTCGATCCGAGGATCCGTTATTGACCGTCACCGCTTCACCTCCGGCTCAGGCGCCCGCGCTCGTCGGCGAGCCCGAGCTTGCGGACATCCTGCCGCCGGTCAAGCAGCGCCGTGGCCTCAGCGGATTCATCTACCGCCATCCGGCCATTGCCATCGGCGGCGCGATGCTCGTGCTTCTCATCCTGATGGCCATCTTCGCGCCTTTCCTCGGCACGACCGATCCGGCCGCGCTGGCGCCCGCGAAGCGCACGCGCGCGCCCTCGGCTGAATTCTGGTTCGGCTCAGATATGATGGGACGCGACATCTACTCGCGCGTCATCTACGGCGCGCGCGTGTCCCTGATCGTCGGCTTTGCTGTCGCCATCGTCGCCTCGCTCGCTGGCCTCGTCGTCGGCCTCGTCTCGGGCTTTGTCAGGTGGGCCGACAGCATCATCATGCGCATCATGGACGGCATGATGTCGATCCCGCCCATTCTTCTTGCGGTCGCCCTCATGGCGCTGACGCGCGGCAGCGTGCCGAATGTCATCGCCGCGATTGCGATCGCCGAGTTCCCGCGCGTGGCCCGCCTCGTGCGTAGCGTCGTGCTCTCGTTGCGCGAGCAGCCTTACGTCGAAGCGGCCGTGGCCTCCGGCACGCGCACGCCCATGATCATCGTCCGCCACATTCTCCCGAACACGATCGCGCCGCTGACCGTGCAGGCAACGTACATCTGTGCAAGTGCCATGATCACGGAATCGATCCTGTCGTTCATCGGTGCCGGCACGCCGCCCATCATCCCTTCCTGGGGGAACATCATGGCCGACGGCCGCGCACTCTGGCAGGTCAAGCCCTTCATCGTGTTCTTTCCGGCGATCTTCCTCTCGGTCACCGTGCTCGCGGTCAATCTCCTGGGGGATGGCCTGCGCGATGCCGTCGATCCGCGCATGGCGAAGAGGCTCTAGTGTGATGATCGAGAAATTTGCCAGATCTTGCGGCATAAGACCCATCACATTTCCCGATCTCACTCACACGAGCAAATCCATGACTGTAGTGCCCCTCTTGATTGCGAAGTTCGCTCGGGACGCCAGCATCGAGATTAGGCGAACTTCGGAATCGGGACACTAGACTCATGGCGCTTCTCGAAGTCGACAAGCTGCAGACGCATTTCCGCACCGAGCACGGCGTCAGCCGCGCCGTGAACGGCGCCTCCTTTCAGTTGAACGCCGGCGAGACCCTGGCAATCGTCGGCGAGTCCGGATGCGGCAAGTCCGTCACCGCCATGTCCATCCTGCGGCTCATTCCGTCACCGCCGGGCAAATCCGCCGGCAGCATCCGCTTCCAGGGGCGCGACCTGCTCACGCTCCCCGAGCCCGAGATGCGCAAGATCCGCGGCAACGACATCTCGATGATCTTCCAGGAGCCCATGACATCGCTCAATCCGGTGCTCACCATCGGTCGGCAGATCACGGAGACGCTGTCGCTGCACCAGAAGCTCGACAAAGCGGCAGCCGTCGCGCGCGCCGTGGAGATGTTACGCCTCGCCAATATTCCCGAGCCCGAGCGCCGGATCGCGCAGTATCCGCACGAGCTTTCCGGCGGCATGCGCCAGCGCGTGATGATCGCCATGGCGCTCGCCTGCGATCCGAAGCTGCTGATCGCCGACGAGCCGACGACGGCACTTGACGTCACCGTACAGGCGCAAATCCTCGATCTCATGCGCCAGCTCAAGGCCAGGACGGGCACGGCGATCATTCTTATCACGCATGATCTCGGCGTCGTTGCCGAGATGGCTGAGCGCGTCATCGTCATGTACGCGGGTAAGATCGTCGAGCAGGCGAGCGTCAAGGACCTGTTCGCCCGCCCGCGCCATCCCTACACCCGCGCCCTGCTCGGCTCCATGCCGCGCCTCAAGGACGCGAGCGGGGAGCACAAGCGCCTCGCGGAAATTCCCGGCATCGTGCCACCACTGACGCAACGCATCCAAGGCTGCATCTTCGCGCCACGCTGCAGCGAGGCCGTTGCGGGCTGCCGCGCGCACTACCCGCCGCTCGAGGAAAAGAGCGAGGGGCACTGGGCCGCGTGCTGGCAGGCGCCGCGCATCAAGGAGCGCGCGGCATGAAGGCCAATCTCCCGCCGGTGCTCGAGGTCAAGGGCCTGACCAAGCATTTCCCCGTCAAGAAGGGCCTGTTCGGCCGCGCGGGCGCGCGCGTGCACGCGGTCGACGGCATCAGCTTCGCCATTGGCGAGAGCGAGACGCTGGGGCTTGTCGGCGAATCCGGCTGCGGGAAGTCCACGGCCGGCAAACTCATCCTCAAGCTCATTCCGCCGACTGCAGGTGAGATCCGCCTCGCCGGCCAGCGCATTGATGAGCTGCGCGGCGAATCGATGCGCGACTGCCGGCGCTCCATGCAGGTTGTCTTCCAGGACCCCTATTCCTCGCTCAACCCCCGCATGCGCGCCCGCGACATCGTCGCCGAACCGCTGCGCAACTTCGAAGCCTTGAGCGATCGCGAGATCGACAAGCGTGTCAGTGAGCTCTTCGACAACGTGGGCCTGCGCAGCGATCAGCTCACGCGCTTCCCGCACGAGTTCTCCGGCGGTCAGCGCCAGCGGCTTGTCATTGCGCGGGCTCTGGCCGTGCGCCCGAGCCTGATCGTTTGCGACGAGCCCGTCTCGGCGCTCGACGTCTCGGTGCAGGCGCAGGTGATCAATCTGCTCATCGACCTGCAGAAGGCGTTCGGCGTCGCCTACCTCTTCATCGCCCATGATCTTGCAGTCGTCGAGCATATCAGCCATCGCGTGGCGGTGATGTACCTCGGCCGCATCGTCGAGCTGGCGGATAAGGCGTCGCTCTTTGCGAACCCGCAGCATCCCTACACGGAAGCACTGCTCTCGGCCGTTCCCGTACCGGATCCGACCGTCACGCCGAGCCGGATCATCCTGCAGGGCGATGTGCCGAGCCCCATCAAGCCGCCGCCGGGCTGTCATTTCCACACCCGCTGCCCCTATGCCTTCGCGCGCTGCAAGGAAGAGCGCCCGGTCATGCGCGAGACGAAGCCCGAGCACTTCGCGGCCTGCCACCTGCGCGAAGGCGAGGCCGTCCAGACGGTGTGAGGACAGCGAATGGCGAGATTTGTCACGGTTGCTGCGGCCCAGCTCGGGCCGATCGCGCGCACGGAGACGCGCGGCGAAGTCGTCAAGAGGCTCATTGCGCTGATGCGTCAAGCCAAGGATGCGGGCTCGGATATCGTCGTCTATCCGGAGCTGGCCCTGACGACGTTCTTCCCGCGCTGGTACTTCGAGGATCCGCGCGAGATCGATGCCTACTTCGAGCGGGAAATGCCCTCCGCCGAGACAGCCCCGCTTTTCGAGAGCGCGCGCGCGCTTGGGATCGGCTTTCATCTCGGCTATGCGGAGCTCATTGAAGAAGGCCCGCGCACGCGCCGCTTCAACACGGCCATCCTTGTCGACAAGTCGGGTACCGTCGTCGGCAAGTACCGCAAGGTCCACCTGCCGGGCCATGCCGAGCCTGAGCCCTACCGCCAGTTCCAGCATCTTGAGAAGCGCTATTTCGAGGTCGGGGATCTCGGCTTTCCCGTCTGGCGCGCCTTCGGTGGCATCTTCGGCATGTGCATCTGCAATGACCGGCGCTGGCCGGAGACGTACCGCGTGATGGGCCTGCAAGGCGTCGAGATGATCCTGCTTGGCTACAATACGCCGCTCCACAATCCACCCGCGCCCGAGCATGATGCGCTCGGCAACTTTCACAATGCACTCGTGATGCAGTCGGGTGCCTACCAGAACGGCACGTGGGTGGTCGGCGTGGCGAAGGCGGGCCTCGAGGAAGGCGTCATGCACCTCGGTCAGTCGCAGATCATCGCGCCGTCCGGCGAGACGGTCGCGATGTGCTCGACGCTCGGCGATGAGCTTGCCGTCGCGCGCTGCGATCTCGATCTCACCGCGTCTTACAAGTCGACCGTGTTCAACTTCGCCCGCCACCGGCGCCCTGAGCACTACGGCCTCATTGTTGAGCGCACTGGTGCCAAGTCGCCCGATTGATCTGTTGCGTGCGGCCTCGGGTTCGGCGCGGACGATGCCGTCGCGAGGTTGGCACCACAAGCGGGGACCCGCACCGCCCCACACGCGGAGCCTCAGCGAGACCAATGGGCGCTTCCGCGCCGTTGGCCACAACGCGCCGCAGCCCATCCGCCGTCTGCGAACCTTGCGAAGGATCCCGGATGGCGGCCCTTTGTCGGAGAGCGGTGCTGCACTTCTCCCGGTTTGAGCACGAAGTTCCCCCTTCGCGCGCCAGCCGGTGTCTATGCGCTGGCTTGCGGTGATCGATCGCGTGCCGCCGCGCGTGATCGCGGCCGGGCGTCGGCGCGTGTCGGCAGGGCTCCTTTTTTTCGTCGCGTTTGCGTGGCTCTCCTTACACGAAACCTCAATCTTCCTCGTTTCCTCGCGAGCGTAATTCCAGGAGGTGCAATCTTGCCCGAAGCCAAAGCACGGTTGTGCTCGATTGCTACTGCCGTGCCTGAGTTCGTCGTCACTCAGGGGGAGGTTGCGGAGCGCACGCGGCGCGTCTTCGGTCTGCGCATGCCGGAGTTCGAGCGCATTGCGCCAGTGTTCGACAACGCAGGCATTGCGCGGCGCCATGTCGTGCGGCCCAGCGGCTGGTATGAGCAAGACCTCTCATGGGCCGACCGCACACAAGTGTATCTTTCCGAAGCCACGCGTCTGTTCATCGCCGCGGCAAGCGGCGCATTGAAGCGGGCCGGCATCTCGGGTGCAGACGTCGACTGCGTCGTGACGGTCTCTTCGACAGGGATCGCAACGCCGAGCCTTGAGACGCGGGCAGCAGCAGCGCTGGAGCTTCGTTCTGATGTCGCGCGGGTGCCGGTGTTCGGCTTGGGCTGTGCCGGCGGCGTCACCGGCTTGTCGATCGCGGCGCGTCTGGCCGAGGCGCGGCCCGGCAGCAATGTGCTGCTGGTCGCAGTGGAGTTGTGCTCACTGGCAATCCGGCTCGACAAGCTGACCAAGGCCAACGTCGTAGCGCTGGCGCTGTTCGGCGATGGTGCCGCGGCCGCTGTCATCCGAACGGATGTTCATGGCCAAGCTCAGATCGCGACCGCTGACGAGCATACTTGGCCCGATACGCGCGATATCATGGGCTGGGACGTCGATCAGCAGGGCTTCGGCGTCATCTTCGACCGCTCGATCCCATCGTTCGCATTGGAGTACCTGCGCCCGGCGATCGACGGCATGCTTCGGCGCCACGGGACCTCGCGCGAGAGTATCGACCGCTTCATCTGTCATCCCGGCGGCGCCAAGATCGTGGAGGCGATCGAAGTCGGACTGTCATTGACACCCGGGGCACTCGATCACGAACGCGCAGTTCTCGCGCACTTCGGAAACATGTCGGCGCCTACCGCGCTCTTTGTGCTCGAGCGCGCCATGGCGGCGGGCCTGCCGCCGCGGTCGATGCTGATGGCGCTCGGCCCGGGCTTCACGCTGAGCACGCTTACCCTGCTGCGGGCGCCCTCATGAGCCTCGCTTGGCCCGACCTTGATGCCGTTGCCATGGCGGTGCTCGCCCTCGTAACGGTGCAGCGGCTGGCCGAGCTCGTTTATGCGCGCTTCAACGAAGTGCGGCTCATGAGAAGGGGCGGCATCGAGCATGGCGCGGCGCACTATCCGCTGATCGTCGCGCTGCATGCTGCTTGGCTGATCGGGCTCTGGCTTATGGCCAGTGGCACCCACCCGGGCTATGGCTGGCTCGCGGCGTTTCTGCTGCTGCAAAGCCTGAGAGGCTGGGTCTTGCTGACACTCGGGGCGCGATGGACGACGCGCGTCATCGTCTTGCCCGACACGCCAGCCATCCGCAGCGGCCCCTATCGTTTCCTCTCGCATCCGAACTATGCCATCGTTGCCGCCGAAATATTCGTGCTGCCGATGGCTTTCGGGCTCTTCGCCTATGCGGTGGTCTTTTCCGTTCTGAACGCTGCGGTCCTGGCCGTGCGCATCCGAGCGGAGAATGCGGCACTTCGCCGACCTCACGCCGTCCTTGACGGCGTGAACTGAGCAATGGCGGCGGCACGCACGCAGAAGGAGGCTCCACATCAGCGATCCCATCGCCGGGATGCTGGCGATGCCGCTGACGCGTGCTGAGCCCGAGCGGCGCATACGCCTCGCCGCGGGCTTCGCATTGAGCTCGCCCGGACACCCTGAGCAGAACGAAACAGCGATCCGCTGCAGATTTCTGCCCCATCGGTGGATTACGTAGAGGTGCCCGGTGGAGAGAAGGCGGGCGTTGGGAGGCCCCCACAGCCAGCCTCCCCACAATCGCGAGGAATGCGTGTCGTAGATGACACGTGCGCCTCCGGGTCTTCGCGGGCGCTTTCGAGGTCTTTGATGCTTCTGTGGGTTGGATTTGGGGTTCTGACGGCGGTGGTTGTGGCGGTGGTGCTGCGGCCGCTGCTGGCGGGCGGGGGGGCGGAGG
>JBKBPL010000081.1:0-7611 GCA_046293075.1 Hyphomicrobiaceae bacterium | reverse complement strand
GTTTGACGGCCGGCCGCACAGCCGGTCGCGAGGGGAGAAGAAGATGTTCGGGTTATTCTCAAGTCTCGATTGCTCACTCGACATCTTCTTTGTCGAGGCGCTCATCAACGGCGTCCTGCTGGCCGGATTGCTCGCCCTCCTCGCGCTCGGTCTCAATCTCATCTTCGGCGTGATCGACGTGGTCTGGATCTGCTACGCCGAGCTCGTCATGGTCGGCATGTATGCCATCTTCTACTTCGTGCAGATCGCCGGCATCCCATTGCCGATCTCCTTTCTGCTGGGCATCGGGCTCGTCGCCGGCGCCGGCGCAATCCTCCACTACCTTGTCATCCGGCCGGTGCTCGATCAGCCGCCGATCAATCAGCTCCTGGTGACGGGCGGCGTGCTATTCCTGCTGCAGGCGGCTGCAACGATGGCGTTCGGCATCGAGTTCCGCAACCTCGGCCTCAGGCTTGGTTCCGCGAATGTCGGCGACATGAGCTTCGCGTGGAGCCGGATCATCACGTTCGCCGTGGCGCTCGGCGCAATGATCGCACTCTGGCAGTTCCTGACCCGCACCTATATCGGCACCGCCATCCGCGCGATCTCGCAAGATCGCCAGATCATGCCGCTCATGGGCGTCGATCAGAAGAAAATCTACCTCGCGACCTCGGCGATCGGCGGCGGCCTCGCCGGTCTCGCCGCATGCCTGATGGTTCTCCAGTATGACATCTATCCGCAGATTGGCCTTCAGTTCGGCCCGCTCACGTTCATGATCTGCGTGCTCGGCGGCCTCGGCAACATGGTTGGCGGGTTCGTCGCGGCCTTCATCATCGCCCAGTTCATCACCATCGGCGGATCATGCGTCGCTACCGAGTGGGGGTACGCGATCGCCTTTCTGTTCTTCATGCTCGTCATCTTCGTGCGGCCGCAGGGCCTCTTTGGAGCCAAGTCATGATCACCCAAAAGCATGTCGCCTGGGCGGTCGGGCTTGTCGTCCTGCTGCTGCTGCCTTTCCTGATCCGGCTCATCTTCCCGGATACCGACCGCTATTACCTCCACCTCACCATCCAGATCCTGATCTGGGCGTTCATCTATACTGGCTGGTCGATGATGGGCCGCTTCGGGCTCACCTCCCTTGGACACGGGGCATTTACCGGCATCGGCGCCTATGTCACGGTGCTTCTGTGGAACTTTGCCGGCATCACGCCATGGATCGGCATTCCAGTCGCCATGGCCATGGCGACTGTTGCCGGCCTGCTCGTCGGATACCCGTGCTTTCGGCTCAGAATCACCGGGCACTACTTCGCTCTGCTGACGCTCGCCTTCACGGAGTTCATCCGCCTGTGCATCATCGGCATGCGTGACTGGACGGGCGGTTCACTCGGCACGCAGCCAGCCCGCTACGGTGATGGCCTCTCGCTCTACGCCTTCCAGTTCGAGCCGAACCGTATGCTCGCCTACTACATCGTGCTCGCCATCTGGATCGTCGGCCTCATCATCTGGGTGCGGGTTGACCGCAGCATGGACCGATACGCCCTCGATGCCGCCTCGCAGGACGAGGATGCGGCCGCCTCGGTCGGTATCAACGTGACGCGCGAAAAGCTCAAGATCACGGCGCTCTCGTCGGCCATGTGCGCCTTCGGTGGTGCCATCTATGGCCAGTACCAGATGTACATCGGCCCAGATACGATTGCCGGCCTCGGCGTCTCGCTGAACATCGTCTTCGCGGTCATCGCGGGCGGCATCTGGTCCTTGTTCGGGCCGACGTTCGGGGCCGTCTTCACGCAGACGCTGGCGGAGACCCTGCGCGTCGGGCTTCGCGGCTCCGAGACGCTGAGCACGCTGCTCGGGCAGAGTGCGCTGGCCCTCGACACCTTCATCTATGGCCTGTTGCTCGTCCTCTTCATCATCTACATGCCGAAGGGCGTCATTGGCACGCTCGCCGAGCGCTTCCGCCGCAAGTGACGATCAAGTGACGATCGAGATTCCCGCCCCCCAAAAAGCAAACGGCCGGGAGCGGCCCGGCCGTTTCCATCGCTTGCGCCTGGTCGCATTGATCAGAGCATGCCGCACACCGTCGCCGCGCTGGACTTGTCGACCGTCGGACCTTCCTCGAGGTTGAGCGACTTCACGACGCCATCCTCGATCACCATCGAATAGCGCCGCGACCGGATGCCGAGTCCGCGCGCGCTGAGGTCGAGATCCAGTCCGATCTTCTTCGCGAAATCCGCCGAGCCGTCAGCGAGGAACAGGATCTTTCCCTCGGCCCCTGTCTGCTTGGCCCAGGCACTGAGGACGAAGATGTCATTGACGGCCGTGCAGGCGATCGTGTCGATGCCCTTTGCCTTCATGTCGCCGGCCATCTGGATGAAGCCGGGGAGGTGGGTGTTGTGGCACGTCGGGGTGAAGGCCCCCGGCACGGCGAACAGGACGACCTTCTTGCCGCCGAACACGTCGGCCGTCGTCATCGGCTTCGGCCCCTCAGGGCTCATCGTGTTGAACGTCGCGTCCGGCAGCTTTTCACCGACCTTGATGGCCATGATGCGTCTTCCTTCCCGGTTTGGCTTGAACGAGTCGGCGCTGGTAGCGCCGAGAGGCGCGGGGCCCATATGCCACCGCCGTCCCGGACACCATAGCGGCTCTCAAGGACGCGGCCAAGCACCGGGCCGCCGCCGCCACCATCACCAATCGAGGGCGGCCCCGTGGCGCAGGACGGCATCGATGGCCGGCACGAAGGCGTTCCCGTCGCCGTGGAGCACCAAACCTTGCTGCAGGCTGAGCGGGGCCCGACTGCCCTTGCGCCCCTGGACGATGATGCGATGCGCCGCTGTTCCGGCGCGTGAATAAATGGGCAGCACGCGCAGCGCCCCAAAACGCCGGCCGAGCCCCTCCAGCACCGCTGCCATTGCCTCGGCGCGATGGATGACCGTCACGAGGCCATCGTTGGCCGCCGCTGTCGCGAGGAAGCGGCACCACTGCTCGAGCGCGCCTTCTGCCATCTGATGCGCCGCGGCCTTGAGATTGACCGGCGGCCGGGTCCCGCGCCCTTCGGCATAGTACGGCGGATTGGCGATGACGTGCGAGAAAGTTCCGGCAGCGACGCCCGCATCTGCCCCACGTGCGCGATTAAGTGCGGCGCCGCCTTCCACGATGTCCATTTCGAGAACGCGCACGCGCTCCTGCAGCCCATTACGCGCGGCATTCTGGCGGGCGACCTCGGCAAGGACAGGCTCCCGCTCGACGAGCGTCACGTGAGCATCGTTGATGCGGCGCGCGACGCAGAGGCCGGCGACCCCGACGCCGGCACCGCCATCCAGAACGCGTGCGCCCTCGCCGGCCCTGGCACCGCACGCCGCCGCCAGGAGCACCGCATCGAGGCCGGCACGGTAGCCCTGCCGGGGCTGCAGGATGTTGAGCGCACCGCCCAGAAACGCGTCATCCGTAAGACTGGCCGCACCTTCACTCATCGCGGCTCGCCATCAGCAAGCGGACGGCGGCGCCCGGCGCCATCTTGGACGATCCATTTGCCGAGATCCGCCTCCTCGAGGATTTGTGCGGCCCGGACCCAATCCTCGTCGAGCACCAGCACCCGCCGTGGGAAAACCCCGATGGAGCCTTCCGTGATGCTGATGTGCGTATCGGCGATGTGCACGGCGATGCCGGCCTCTCGAAACAGCGCCTCGACGAAGCTGATGAGAACTGGATCGTTAGCCCGGACAATGACCCGCATTGGCGCTCCTGAAGCAAGAGGGCTGGCCCATGTCTCGCACGCACAACGGCCGTGGTCACGCGTCTTGCTGCGGCAGGCCCCCGCGATCCGAGATCCCTCGACGTGTGGGCGCCCGTGAAACGATCGGCCCGCCCATGGCAGGCGCCTGGTGGAAGCGGAATCCGGGCCTATGCAATTTCAGGTTGCTCTTGGGAGCGCAGATTGCGCCGCCGACGGTGCGCTGGCGCCGCCCAGCTAGCCCTTCGCCAGCGCGCGCTCGAGGAACTCAAGCCGATCCTGCCCCCAGAAAATCTCGCCCGAGGGGAGCACGTAGCTCGGCGCGCCGAAGACGCCGCGCTCGAGCGCTTCCGCCGTATTCTGATCGTGAAGGCGATCGAGCGCCTCGTCCGAAGGGCCGGCCCGTCGGATCGCCGCCGCATCAAGTCCGGCCCGCTCGGCCGCAGCGGCAACCACTGCCTCATCGCCGAGATTGCCTTCGAGCTCCCATAACGACCGGCCGAGCTCCAGCGCCAGCCGGCAGGCGTCCTTGCCCTGCAGCGCCGCCGCGATCACGAGCCGCGTCCCGATCGTCTCGTCGGAAGGAAAGTGCTTAGGCTCAAGGTTGATCGGCACGCCGAGATGATCGCGCCAACGCTTCAACTCCATCATCCGGTAGGCGCGGCGCTCGGGCGAGCGCTTCGCCAGCGGCAGGCCGCCGGTCCTGGCAAAGACCTCGGCGAACCTCGATGGTTTGATGCGCACCGTCGCGTTATGGCGCGCCACGATCTCGCCGAATCGCGCCGCGCCGAGATAGGTCCAGGGGCTGTTGAGTGTCATGAAATAATCGATCGTTGTCACGCCATGGCCCTCCCTGTCTGCCCGGCCCGCCGCCGCTAATGTCCGGCGCCGCGGATCATCGTGTAGATGTGCGAGAAATCCTTGCCGCCCTGGCCTGCGAGCGCGTGCAGCGCATAGAGCTGCACGGCAAGTGCTCCCATGGGGCTCGTGGCGCCGACGGATGCCGCCGCTGACTGCGCAAGTTTCAGATCCTTGAGCATGAGCGCGAGCGCGAAGCCCGGCTGGTAGTCGTTATTGGAGGCGGCGCGCTCAACGAGCCCGGGCACCGGGCAGTAGCCGGTGACGCCGGCGGACTGTCCCGACGAGGTCGACACGACATCGAACAGGGCCTGCGCCGAAAGGCCGAGGCGCTCGGCAAGCGCAAAACCCTCCGCCGCCGCCACCATATTGATGCCGGCCATCATGTTGTTGCAGATCTTGGCCGCTTGCCCCAAGCCGGCCTCACCACAGTGCACGACCCGGCTGCCGACCTTCTCCAGAATGGGGCGCGCGCGGGCCACAGCCTGCTCGGACCCGCCGACCATGAGCGTCAGCGTCGCGGCTTTCGCGCCCGTCGTGCCGCCGGAGACGGGCGCATCGACCGCGTCAAGGCCGCGCGCTGCCGCGATGGCATGAGCTTCGCGCGCACTCGCCACGTCGATGGTCGAGCAGTCGATCATCAGCGCCCCGGACGGCACCGCCGCGATGATGTCGCGCCAGACACTGAGCACGTGCTGTCCCTGCGGCAGCATCGTGATGACCACCTCGGCACCCTTGACGGCGTCCTGTGCAGATGACGCAATCTGAACGCCCTCGCGCTCGGCTGCCGCACGCAGATCCGCGACGAGATCGTAGCCGCGGACATTGTGCTGGCCCTTGACCAGGTTGGCCGACATGGGGCCACCCATGTTGCCGAGGCCGATGAATGCGATGTTCGCCATGGCTCAGGCCTTTCCGCGGATCAGGTTGATGATGCCGGAGAAGTCATCGCCACCGTGCCCCTGCGCGACGAACAGGTTGTAGAGCTGGCTCGCTCCCGCGCCCATGGGCGTGGAGGCGCCAGCCGCGCGTGCGGCCTCCTGCGCGAGGCCCAGATCCTTCTGCATGAGCGCCGCGGCAAAACCGGGCTTGTAGCCATTGTTGGCGGGCGAAGTTGGCACGGGCCCGGGCACCGGGCAGTAGGTCGTCACCGCCCAGCTCTGCCCCGATGACGTCGAGGCGACATCGAAGAGCGCCTGATGCGAGAGACCGAGCTTCTCCGCGAGATTGAAGGCCTCACAGGTACCGATCATTGTGATGGCCAGCATCATATTGTTGCAGATCTTCGCCGACTGGCCCGCGCCGGGATCGCCGCAATGCACGACCTTCTTGCCGACGCCGGAGAGAATGGGCTGGCCCTTGGCGAAGGCTTCCTTGGTGCCGCCGACCATGAGCGTCAGCGTCGCGGCTTCCGCGCCGCCGACGCCGCCCGAAACAGGCGCATCCAGCGAAAGCATCCCCGCCTTCCCCGCCATGTCGTGCGCCGTACGTGCGGAGGCGACGTCGATCGTCGAGCAGTCGATGAAGATCGTGCCGGGCTTCGCTGCGGCGAGAATGCCGCCGCCCCAGACGTCGAGGACATGCTTGCCCGCTGGCAGCATGGTGATGACGCAGTCGGCCTCCTTGGCAACCTCGTTTGCGGCGCCTGCCTTGGTCACGCCGCGCGCGACGGCCTTCTCCATATTGCCGGCAAGGAGATCGAAGCCCAAGACCTGATGGCCCGCCTTGACGAGGTTGCCGGCCATGGGCAATCCCATGTTGCCGAGGCCGATGAAGCCGATGCGCGCCATTTTGTCTCCTCCGATTTCCTGAATGCAGGGCGGCCCGTTGGATGCGCGGGCCTCAGCCACGCAGTACCTTGCCGGGGTTCATGATGTTCTTGGGATCGAGCGCCTTCTTGACTGCCGCCATCATGCCGATCTCGACCGGGCTCTTGTAGCGGTAGTTCTCTTCGAGGCGCAGGCGTCCGATGCCGTGCTCCGCGCTGATCGAGCCGCCGAGCGACACGACGATGTCGTGCACGATCTTGTTCATGTTCGGATACTCGGCGTGGAACTGCTCATAGGTCCAGTCGATCGGACGAATGGGATTATAATGCAGGTTGCCGTCGCCGACATGGCCGAAGCAGCAGTGCCGGACGCCGGGGTAGGCCTTCTCGACCGCCGCGTCGGCCTTCTCGATGAACTCGGGGATGCGCGACACCGGCACCGAAATATCGTGCGCGATCGAGCCGCCGGCAGACTTCTGCGCCTCCGCGAGGTCCTCGCGCATCTTCCACAGCTTGCGGGCCTGCTCGCCCGATGTGGTGATCATCGCGTCGCGCACGAGCCCGGCCTCCATGGCCGCACCCAGCGCATCGGCAAGTGGCCCATTGAGCGTGCCGGGCTCACCCTGCCCGGCGACCTCCATCAGCACGTACCAGGGATGGAAGCTCGGCATGGGATCGCTGTGGCCCGGAACGCCGGTAAGCAGCAGGTCGATGATCGCGCGGCGCATCAGCTCGAAAGCTGAGATCGCTTCGCCAAGCTTCCCACGCAGGAGCGCCAGCAGCGCGACGGCGGCCGCCGGGCTCTCGACGCCGATGTAGGCGCTGATCGCGTCCGTCGGTTTCGGGAAGAGGCGGAGCGTCGCGCCGGTGATGATGCCGAGCGTGCCTTCGGCGCCGATGAAGAGCTGCTTCATGTCGTAGCCGGTGTTGTCCTTGCGCAGCCCCCGCAAGCCATCCCAGATCTCGCCGCTGGCGAGTACGACCTCGAGACCGAGCACGAGGCTGCGCGTGTTGCCGTAGCGCAGCACCTGGTTGCCGCCGGCATTGGTCGAGATATTGCCGCCGATCTGGCAGGAGCCCTCGGCGCCGAGGCTCAGCGGGAAGAGGCGGTTGGCGTCGGACGCCGCCTGCTGGATCTCCTTGAGGATCACGCCGGCATCGACGGTCATCGTGTCGTTCGCCGTGTCGATGCCGCGGATGCGCCGCATGCGCGACGTCGAGATGATCACCTCGCTTCGGTCGTCGTGCGGCTGGCTGGCGCCGGTGAGGCCGGTGA
>JBKBPL010000080.1:0-7682 GCA_046293075.1 Hyphomicrobiaceae bacterium | reverse complement strand
AAACAAAACTGCGAATCCCGGGCTCAGGGTCGCCGTCGGCCAGAACGGCCTGTCCCAGCACGTCCTTGCGGCCAACGGTTCGGATCTGGCCGTCATTCACCGCGGCCCGAGCGATGAGCGCGCCGAGGTGACCTTCCGCGAGGCCGGCCTCGGCGCGAGCATCACGTGTGCGTCCGTCAGGCCCTCGATATGCGGGCGGACCGCCGCGCAGGTCTGCCGCCCGAGGGTGATGCTGGCACGACACGCCCGGCCATCACATCGACATGCACCTATTCGGCACCTTGCGCCTCGAGCGCCACGCGCTCGCGGACGAAGCCTGCAACGTCGGTGGAGAGGATGGAGGGGGCAATCTTGCTCGCGCGGCCGAAGGTCATGCGCGGCTTTCCTGCGCCGCGTCGGAGCGGCTCATGCCACCCTGGAATACACGGCTCGCAAGGATATCGACGGCGTCGATCGCGGACAGTGCCTGGGCGTCGACCGGGCCCCTCGCCGTCTCGAGAAGGCGATTGGCCTGGCGCAGCCGCATGCGGTCGAGTGCGTTGCGGATCGAGCGGGCGTTCGCGAAGTGTGGCTGCATGCGCCGACGCGCAATGTAGGTCTGCATCGCCTCCCGCGCGTCCGCCGTCAGCTTGTAGCCCTGCTGGGCAAGCATCGTCTCGGCGATGTGCAGCAACTCGGCATCGGTGTAGTCCGGGAACTCAATGTGGTGGGCGATGCGCGAGCGGAACCCCGGGTTCGACTGGAAGAAGCGTTCCATGCGGTCGCCGTAGCCGGCGAGAATCACCACGAGGTCGTCGCGGTTATTCTCCATCACCTGCAGCAGGATCTCGATCGCCTCCTGGCCGTAGTCGCGCTCGTTGTCCGGGCGGTAGAGGTAGTACGCCTCGTCGATGAAGAGAACGCCCCCCATCGCCCGCTTCAGCACCTCCTTCGTCTTTGGCGCAGTATGACCAATGTACTGGCCGACGAGATCGTCGCGCGTCACCGCAATGAGATGGCCCTTGCGCACATAGCCGAGACGGTGGAGGAGCCCCGCCATGCGCAGCGCCACCGTGGTCTTGCCGGTGCCGGGATTGCCCGTGAAGCTCATGTGCAGCGTCGGCGTCTCGTGCACGAGGCCGAGGCTCTTGCGGGCGCGCTGCACGAGAAGAAGGGCTGCCGTCTCACGGATACGCTGCTTGACGGGAGCGAGGCCGACCAGCTCGCGGTCGAGCTCGTCGAGAATGCCCGTGACGCCTGATTGCTGGAACTCAGTCAGAAGATCGACGGTGAGCGCCGCAGCGGGCGGCGAGAGCGGGGCGGTCATGTCGGTTCTCCCGGCTGTCCAGGCGCGGTCCCGCTGGCCGCTTGCCTCCGATGGGGGTACGTCCGCCGAGGCGGTGGCTGACGCAAGGCCGAGGCAGGAGCCAGGAACGCGACGGCCCGCTGCGGCGCTCCGGGCCGCCTTTTGCGTGAAAGCGGAGGGATGTCGGGCGCCGGCCTTCCTCTTCCTTGCGGCAATGCCATGCTCATCTCGCGATCTGTAAACGGCAACGCTCAGCGCCGGATGCGCCAGGCGTAGCTCTGCACACGGCCACGAACGTCAGTTCGAAACATCTCGATGCGAGGCTCGACCTTCGGCCGGTTCACGATGAACGACATCCTGACGGTCTCCCAGCCGCGCGCCGAGTCAAACGCGTTGATGCGGATGTAGCTCTCCGGGTGGGCCGTGCGGCAGGCCTCGACCTCGATCATCACGCCCTTGGCATCGCGCAGATCGAACATCGGCTGGCCCCACATTTCCCAATAGGTATTGCGGGGATGAGGGTCGTCGGTGAACTCGATGCCGATCGCCCAGGAATTGCGCAGGCAGTAATCGACCTGGGCGGTGATCTGGGCGTCGTCGAGGTCGGGCAGGAAGGAGAAGCAGCCCTGAGTGATGCGCATGCGAGGTGTCCTCAATCTTGTTGCCGCAGGCTATCCGGCTGCGTCCCCGGCCGAAGCGCCGGCGGCCGAAAGCCGTGCTTTCCCGCCGAGCGGGAAAGATCCGGGAAGGCACGTTCACATCGCGACCGACGGCGTCGGCACAAAGTCCGACGTATCGGTCGAGGTGTAGTTGAAGGTGATGTCGCCCCACACATCGAGCGCAGCCTCAAGAGGCTTGCACCATCTGGCGGCTGCGCGCAGAATCTCGGGGCCCTCGACAGCGATGTTGCGGCCCTCGTTGCGGGCGAGCACCATCGCTTCAAGTGCGACGCGGTTGGCTGTGGCACCCGCCTGGATGCCCATCGGGTGACCAATGGTGCCGCCGCCGAACTGTAGGACCACATCGTCGCCGAAGAGGTCGAGGAGCTGGTGCATCTGCCCGGCGTGGATGCCGCCCGAGGCGACAGGCATCATCTTGAGCGTGTCGGCCCAATCCTGCTCGAAGTAGATTCCGCGCGGCAGATCGATCGTGTTCTTCAGCTCGCGGCAGACGTTGTAGTACCCCTGGACGGTGAGAGGATCGCCTTCAAGCTTACCAACCGCAGTACCAGCGTGAATGTGATCGACGCCAGCAAGCCGCATCCACTTCGCGATTACCCGGAACGACACGCCGTGGCTCTTCTGGCGCGTATAGGTGCCGTGCCCGGCGCGGTGGAGATGGAGGATCATGTCGTTCTGGCGGCACCACTCGGAGATCGATTGGATGGCCGTATAGCCGATGATGAGGTCGATCATGACGATGACCGAGCCGAGCTCCTTGGCGAACTCGGCTCGCCGGTACATCTCCTCCATCGTGCCCGCTGTGATGTTGAGGTAGTGACCCTTCACCTCGCCGGTCTCGGCGGAGGCCCGATTTACGGCCTCCATGCAGTAGAGGAAGCGATCGCGCCAATGCATGAATGGCTGCGAGTTGATGTTCTCGTCGTCCTTGACGAAGTCGAGGCCACCTTTGAGCGCCTCGTAGACGACGCGGCCGTAGTTGCGGCCCGAGAGACCAAGCTTCGGCTTGGTCGTCGCGCCGAGCAAGGGTCGGCCGAACTTGTCGAGCCGCTCGCGCTCGGCGACGAGGCCGGTCGGTGGCCCCTTGAAGGTCTTTACGTAGGCGACGGGCAGGCGCATGTCCTCAAGGCGTGCGGCCTTGAGGGGCTTGAATGAAAACACGTTGCCGATGATGGAGGCCGTCAGGTTTGCGATCGAGCCAGGCTCGAAAAGAATGAGATCGTAGGCGATCCAGGCAAAATACTCGCCTGGCCGGCCGGGCACCGGCTCCACTTTATAGGCCTTGGCGCGGTACTGCTCTGCCGCGGTCAGCCGATCGGTCCACACGACCGTCCAGGTGGCGGTGGAGCTTTCGCCGGCGACCGCCGCCGCCGCCTCGATTGGATCGACGCCCTCTTGTGGTGTGATGCGGAACAGCGCCAGGACATCGCTGTCCTTTGGCACGTAGTCGCTGTTCCAGTAGCCCATTTGCGCGTACTTGAGCACGCCGGCCCTGTAGCGCTCCTTGCCGCGGATCTCGGTCTTGGCGTCGTCAGCCATATCGGCCTCCCTGGATTCGTGCATGCGCTTGCGGTGTCAGGCGGCCTTCGCGGCATCGATGCGGGGATCGAGCTCGCCCCTGGCGTAGAGCTTGGCCATCTCGCTCATCGGAATGACCTTGATGCGCGATGCGTTGCCGGCGGTGCCAAACGCTTCGAAGCGCTCGCGGCACACCTTGGCCATCGCATCCATCGCGGGCTTGAGGAACTTCCTCGGATCGAACTCGCTTTTCTGCGTCACCGCTACGCGGCGGAACTCGGCCGTGCTGGCGAGCCTCAGATCCGTATCTATGTTGACCTTCCTGACGCCGTGGCGGATGCCGCGCACGATCTCCTCGACCGGCACGCCATAGGTTTCCCGCATCTCACCGCCGTTGGCGTTGAACACGGCCTGCCACGCCTCCGGCACGGACGAGGAGCCATGCATGACGATGTGGGTCTTTGGCAGCCGGGCGTGGATCTTCTCGATGACGTCCATCGCAAGCACGTCGCCGGTGGGCTTACGCGTGAACTTGTATGCGCCATGCGAGGTGCCGATGGCGACGGCCAGCGCATCGACCTTTGTCTCCGCGACGAAGCGGGAGGCCTCCTCAGGGTCGGTCAGCAGCAACGACTTGTCGAGCCTACCCTCGAAGCCGTGGCCGTCCTCGGCCGCCCCATGGCCGGTTTCAAGCGAGCCGAGACAGCCGAGCTCGCCTTCGACCGACGCGCCGACCATGTGTGCGAGGCGGGCGACCTCGCGGGTGATCGCGACGTTATATGCGTAGTCGGCCGGTGTCCTTCCGTCCTCCTTCAGCGAGCCGTCCATCATCACTGAGGTAAAGCCCGCCTGGATCGCCGAGAGGCAGGTTGCGACGTCATTCCCATGGTCCTGATGGATGCAGATCGGGATGTCGGGATACATCAGCTCGAGCGCCTCCATCATCTTGGCGAGCATAATGTCGTTGGCGTAGCTGCGCGCGCCGCGCGAGGCCTGAAGGATGACCGGTGAGTCGGTTGCCTTGGCCGCCTGCAGGATGGCGAGGCCCTGCTCCATGTTGTTGATGTTGAAGGCAGGAACGCCGTAGCCGCGCTCGGCGGCGTGATCGAGAAGCTGTCGCAGCGTGATGCGAGCCATTATGCCCTCCTTCAGCGAATGACGGCGCGGGCGGCGTCCGCCACGGCCTCGGCGGTAATGCCGAAATGTCGGTAGAGCTGCGGCGCCGGCGCTGAGGCTCCGAAACCCGCCATGCCGATGAAGCGGCCGCTCGGGCCGATCCAGCGGTCCCACCCCAGGCGGGCAGCGGCCTCGATGGCGACGCGCGGCGCCGTACCGAGAACACGCGCCTGGTACGCTTCGTCTTCAGCCTCGAAGCGCTCCCAGCAGGGCATCGAGACGACGGCGGCTGCGATACCGTCCCCGGCGAGCAGATCGGAGGCTGCGAGCGCGATCTCGACCTCGGAGCCGGTTGCCAGCAGCGTGACGGCACGGGGCCCGGGTGCTTCACGCAAGACGTAGGCGCCCCGTGCCGTGAGGTTCTCTGTCGCGTGCGTGGTCCGCACGGTCGGAAGATTCTGGCGCGACAGCGACAGCACCGACGGCGTCTCGGTCGTGGCAATGGCTACCTGCCAGGCTTCGAGAGTTTCCACCGCGTCGGCGGGTCGGAATACGAGCATGTTCGGCGTGGCGCGGAGCATGGCGAGGTGCTCGACCGGCTGGTGCGTCGGTCCGTCCTCACCGAGACCGATCGAGTCGTGCGTCAGCACATAGATGACGCGCTGCCCCATCATCGCGGAGAGGCGCATGGCGCCGCGCGCGTAGTCGGCGAAGCACATGAAGGTGCCGCCGTAAGGAATGAAGCCTCTGTGCAGCGCGACGCCGTTCATCGTCGCGGCCATGGCATGTTCGCGCACGCCGTAGTGGACATAGCGGCCCAACCTCGCATCCGGACCGATGGAGCCGAGCCCCTTGGTGATGGTGAAATTGGAGTGCGTGAGATCCGCCGAGCCGCCGAGCGTCAGGTCGGTCGCGGCATTGATGACGTCGAGCACCATCTCTGACGCCTTGCGGGTCGCGACCTTCGGCGCGGTTGCCGACAGATGCTGCTTGTAGCTGCCGAGCTTCTCTGCGAGATCGGCGGGCAGGCGGCCAGCCATCCGCGCCTCGAACTCGCCCCGCAGTGCAGAGGCGGCAAGGCGCCGTTCCCATGCCGCGCGCGCTTCGGCGCCGCGCGCGGCAACTTTACCCCAAGCGGACCGCACGTGCGCGGGCACCTCGAACGGCGCGTGTGGCCAGCGCAGGCGGGCACGCGCCGCCGCGATCTCGTCCGGCCCGAGCGGCGCGCCGTGCGTCGCCTCCGAGCCCTGCTTGTTGGGTGCCCCGAAGCCGATGATGGAGCGGCAGGCGATCATCGATGGCTTGCCGATCTCGGCGCGGGCAGCGGCGAGCGCGTCCTCGATCGCAGTGGGATCGTGCCCGTCGATCTGCTGCACGTGCCAGCCCGCAGCGGCGAAGCGCGCCATCTGGTCCATTGATGTGGCGAGGCTCGTCGGCCCGTCGATCGAGATCTGGTTGTCATCCCACAGCACGACCAGCTTGGCGAGCCTCAGGTGCCCCGCGAGATCGATCGCCTCGTGGCTGATGCCCTCCATCAGGCAGCCGTCGCCGGCGAGGACATACGTGAAGTGGTCGACGAGGTCGCGGCCGTAGCGCGCCTCGAGCAAGTGCTCGGCGAGCGCCATGCCGACCGCGGTTGCGATGCCTTGTCCGAGAGGCCCGGTCGTTGTCTCGATGCCGAGCGCGTGGCCGTACTCGGGGTGTCCCGCAGTCGGCGCGCCGAGCTGGCGAAACGACTCCAGCTGGCCGCGCCCCATGTCGGCATACCCGACGAGGTGGTGCAGCGCGTATTGCAGCATCGAGCCGTGCCCAGCCGAAAGCACGAAGCGGTCGCGATCCACCCAATCGGGACGCCCAGGATCAATCTTGATGAACTTCGCATAAAGCACGGTCGCCACGTCCGCCATGCCCATCGGCATGCCCGGGTGGCCGGATTTCGCCTTCTCGACAGCGTCCATGGCGAGCGCGCGAATCGCGTTGGCCATCTCGGCATGGCTGGCCTCGGCGGCCGACGGGGAAGGCCCGGCAGCATCAATGGTCGTCATGTCAGCGCCCCCCTGACGGAGAGCTGGCCCGCGCGCGGCGGCCGGCTTCGACGAGCCGAAGGATCATCGGCGTCAAGATGAGCTGCATGGCGAGGTCGAGCTTGTCGCCCGGGATGACGATCGAGTTGGCGCGCGTCATCCAGCTGCCGCGGATCATGATCGTCAGGTACGAGAAGTCGATGCCGCGCGGGTTGCGGAAACGGATCACGACCAGCGATTCGCCTGCTGTCGGGATCCAGCGCGCAATGAACGGATTGGACGTGTCCACGATCGGCACGCGCTGGAAGTTTATGTCTGTCTGGGTGAACTGCGGGCAGATCACATTGACGTAGGCGTGCATGCGCCGCAGGATCGTGTCCGTAACCGCCTCGGTCGAGTAGCCGCGCGCGGCACGGTCGCGGTGGATCTTCTGGATCCATTCGAGGTTGATGACGGGCACCACGCCGATCTTGAGATCGGCGTGGGAGGCGATGTCGAGCTGCGGGGTGCACACCGCTCCGTGCAGACCTTCGTAGAACAGCAGGTCCGAGTTTTCACCGATTTCGCGCCAGTCGGTGAACGTGCCGGGGGCAACACCCTGCTGCTCGGCCTCCTCCTCGCTATGCACGTAGGTGCGCGTCTTGCAGCGCCCTGTCTCGCCGTAGCTCTTGAAGGCATTGGCCAGTTCCTCAAGAAGATTGGCCTCGATTGAGAAATGCGAGAACGTGGTGTCGCCGGCGGCAAGGCGACGCGCCATCTCAGCCTTCATCTCGGCGCGATCGAAGCGATGGAAGGCGTCGCCCTCGATGGTGACGGCCGAGATCGCCTCGCGGCGGAAGATCTGGTCGAACGTGTGCTTCACCGTGCTGGTACCGGCGCCTGATGAGCCGACGACGGAGATGATGGGATGTCGGATAGACATTGCGTTCACGCCTGAGACGAGTGCTGCCTACGTGGTGAAGAGACCTCGATTGTGGAACAGCGGCGAACGCTCGCGGGCGAGGCTCGGGTCGCGGTGGTATGCCATGACGATCGCGACCTTCTCCGCCGAGCCGAAGA
>JBKBPL010000079.1:0-7866 GCA_046293075.1 Hyphomicrobiaceae bacterium | reverse complement strand
TGAGCGATGATCCACAGGCTCGGCCCCGCCGCATCCCGGCGGCCTGAGCACGTGGCCCGAGCCGGACATCGAGTTCGGACCAAGACCAACCTGCTACACCACGGCCTGGGGCACGATCCCCATCTCCCTGATCTGGCACGTATTCTCTGTCGATTCGAATGGCAGCATCAGGGCTTATGATGGTGCGTAAGCAGGAACAAGTAAGCTCAGGACCGCGCGTTCGCGGATAATAGGAAGAGCTATGCCAAGCACAATCTCAGGCTGATCCATGAGATTCGCGAGTTGCAGGATTGGACACTTGTCGACATCCAAGCACGCGAGAAAAAGATCCTCACCTGGGCCAGGGCTCGCTGGAGCGACCTGTAATTGCCCGACGCTTATCAGCGGCACCCCGCTGGATGCTCGCAACGCAACTCTCCCTCCGAGAGCTGACATGACCGGCCTTCCCTGCATCGGCGCACCAGCCGTCGTCCGTCGCGGGGAGCGCAAGCGCTCGGACTCAGCGCGGCCCGGCGCAGGTTTGGGAACTCTTCAGGAAACGCTATGCAGTACAGAGTTCGATCCTGCAAGGTTTGGGAGCGCTAACCTGTTGACTCTTCAGCATCGGTGTCGTCCTGCCGGGGTCGCCAACCGGGTACGGTCCGTTCTGTACACACAGGTTACGTTTCATTCCGGAGACATGGGTAACACTTTTGGTCCGAACGGGTTTTCGACCGGTTCGAGCCTGCATGTCTCGTCGTCAAAGTAGCCCAGATCATAGTCCATGAAGGTGACGAGCCAAATCTCGTCGCTCACCTGTTTGATTCCGACGTTTTGTCCGGCGAAGACCTGGCTGAGATTGATCTTCTGGCGGTTGAAGCAGATACGCCCGCAGCGGGTCACGCGCACGGTCCGATCGTGGAAGGGACGGTTTGGTTCTTCCGGGCGCCGAGGAGGCGCTCTACGATATCCAGCCGATGCGTGCGTTCACGAGGCTGGAGCTCGGCCGCGAGGCGATCCCCGACGCGACAACGATCCTCGACTTCCGTCGTCTGCCCGAGCGCCACGACCTGACGAAGGCGATCTTTGCGGCCGCATGAAGGAGCGTGTGGCCCGAAAGGCCCGACAACCGCAGCCACAGGCCGCTCCCGCCACCCGAAAACCGCAACGATCGTTGCAGCCGCAGATAACCGGGCGTGCTGCTCACAGGTTCCTAAGCATTCCCGGCGGGCTCCCAATACGCCGCGCCGCGCGCACGGCGGGCTTACGATGCCAGCCCGTGGTCGCGCACAGTTCTTCCAGAATGCGCCCCTTCGCACGGCAACGGGCTGCTCGGCCCCATTGTGCCACGACCGCCGTCACGTCTCCTCTTGCCGGCACAGTGATCGCCCCTGTCATCGAACGCCACCAGCCCGATAGAGCGACGCCAACCACTGACGCCGGGCCGTGAGACAGTCATCTCCCGGGGAGGCAACACGATAGCGCGGACGCCATCCCCGTCACGAGCTCTCCGACCGTGTTGCGCCAACTGCCTAACCGAAGGACGGGTCAAAACGAATAATCCCGCTGTATCGAACGAGCAAAACAGCAGGGAAATCTGCCTTCCGGCGGCAACACTGCGAGCCGACTTCCATTCGACCTCAGACGGACAGACGGCAGTTGCTCTTATGGCCCTCGACGACGAGACAGGCTCCTCGAGCGCCCCGCTTGAGCTGACAAGGTTCGAACCCCGCCACGTGCCGGGCGCGCTCAGGCTCTCGCAGGAGATGGGCTGGCCCTATCGCCGCGAGGACTGGGAACTCGCCGCGATGGTCGGCCAGGGCCTCGTCCTGGAGCGCGCAGGCGACGTGCTCGGCACGGCCCTGTGGTGGAATTACGGGGAGGCCTATGCCGCCGCCGGGATGATGATCGTCACCGCCTCCGCACAAGGCCGTGGCCACGGCTCGCAGCTCTTCAACGCGCTGCTCGAGGCAACGGACGGGCGCAACGTGCTGCTCAATTCAACTGATGAGGGGCTCACGCTCTACAAGCGACGCGGCTTCACCGCGTGGGGCACCGTGCTGCAGCACCAGGGCACGCCGAGCCTGCCCGTGGCGTCGAATGCTCGCGACGACGTCCGCCCGGCCACGGTCTCTGACCTGGCCGCGATGCAGGCCTTCGACGAACGGGCCACGGGCACGCCTCGCTCGCCGATAGTGGCTGCGCTTGCCAGCGTGGGCAACGCAGTGGTCATCGAGCGCGCCGGACAGGTCGCGGGCTATGCCATTGCCAGGAGGTTCGGGCGCGGCTACGTGGTCGGCCCTGTTGCAGCTGAAAGCACCGAAGACGCGCGACTGTTGATCCGCGCCCACCTCGCAGCCCTCCGCGGACAGTTCGTACGCATCGACGTTTATGCCGACCAGGGATTGGGCGACTGGCTGGAGCGCTTTGGCCTCAAGCGGGTCAGTCATGCGACCGCCATGGTCAAGGGGCGGCGGCCCGTCTCCGAAGGGCCAGCCCGTATATATGCCCTGGCAAACCAATCGTTCGGTTAAGGACAGTGGATACGAGAAAGATGGAGACGGACGTAAGAGGGCGCGACGCGGCCAATACCATCGGCGCCCTCGTCACCCCGTCGCCGCTCCTCGGCCGAGAACGGTTCGCGCGCAACATCTGGCGGCTGGCCGAACGCGCCAGAAGCCTTGTCGTTGTGCTGCGCCCACCTGCGCGACAGCGGCCCAGCGCGACGTCCACAGCGTCGTCGACGGTGAGAGCCCTAGGTCCGAAGCGCGATGGGAGCAAACGCGCGGCTGGTAGGGGCACCGATCCCGACGCTCTTGATGGTGTCCATGCAAACTGATGCTCTGGTAATGCAAAGATGAAACTTGCTTCCTACTGGCTGGACACGTCGCAGCCGTTCGATCATCGCCCGTCCAGCCCCCTTGAAGGCCGCTGCGACGTGGCTGTGGTGGGCGGCGGCCTGACCGGTTCCTCCGCCGCGCTCGCCCTTGCCAAGAAGGGCGCCCGGGTCGTCGTGCTCGAGGCCGAAACGATCGGCAACGCCGCGTCCGGTCGCAATGGCGGCATGTGCAATAACGGCTTTGCCCAGAACTACGCGGTCATGGCCGGCAAGTACGGCAAGGATGTCGCGAATGCGCTCTACAGAGCGTTCGACGCCGGCGTCGACTTGGTCGAGCGGCTGGTGCAGGAAGAACAGATAGACTGCAGTTTTGCCCGCGTCGGCAAGCTCAAGCTTGCGGCCAAGCCAGAGCACTACGACATCCTGGCGCGCAGCCAGCAACTGTTGGCGGCCGATGTCGATCCCGGAACGCGGATGATCGCCCGCGCCGACCTGCACAGCGAGGTCGGGACCGATCGTTACTATGGTGGGCTGCTCTTTCCCAAGAGCGCCAGCATGCATGTCGGCCGTTTTGTCCGGGGCGTGGCGACCGCAGCGGCGCGGCACGGCGCGGAGGTGCACGAACACGCACCTGTGATCGCGCTGCGCAAGGTCAACGGTGGACACGAGGTCGAGACACCGAGAGGCAAGATCGTCGCACGGCAGGTCCTGCTCGCGAGCGGCATTTCGCACGTTGGCCCGCTCGGATGGGTGCGCCGCCGCATTGTGCCGGTCGGCGCATTCCTGATCGTGACGGAGCCGCTTTCACCTTCGCAACTCGAACACCTGATGCCGACGCGCCGCAATGTCGTCGACACGCGCAACCTCGTCATTTACTGGCGACTGACGCCGGACAATCGCATGTTGTTTGGCGGCCGAGCCCGGTTTGCAGGCTCCAACCCGCAGTCCGACCAGAAGAGCGGCCGAATTCTGAAAGCGGCGATGGTCGAGGTCTATCCCGAACTGGCCGACACCCGGGTCGACTGCTGCTGGGGCGGACTTGTCGACATGACCCGCGACCGCCTCCCCCGCGCCGGAGAGCGCAACGGCATCTATTATTCCCTGGGCTACAGCGGCCATGGCACCCAAATGGCAACGTTGATGGGCAGCGTCATGGCCGAGGTCATGGACGGGCGCCCCGACCTGAACCCGTGGAAGGATTTCGACTGGCCAGCGATCCCGGGATACTTCGGGCGTCCTTGGTTCCTGCCAATCGTCGGTGCCTACTACCGGATGAAGGACCTCGTGACCTGACCTGCCCCCTCGCTCTCCTGTCACGGAACGGCCGGCTGGTCGCATTCCTTATCGGCGGCGAATGGCTCAAGCCGCGCAGCAGCGCCATGGGCCTCGCCGTCAGTCCGGCCACGGAAAAGGCCGTGGCCCAGTTTCCGCTCGGCAACAGCGACGATATGGGCGCGGCCGTTTCGACAGCCCGCCGGGCGCTCGCCACGTGGAGCCGTACCAAGCCGGAATCCCGCGCAGGTCTGCTCGATCGCGTGCAGGCGCTGCCCGAAGCGCACCACCGCTGGCGGTAGAATGTGCCGAACTCGGAACCGAAACGGACGCTTTGTGCTAGAGCGTGCTGGTAAGGTGTCTGGAATAATGATGTGAGTGGATGCGAATGGAAACGGAGCTGGTGAAGCAGCTAGACAGCTACGCGCTCGCCGCCCGTCCTATGGCCATGGACGACATACCGGCGCTTCATGCGCTGTCGATCGGCGTGCAGTGGCCGCACCGCCCCGAGGATTGGGCGATGCTCATTCGGCTCGGGCACGGCGTGGTCGCCGAAGATGCGATCGGGCGCGTGGTCGGCTCTGCGATGTGGTGGCCAATGGAGCCGGACCTCGCCAGGATCGGCATGGTCATCACCACTCCCCGTTTGCAGGAGCAGGGCGCCGCGCGCTGGCTGATGCAGCAGATCGCCGGGCCGATTGGAGCCCGCGACAAGGTGCTCACCGCCACGCGCGAGGCTCTGCGGCTGTACCTCTCACTCGGCTTCAGGCCGGGGGTGACCGTGTTCCAGCACCAGGGCAACGTGACGAAGGCACCTTCAGTGGTGCCTGGGGCGCGGCCGATGACGGCGGCCGATGAGCCGGCAATTCGCGCGCTTGACGCAGCGGCTCTCGGTGCCGAGCGTCGGGAAGCCCTCGATGCTCTGCTGGCTCACTCGGAAGGTACGGTCGTGGAGCGCGGCGGGCAGGTCGTGGGCTTTGCCTTGTGCCGCCGATTTGGGCGCGGCCACGTGGTGGGTCCGGTCGTCGCGGCGGGTGATGAGGATGCACTGGCGCTGTTGGCCCCGCACGTGGCGGCACACGCCGAGCGGTTCCTCCGGCTCGACACCCGGGAGGCTGAGGGACCGTTCAGAGCCTATCTCGAGGCCTGCGGGCTCTCTCTTTTCGACACGGCAACGTCGATGTCGCTGGGCCGGGAACGGCTTGCGAAAGGACCGGCGAGGATCTACGGCTTAGCCAGCCATTCACTGGGCTGACCGACGTCCTCTGGCCACCATCGGCCCACGTCGGGAAAGCGCAACAGAGACGTCCCTTGGCCGTATGATGAGAAGCCGGCGCGCGGCGCTGCAGGTGGGACTTTATGTGGTCTCCACGCCTCAGAAGTCCGCGACCTTTCCCCGGGCGCTCCTATTGAGGCGCGCCGGGGTAAAGGGCGCTGGATCGACGATCGGACGAACGCCCGTGACGAGATCAGCGATCAGGTGGCCAGCGCCAGGACCGATGCCGAAACCGTGGCCGCTGAAGCCTGCAGCAAGGATGAGGCCGGGGATCGACGTTTCGCCGATCGCAGGTACCCCGTCCGGCGTCGAATCGATGTAGCTCGCCCATTGGGCCGTGACCGGGACCTGTGCGAGGCTGGGAAGGAGTTCCCGCGCCCGGGCCAGGGTCTTGCGGATCATCCCGGCATCGGGGCGGGGATCCAGGATTCGTGCGAATTCCATCGGCGTTGGCCGGTCGAGCGCCCAGCGCGCGGAGGTCCCGAAGCCCGCACGCCAGGCCTGCAGCCCACCCGGGGCGACCGCGCGAAAGCGTCGAGCGAACATGGGCAGGAAGGCGCGGGAGAAGCGGATCAACTGCGGGGTCGGATCAACTCGTGCAGCGCCGGAGACGGCAAGCGTGTAGCCCCCGTCCCCGCGCCGGGTCAGCGAGACCCGAGAGGTGTGGAGCGCATCGGGCCCCGTGGCGCCCGGGCCAACCGCTAGGATTGAGGAGCGCACCGCGGCCTGCGGGAAGCGGAGGCCGAGCTGGTGACAGAACGAGGACGCCCAGGCGCCGGCGGCGAGCACCACAGCGCGGGTGCGGATAACCCCCACTTCGGTGACGACGCCGGCGACCCGGCCGGCTTCGAACTCAAGGCCGCGGGCGGCACAGAACTCGTGCACGCTGGCGCCAAGCCGCATCGCTGCGCGGGCAATCACCGGTGCGGCGCGCTCGGGATCGGCGATGCCGTCGGTGGGAGAGAAGACGCCACCCTTCCACGGCTTTCCAGTCGCGCGGCCGCGCTCGGTCGCCTCCGCCGCCGAGAGCATGTGCGTGACAACGCCCTGGGTGCGAGCGAAGTCGCGCCAGCGGGCCCAGCCGGCGATCTCGGCCTCGTTATTCGAAAGATAGAGCAGTCCGGTGCGGCGGAAGCCGACGCTCTCGCCGATCTCTGCGGCCATGGCCTCCCAGAGGGCGAGGCTCGTGGTCGCCATCGGGAGTTCGCGAGCATCACGGTTCTGTTGGCGGCACCAGCCCCAGTTGCGGCTCGATTGCTCCGCGCCGATCCGACCCTTCTCCACAAGCGCCACCTTCACGCCGCGGCGAGCAAGGTAGTAGGCGGCTGAGGCACCAATGATGCCGCCTCCGATCACCACGACATCGGCAGCAGCGGGGACGGGCTCGTCCGTTTCGATCAAGAGCAGCGGCGCGGGCATGCAAGTCTCCCTCCTGGCGAAAAAGTAGCGGCTTCGCCGCCCGCAAGGTGCTGCGTTTGTGGCTCGAACGGCACTTTGTGCCGTGCTACGTTTCAAGAGCGAAGCCCTGTGTGGAATGGGCTACAGCGGGCAAATCGATCGCGGCGGACTTGGTCGCAGGTGCCGAATGCCGCAGCATCTGCCGCTGTTGATATCGCCAGGAGAGAGTCGCACGTGAAGCTCGACCGGATCGACATTCGTATCCTCCACGAATTGCAGAAGAACGGCCGCATCACCAATGTTGAACTCGCGGAGTTGGTGCATCTGTCGCCGAGCCCTTGCTTGCAGCGCGTGAAGAAATTGCAGAGTGAGGGCTATATCGTCGGTTATTCGGCGCAGATCGACGTTGCAAAGTTGGGTCAGACGCTCACCGTCTTCACCGAAGTCACGCTGAAAAGTCACCGCCAGATCGACTTCGCCCGCTTTCAGCAGGCGGTCGAGAAGGTGCCCGAAATGATCGAGTGTCATCTGATATCAGGGGGCTATGACTACCTGCTCAAGTTCGTGACTGCGGGGATCTCGGATTACCAGGAGATCATGGAACGGTTGTCAGACGCGGACATCGGCCTCGACAAGTATTTCAGCTTCATTGTGCTCAAGTCACCCATCATCAAGACGCATCTGCCACTCAGCCGCATTTTCCCGCTCTGACTGTGCGGTGTCGACAATGCCAGCCCGCGCTCTACGGTCATCTGTCGCCGCATCGCCCAGCGTAGCTGGAGCGCCCCCGACAGGTCGTGGTCGAAATTGGCTTGGAGCGGTGGCCGCGCCGCGGTCGGGCGCCTGCAGTGCTCGTCACCGAACATAAGCGCATGGAGTCCTTGACCGCGCGCACATTGCAGGTGCGCGGACCTTCGCCGAGATGCGGTCAGCAACCGACGCTATCAATAGCCGCGCGCGCGATCGACGAGGCCGGCCACCGATAACGTACAGAATGTTTCGCACAAGTGATTGAAGGCTGGCGGCCCCGACTCGGGCTTTTCTGGTGATTGCGACGTCAACCGGAGAAGTCAGAGAAGGAAGCCACCATGACGAGTGAGGA
>JBKBPL010000078.1:0-7922 GCA_046293075.1 Hyphomicrobiaceae bacterium | reverse complement strand
GCGCTTCAATCATCGCTTCGATCTCGCCGCAATGATCCCCGCCCTCGCCCGCGCCGCCGTAGTCACGAAACCGCAACCCTACTGGTGGCTCAAGATGGCGGACTATGGTGCGTAATCAGGATACGCTTTATATGATGCTCGAGTTCTTCGACTATCTGAAGTTCGACCAGAATATCATCGCAGCGAGTGGCGAGGTCGTGCGCGTGCAGACACAATTCAAGCTGCACCACCGGCGAACCGGCGAGAACTTCGAGGGATCGCTGCGGACCATCTTCACGGTGAGGAATGGGCTGGCGGTGCGATGCGACGAGTATCTCGACCGGAATCTTTTCGAGACTTTCATGCGCCTCGTGCAGCAGCGCGAAGCCGCAAATGACATCGTCCAACCACCGCAGATCAGGGGACGCACCGCGCCGGCGAAGTCGCCGGAGCCCGAGGTCTGCGACAAAGCTTGCGACAAGCCCTGAGCAGCATCGAAAGCACCTGCCTTTGCCGCGGCCGACCAGTGGCCGTCTTGACGGTCGGGCGGGTTGCCCCCGATATCCTCCTTGCGCCGACATGCCAGCGGCAGGACCAGCGGAGGGACCGTCTCATGTCGTTACCCGCCAGTGTGCCCCCGCCGCCGTGCCACCAGATGTTGCCGGCAGGATGGGTCGCGGAGGTCGTGACCTATCTCGAAATGCGCAAGCTCCCGCCGCCGCGCGCGGACACTGCCGCCGGGCTCGTGCTCGTGAGGATGCCGGCCGATATCGCCGCGTACCGCCGCCTGTTCCGGCTTGTCGGGGAGCCGTGGCTCTGGGCGTCTCAGCTGCGCCGCAGTGATGCCGATCTCGCCGCCGTCCTGTCCTCGGAGGCGGTGGAGACCTACACGCTGCGCGCCGGATCTGACGACATCGGCCTTCTGCAGCTCGACTTCCGCACGGATGGGGCCTGCGAGCTCGCTTTCTTCGGCGTCGTGCCCGAGGCCATCGGCGTCGGTGCGGGGCGCTTCCTGATGAATCGCGCGATCGAGCGTGCCTGGAGCAGGATGCCCCGCATCAGCCGCTTCTGGGTCCACACGTGCACCAATGATCATCCAGATGCCTTGGGTTTCTACATGCGCTCAGGTTTTGCCCCGTACGCGCGTGGGATCGAGTGCTATCCAGATCCGCGCCTCGAAGGGCTGTTGCCCAAAGAGGCGGCGCCCCAGATCCCAATCATCTGAATTTGCACGTGTTCCAGGCAGATGGCGGCTTGGCCGTGGCCATGGCTCGTGCCGATCGGTTGCGCACGTGCCGGTTGCGGGCTCGTTGATCTGCCACGAATGTATCGTTGATATTTGATCTGAGTATTGTACGTTCAGTTCGGGGAATGAGACGTTTAGGGACGAAATATGAGCTGCCGCGAGGCTGTTGAGGCGTTCTTCGCTTATTGGAGTGTGCAGGACGTCGAGTTGGCATGCGCGCTCTTCGACACCAACATTGTCTACAGGCGGCATGTGGCTTCCAACGACATCCTATTCGGCGGGGAGTGGAGCGGCATTGATGCCTGCCGCCAGGCGATGTTCTCGCTCCTCGAGGAATTCGATTATCTTTACTACAACCCTACCATTTTGGGGGCCAAGCGCGGCATGGTTCGCGCGCACGTAGCGTTCAAGTATCGTCACCGGCGTACCGGTGGCATCCTCGAAGGCACGCGGCGCCTCGTGTTCCACGTGAAGGGCGATCGCATCCTGCGCATCGATAGCTATCACGATGCGCGCCTCGTCGAGGCGTTCATGCGCCTGACGAAATACCGGCTGGAGTCCGACCAGCATGCGAAAGTGTCGGAGCTGCCGACGCGCGAGAAGCAGAGGTCGACCTAGCGAAGGGATAAGGTCCTCGCGTCGCGTGATCGCGAAGCCGAAGGGGACAGGCGGGGTTGGGGTATGGACAGCAGATCGGTCGTTGCCTCGTTCTTTGCGTGTTGGCGCGTGCAGGACCTCGATCTCGCCGTCGCGCACGCGCACCCCGAGATCGTCTATACAATCCATAACGGGCGTGATGCCTCGCCGTTCTCAGGCGTTTACCGCGGGCCCGAGGCGTGCCGTGGTCTCGGCTACGCCGTCCTCTCCGAGTTCGACTATCTAGCGTACGAGCCGACGATCGTCGGCGTCGAGGGCGATATCGTGCGCGCGCAGGTGTTCTTCCGCTATCGCCATCGTCCCACGGGCAACCTCATCGAGGGGTCGCGCCGCCTTGTGTTCGAGATCAAGGACGGCCTCATACTGCGGCTCGACAGCTTCGACGATGCGCAGCGCTTCGAGGCCTTCATGCGGCTCACGCGCGAGACGCCGCCCGCGGCCGATGCGGCCGACCTCCCTGATCTGCCGATCGGTCGCCAGAAGTCCGGCGCCGGCGCGTAGCGGGGCAACCTGGCGCGCTCTGCGACGCGCGCGCCTTTATCCCCGGCCCGATGGTTCAATAACGCGTTGGTCGTCCCGCGCCCGCCACCAAGGGGGCGCTTTCAGAGGCGTCCGAGGGCGCGCGGCGCGTGCCGCGCCAGGAGCTGAGCTTCCGGCCCGCTGACTGTGCACAAGACGCATGTGCGCGGGCTGGGCCCGAGCGGCCTGGGCAGGTGGGGAAAGCGAGCGGCAGAGCGAGGCGGCAGGTACCGCTCATTCTGCCGCACATTCTCTTGTCATCGGGCCGCTGCTTCGGCCCCGCGCTGACGACCCGTGGCGCGGTGTAGGAGGCGCAGCGGCGGCGTTGCGCGAAGCTAACCTCACTCCGCCGCCTGCCGCCGCCCCCCCGTCTTCCCTTTCGCGCGCCGTGCCAGCAGCTCCTTCAGGAACTGGCCGGTGTAGCTCTCCTTGACGCGCGCGACGTCCTCGGGCGGGCCCGCGGCGACGATGCGGCCGCCACCGTCGCCGCCCTCGGGGCCGAGGTCGAGGATCCAGTCGGCCGTCTTGATGACCTCCAGATTGTGCTCGATCACGACGACTGTGTTGCCCGCGTCCGCCAGCTCGTGCAGCACCTCGAGCAGCTTCGCGACGTCGTGGAAGTGTAGGCCCGTCGTCGGCTCGTCGAGGATGTAGAGCGTGCGGCCCGTCGCGCGGCGCGACAGCTCCTTGGCGAGCTTGATGCGCTGGGCTTCGCCGCCCGAGAGCGTGGTCGCCTGCTGGCCGATCTTGATGTAGCCGAGGCCGACGCGGTAAAGCGTCTCGAGCTTGTCGCGGATCGCCGGCACGGCCTTGAAGAACTGCACGCCCTCCTCGACGGTCATATCGAGGACGTCGGCGATCGATTTTTCGCGGAAGAGGATCTCCAGCGTCTCGCGATTATAGCGCTTGCCCTTGCACTGGTCGCAGGTGACGTAGACGTCCGGCAGGAAGTGCATCTCGATCTTGATCACGCCGTCGCCCTGGCAGGCCTCGCAGCGCCCGCCCTTCACGTTGAAGGAGAAGCGGCCCGGGCCGTAGCCGCGCGCCTTGGCATCGGGCAGGTTCGCGAACCACTCGCGGATGGGTGTGAACGCGCCAGTATATGTCGCGGGGTTCGAACGCGGCGTGCGCCCGATCGGCGACTGGTCGATGTCGATGACCTTGTCGAGCAGCTCGAGGCCTTCCATGCGCTCGTGCGCGCCGGGCGCCTCGCGGGCGCCGTTGAGCTTGCGCGCGGCTGCCTTGTAAACGGTGTCGATGAGGAAGGTGGACTTGCCACCCCCCGACACGCCGGTGACGCAGGTGAACACGCCGAGCGGGATCGCGGCGGTGATGTCCTTGAGGTTGTTGGCGCGCGCACCAATGACCCGGAGCGCCCGCTTCGGATCGATCGCGCGCCGCTGCGACGGCATCGGGATCTCGCGCGCACCGCTCAGATATTCGGCCGTGAGGCTGCCGGGCGTCGCCATGACCTCGGCCGGCGTGCCGTGTGCGACGATCTTGCCGCCATGCACACCGGCGCCGGGGCCGATGTCGACGACGTAATCCGCCTGCAGGATCGCGTCCTCGTCGTGCTCGACAACGAGCACGGTATTGCCGAGATCGCGCAAGTGCTTCAGTGTCTCGAGAAGGCGTGCGTTGTCGCGCTGATGCAGGCCGATCGACGGCTCGTCGAGCACGTAGAGGACGCCCGTGAGGCCGGAGCCGATCTGCGAGGCGAGGCGGATGCGCTGGCTCTCGCCGCCCGAGAGCGAGCCCGAGCCGCGCGCGAGCGTGAGATAGTCAAGCCCCACGTCGTTGAGGAACTTCAGGCGGTCGCGGATCTCCTTGAGGATGCGCGTCGCGATCTCCGCTTGCTGTGGCGTGAACGTCTTCGGCAGATCGGCGAACCAGTCGTTGGCGGCGCGGATCGAGAGCTCCGTGACCTCGCCGATATGCTTGCCGCCGACCTTCACGGCGAGCGCCTGCGGCTTGAGTCGATAGCCGCCGCACGACGCGCACGGGTGCGCGCCCTGGTAGCGCGACAGCTCCTCGCGCACCCAGTCGCTGTCCGTCTCGCGCCAGCGCCGCTCGATGTTCGGGATCACGCCCTCGAAGGGCTTCACGGTGCGGTAAGTGCGCAGCCCGTCCTGGTAGGTGAAGGTGATCTCCTCCCCATTCGAGCCGAAGAGGATGGCGTCCTGAATCTTGCGCGGCAGCTTCTCCCACGGCGTCGCCATGTCGAACTTGTAGTGCAGCGCGAGTGAGCGCAGGGTCTGCTCGTAGTAGGGCGAGGTACTGCCCGTCCGCGCCCACGGCCAGATGGCGCCGTCGCCCACGGAGACGGACCGATCCGGCACGACGAGATCGGGCTCGAACTTCAGCTCCGTGCCGAGGCCGTCGCAGGTGGGACAGGCGCCGGCCGGCGCGTTGAAGGAGAAGAGCCGCGGCTCGATTTCTTCGATGGTGAAGCCGGACACGGGGCAGGCGAAGCGCTGTGAGAAGATGATCCGCTCGTGGGTTTCGTTTTTGTTGCGCAAGACTTCCCTCTCACCGCTGGCGGGGAGAGGGCTGGGGTGAGGGGCGGCTCCGGGCGCTGCGGTTTGCGGTTGCCCCTCACGTCGTGCTGGAAGCACGCCTCCGGCGTGGCCCTCTCCCCGCGAAGAACGGGGGGAGGGGGAGTTGAGCGGCTTGTCCGCGAGCTCGATGATGGCGATACCGTCGGCAAGCGCGAGGGCGGTCTCGAAGCTGTCGGCGAGGCGGGTCGCGATGTCCTTGCGCACCACGAGCCGGTCGACCACCACGTCGATATCGTGCTTGTATTTCTTGTCGAGCTTCGGCGCGTCCGGGATCTCGTAGAACGCGCCGTTGATCTTCACGCGCTGGAAGCCGCGCTTCTGCCACTCGGCCAGCTCCTTGCGGAACTCGCCCTTCCTCCCGCGCACGACCGGCGCCAGCAGATAGAGCCGCGTGCCCTCCGGCAGCGCCAGCACACGGTCGACCATCTGCGTGACCGTTTGGCTCTCGATCGGCAAGCCCGTCGCGGGTGAGTAGGGCACGCCGACGCGCGCGAACAGGAGGCGCAGGTAGTCGTAGATCTCCGTTACCGTGCCGACCGTCGAGCGCGGATTGCGCGAGGTTGTCTTCTGCTCGATGGAGATGGCCGGCGAGAGCCCGTCGATGTGGTCCACATCCGGCTTCTGCATCATCTCGAGGAACTGGCGCGCGTAGGCCGAGAGGCTCTCGACGTAGCGTCTCTGGCCCTCGGCATAGATCGTGTCGAAGGCGAGCGAGGACTTCCCCGAGCCGGAGAGCCCGGTGAATACGACGAGGGCGTCGCGCGGGATCTCGAGATCGATGTTCTTGAGATTGTGCTCGCGCGCGCCGCGAACGTGGATCGTCTTCATCAGGCTCGCCGGTGCTGCGACAGGCTGCAGCGAGGACTTGGCCGCCGCGGGGGCGGCTTTGCGGGTTGACTTGCTCATGATGGGCTCAGGCCGGGCGGTTAGGGGCGCCACTTTCCAGCCCGAGCTTACTACGGCCGGGGCGCCGCCGAGAACCCGTTCAGCACGATATCCGGGGACGAGGTGTTGTGCCGCGAGATCGTGGTGCGCCCCATCCACACCGCGCTGGCAGTAGCTGTCCGGAAGTCTAGGATCGGGCTCTCGCGCCACCCCTTGGCGCCCGCCTCGCGCACCGCGATCCGCGCCACGTCGTTGTTGAACTCCGTTACGTACATGGAGCGCAGGGCCGCGAAGGGCCTTCCGGATATGGGTTTGTCGAGCGAGACTTCAAGCGTCTGGCGGTTTTCGTCGATGTGGGCGAGCCGGATGGTCGCCGCACCGCCGAGCGCATACTGCAGTGTGAAGGTCCGCGCCTTAGGGTCGAAGGCGATCTCCTTGATCCGCACGATCGGCCGCCCGTCCACCTCAATGGGCCCGATCAGCAGCGACGAGCCGAACGCCGTCGGCGCGAGGCCGGCCGGGGCCTTGGGGCGCATCCGCCAGTAGCCGTCCTGCGGATAGAAGACGAGTATTTCCTCGCCGCCCATGGGCCGGATCATCCATACCTGCACAAGATGCAGCCCGCTCTCCACGCGATCGCCGATCCGAACCGTCGCCGTGGAAGGGCGCCAGAAGGTCGGCATGGTCCAGCCGACGAGCCAGATCTCCGGCTCCTCGTAGATGGTCCGGCGCGTCGGCACCTTCACATCGCTGTGGTGGACGGGATCGCCGCTCATGTCGCAGTCCGTCCAGTCCGCCTCGAAGCTGTCGCGCTGGATGGCCGTAATGTAGGCGGGATGCGCCGCCTCGATGCGGAAGCTGCGGACCTCCGGCGACGTGAACTCGATCGAGATGTTGTCCTTCTCCGCGCACAGTACGGGCTCCGAGCCGTTCGTGACCGTCACGGCGAGGTCGTCATGGCTGCCGGCGCGGGCGAGAGTGGCGGTCATCAAGGTCACCATCAGAATGAGGCGCAGTGGGCCGGCGCGGACGAGCAGAGCAGGCATGGATCGCGTCGGGTACAGGATTGCAGAGCAAAAAGGCCGCGCCTGCGGCGCGCGAGGGGGCCGCGGGCCTCAAGCCCCGCGCAGGGGGACACCCCCGCGCCCCCGTCTTTTATAGGGTCAGGGGCCGGGCTTCAAATGGCGGCGCGGCGCGGCGTTAAGGCAGATTGATCTGCCAGGACACGCCGAAGCGGTCGTTGCACCACCCGAAGCGGGTCGAAAAGCCGTAGTTGTCCGGCGCCATGAGCACGTCGCCCCCCGCCGAGAGCGCCGGGAACAGCCGCTCGAACTCGGCCGCGTCCTCACACTGGATGAAGAACGAGGTGGACGGCGTGAAGTCGAAGGCGTGCTGTACGGGGCTGTCCGACGCCATGACCTGCTGGCCGTTGAGCGTGAAAAGCGCGTGGATGACGCTTCCTTCCCTGCCCGGGCCCTCGGGGCCGTACTTGCTCATCCAGACGATTTCGGACTTAGGAAAGAGCGATGTGTAGAAGCGCATGGCCTCCTCCGCCTGGCCCGAGAACATCAGGAATGTCGTGATCGATTGGGGCACGAACCTTGGTCCTCTTGTCGTTATGCTGGATGTGCCGCGCGTGGCGTGCGCGTCGTCCATGAAATATCGGACCAAAGGTTGACGGTTTGTGGTTGGGATTGTGGAGGCGTGGCCTGTGGCGTGGTGTCTCAGTCCCAGGCGACGAGCGGAAGGTGCGTCGGGCACGGGCTGTCAACGGATCAGCCCGATGGGAATGCGGGCCGTGGTGCGGGCGCGATCTCTTTCTCTGTGGGGCCAGCTACGGATGCGCGTTCGCGCAAGCACTCGGGCCTCGTTAGTCAATGATCTTGCCGACGTGATCTTCGATCGCCCCCAAGGCGCAACTTGGTCCTAAGGTCACTTTGATGGTGCCGCGGCGCATCTCGACGGATCAGTGTGGACCACGTGCGGCAAATTTGAGCGCCGCAATCTCAGAGTAGGGGGATGCTCTGGATCAGTCGCCAATTCGATTACGCAGTTCTTTGGCGCGCTCGATAGCCATC
>JBKBPL010000077.1:0-8191 GCA_046293075.1 Hyphomicrobiaceae bacterium | reverse complement strand
GGGCCTTTACCGGCGATTTTTTAAAGGAGGATTGGGGCTTCATCTTCGTTCCTTCGTCACTACGACGAAGCCCCAATCCTCCTTAAATCACAACCTCAAATCTGTGCCATTGGTGCTGACGAGGGACACCTCAACGCAAAACAGCGAGCACACCTTATGACGAAGATTACCGCCCCAACCAAGACGGAAGCTGAAAACCTCCGCACGAACGAAAAGAAGTGGTCGAAGCCTTTGATAGCGGCGGGGTGGAATGTCATCCCCAACATCATCATCGAGAAGCAGGAGGCCCTTGGCCTCGATGCGCTAGACATGAACATCATTCTCCACCTCTCGCACTACTGGTGGCAGCCCGACAACGTGCCGCATCCGTCAGTGGCGACGATCGCCAAGGCGATCGGAGTCACGCCCCGGACAGTGCAGAAGCGGATTGCAGCGCTAGAAAAGCTCGGCTTCCTGCGGCGGGAAGAGCGCCGGTTCACCCAGAATGGCAGCGTGACCAACCGTTATCACTTCGACGGGCTGATCGAGGCGGCGACGCCCTACGCGAAGGAAAAGGTTCAAGAGATCGAGGCGGCGACTGAGGCCAAGCGCAAGCGATTGGCACGGAAGAAGCCGAAGCTGGTGGTCAGCAACGATTGAAGCGGTTTGCGGCGTAGCTCAGCAGGATAGAGCACCTTGTTTTCGACATCGTTGGGGTCTGGCGATTCCAATGTATGGGCAAGGAGGTCGCGGGTTCAAGTCCCGCCGTCGCCCCAAGTCTCCCAGACGGGAGGAAGCAAATAAGGCTGGCCGCTTACGCGGCCAGCCTTTGCGCCTGCTTGTCGTGCAGGAAATCCACTGCGCGTTGCGCGTGTGCAGCGGCAGTGAAGACGGCTTTGTTGTCGTTCTTCAATACCTTTAGCCAGCTTGCAATGTAGCTAGCGTGATCGTCACGCTCGGAGAGGGTGATCTTGAGATCGGCACAAAGGAACGCAGCCCCCAGCTCGGCAACCAGCTCTTCCTGGGCATAGCCCGCGTCGCCCCAGCGCTCGCGGCCAAAGTCGCGGGCAAGGCGACTGTCGTGCCGGGTCCAGTGCGTCACCTCGTGCGCGAGGGTGGCGTAGTAGCTCTCGGCGTCGCGGAAGGCCTCGAACTGAGGCATGTGGATGCGGTCGAGCGATGGAATGTAGCAGGCGCTGTTGCCGCCGTGGTGGATCTCTGCGCCGGTAGCGCGGAAGAATGCCTCGGCAGCCTCAATCCGCTCGTCCGGATTGGTCGAGCCAGTGGCCAGCGCATAGTAGTGCGCGGGAAGGCCATCGATCTGCTCGACGTTGAAGACGGTGTAGGCCTTCAGGAACGGAATGGCCCGCTCCTCGTCCTGGCCGGTGTCAGGATCGGTCTCGGTGCGCTTGATGCTGTTGGCGTAGACAACAGGGGAGCCGGTTTCGCCTTTGCGGACACAGCCGCCAAGCTCGATGGCCTGCTTGAAGGTCATCCAGATGGGGGCGGCAAGACGGCGCTCCATCGCGGAAGCCCAGAGGGTCAGAACGTTGATCCCGGAATATGCCTCGCCATTGAAGCGAAGCGGTCGGGACACGCCACCTGCGGCGTGGCTGGCCTGCCATGGCTGGGTCCAGGGCTTGGTTCCCGCCTCCAGGGCGGCGATGATCTGGTTGGTGATCCGCGTGTAAACGTCGGGTTTTGTGGCAGCATTTTTGGTCATGTCCCATCTCCTTTCGCTGGTGTTTGAGGACGCGAAAGAAGGGGTCGGGCGGATAAGCCGCTGGGTCAGTGAGGGCTCAAAAGCCCGAACAGGACAGGCAACACGGGAGCGCAGCGAATGGAGCGGGCGGCCTGTTGACCGGGCGGCGCGCCCGGCCACATTCGCGGCCAACCTCAAATGCCATCAGTCGAAAGGGGGACATGGCCTCGCTGCCATGACCGATGAGTGCGCGAAATCAGCCGGTCGGCTGCTCGTCGCCTGCCTCGGAATTGGAGGCCTCTTTCTGCTCATCGGCAGGCACAGTTGCCGTATAAAGATCGGACAGATACTTGCTGTAGGTGGTCCGCAGGTGCTCCAGCGAGGCGTCACGATCGGGAGCGTAGTTCAGCTTCTCGGAGAAGAAGCGAAGCCTGGCGCGACATTCGCTGATGATCTGGCTCCATGTTTTGACCCAAATGGTGATGGAGGGATCGTCGCTCTGATAGAGCATCCCGCGCGGCCGATCGCGCTGCGTGACGTTGAGCTTGGCAAACTCGTCAATGTCCGTGGAAATCGCCCAGAATACCCATTTCGCTGCAACGTCCCTGAAGCGGGCGTCCTTGGCGACAGCAAAGGCATAGCTCTGAATCTGGGTAAGGGTTTCCGCCTTGATGATGACGTTGGGGCGCTTCAGCTCGACAACCAAGTGTTCGCGCTCCTCCGAGCCAGCAAGCTGAATGTTACGCGAGAACATCAGATCCACGATCCCGCGTGACCCGTCTACACGGGTGACGGGCGAATCGATGACGATCTCGTCCCCCAGGTGGCTGAGGTGCGCCTTGAGCACGTCAGTCAAAGACTGGTCATCAACCGAGAGGTGATACTGTTCGCCGAAGAGCCAGGCATTCTCAGCAAGGATGCGGTGTAGCTGGGTGCGCTCCAAGACAGCGTGCTTCAGCTCGCTGTCGAATACCAGCGTTTCGAGGCCTTGGAGAAACTCAAGCCGGTCAGTGATGATCTTCGACGCACTGATGATGTGCGATAGAGTGGTGCGGTCGAGCAGACCGGAAAGCTCCTCCCGCTTCTCCTGCGGGAGGTTGAACCGCCCCGGGATTGCCGGAGGCCCTAACTCCTGAGAGGAAGGGTCTACGATGAGCAAGACAACGAACAAGTTTTCCCCTGAGGTGCGTGAGCGGGCGGTCCGCCTCGTTCTGGACCAGGAGTGCGAACATCCCTCCCGGTGGGCAGCGATCACATCCATAGCGGCCATGATTGGCTGCTCGGGTCACACGCTGCTGGAGTGGGTGAAGAAGGCCGAAGTGAACAGCGGCAAGCGTGCTGGCGTTCCGGTCGAGGTGGCCGACCGGCTAAAGGCGCTGGAACGCGAGAACCGGGAGCTGCGGCAGGCCAATGAGATCCTGCGCAAGGCTTCTGCATATTTTGCCCAAGCGGAGCTCGACCGCCCGTTCAAGCGATGACCAGCTTCATTGATGAGCATCGCGGTGAGTATGGGGTCGAGCCGATCTGCCGAGTTCTGCCGATCGCCCCATCCACCTACCATGAGCGTGTGGCACAGCGCCGCGATCCGTCGCGACTGTCGCCACGCGCCCAGCGTGACGAGGCGATGAAGGCGGAAGTGCGCCGTGTGTTCGATGCCAACTTCAAGGTCTACGGGGTGCGTAAGGTGTGGCGGCAGATGCAGCGTGAGGGGTTCGATATTGCCCGCTGCACGGTGGAACGGCTGATGCGTGACCTCGGCCTGCAAGGTGTGATCCGGGGCAAGCCGGTCAAGACGACGGTGAGCGACAAGGCCGCGCCGTGCCCGCTTGATCAGGTCAACCGCCAGTTCCATGCACCGGCGCCGAACATGCTGTGGGTCTCGGACTTTACCTACGTCGCGACGTGGGCCGGGTTCGTTTATGTCGCCTTCGTGATCGACGTCTACGCCCGCTATATCGTTGGTTGGCGGGTGAGCAGGACGGCACATGCCGGCTTTGTGCTCGATGCCCTGGAACAGGCGATCCACGATCGGCGGCCAGCCCATCGCGGCGGGTTGATCCACCATAGCGACCGCGGCAGCCAATACGTCTCGATCAAATACACCGAACGCCTTGCCGAGGCCGGGATCGAGCCTTCGGTCGGCAGTGTTGGCGACAGCTATGACAATGCCTTGGCGGAAACGATCAACGGTCTTTACAAGGCCGAGGTCATCCATCGGCGAGGCCCGTGGCGCTCATTTGAGGCTGTAGAATACGCCACGCTCGAATGGGTGGACTGGTTCAACAACCGTCGGCTGCTCGAGCCCATCGGCAACATCCCGCCTGCCGAGGCCGAAGAGCGCTACTACGCCATGCTGGACGACACGCCCATGGCTGCATAATTTGATGAAACTGGCCTCCGGCAATCCCGGGGCGGTTCAGGTCGAGCACTTCGGTCAAAATCTTTGCCAGATCATCGGGAGCGTTCTCGATTGCGTGACGCAGCAGGCGAAGCTGGAATCGTTTCGACTTGTCGTCCGACTCCTCAAAGTCGGGCAGAAAATGGTTCACGTTCAACGCGACGACGTTGAACACCTGTCGCTCGGCCTTTTCCAGATCGGTCGTTGGTTGTCCCTCGTAGGGGTAGATTTGTTCCTGCTGCCAGCGTTCGACGAGGCCGGAAGCCTTCTCGGAAGCGCGCGTCCTGAAATGGTCGCGCATGATATTTTTGGCGGCGTCGATCGTCTTGGCGGTCGGCGCGTCAAGATTGGCAATCTCAAGCCGGTTCTCGGCCAAGAGCTTTGCGAAGTAATCTGACTTCAGATAGGCGGTGAAGCTGAATCCCGGCGCCTGAATCCCCGACGTCGTGCTGTCGAGCGGGAAGCCTGCGCCGTCGCAAAAGAAGAGGCGGCGCTCTGCCTGCATCCGCCACTCGACAATTTCCAAGCTGGCGGGGAATGTTTGCCCGTCTGCCTCTATGTCTGGCAGCGAATATATCTGGTCGTGATCGACGGCGGATGCGGGGTCGATCAGCGCATTGTCGAAATGGACCTTCACCTCGGGATACTGGCGTAGGTAGAGCGCCAGAATCTGGGCAAGCTCCTGGGCTGCGCCCTCGGTACGAAGAGACCGGAAGTCCCTTTCCAGCTCGCTGACGGTAACGGTGACACCTTGCCGTGCGCCAGATGGGGCGGACACCTCGTCGCCAATCCGGACACGCCTTAGCGTGTCTTTGACCATCGAAATCTGAAACTGCTTGAGGCCGGCGTCGCCGGCATAAACGACGCGCCAGTCCACAACGCGGCCCAGGCCGAGCGCGCGAAAGCGGCCTTGGCCTTCTTGGCCGTGGAGAAGGCGGCCCTTTTGCCGCGAACGCTTTCCGCCTCTCTTCCATGAGCCGCCCAGGCGCGAGAAGAGAGATTCTGCATCGGCAAATGGGATGCCGTGACCGTTGTCGGCAACCTCGATGGCGGTCAACTCACCGAGCGCGTCATCGACAAGGGCAACGTCAACGCGGACCGCATCCGCGTCCACGGCATTCCAAATAAGCTCTGCCACGGCGAGCACGGGTCGGCGGGCTGTCGCCAGCCTTTCCAGATGGTCGTTCTGGACCTGGATTTCGACGGTTTTGCTCACCGCAACGTCGCCCGCTTACTCGGCGGCCACCAGGTGAAACATTTCCGCCTGGGTATGCGGCCTCTCAAGGTTCGGAATCATGTCCATTAGCTCTGGCACCGGAACATTCGCCAGCTCCTTGGGCTCCAGCTTGTGCAGGCCGCCGCCATAGACACGGCCCTCGCCGAGCAGAGTTTCCGGCGTGATCCGGTTAAGGACCTCCCAAGCGCGACGAATGATTGTGGGATCAAACTTCATGGCTCTTTCCATGAGTGGCGTGGGATACATGGCGAGATAGACGTTGGCGATGGTCGCGGCGGATCGGTTCAGGATGAAGCGGAACGGTCGCCCGCTCTTGGAGTCGCCACGTCCCAGATACGTGCAAACGATCGGCGCAGGAGGGCGCACCTCCTGAGCATACCAGAGCTTGCGGTGACGACAGAGATAGCGGTCGTGAAGACCGCGCTCTTTGCCTTCCTGTAAATAAGCATAAAGCGCGGGATGCCGCTGCCGGATTTCGTCCTCCGGCAAGCCCGGATCGAGAAGGAAAAGCCGTCGATCAAGGTCAGGGATACCGTGCTTATCGCTGCTGATCTCGTCCACCTTCACGTAGCGCGGGCTAGGCAAGATCGGCTTGAACACGCTCAGCGGCAGGCCCCTTTCGGCTATTTCAGCCTCCGAGAGGATGAAGAAGCCATTGTCGCCGGTGGCAATTCCCCGTTTGATTTTGAAGAAGTCGGAGACAACGCCGCCGGTATGGCGGTCCCGGACCATCAATGCAGGGAAGCGAGTCCACTTGGCCTCGGCTGCGAGGGCTGAAACCGACACCTCGCGAGTCAGAGCTGGCTCTGACAGCGTCCCGCCAAAGGTGAATTTGACCTGATGGTTTTGGGGCGGCGGGGCCTTTCGGAACCATACGACAGCAGACGACACGAGAGCGTCAGCGAACTGTACATCGTTGGGATCGAAGCGATGAATATGGAGCAAGGTGACTTGCTCCAGCAGATAGCGCTTGATGGCCTGGCCGTAATTCACGTCCATAAACTCGCTGGGAATAAGCCAGCCAGCTACGCCGCCGTCGCTCATCCAGGCATGGGACAGCGCAAGGAAGTGGCAATAGAGGCCAGCCAAGCCCCCTGGGCGAAATCCCGCTGCATCCATGCTGGCGAGCTGGAGCCGCCCCTTTTCTTCGTTCGTCATGTGATGATGGCGGACGTAGGGCGGGTTGCAGATTAGCAGATTGAACTTCGATTGCGGGCGTTGACGCGTGAAGTCCATGAGGTTGAGATCAAGCCTTGTCCCCTTCCAAAGCGAAGCTGCGGGCTGGCCGTAGTGGGGATCGATCTCGTACCCAATCGCACTCTCGATCCGCTTGGCCGGATATGCGCGCAGCAGGGCCGAATAGAACGCGCCGGTTCCGATCGCAGGGTCGAGAAAGCGGATAGGCTCCTTGTCCCCTAGCAGTGTCCCGGCATATTCGAGGATGTCGGTCGCCAATGCTGTTGGCGTGGCGAACTGGCCCAGCTTGTTGCGGGCGGCCTGTGTCTTTTGGCCGTCGAGCTGCGCTTGCAGCTCCAAGCGTTCGGTTTCGAGCCTGTCGTGTCTGGCTTTGCTCATAGACCGAACTCGGCAAAATCGTCGATGCGGTGTTCCCACACCCAATCGATACCCTCGGCTGCCTCGTACCCGAGATATCCGCTGTCAAAGTAGCCGCACAGGAACAGGTTGAACTCTACGGCGGGGCCGTAGGTGGTCTTAAGCTGAGACATTTTCACAGTCTCTTCTTTGCGGCGCTTGTTCGTGTTCGTGAAGTCGCCTGCCGACTTTGCCTCAAAGAAAATCGGCAGCTCGCCCAACGCGCGGGTCTTGGGCATAATGACGGCATCGACCGGAATATTGATGGTGGATGCAAGGCCCTCGAGCTTAACTGGCACGTTCATGCGGAAGCTGAAGGTGCCAGGCTGCATCTGGTGGAATTTGATCTGCCCGCCCTCAGGTAGTTGTGTGTATCCGCGAGCTTCGAGCCAGGCCTTGATCGCAGCAAGCTGGCGCTTCTCTTGCGCGTTGCGGATGATCGGGTTGGCAACCGCCCCGCAGAGTCGATCGGCGACAATGGTAGCAGCGCGGTGGGATTCAGCCTCTGATGGCGTGTTAGCTGTGCCAAGCCAGGTGAAAATATCCGGATCAGCCATGCGTTCGATGATGTCGGCAATTTTGCCGAGTTGAGCGTCGGCTTCCGCGACGGGCATTCGCTTCGGAAGCGCGTGGTGCTCGTCCATGCACTTCACGAGATTCTTGGAAACGCCAGCAAGCCCGATAAGCCGGTCTACGGCTATCGGAGGGCAGGTGGACATTCGCAAAGTCGGCAAGATTTCGGGGTGGCGGCGGATCGTCGCTGGTTTGATATCGCGCAGAAAATCCGTGGCCTTCAGCGCTGCTTCGACATTTACCGTGACGTGAACGCGGGTCTGCCGAAAAGCGTCAGGCGCGAAGTTCATAAACCAGTCGTTGTACATATCGACCGAGCGGGCGACGTCGGCCTTCCAGAGGTGCGGCTTGTCGAGATTGACCGGCATTATGATCCTTGCTCAGGGTGCTGGGCGCGATATTCGCTCCACATTTCTTCAAAGAGCTTGCGAAGCGAAAGGCGGCGGCGAGCCGCCTCCAGTTTCACGTCGGTCGCCAGCTCGGGCGACAAACTGAGGCCGATGATCTGGCGTTTCGCCGGACCAGGCCTTGGGGCGGTCGATTTCTCCATGCCTAATCATGTCGACATGTCGACTCCGCGTCAAGCGCGGTGTCCGTCGTCAGAACATTTGGCACAACTCGCGGCGTAGATTAGCGGAGTGCGGGCCTCGTCTGGGGGTTGATGTTAAGCGGCGAGCTTGCGGTGTTGCAAGCGCCGATGTTCGATAGT
>JBKBPL010000076.1:0-8633 GCA_046293075.1 Hyphomicrobiaceae bacterium | reverse complement strand
ACACGCGCGTCCTCCTGGACGGGTGCAGGCGCGGCGGGCGCGGCCGGCGGCTGCCGCGGCGGCACCTCGGCGGGTGCCGCGTGCGGCGCCGCTTCCGGCGCCTCCGCAGCGGGGGATGCCGCGGGCGCCTGCGCGGCCGTGCTCTGCCGGATGACGCGGATGGCGGCCTGAAAGGTCAGGCCCTGGGCCTTGAGGAACGTCGCCGCCATGCTCTTGCCGTCGCCGACGATCGCGGCGAGCACGATGGCGCCGTCGATTTGCACGTCGGGGCGCGGGCTCTGGCGGGCAGCGGCCTCCGCATAGGCGAGGATCTTGGTAAGCTCAGAACCGTGCGGCGGCAGAGTGCCTGGCGCGGCGGCCGGCGGCTGCTGACCGAGAAAGCTCGCGACATCGTTGCGCAGGCGGGCGAGATCGACGGCATTCGAGACGAGCACGCGCGCCGCGTCAGCGTCCTCGGTGAGCGCGAGCAGCAAGTGCTCGAGCGTGACCGCGGCGTGCGCCTGGCTGGCCGCATAATCGCTCGCACGCGCCAGCGTGGCGACCAGCGTCTCGGATCGCGCAATCCTCGTCTCGAACGACGTCGCCTGAGCCATCGCCTGAGCCATCTCCCGCCGCCTCCGCGGCCCTGCTCTGCAGCGCCAGCCGGCCGCAAGGCGGGACCTTGCCTGCCACCTTACGGCTTAGAGCATGATTCACGGGCCGCGGGAATCCGCCATGGTGGCCGGTCGGGTGGCAAATCGTCCAGGGCATCATGGAGTTAGTATGCCGTGAACAGGTACGGCAGGCACACGACGCGCCGCTGCCGCGCGCGCAGTGTACTTGAAGCCGCCCGGCATTTCACCGCGCATTGCAGTCTGAGCCAACATGCGGGCGGCAGGCGTGGCCGATGTGCAAAAGTTCATTGAGCGCGGGTCGCAAGGCGCTATAAGTGCGCGCCGTGGCGAGGCCCCGCACGGCGGGGGAGGAGAGGCACTGCAATGGCGAAGAGCAGGGAAGCCCCGGCTGCGGGGGCCGGTTCGGTCGAGATCGATCCGCAGGCGCAGGCGCGCATCCTCGCCGAAGCGCTGCCGCATCTCATCAACTACGACGAGCAAACGGTCGTCATCAAGTTCGGCGGCCACGCCATGGGGGATCAGAAGCTCGCGGAAGCCTTCGCCCAGGATATCGTCTATCTGAAGCTTTCCGGCATCAATCCCGTGGTCGTCCACGGCGGCGGGCCGCAGATTGCGGCCATGCTGAAGAAGCTCGCCATTCAGTCCGAGTTCGTGCACGGGCTGCGCGTGACCGACAAGCCGACCGTTGAGGTCGTCGAGATGGTGCTTGCCGGCGCCATCAACAAGGAGATCGTCTCGGCCATCAACCGGCAGGGCGGGAAGGCCGTCGGCATCTGCGGCAAGGATGCCAATCTGATGATCGCCAAGAAGATCACCGAGATGCCCGATCCGCAGTCGAACATCATGCAGGCCGTCGACATCGGCTATGTTGGCGACCCGGTCGAGGTGAACCCGCACATCGTCGAGGTCATCTCGAAGTCGGATCTGATACCGGTGATCGCGCCGGTCGGCATCTCGCGCGAGGGCGAGACGCTCAACATCAACGCGGACACGTTCGCCTCGGCGCTCGCCGCGCGCATGAAGGCGAAGCGCCTGCTCCTGCTGACCGATGTCGCGGGCGTGCTCGACAAGGACAAGAACCTGATCCCCGAGCTCACCACAGCCGAGGCGCGCGAGCTCATTCGCAACGGCACCATCAACGGCGGCATGATCCCCAAGATCGAAGGCTGTATCGAGGTCGTCGAGGCGGGCGTGGAGGCGGTGGTCATCATCGACGGTCGGGTGCCGCACTGCGTGCTGCTTGAGCTCTTCACCGAGCACGGCGTCGGCACGCTGGTTGGCGGTGCGAAGAAGCCGAAGAAGAAGGCATGAGCAGCGCGCGGGCAGGGACCGGAAAATCTCCCCCCTCTGCCGGGGAGGGGCAGGCGGCGACCGTGCGTTCCCGAAAGGGCTTCGAGGCCACGCAGGCCTGGGTGTTCGACCTCGACAACACGCTCTATCCCGCCGAATGCAATCTCTTCGCCCAGGTTGACCAGCGCATGGGCGAGTTCATTGCCTCATTTCTCGGCGTGCCCTTCGCCTACGCGCGCCACCTGCAGAAGAGCTACTACCGCCAGTTCGGCACCACGCTCACGGGTCTCATGAAGGTGCACAAGATGCGCCCCGAGGCCTTTCTCGACTATGTGCACGACATCGACTTGACGGTCGTCCCTGAGCATCCCGAGCTCGCCGAGGCGATCGCGGCGCTGCCCGGCCGGCGACTGATCTTTACGAATGGCACGCGTGCGCACGCCGAGCGCGTCGCCGGCAAGCTCGGCATCCTCCATCTCTTCGAGGACATCTACGACATCGTCGCTTCGGACTATGTGCCGAAGCCGCAGCCCGAGCCCTACAAGCAGTTCCTCGCCCGCCATGGCGTGTCGGCGACGGCCGCGGCCATGTTCGAGGACATGCCGCACAATCTCGAGGTGCCGCACCAGCTCGGGCTGACGACGGTGCTCGTGCATTCCGCCTACGTCGATCATCCGGTCCAGATTGGCATCCGCAACTGGACGGAGCTGCCGGCCCACGTTCATCACATGACCGAGGACCTGGCCGGCTTCCTCAGCGATGTGCTGACGTCGATCCGTGCGCCGAAGCATGGACCGTAGCGGTCAGATCTCCCACGCCCGCCGCCGTGTGCGCCTTGCCGAGGCGGCGAAAGCGGCCTGCAGCGCCGCGACGACGATCAGGAGCGACGCAACGACATTCCACCCGGCGAAGGAGAGCCCGAGGAACGTCCAGGGGGCTTCGTCGCACCGGATGACGCGGGTCGTCTCGAGCTGCTTGAGAAGGCCGTCCGGGCTGCCGCCGAGCGGCGCCGCAACCGAGACACAGGTATCCGGCCCCGGCCAGAACTTCCACTCGGCGCCTGCGTGATAGATGCCAAGCCCGGCATTTGCGAGGAATGCGAGCGCCACGACGAGGAAGACGGCGGCCGCCCAGCCGGCGCGGTCGCTCGCGACGAGCACGAGCGCGACGAACAGCAGGGGGATGCCGGCGAAGTAGGCGTAGCGCTGCATCAGGCAGAGCGGGCACGGCACATAACCGCCGATGACCTCGAAGCCGAAGGCGGCCACGATCGCCGCAATGGCGAGCATCAAGGCGGCGGCACCCGCCTTGTAGGCCGGATCGGCAGTGGCTGGGGAAGCTCGCTGATGCATGGCCGCACTTTTAGTGCAAGGGACCGGCTACACAAACAGGCGGATCGCCGCAAAACCCGCAAATAGCATGATCGTGAACACCGTCGCGACCAAGCCGAGGCGCCTCTCGATGAAGGCGCGGATGGGCGGGCCGAACCAGTAGAGCAGGGCGGCGATCACGAAGAACACGAGCGCCCGGGCGATGATGCTCGCAACCATGAACACCGCCACGTTGAGCTGGGTGACCCCGCTGGCGATGGTGATGACCTTGTACGGGAAAGGCGTCACGCCGGCGAAGAAGACGATCCAGGCGCCGTAGTCATTGTACTGCGCCGCGAACAGCGCGAACTTCTCGGTGTAGCCGTACAACTCGAGCACGCGGCGGCCGACGGATTCGTAGAGGAAATAGCCGATGGCGTAGCCTGCGAGACCGCCGAGCACGGAGCCGATGGTTGTGAGCGTTGCCAGCCACCAGGCCCGAGCGCGGTCGGCCAGCACCATGGGTACCAGCATGGCGTGCGGGGGGATCGGGAAGAACGAACTCTCGACGAAGGCAACAAGAAAGAGCGCAAGGCGCGCCCTCTCATGCGCCGCCAGCCGCATCGTCCAGTCGTAGAGCCCCCTCAGCATGGTCATCCCAATGCGTTGTTGCGGAAAATCTTGCCGATGGCGCAGCAACGTCGAGGCCAGGTCGGTGTTCTCGCGATCACTGGCGCCCGGCCTCGCGGATCAGTTCATCAATGCACTTCTGGTGGTGGCTTGCCGCGCGCCGCGAGCTTCATCTGCCGCTCGAGCTGCCCGCGCTTCTCGGCGGCGATCCGGACGCGCAGGTCGATGTGGCCATTGTCGCTGCTCGCCTGATCGAGGACCTGGGCATTGGCATGGATCCAGCTCAGCAGCCGGCCCTGGCCCGGCTCGACGACGATGTTGAGCGTCTTGTCACCCGCGCCGAGGCGGCTATCGATCGCAGCCAGCAGCTCGGTGATGCCCTCGCCCGTCACCGCGGATGTGAGGATGCACACGTGCTCTGAACGGGCCGCCTCGTTCCTCAGCTCATCGCGGATGTCGGGGTCCAGGCGGTCGATCTTGTTCCACACTTCGAGGACGGGGCTGTCGGCGGCGTCAGGGTCGATGCCAAGGTCCTGGAGCACGCCCTCCACGTCGCGGGCCTGGGCGTCCGTGTCGGGCCGGGAGATGTCGCGCACGTGGGCGATGAGGTCGGCGCCAACAACCTCCTCGAGCGTCGCGCGGAATGCGGCAACCAGCGTCGTCGGCAGGTCGGAGATGAAGCCGACCGTGTCGGAGAGAATGATCCGCCGGCCGCTCGGCAGGACGACCTCGCGCATGGTCGGGTCGAGCGTTGCGAATACCTGGTCTTTGGCGATGACGCCGGCCCCGGTGATGCGATTGAAGAGCGTCGACTTGCCGGCGTTCGTGTAGCCGACGATGGCGACGACAGGATAGGGCACCTTGGCGCGGCCGGCGCGGTGGAGCGCACGCGTGCGCACAACGCCTTCGAGCTCTTTCTTCAGTGCGTCAATGCGGTCCTGGAGCATGCGCCGGTCGAGTTCGAGCTGGCGCTCGCCGGGGCCGCCGAGGAAGCCGCCACCGCCGCGCTGGCGCTCAAGGTGGGTCCAGGAGCGCACGAGGCGGCTCTTCTGATAGCTGAGGTGCGCAAGCTCGACCTGGAGGCGGCCCTCCCGGGTCCGCGCGCGGCGGCCGAAGATCTCCAGAATGAGGCCGGTACGGTCGATGACCTTTACGTTCCAGGCGCGCTCGAGGTTGCGCTGCTGCACCGGGCTGATCGCATGGTCAACGATGACGAGGCCGACCTCGCGCGCCGCGATCTCGGCCTTGATCTCCTCCACCTTGCCGCTGCCAAAGAGCGTCGATGGCCGCGGCTGCGGCACGGGCACGACGAGCGCGCCCGCGACATCTAGGTCGATCGCCTGAGCAAGTCCGACGGCCTCATCGAGCCGGTCGGCACTGGCGCGCGGCAGCGGGGCAGGACGAGGCGCACGGTCGGCTGACTTGGCGGGGCGCGTGCGGTCGGGCGGCAGCACGGGCACCAGGACGAGCGCGCGCATGGGCGGTGCCATAACGGGAGCCGGGGCCCGACGGCGGTGCCGACGGAGCTCGGGCTTCGGTATTTTATCGTGCACCGTGATCGGATGATCCTGGCCTAGGGCCCGTCGGCCTGGTCGGCATCCATGAGATGGACCGGCTGCCCGGGCATGATCGTCGAGATGGCATGCTTGTAGACGAGCTGCGAGTGCCCGTCACGCCGGAGCAACACACAGAAATTATCAAACCAGGTTACGATGCCCTGCAATTTCACGCCATTGACCAGAAAAATGGTGAGCGGCGTCTTGTTCTTGCGCACGTAGTTGAGAAATGTGTCCTGCAGGCTTTGCACGCGCTCGCCAGCCATGACGGCCCTCATTCTTGGTTTTCTTGTATCGCGTTCAAGGCCGCGCGAAACAACCGGGCTGGCGGCGTACCCTCCAATCCGGCTGCTCAGGCGGCACAACGCAGCCCGGTCGATTGCCCCGTTCATGCATTGTGCTCCAATGAAGTAAAGGGAAAGTCGCGCGCTGGCAAGTCAATAGGATGCGCCGCGGCAACGCGTTCGGCCGGGCGACGCCGCCGAACCGGCATCGCCGCCGCACCCTTCGGCCCTCTAATCGGCGGGCACCGGCAGCGACGCCCTGGCGCCCAGGGGGGGGGGCGCCAGGGACAGGGGTCTTCACCACACGCCGATGTTGGGCGCCGACTTCCAGGGCTCTGCCGGTGGCTTCGCCTCGCCTTTCTGCAGGAGTTCGATCGAAATATTATCGGGCGAGCGGATGAAGGCCATGCGACCGTCGCGCGGGGGCCGGTTGATGGTCACCCCGGCCTTCTGCAGGCGCTCGCAGAGGGCATAGATGTCGTCCACCTCGTAGGCCAGATGGCCGAAGTTGCGGCCGCCCGTGTACACTTCCGGGTCCCAATTGTAGGTGAGCTCCAGGAGGGGCGCATTCGCGCGCGCCGCCGCTTCGGCATCATCCGAGCTCGCCAGAAAGATCAGCGTGAAGCGCCCCTCGGGGCTCTCACGCCGACGAATTTCTTTCATGCCAAGCTTGTTGCAGTAGAAGTCCAGGCTCTTCTCGATGTCGGTGATGCGCACCATCGTGTGCAGATACCGCATGTCTCCTCCTTGCTGAACGTCGTGCCGCAGGTCCGGTAGGCTGGCGTGCGCGGAGCATAGAGCGCCGGTCTGGCACGCCGCAAGCGGCCTGGCGACGTCATGCGATGAGGGCGTTGGCCGCGAATCGATCTGCGCGGGCCCCGCCTTCCCGGCAGCGTCACTGCCGTGCGACGGCCTCTCAGAGGCGGCAACCCACAGCTTACAGCGCGTTGCCGACGGGGCCTCGGTTACATTCGGATGAAGTGCCAAATACCAAGCGAAGACAGAGGGTTACGGGGACATAAATCAGATATGACATTATCTGACTGCACGAGCTTTGATGACCAGGTGCAGCGAATGTGCCACAGTGGACGCGGTCCAGACTGGTATGGTGCGAGCGCCGACGCAGGATGGCGTCATTCGAGAGGGCAAATCGGATGGCGCCGGAGGGCGAGCCGGCAGATGTGGCAGTTACATTAACAGTGAAGTGGGGTTCAGAAATGGGGGATTCCTCGAAAGGGCCGCCGAACATGCACGAGGGTGCCGGCACGACGCCGACACCGGGCTTGGGCGAGGCGGTCGATGGCGTTGAGGTGGTCGAGATTGCCGGGGCAATCAAATGGTTCGACGCCTCCAAGGGATATGGGTTCATCGTTCCCGACAACGGCATGACGGATGTTCTCCTGCACGTCACATGCCTGCGCGCCGGCGGGTTTCAGACCGCCTATGAGGGGGCCCGCGTGCACTGCCAGGCGCTCAAGCGGCCCAAGGGCATGCAGGCGTTCCGCATCATCAGCATGGACGAGAGCACGGCCATCCACCCCTCCCAGCTTCCGCAGCGCACCCACGTGGTTGTGCAACCCGAGAGCGGGTGGGAGCGCGCGGTCGTGAAATGGTTCAACAGGGTCCGTGGCTTCGGCTTCCTGACCCGCGGCGAAGGAACACCCGACATTTTCGTGCACATGGAGACGCTGCGCCGCTTCGGATTCACCGAGCTGAGGCCCGGGCAGACCGTTCAGGTGCGCTGGGGAATGGGCTATAAGGGCTGCATGGCGGCCGACCTGCGCCCTGACGGGCCATCCGGGCTGCCGCCCTCGCACTGAGCGGAGCGACCGGTTGCGTTTTCGGACACCGAGAGACGACAGGACCGCGCCACGCGCGGTCCTGTTTTGCTTGTTGACGGCGATGCTTGTCGGGATGATGGGCGCAGCGAGCGCCCAGGCCGAGATGAAGATGCGACGCGACACGCTGACCCTGCACACGGCGCGTGGCGCCCACCGCATCGACATCGAGGTCGCCGAGAGCGATCGGGAGAAAGCCTACGGGCTCATGTTCCGCCAGTCGCTCGGCGAGAACGAGGGCATGCTCTTTCCCTATCCGACGGCGCACGAGATCACGATGTGGATGCGCAATACGTTCATCTCGCTCGACATGATCTTCATCCGCGCCGATGGCATCGTCCACCGTATCGAAACCGATACCGAGCCCCATTCCGAGCGCATTATTGCCTCGAAGGGCGATGTCACGGGCGTCCTGGAGATGAAGGCGGGCTCGGCGCGCCGCCTTGGCCTCAAGCCCGGCGATCGGGTCGAGCATCCGCACTTCAAGAGCCCGACAAAACGCTGAGTTCCGTGCCACGTGCCGCGGGAACAGCTTGACGCCCGCACCGCGGCGCGGCACTTAAGCGCCGGATCGGGGCATAGCTCAGCCTGGTAGAGCACCTGCTTTGGGAGCAGGGGGTCGCGAGTTCGAATCCCGCTGCCCCGACCAGATTGCGCACCGCACGGCCGCCCATCCGGATCCGCACGCTCATGCCCGCTCGCATCTACCGTCCCGCCAAGACCGCCATGCAGTCAGGCCAGGCCCGCACCAAGCTGTGGGTGCTGGAGTTCGAAAGCGCTGCCCCGCGTGAGGTCGACCCGCTCATGGGCTGGACCGGCTCGACGGACACGCGGGCGCAGGTTCGCCTGGAGTTCGAGACCAAGGAGGAGGCGATTGCGTACGCGGAGCGCAACGGCATTCCCTACCGGCTCAGCGAGCCGAAACCCCGCCAGCCCATCCGCAAGTCCTACGCCGACAATTTCAAGTTCGGCCGCCGCGAGCCTTGGACGCACTAGGTTCTGTTGACATTTGGGGATTCCCCCTGCCTCGCAATTGTGATTCAAGATCGCAACTGAGGGAGGGCGATCTTGATTCGGCGGGAACTTACGGACGCGCAGTGGGCGCGCATTG
>JBKBPL010000075.1:0-8989 GCA_046293075.1 Hyphomicrobiaceae bacterium | reverse complement strand
CACGACGTTCAGAGCCGGCGTACCCATCCGAGCTCGGTCGACGTTGAAACCGCCAAGGCGGATTCGAAGGCTGCATCACAGGACCTTTTGGAGTGGCAGCGGACAATCGGCGGCCTCTTCATGGACCGCGCAGAGCTCGACCTGCTGGCCAATCGCATCCGAACTGAGCCGCGCGGTCGGACCTTGCTCGTCGGCGAGGCGGGCGCAGGGAAATCCGCACTCCTCTCGGAACTGACCGAACGACTGCAAGCACAGGGCATGACTGTGTTCGCCGTCAAGGCGGACATGCTGCCCTCCGGCATCGCATCGATCGCCGATCTGTCAAATGCCTTGGGCCTGAACGGCAACCTCGAGGATGAGCTGAACTTGCTAGCTGCGTCCGCACCTGTGGTCTTTATCGTCGACCAGATGGACGCCGTGAGCGACGTGATGGACCGGACGTCACAGCGAATGAAGCTTCTGCTGCGCGTCGCCAACGGTTTCACGCGCGACAGGCGGTTCTTGGATGGCCCCCCCGTCCACGTCATTGTCTCGTCCAGGCCCTTCGAAGCGGCCCATGATGGCCGGTTTCAAAGCCTGGGCGCCGAGACGATCAAGCTTGGCCTTCCGTCGAGTGAGAGCGTCAATGGTCTTCTCAAGGAGCTGGGGATCGACGCCGCCTTGGTAACGGAGGGTTTGAAGGAAACGCTGCGACGTCCGTTCGCTCTTCGCCTGTTTGTCGAACTCGTTGGGCGAGGGGTCGATGTGACGAAGGTCACGGCTTCGGAGCTGCTCAACGCGTGGCTGATCTCGGCGGATCTGGGGGATGAGCAGCGTAGGCCGAAGGTCATGAAGCTTCTCGAACAACTCGCCGCCGACATGACGGAAACGGAGACCCTTTGGCGGCCCTCGGACACCTTTGATCTCACCTCATTCGCCGACGTGAAGATCGCTCAGGCCGCAGGCATTGTCATCCGGCAAGACGCCAAGCTTGGCTTCAGCCATCAGTCTTGGCTCGATGACTTCCAGGCAAAGGCCTTTTCGACGGGCGCGTCGGTCGCGAGTTTCGCGTGGGAGAGGCAGGACGGGCTTTTTGCCCGAGCCACCATCTTGAGAGCGCTAGAGCGCCTGCGACGACACGACGTCCATGCCTATGAGGCTGGCCTTGATCTTATGCTCGGCGAATCTCAGACGAGGAGACACCTCAAACACCTCGTTGTTGATCTGATTTCGAGCCAGGACTCCCCGACCTCCCGCGAGCTGGGGTGGATTCAAAAAATCTTTCAGACCGACATGCCGCTCGCTCGTCGTGCCGTCGGCAAAGTGGCTGAACGGTGGGTGGGTTGGCGAGCGGCGATGCAAGGCTTGCTTCCCGCAATTCTCGCCAATCCAGAGCTCCGCTGGGCCTCCATCCGCTTCGTTCAAGCCGAGGCCGAAGTGGACGCCGATGGAGCTATCGAATTACTCAGCAGCCATTGGGCAGCGTCAGATCGCGATCTGGAACTCTTCGAAGCGTTCTGGCGCGCCAAACTCTGGAGCCCTTGGGTCGCCAGGCGGATCGGCGAGATCCTTGAACGTCATGACATCCAGGACTTTGCCGTCACGCACTACGTCAACGATCTGACAGAAGCAGGCCGGTTCGATGAAGCGGTGCAACTCGTCACGCTTTACCTGATCGCAAAACCCGTGGAGCGGCGGCAGAGACGACGGCTTCATGATCTCGACAAACTAGTCCAGGCGTCCCCCCAGAAACTGGCGGTGGCTTTGACGCCTTGGTTCATTTCCCTCGTGACGCCGACGGAGGAAACACCAAAAGACCGAGCGGCGTTCTACAGCGCGCATGCGTTACCGTTTGATTGGGACAGGAACGAGGAGGGGGACAACGTCTTCACTGCACTTAGGCATGCGCTCGCGTTGTCGGCCAAAGCCGATCCTGGCGATACGCTGTCGCTGGTCCAGAGCCTCGCCGCCTTACCCGTTGCCGAGACTCAAGCGCTTGCTGCGGAGACGCTGACCGGGAACCCGGAGGCCTTTGCGCAAGCTGGCTTGCAGTTTCTTCTCGATGACGCACGCCGGCTAGCGGTCGGAGAAGGCTACTTCGAAGATGAGACTGGCTGCAGCCGTCATGTTCACGGCTGGGCCTCCAAGCAGTTGATCAGCGCCATCGCCCCATACCTGGGTCCTGAGGAGCTCTCTCGACTCAAAGAGCTCATCGCGACTTGGGACCAGTATGCAGGAATCTCTGACGACTGGAGTGTGGCGGACAGAATGCATCGCCGCCGATGGACGGAAGATGCACGGTTGTCGCTGCTTGAGCGCCTCCCCGAGAATCTCTTCACGGCCCGTGAGATGCGCCGGATTCGCGAATGGCGCGCTGACCAGCCCGTCCTCAGACCTGGCCGTAGCATGGCTAGTTTCGTTGGCGCGCCGATGTCGACAGAACAGATGTCAAAGGCGACTGACGACGATCTGATGCGCCTTCTCGACGAATGCCATGACGGCACGGAGTGGGGAGATCGGACAACCGGTCGCCGGAGGCACATTTCCAAGAGTGGCGGTGCAATCCAGGTTGGCCGCACCTTCGCCGCCCTGAGCAAGCAACAGCCGGAACGCGTCATAAGGCTCATAAGGACACGCCTTTCGGCCGAAAGACACCAACAGGCGGCTGGCAGCGCCGTTGGTGAGTTGGCTGAGAATGTCGATGTGCCCGCCTCCGAGGTCATCAATCTGATCCGCTTCCTGGATGCAAATGGGTTCGTCAGCGAGGACTGGCGCTGTGATGCCGCCTGGGCCTTTCAAAAGCTGGCGCGTCGTGTGGGCGGGCTCGAGGGCAGCGATCTCCGACTCATTGAAGGCTGGGTCGTCGACGACGTCGAAGTCGCTGCATCCAGAACGGCTCGCCGCCTTGAGCTGGATGCCTTGAACAAGGAGCGCAACCACAAGCCTGATGAGGTCAGGGCGGCCTCCGCGGTCATTTTCGGAAATGGATTTGGCCGTGGTTTCGGTGTTTTGCCGCAGGGGAACTACGCACACCTGAGCGCGATCGCTGCGGGCCTTCTTTGCCAAGACCCGGTCAACTGCGACGCTTGGTTGGCGGTTCTAGAGCGACACGCAGAACGAGCCGAGGATCCGCATATCTGGGAGACCGTGCTTGCCTACCATGGCAGCTACCTCTTCTGGGCTGACCGGCACCGTGTCGGTGCGCTGTTCAAGGCGCTCTGGGCAAAATTCCCAGACGCATTCTCTGTAACGGTGGGTGGTCAGCTTTGGAGCTATCGCGAGATGGTTCCGGCAGAGGTCCAGACCGGCATGCTCGACCACTGGGGCAATACCGAAAACCAGATCGGCGCGCAGGCGGCCGGCGAGTTCTGCATCGCTTCACTTCTGGTCGATGGCTCGGAATCGGTCCTGGCCAGCCGTGCTGGCGGAATCATGGATGCCGGACCGAGCGCGGGTCGCCTGGGAGGCTTGTTCGCCGCAGCAGCGGCTTGGCGGCAGAACGCTGGCAGACTGCGCGACAGCTCCCACGCGATTCTGACGCGGTTCGCCGGCACCGCGTCTGGCGATGAGGCGGAGGCCATCTCGACCGCCTTGGACGGAAGCCGAGTTCTGCTGCCTGATCCAGAGACCGAGGCCATGCTGGGCGAAGCGTTGCAGAATGAAGCCTTGCTTGCCGCTGCGCTGAGCAATCGGTTCGCCGATGCGCTTCAGGTCCTTCTTCTGCATCCTGGCTTCGAGGAGATCGTGCTGACCATCTCGGAAAAGTGCGTCGACCGGTTGGTCGCCGAAGACACCGCGAGAAGAGGGCTCGACAGCGACTTCGTATCCATCGCCGTCGCTCTACAGCGTGCCCAGGGTGAACAAAGGGTCCGCGCCATGGACCTATACGAACGCCTGCTCGACGCAGGCGCCTATGGTGCCGATCAAGCCGCTGCCGCATCCATTCGCCACTAGCGATCGGTGAGCGGTGATCCCTATTCGCTTGCTAGAGCTTGGCGTCTTTTGACGGAATCGGGATTCCCAAATCGCGGTTGATCTGATTCAGCCTCACATGGGGATTTTGCTGTCAAGCCGGTCCGGGCCCTCGCCAATCCCCAGAACGTGTAGGCAAGCGGAAGGAGCATGAATGAGCTGATCTGCCCGTGGGGCGGGTTTGCGGGGCACCGACCTCCGATCGTTATCGGACATTGCTCGCTCTCGGCTGCTGCGGATCGAAAGCTGCCAGGAAACCTCCGGCTTTGCCCGGAATAGGTGACGACAGTTGCAGGCTCCCGTTGGCTGCGCGGGCGACACTCTCCGCGATAGCGAGCCCAAGGCCCGAGCCAGGTCTGGCGGCCTTGCCACGTTCGAAGCGTTGCTTCAGTCGAACCAGCTCATCAGGAGGAACGATGACGCCCTCGTTGGCGACGCTGAGCCTTCCCGACGCTGAAAGCGCGATGTCGATCGACGTCCCCTCGGGTGAATGATTCAGCGCGTTCTCGATCAGGTTCCGCGCCAGGATGCCAAAAGCGTCCGGGTCGATATGAGAGAGCGCCTCGTCCGGCATTTCGGCGCGGAGACGGCTGTCTGCGCCTTCCTTCCGGAAGTCGTCCAGCGTCAGCGCCAGGATCGGCACGAGATCGGTCTCGGTCTCGCGGAGGATGCCGGCACCTTCCGCGCGCGCGAGCTGAAGAAGCTTATCTGCTAAGCGCGCCAGCCGTTTGAGCTCCACTTCAAGATCCTGCGCCCGCTGTCGCTGCGGCTCCTTTGCCAGTTCGCGGGCGAGACGCTGAACCTGGGCGAGCGCAGCGGCGATCGGCGTCCGGAGTTCATGCGCGGCCGAGGACGTGAACGACCGTTCGGCCTCCAGCGCGCGAGACATCCTTTGCATCAGCCGGTTGACGGACTCGCCCAGGGGCAGGAACTCGGCCTGCAAGTCTTGCGTCGCGACCGGGCTGAGATCGGTTTGATCACGATCTTGGATCGCTTCTGACAACCGGGTCATCGGACGCAGCCGGCTGCGGGTCAACCACCACACCCATAAGACAGTGAGCGGCAGCAGCGCGACCATGGGCCATGCCAGGGCCCCGACCGTTCGGACCAACGTCTCGCGCCGATGCTCCAGAGGTTCGGCCACCGCGATCCGATAGGCGCCGGAAACCGCTTCCGTCCCGTAGAGGCGGTAGTTGTGCCGGTCCCAGAATCCCAGCCGAGGCGGCCCGGAGAACAGCTTGCGATGCGCCTCGTGGGAATAGAGGACAACGCGACCCGAGCCGTCATAGACGGCGTAGGTCAAGTATTCGTCATCTGCGTCGAGGGGGGTGATCCGGCGCGCCCCAGACCCGTCATCGGAATTCGTCAGCTCCACGACGGCTATCGACAAGATGCGTTCGGCGGCCTCCTGAAGGGCGCTGTCAGAGACCTCGTTCAACTCATGCCGCAAGATTCCGCCCGCCAGCAGCAGGGCCGCCATCCACAGCACGGCTACGCCGAGCGCCACACCGACCGAGAGGTCGCGGCGCAGACTCCGCGGCCGGCTCACGCGGGGACTGCCGGGCGACCCAAGCGGTAGCCCAGGCCACGCAGGGTCTCGATGGCGTCTCGGCCAAGCTTCTTGCGGAGGCGGCTGACATAGACCTCGATGGTGTTGCTCTCCACCTCGCTGTCGAGAGCATAGAGCCGCTCTTCGAGCTGTGGCTTGGTGACGATCGACCCGGGTCGCTGGAGCAGCGCCTCGAAGATCGCCCACTCCCGCTGCGACAGGTCGATCCGGCCGTCGGGGCCGAAGATGCTTCGCGACGCAAGGTCGACTTCCAGCGGCCCCAGCCGAATCAGCGGGTTCGGATTGCCGGCGTAGCGACGCGCGACCGCGCCGATGCGCGCGGAGAGCTCGTCCAGGTCGAAGGGCTTGACCAGATAATCGTCGGCCCCGGCGTTCAGTCCCTCGATGCGCTCGGTGATGCGGTCCCGGGCGGTGAGGATGATGACCGGCGTGACCGATCCGCGCGCGCGCAGATCGCGCAGGAAGCTCAGCCCGCTGCCGTCCGGCAGCATCAGGTCGAGCAGGACCAGATCGTAGCCGACGCCGTCCACGCAGGCCCGCGCGTCGGCGACTGTCATGACCCGGTCGACGCCATGGCCTTCGGCAAGGATCTGGTCCTGCACGGCCATGCCGAGTCCCGGATCGTCCTCCACCAACAGAATGCGCATGCCGTCCTCCGCCAACCTGGATGGTCTCACAACCTGACACCAGGCTGAACGCGAACCCTCACCGTATTCAGCGCCACGTCAGCCAACGGGCGCAGAAGGCGGGTCACGCATGTGAAAGGACCCGTGATGCGTCGAACCCTCATCCTGCTGTTACTTGGCGGCGCCGGCCTTGTCGCCGGAACCGCAGCCCTGGCGGGCGATCATTGCGACCGCCCGATGCGCGACTGGCGGCCGCGACAGGCCGTCGAGGAACGCGCACGAAACCTCGGCGTCGAGGTCAGTCGCATCCGCACCGATGACGGCTGCTACAAGATCTACGGGCGCACAGCCGATGGCCGGTCCGTCGAGATCGAGATGGACCCCGTCACGTTGAAGGTCCTTGAGACCGAATATCGCGATCGGACGCGGCGCGACGATCACGACCGTCGGGAGCACGAGCGGGCCGCCCCGGCCCCGCGGGTCGCTCCCGCCAATCCGCTGATTGGTCCGGCGACCGGTGTCACGAAATGAACTCCCGGAGACAACAGATGAAGAAGATCGCCTCGACGACCGCCCTGTGCCTGACGCTGGCGTTGCTGGCGACGCCGGCCCTTGCCCGTCCGGTCACGATAACCACGAAGATGAAGCCCTACGGCGGCGACGGCGCCTACCTGGCGCTCTATCTCACCAATGCGCAGGGCGGCTACAAGGGAACCCTGTGGGTGTCCGGCCGCAAGACGAAGTACTGGTCCCATCTCTCGACCTGGTATCGCGCGACGCGTGGCGCCCCGGCCGGAGTCGATGCGATCACGGGCGCCAGCGTCGGAGCGGGCCGCACCCTGACTGTGACGGTGGATCTCGCCGATGCGCTGATCGACGCCGGCTATCAGATCAGAGTGGACAGCTCCGTCGAGAAGAACGCCGACCGGCCGGCCGAGGTGGTCGCCCCGCTCACGGCCAATGGACGGCGTCAGGCCGTCGCCGGGAGAGGGTTCGTCCAGTCGCTGCAGTACGACTTCTGAGCCTTCCGATGAACCGCAAGGTGCATTCCATCGCGGGTTTGGCCTTCGGGCTGGTGCTCGCGCTGTTCGCCGGGACCGGCGCGATCCTGTCCCTCGAGCCGGCCCTGGAGCGCGCGCAGGCGCGTCCCGGGGGCGGCTCCGTCGCGGAGCTGGCGGCGCAGGTCGCCGCGCGGCATCCGACCGTGGAGCGGCTCGAGCGCCGGGCCAACGGCGTCGTGGTGGCCAGCTTCGCGACACCTCAGGGCTACGAGACCGCGCGGGTCGATCCTGCGACGGGGGCGGACCTCGGGCCGTGGGAAGCCTCGGGTGCGATGAGCTGGATCCGGGACCTGCATCGCTCGCTGCTGCTCGACGACGCGGGCAAGGCGGTGTCGGGAACGACCGCGGCCGTGATGGCGGTGCTCGGGGTAACGGGCCTCCTGGTGCTGGCAGGAGTCCTCGGCGGCTGGCGCAGGCTCGGGCGACGCGTGCGCAGCTCAGGGGCGAACCGCTGGCATGCCGTGATCGGCCGGGCGGCGTTGGCCGGGCTCTCGGTCTCGGCGCTGACCGGCATGTGGATGTCGCTGGCGACGTTCGGGATCGTCAGCGACGGTAGCGCCTACACCCCGGTCTTTCCTGAGGTCGTGACAAGCGCCTCGCCCGCACCGGTCGGAACCCTGGCCGCCCTGCGTCAGGTTCGCATCGACGACCTGCGCCGGCTCACCTGGCCGGCAGACGGCGACCCCACCGATGTTTTCGGCCTCCAGACCGCCGACGGTGCCGGATACGTCAACCAGGCGACGGGCGCCTTGCTGAACTGGCAGGCGCACTCGCCCGCGCAGACCATCTGGGAATGGGCCTACAGGCTGCACACCGGCCAAGGGCTGTGGTGGTTCGGTCTGCTCCTGGGCGCCTCGGCGGCGGCCGCGCCGGTCCTGGCAGGGACCGGCGGCTGGATCTGGTGGAAGCGGCGCACCGCGCGCCCGCGCATCGCCGGGGCCGTCCCCATGGCAAAGGCGGAGATCGTCGTCCTGGCGGGTTCGCAGGGCGGCGCCACCTGGGGCTTCGCTTCGACGCTGGCCAAGGCGCTGGCGGCCGCAGGGCGCCGCGTCCATCTCGGCGCGATGAACGATGCAGGCCCGATGCCGGCGGCGCGGGCGCTGATCCTGCTGACCGCCACCTACGGCGATGGCGCGGCGCCGGCGTCGGCGGCGCGGTTCCTCTCCCGCGTGGACCACGTGAATAAGGTCCCGGTCGCCGTGCTTGGGTTCGGGGATCGCAGCTTCCCCGCCTACTGCGGCTTCGCCGAGACCGTTTCGGCGCGGCTGGCCGACGCCGGTTGGCAGGAGCTCACTCCGCTGGCGCGCATCGATCGCCAGTCCGTCCGCGACTTCGCCCGTTGGGGCGAGGCGCTGGGCGACGCCCTCGGCCTGTCGCTGAAACTGGACCATCGGATCGCCTTTCCGGAGCCGGCGCCGCTCACGCTGGTCAAGCGGGAGGCGTTCGGCTGCGGCGTCGGCGCGCCCTCGGCCATCCTGCGGTTCGAGGCGCCCGAGGGCGCGACCCTCCCGCGCTTCGAAGCCGGCGATCTGCTGGGCGTCCTCGCACCGGGCGCCGACGCGCCGCGCTTCTATTCGCTGGCCTCCAGCCGCCGGGACGGCTTTGTCGAGATCGCCGTGCGGCGCATGCCGGAGGGTGTGTGTTCGGGCTATCTGAACGCCCTAGAGCCCGGCGACGAGATCCGAGCCTTCATTAGGCCGAACCCTGGTTTCCGAGCGGCGAAGGGACGCGCGCCGGTCATTCTCGTGGCGGCGGGCTGCGGCGTCGGTCCGGCCATCGGC
>JBKBPL010000074.1:0-9098 GCA_046293075.1 Hyphomicrobiaceae bacterium | reverse complement strand
GCCGCTGTGGACGCCCTGGGGAAAAGGCTTCTCGCGGCGTTCCTCTCCGGTCGGCCTTAAGGCCTCCCTCCGACGAACGCCGCCGCCCCGCCTCCTACACCACGCCCAGGGACGCCAGCCTGTCGATGGCGCCAGGCCTTCGGGATAGAGCAACCCAAGACCCAAGGTCAACAACCTGCTAACTTAATGCCTGGCATAGGGAGAAGGGGCAGGCCAGCGGTGCTCGCCGACCACGGCGGGCTATAGGTGTATCGTGAGGTGACAGCGTTTCGGAGGATTGACTTGCTTCGTCGAAAGCTGCCCGCGCTCGGTGCTTTGCGTGCTTTTGAGGTTCTTGCGCGGACTGGTACGCTTGCAAAGGCCGCCGATGAGCTATGTGTCACGCCGTCTGCTGTTGGACATCAGGTTCGTGCGCTGGAAGCTTGGCTTGGCACAAAGCTATTTGAACTGAGTGGTCGCCAGCGCATTTTGACGCCAGATGGTACACGCCTTGCCAGTGATATCAGCAAGGCATTGGATCAGCTCGAACTCGCATGTAGGGCGGTCGCCGAACCGGATGTCCAGGAGTTACACGTCAATGTAACGCCGACGTTTGCGATACGTTGGCTTGTGCCGCGCCTTGGACGATTTCACGCACGACATCCAGATATTACTGTGCATATCGAGACGAGTGCAAAGCCGATTGATCTCACGCGGGAGCACATGCACGCCGCGCTACGTTTCGGAAGGCCGCCTTGGCGAGGTCTTTCCCATAAGCTCATATTCATGGAAGACGTATTTCCGGTTTGTAGCCCCAAGCTGCTGAGAGGGCGCAAACGGCTGAGCAAGCCGGAGGATCTGCGCCACCACACACTGTTACACTCGCTCTATCGGCGTGACGACTGGGCGCGATGGCTTGAAGCTGCCGGTGTACCGAAATCCATTGTCGATCCTACGCAAGGTCTCACCTTCGATCTGACGACGATGGCCATTGACGCTGCCGAAAACGCGCTGGGCATTGCCATTACCAGAGAGGCTCAGGTTTCCGCGGTCCTCGAAAGCGGACGCCTGGCCGCTCCCCTACGCCGTGATTTACTACGGGGTGAAGGCTGCTATTTTCTCGCCAAGCCGACACTGTGGAGTCAGCACCCCGTTGCATCATTCCGGCAGTGGCTACTCGACGAGGCGCACCGTGCCTTTCCGGAGAAGCCCGACGCCTAGCTTTAAACTGGCGATACTGTAATTTTTCTCCAACATGGCAGGAGATTTCCTAACTTGCACGAAGCAGCAAGAGGACTACGATCCCACCATCGCAGGCCTCCTGGGCGAGGAAAAAAATGTTCAACGCGACGCCCACAGCCCGGCTCGACGGCGGTGCCCTCGCGGGAATTCGTGTCGTTGAGCTAGCGAATTTCATTTCAGGGCCGTTCATCGGTATGCAGCTCGCCGACTATGGCGCTGAAGTCGTCAAGATCGAGCATCCCGTTCGCGGCGACGGCATCCGCGGCTGGGGCAATCGGAAGAACGGCATTGGGCTCTTTCACAAGATCCTCAATCGCAACAAGAGGAGCGTCTCGGCGGATCTTGGCACGACGATCGGTAATGAGATCGTGCGGCGGCTTGTAGCGCGTGCCGACGTTCTCATCGAGAACTTCAGGCCGGGCAAACTCGAGGAATGGGGTCTTGGCTACGATGTTCTGTCGGCGATCAATCCCCGTCTCGTGCTCGTGCGCGTATCGGGTTTTGGACAGACGGGGCCCTATCGCGAGCGTTCCGGCTTCGGCTCCCTCGCGGAGGCTATGACTGGCTTCGCCCATACAAACGGCTTTGCCGACCGTCCGCCGCTGCTGCCAAGCTTTGCCTTGGCAGATACGACGACGGGTCTCGCGGGTGCGTTCCTTACGCTAGCCGCACTCGAAGCGCGCCGCGGCAATGGTGGGCGAGGGCAGGTCATCGATCTTCCGATCTACGAGCCAATGCTTTCGCTCATGGGCGCGCAGATCGTGGACTTCGACCAGCTCGGCATCATTCAGCAGCGTCAGGGCAGTCGCCTGCCGCTCGTTTCTCCGCGCAACGTCTTTAGGACGCGCGACGGCGGCTGGATCGCGCTCTCGGGCGGCGCTCACGCCGTATTTCATAGGCTCTGTACCGCGCTCGATGTCCCCGAGCTGGCGAGCGATCCACGTTTCAGCGACAACCAGAAGCGGATGCTGAATGCCGATGCCCTCGAGCAGGCCCTGCAGGAGGCCATCGGCAAATTCACTCTGGACGAGCTCGCGACACGACTGCGCGAGCACGACGCGCCGGGAGCGCCGGTCTACAGCGTCGCTAACCTGTTCGACGATCCACACATCGTGGCGCGCGAGAATATCACCAGCGTCCCTGATGATGAACTCGGTGATTGTGTTCGGATGCCGAACGTCATCGGCAAGTTCTCGGACACGCCCGGCGTCGTTAGACATGCGGCGGAGCGCCTGGGTGCAAGCAATATGGACGTGCTCGTGGTCGAACTTGGCTTCAGCGAGCAAGAGCTGACTGCTGCCGGCATTACTCTGTGATGTGCGGTGCGCGAGGTACGTAAGGTGAATGATGGCGGAAACAAAGGGCGGGCCGCTCACAGGCATCAAGGTGATCGAGATCGCCGGCATCGGCCCGGCACCTCTGTGCTCGTCGCTCCTTGCCGATATGGGCGCCGATATCATCCGTATTGATCGACCCGAGCCGACTGGCCTTGGTTTCGAGTTTGCCGGTCCTAGAGCGGATGTGCGCCGGCGCGGACGCCCCTCTGTCGCAATCGACCTCAAGCATCCCAAGGGTGTCGAGACCTTGCTGCGCATGATCGAGCAGGCCGACGCCCTCATTGATCCTATGCGTCCCGGGGTCATGGAACGGCTCGGGCTCGGTCCCGAGGTCTGCCATGAGCGCAATCCGCGCCTCGTGTATGGTCGCATGACCGGCTGGGGGCAGCACGGGCCGCTGGCTTCTGCCGCTGGGCATGACATTAACTACATCTCCCTTTCCGGCGTACTGCACGCCATCGGCCCACGCGAGCATCCGGTGCCGCCGCTCAACGTCGTCGGAGACATGGGTGGCGGGGCGATGTTCCTGCTGGCTGGCCTGCTGGCGGGTATTCTGGAAGCAAAGTCGTCCGGGCTCGGGCAGATCGTTGATGTAGCGATGACCGAAGGATCGGCATATCTCGCACTCGCCTGCTTCGGGCTCGCAGCCGTCGGCGAATGGTCCGACCAGCGGGAGGACAATTTCATCGATGGTGGCGCACCGTTCTGGCGCTGCTACCAGACCAAGGACGGCCAGTTCATTTCCGTTGGCGCGGTCGAAACAAAGTTCTACGATATTCTTGTCAGAACCCTCGGCCTCGATCCTGCCCAGTGCCCTCCTCAGTTCGATCGCGCGCACTGGCCGCAGACGCGTGAGCTTTTCGCCACGCTCTTTAAGCAGAGGACACGCGATGAGTGGTGCGCGCTCATGGAAGGCACGGATATCTGCTTCGCGCCCGTTCTGAGCTTCACCGAAGCTGCCGAGCATCCTCACAACAAGGCACGCGGCAGCTTCGTCTCGGTTGATGGCATCGTTCAGCCGGGGCCGGCGCCCCGCTTCAGCCGCACACCCTCAAGCGTCAAGGGCGGACCACCAGCCTTCGGCGCTCAAACGGAGACAACGCTTAGGGCCTGGGGCTTCTCGCTCGATGAAATTTCCGCTCTCAAGTCCGAGAAGGCGATCGGGCGGCGGATGTGAGATGAGCGTGTTTAACATCAACGTTTTGCTAGGAGAGTCTGCGGAGAAACTCCGGAGGACGTAGGCCCATGGAGCTTTCAATCAAGCCGCCGTTGGCATCTAAGTCTTACGACGTCGAGGATTTCGCGGTCGCGCAGGAGTTCTTTCACAGCCGCGGCTGGACTGATGGCCTGCCCGTCGTGCCGCCCACGGAAGCGTCCGTCGAGGCCTGCCTCGAATGGGCCGGCATGCCGCCCGATCAGCTCCTCGGCGTCGAGCCCGTGCGCAGCCAACCCATTACCGCCGAGAAGCTAGCGATCAACGCCGTGATGGCGGGATGCCTGCCGATGCATTTTCCCGTAGTCGCGACGGCGTGGCAGGCCATGCTGAAGGACGAATTCCTCCTGCACGGTGTGACGTCGAGCACCGGTGGTTGTGCGGTCATGATTATCATCAACGGACCGGTGCGCCTCGAGATCGGCGCGAGCGGCACGTTCAACGCGCTCGGTAACAGTGATCGCGCGACGTCAGTGATCGGTCGCGCCATCCGGCTCGCGCTGATCAATCTGATGGATTTGCGGCCAGGCGAGGTCGATCGCGCTACGCTCGGGCATCCCGGCAAGTTCTCCTACTGCCTCGCCGAGGACGAGGAAGACACGACCTGGGAGCCGCTCCATATCCAGCGCGGGATGCCGCCTGGCACATCAGGCGTGACGGTCTTCGCCGCAATGGGCCCACGCCAGATCATGAATGAATGGACGACCGATCCGAAGGAGATCCTAGAGACCTACGCCGCCGAGATGCGCGCCAATCAGCTTCATTATTCGATCTATGGCGGCAATTACGTGATCGTCATCCCCAAGCAGCTCCGCGATCATATTCAGGCGGCTGGCTGGACGAAGAATGACATCGCCGCGTTCATTTTCGAGCGCGCACGCGTCCAGCGTGGCGAATGGGCCAATGTCGGCAAGGGTTCGATCGTACGCGATCGGGCGACAAAGGTGCATTCGGCATTGCAGTCGCCTGATGATCTGCTGGTTGTGGCTGCCGGTGGTCCGGCCGGTGGCTTTGGTGCCGTCATCCCGCCGTGGATGGGCAGCAAGACGCGGGCCGTGACGGCTGCCATCGGCGTCTGCGTGGATTGTGAACCGCCGAAGCCGTAAGGCTCGGCAGATTTGAGTAAACACATGCAAGGACCCAAGCCATGAAAGTTCTGGATCCAACCAACGAGATGAAGGTTACCGGCGTGGTGCTCTCGCCGCGGCTCGCCTCCTTCGAGGGATTGACGATCGGCATTATCACCAATGGCAAGGAGGGCACCAAGGGGTACTTCACCCACCTCGAACGCCTGTTGCGCGAGGAAATGAGGGCGGCCGATGTCATATGGCGCGAAAAGTCGAACTATAGCGCGCCAATGGATGCCGACATCGTGAAAGATATCACGAACTGGCACGCGGTGTTCACAGGTGTTGGAGATTGAGGCAGCTGCTCGTCGTGCAGTCTGCATGACACGATCACATCTGAACGCAAGGGCGTTCCTGCCGTTGGCGTGATGACCACGCGCTTCGTCAGCGCGGCCAATCTCATGTGCCGTGTGCTCGGGGTGCCGGACTTCAGGTTCGCGGTGATTGATCATCCGATCAGCAGCGCATCGGATGAGCTGCTCAAAGCCTATGCGCGCGCGACGATCGAGCAGGCCAAGCAGATCCTGCTGCGCCCAACTTCTTCGCCTTCATCCAGCTTGCCTCCATCCGCATCTTCTTGCGATCAATTGAGTCCGCGGACTAGTGATCGACGATTCTGACCCTGAGACGAATATTCAATCTTTGTTCTCAAGATTTCCGCTCGACTTGCGGAAGCGGACGATCGTAGCGCGGCTTTGATTTAAGCTTGGCGGATCGGTTGCTTACCGGGATCTCGCTTCGCCAACGCTGAACCTCAGCGATCAGCTCGGATGGCCGTCGGCGAACGATATCAAGCTCGCCTTTGAAGACGCATCCGGTCGTTGCGTCCATGGATATCGGATCTCCCTCTGAGATTCGTTGCGCACCGATCAGGGCGTGACGTGCCGCAGGGTCGATCGACAGCCCACTGCACGCGACAATGCACGGCTTGCCGAGCTGGCGGGCGACCACTGCGGCATGTGAGGTGCGAGCACCGAGTATTGTGATTAGCCCCGACGCTGCCGACAGAGCCGCCACTTCCGCGGTCTCTGCCGTCGGCCGAATGAGGATGACGCCCTGTTTTCCTTTGCTTGCCTCCGCTACACGATATGGATCGAATACGGCTTTTCCGACGGCAACGCCGAGGCCCGCAGATGTTCCCGTCGCCAGAGGCGCCAGTCCGCCGGGAAGCTCAAATCCTATCTCCTCGATTTCGTCGATGTTGATGCCTTCAAGCGTAGACATGGCCTCTGCTGGCGACAGAACGCCTTCTGCAACGAGGTCGTGCGCAATCCTCAACGCCGCCAACGACGTACGCTTGCCGGAGCGTGCCTGCAGCAGCAGCAATCGGCCTTCCTCCACGGCGAACTCGAAATCCTGCATGTCGCGAAACTCGCGCTCAAGCACCTCCTTGGCAGCGACGAGCTCGCGATAGGCGCTTGGTGCTCGTCGCTCCAGCTCCTCCAACCCGGCTGCGCGCTGTCGTCCTGCGACGACGTCCTCGCCTTGAGCATTCGCGAGAAAGTCGACATAGAACTCGTTACAGCCCGTCGCGGGATTGCGCGTGAAGCCGACCCCGGCACCCGAAGTCGGGCCGATATTTCCGAACACCATCGCCTGGACGATGACGGCCGTGCCGAGATCGTCGGGTATACTGTTGAGCTTGCGGTAGCTGCGAGCTCGCTCGCTCGACCAGGAAACGAGCACAGCCTCTACCGCTGCGCGCAATTGGTCGAAAACATCTCCTGGAAACGCCGCCCCCGCTTCGCTCTCAAAAAGCTCTGCGAAGGCAGTCGATAGGTTACGGATGTCAGATGTTGCCAGCTCGTCGATGGTTGCCGCTCCGACCGCTCCAAGAGCCTCGGCCACCTTGACGTCGAATTTCGCAGCCGGGATGCTGTGCACAACCTCGCCGAACTGTTGGATAAGGCGCCTGCGGCAGTCTTGCGCCAGCCGCGGATTTCCTGTCATGCGAACGATGCCGGACAAGGCTGTCTCATTCAGCCCGATATTGAGCACGGTCTCCATCATACCCGGCATCGAGACCGCGGCTCCGGACCGCACTGACACCAACAGCGGCTTCCTGGGGTCACCAAATCGGCGGCCGGTCATCGTGCCGAGCCATTCCAGCTGTCGTTCCAACGCCGTCTCAAGTCCATCGAGGGCGCCTTTGCCTTCGGCAAGATATCTCCGGCATAGATCCGTGGAGAGGACAAAGCCGGGTGGCACGGGCAAATTGCACGCCGCCATGCGCATCAGATTGTGCGCCTTGGAGCCGACCGCGTCCTTAGCCGGGACTTCAGACATTGTTCCTTCGAAGGGGATGCGAAAGATCGCATGCTCGATCGATTTGAGAGTTTTCGACAGCATCAGGCGATGACCTCGTCGATCAAATAGGTTCTGAGCGCCTGACCGGCATGAAGGCAGGCATCCGTTGTGTTCTCGATCGCCTGCGCCAGCTCGCGCCCAGTCATCAGCTGCCGCTGGTCAGCGACACTCTCGATCATCCAGCGCCGAAATGATCTGAGCGCGTCATCGGCACCGTGCTCGATCGCAATCAGACGTTCCAGCGCGGCCATGAACTCGTCGAGATCGTCGCGAATATCAGAGCGCGAGACCGTCGCGGCGTACTCGATGGCACGAACCAGCTCGCGGGCCGACGACAACGCCAACTCGGCGAGCGCCCGTAATTTGGCAAGCGCATCCGTGGTAAAGCTTGCGACGCTGGCCAGCTCGACGAGGGCAGCGGCCTCCTCTAGCTCGTCGACGGCGTCGTCCCCGTGCTCAAGGAATTCAAGCAATGATCGTGGCCGCTCAAAGCGTCGGACATCGTCGCGAGCCTCATTCAATAACTGATCGGCGCGCTTTTCCCATGCACAGGCGCGAGATGCAAATCGAGCGAGCCAGCCCTGGTCTGGCACGCTTCCCTGGCGAGCGAGAGCCTCGACCAGAGCTGAGGCCAGGTCGAAGCCAATGGCCGCGTGCTCCGCAGCGAGATCGAAGACCCGTAGCCGTTCCTTCTCAAAGGCGTCAAATAGACAAGCCTTTATCTCGTCCTTGATGTTCCGCCGGGAGCGGCGCTGCTGCAGACCGACTGAGGACAGCCGAAGCGCATCCTTGAGAAACGCTATCGTGTTATCTTCACCGATCATTTGATCGAGCCGCTCACCATAGCGCAGTCGATTGCCGGCGACGTGCTCCACGGCCTCGGCGAGAGCGCGCTCGCCGCCAATTTCGATCAGCGCGCGATGTCCGTAGTCTTTGTCGGCTGCCCATCGCAAAATTCCGATGGCCGCTCTCTTGTCGACGAAGCCGCGCAGTCGCTTGCGCATGTGGTTCCAGTCGATCAGGAAGACGATGCGCGAGCCGAGATGCTCAAGGTAGCGCAGCAATTCCGATTCGGTGCGGGCCTCAAATCGACCGCTGGCCAGAATATATTGACCCGAGGCCATGGTTTTGCTGTTGCGCTCCTCGTTCGTGTCCCAATGCACCTCGAATGCGTCGAGAAGGCTCTTGAAGAATTCGAGGCGCTGGCGGTGGACATCGGTATACGTCACTGTGACGATGAGTTTCTCGATGCGCACGACGAGTACATGCGCATCGGTGGTGCCGATGTCGTTCTGGATGAGCAGGCGGCCGTCGTGCTCGGTGGCGGTTGTGCCGAGGCCGGGATGGTCGAATTTGAGCGGTGCCGTCCGGTTCAGGCCCTGCGTGAAGGCCTGGACCCGCACGCGGCCGGCTGACGACAAACCGTGAGCTTTGGCCCCCGCAACCGTTTCCGGCGCTGTTGCCGCTTGCAGCCGGTTGATCGCTTTGTGCGCATCCATAACGACAAGATGCAGACTGTCACCAGCCCTGCGATCTACAGACGTCATGGCCGCGATCATCTGGCCGGAGATAGCGCCGTGGTGCTGTGTCGGCAGCTCGAGCTTTTCGGCTCGCGCTTGCAGCTGTTCACGCTCTGCCGCGGGCAGGCACTCGAGCATGGTTGCAATAGCAGCACTGATACGGCGCAGAAGCTCCGGACCATGCGGTATGCGGTAGGAGCCTGCCTGAGCTTTCCGAGAGCCAGCGACGACGTCATCTAGCCATGCATCATCGAGGCTGGCGTCCCTGGGCGTGGTGTAGGAGGCGGGGCGGCGGCGTTCGTCGGAGGGAGGCCTTAAGGCCGACCGGAGAGGAACGCCGCGAGAAGCCTTTTCCCCAGGGCGTCCACAGCGG
>JBKBPL010000073.1:0-9464 GCA_046293075.1 Hyphomicrobiaceae bacterium | reverse complement strand
GCCCACTGCGCGTCCGTAAGTTCCCGCCGAATCAAGATCGCCCTCCCTCAGTTGCGATCTTGAATCACAATTGCGAGGCAGGGGGAATCCCCAAATGTCAACAGAACCTAGTGTGGTGATTGCGAAGTCCGCCACCACTTCGCGGCAGGCGTCGGAGGCGGACTTCGGAATCTGAACCACACTTGAAACATGGGCTTGCTCGTGTCCTTTCGATCGTGAAGTTCGTTCAAGAGCCCGCTGCAGATGGTGAGAAACTTCGCAATCGGGACACTAGCACGGCTGGCGCGGGCCTGCCTGCTCAGGTGTTGCGCCCGATCGCGTAGCGCGACTGCACGAAGCCTGAGGGATAGGCCGTCGTCTCGATGTGGGTGAGCACGATGTCATGCGGAAGGGGGCCGAACAGAGGCCGCCCGCTGCCGATCAGGATGGGAATGCGGGTGATCGTCATATCCTCGATAAGGCCGGCGCTCAGAAAGGACTGGATGAGGGAGCCGCCATCGACATAGGCGCGTGCCCACCCCTCGCGCCGCAATGTGTCGAGCACCTCCGTCGGGCCGAGGGGGAGGATCCGCACGCGGCCCGCACGGTCCGGAGGCACCGCGTTGGGGTCGAGGGTGCGGCTCAGCACGACCACAGGCTTCTCGTAGGGCCACGTGCCGAAGGACAAGACCTTCTCGAAGGTCCCGCGGCCGATGATCAGGCCGTCCACGGACTTCATGAAGGCACTGTAGCCGTAGTCGTCGCCGACGTCCGGCCACTGGTGGAGCCATTCGATGTCACCATCCGCGCGCGCGATGAAGCCGTCGAGGCTGGTGGCGATGTAGACGTGGCAGGTGGGCATGAGTTCGGGCGCGCCTCGGGACGGTTACGCATAGCGCGGATCTTCTATCACATCGCGGCGCTTGCGCTCGCCTCCCCGCTCGGGGGATGATGCGGCATCGACGGCACCGGCCGGCCGAGCCGCGTACGCCCCTCAGTGCCGCTCACCTCAGAGACAGAAGCGAGGATTTTCCGGGAGGAAGCCCTATGGTCGCGATCGCGATCCTGGACGACTACCAGAATGTGGCTCTTTCGTTCGCCGACTGGTCCCGCCTCCAGGCGGCGCACCAGCTCGCCGTCTTCAAGGACGCCTTCGAGAGCCAGGACGCGGCGCGGCGGGCGCTCCAGGGCTTTGACGTGGTCTGCTGCATGCGTGAGCGCACGCCCTTCCCTCGGGCGCTCATCGAGGCGCTGCCCAATCTCAAGCTGATCGTGACCGCCGGGATGCGGAACGCCGCGATCGACATGGAGGCTGCCGCGCAGCGCGGCATCAAGGTCTGCGGCACCGACAGCGGCGGCCACGCCACGGCCGAGCTGACCGTGGGCCTGATCGTGGCCCTGGCCCGCAACCTGCACATCGAATTTGCTAATATGCGCGAGGGGCGCTGGCAGACGACCGTCGGCCGCGATCTGAGAGGCCGCACGCTCGGCATTGTCGGCCTCGGCCGGCTCGGTGGGCATGTCGCGCGCATGGCTCAGGCCTTTGGCATGAAGGTTATCGCCTGGAGCCCGAACCTCACCGACGAGCGCGCCAGGGAGCATGGTGCCGAGCGCGTTGCAAAGGACGTGCTTTTCCGCGAGGCCGATGTGATCTCGGTTCACATGGTGCTCTCGGCCCGCAGCCGCGGCATCGTCGCAGCCGACGACCTGGCGCTGATGAAGCCGACGGCGTTCTTCGTCAACACCTCGCGGGCGCCGCTCGTCGATAACGCGGCACTCAGCGCCGCGCTCGCTGGCGGGCGGATCGCCGGGGCTGCGCTCGATGTCTATGAGGTCGAGCCGCTGCCGGCAGCGGACGCGCTGCGCAAGGAGCCGCGCGCGATCCTCACGCCGCATATTGGTTATGTCACGGAAGAGACGTACCGGCTCTTCTATGGGGGGATGGTCGAGGCGATCGAAGGCTGGCTTGCCGGCAAGCCCGTGCGCGTCATCGCCGGCTGAGCTTCAGCACAGGGTGGGCAAGAGCAGATGCTGATCGAAATCCTCTGTACTGGTGACGAGATCCTGAGCGGCAAGACGGTCAACACCAACTACAGCCATATCGCGGCGCGGCTGGCCGATGTGGGGCTCGCGGTGCGCTGGGGGACGACCGTCGGCGATGATCGCGACACGCTCACGGAGGCTTTCCGCCTCGCTGCCGCGCGCGCTGATGCGGTGATCGTCAATGGTGGGCTCGGGCCGACCGTCGATGATCTCTCGCAGGAGATCGCAGCAAAGGCGGCCGGCGTCGAGCTCGTACTGAGCGAGGACTGGCTCGCCCGCATCGAGAGCTTCTATGCGCGACGCAACCGCGTCATGCCGCCGAACAACCGCAAGCAGGCTCTCTTGCCTGCGGGCGCCGAGCTGATCGACAATCCGATCGGCACGGCCTGCGGATTCGCCGTGACGATCGGCAAGGCGCGCTTCTTCTTCACGCCGGGCGTACCGCGCGAGATGCGGCGGATGCTCGATGAGGAGGTCCTCCCGCGCCTCCTCGCCATGAGCGGCCTCAAGGGCGTCACGCGCCTCAAGCGCTTCCACTCCTTTGGCATCGGCGAATCGCGTGCCGATGAGCTGCTGGCCGGCATCCCGGGCCTCGAAGCGGGCAGCTCCGTCAAGCTCGGCTTTCAGTCGCACTATCCGCAGCTCGAGACCAAGCTTGCTATCCGTGCCGATGATGAGGCGGCGCTCGCGCGCACGCTCGAGCCGATCGCGGCCGAGGTGCGCCGCCGGCTCGGCAACTTCATCGTCGCCGAGGACGACCAGCGCCTCGAGGGTGTCATCCTCGACCGGCTGGCCGCGGGCGGGCATACACTTGCCATTGCCGAGATGGTGACCGGCGGCGGGGTCGCGGCGCGCATCGCCCCGCAGCTGCGGGCGCGGGGGGTATTCCGCCGCGCAATTGTCGGGGGCGATCTGGCGCAGGTCATGCACGCCGTGGGGCTCGGTGCGGGATTGTCCGCAGCGGGCATCACGGAGGACGCCGCCGTCGCCGTTGCACAGGGCCTGCGTCAGGTGAGCGGGGCCTCCCACGCGCTCGCAGTGCTTATGGAACTCGATGAGGGCGAGGACCGTCTCGAGCTCGGCGGCACCATCTGCGTCGGCCTCGCCGATCCGGCGGGCGCCCTCGCGCGGCCGGCGCGGATGCTTGGCGGTCGCGAGTGGGTGCGCATTGGGGCGATTGAGCTTGCACTCGACGCCCTGCGCCGGCGGCTGCTCGGCTTGCCGGTCGACGAGCGCATCGACTTCGAGCGCCGCTGATACAACGACAGAGCGCGCGCTTCCTGCGCAGCAATGTCCTGTTGTCCTACATTCAGCCAAAAGCCGCGGAAGAGCCGCCGTTAAGCCCACGGCCTCGCACAATCACGCGGTACACCGACAAAGCTCGTTCTCCGCGTCGCGTACTTCGTTTCACCACGGAGAGCCTTCTCGAAGGCATCGCGCCTTGGCCCTCGGCCGGGGTCGGTGTCGTTCACCCTGCAGCACCGGGAGTGCAGCCGTGCCGACGTCTCCATCCGCTTCCGCATCAGGGAAGATCGCGGAGTGCCGCGGCAGCGCGCGCTCCTTAACGGCCGGTTAACCAGTTTACGGTTAACTCAAGGCGCGTAGAGGGGGTGTACCACATGTTGCGTATTGTGCGTTTGTGTGAGCGTCTGCCAAGGCTTGCCACCGCATCCCGGGGCGCGGCCGTTCTTGGTTTGGCGATGGTCGCCGGCGGATGCAGCGCCGGTTTTGAAATGCCCTCGCTGAACTACAACGGCGGTCCGGCGCCGACCAGCAGCGTCCCCATTCCCCGCGAGCCCGTCTATCAGAATCGCGGATATGCGCCGCCGAGCGAGGAACGCGCGTACGGCCAACCCTACGGGCAACCGTACAGCCAGCCCTACAGCGCACCCTATGACGACGGCTATGAGCGCCCGTACAGCCCGCCGTATGAGCGCCGGTCGCCCCGTCAGGAATGGCGCGAGAGCGACCGCGGCACGCCCGTGTCGGAAGTGGGCGAGCGCGGTGTGCGCGTCGCGGGACTGCCGGAGGCCTACGATCGCCATGCACCCTCCAATGCGGCGCCGAGCGCCGCGCCGCAGCGCACGTCACCGTACGCTTCCGCGCCATTGAGCAGGGTCGAGCCGACACCTCGCCCGCCGGCCCCGCCGCGCGCGGCTTTCGATCCACCATCCGCGTCGCCGTTGGCTGAGGCAGGTGGGGAGACCATCGATGTGCGCGCGGGCGACACGCTCTACTCGCTTTCGAGGAAGCATGGCGTTGCCGTCTCCGAGCTGATGCGCGCGAACGGGCTCAAGGGCCCGCAGCTGCGTGTCGGGCAAAAGCTCATCGTGCCGTCGAGCCCGCGCCGTGTTGCATCGTTGCCGACCGCGCCCATGGCTGAGTCGGCGCCGCCGCCGGCTGTGGCCCCGCCTGCGCGCGAGCGGCCCGAGCCGAGGCTTCCGCATCACGAGGTCGGGCCGATCGTGCCGCCGCTCGTCGAGACCGAGCCGGCGGCGCCAGCGGCTGCGCCTGCGCCCGCACCGGTGCCGGCAGCGCGGGCTGCCGGGCCCGCGGATGACGCCGGCTGGACGGGGAGCTACACGGTTGAGCGCGGGGATAGCCTCTATGCCATCGCGCGCAAGCATAATGTCCGCCTCAATGAGCTCGAGCGCGTCAACAAGATCACCGATCCGCGCCGCGTGCGCCCCGGTACGGTGCTGAAGGTGCCGCAAGGGGGGGAGGCGCCACGCGTCGCCGCGGCGCCGGCCGCGCTGCCGCCCGCGACGTCGGAGAGCGCGGGCGCGCCATCCGTCGAGCCGAAGATCATCAATGCGCGCACCCGCGTCGCGGCGCTCGGCTCTGATGCCAGCCATCCGCCTTCAGGCCCCGCGGTCGATCCAACGCCGGCGCCTGCGCCGGCTGCGACCGAGGCGCCTGTCCGCGATGCTGCGGCTGTGGCGCCAAAGGCCGGGGCACCGGCGGCCAAGTTCCGCTGGCCGGCGCGGGGCAAGATCATCTCGGGCTTCGGCCCGCAGCCGGGTGGGCACAACGATGGCATCAACATCGCGTTGCCGCGCGGTGCCGAGGTGTACGCAGCGGAGGCCGGTGTCGTGACCTACGCCGGTGATGGCGTGCAGGGCTACGGCAACCTTCTGCTGATCCGCCATGACGGCGGCTGGATCACCGCCTACGCGCACAACGACTCGCTTGCTGTAAAGTCGGGCGAGACGGTGCGGCGCGGTCAGGTCATTGCCCGGGCCGGCGCCACCGGCAGCGTCGACACGCCCCAGCTTCACTTCGAGATCCGCCAGGGTACCAAGCCCGTGGATCCCATCCAGCATCTCGAGCGCTAGGCGGACGGGGACTCGAGTGGGGCTCCGGGGCGGACTGAGTAGGGTCCCGCCCCGGAGCTTTTCCGCGCGCCTCTGCAACCCAAGCCGAGCGCGGTGCCGGGCGCGGCCCGAACTGCATCAGGCGCATGGTGGGTGGGTTGCGCCGCGGGCGTCGATTTGCGACGCTTCCTTGAGTTCTCTGGAAATGCGGGTGCCATGACCGACATCGCGACCCGGGTCTACAACCACACCTGGAAGATCGATCCGATCGTCCGCTCGGTGCTCGATACCGATTTCTACAAGCTTCTGATGGCGCAGATGATTTTCCGGCGTCATCGCGACACGCAGGTGACTTTCGGGATCATCAACCGGACGGCCAGCGTGCCCCTCGCCGACCTCATCGAGGAGGGGGCGCTGCGCGAGCAACTCGACCACATCCGCTCGCTGTCGCTGAGCCGCGGCGAGTCGACCTGGCTGCGCGGCAACATGTTCTACGGCAAGCGGCAGATGTTTGCGCCCGACTTCATCGAGTGGCTCGAGAACTTCCGCTTTCCCCCCTACTGCCTCGAGCGGCGCGGCAACCAGTACGAACTGACCTTCGAGGGGCCCTGGATCGAGACCACCATGTGGGAGATCCCGGCGCTCGCCGTCATCATGGAGCTGCACAGCCGCGCCGTGACCAAAGGGCTCGGCAAGTTCGAGCTGCAGGTGCTCTACGCGCGCGCCATGACGCGCGTGTGGGAGAAGGTGCAGCGCTTGAGCACGCTCCCCGATTTGCGCATTGCGGATTTCGGCACGCGGCGCCGCCACGGCTTTCTCTGGCAGGACTGGTGCGTGCAGGCCATCAAGGAGGGGCTTGGCGATGCCTTCCTTGGCACGTCGAACTGCCTCATCGCCATGCGCCGCGAGGTGGAAGCCATCGGCACCAATGCGCACGAGCTGCCCATGGTCTATGCCGCTCTGGCCGAGAATGACCGCGCGCTCGCCGAGGCACCTTATGCCGTGCTCGCCGACTGGCAGGATGCCTATGACGGCAACTTGCGCGTCGTGCTGCCGGACACCTTCGGCACGGCGAGCTTCTTCGAGCGGGCGCCGGAGTGGGTGGCGACGTGGACGGGCGTGCGCATCGATTCCGGGGATCCCATCGAGGGCGGCGAGCTTGCCATTGCCTGGTGGAAGAAGCACGGGCAGGATCCGACAAAGAAGCTCGCGATCTTCTCTGACGGCCTCGACGTCGACCTGATCCACAGGATCCACCGCCACTTCCATGGCCGCATCCGGATCGGTTATGGCTGGGGCACGCTGCTCACCAACGACTTCCGCGGCTTCGGCCCGAATGGCGGCCTCGACCCCTTCTCGATCGTTTGCAAGGTCATTTCCGCCAACGGCCGGCCGGCAGTAAAGATCTCGGACAACCCCCTTAAGGCCGTCGGCCCGCCCGAGGAAATCGAGCGCTATCGCCGCGTGTTCCGGGTCGGCACACAGGTTCCGACGCCGGTCGTGGTGTAGGCGACGGTGGTGCCGATGGTGGCCGCGGATCAAATCCCGCTGCTCCGCTCCTGGCTCTTCGTCGGGGGCCCGAACGCGCGCGATGACACGGCACAGGCAAGCGGCGCCGACGTCGTCATCCTCGAGCTTGAGGATTTCACCCCGCCAGACGCGCGGCCGGCCGCCCGGGCTGCGGCACCGGCGCTCTTCGCCGCGTGGCGCAGGTCTGGGGCTGTCACGGCCGTGCGTGTCAATCCCCTTGATGGGGATGGGGCTGATGATCTCGCTGCCGCAATGGCCGGAGCACCGGATATCGTCATGCTGCCGAAGGTGCGCGGCCCAGGCGACATTGTGCGGCTCGCCGCCGCGGTAGCCGCGCACGAGCGGCGCCATGGCCTCGTGGTGGGCAGCACCCGGCTGGTGCCCAACATCGAAAGTGCCGGCGCACTCTTCGAGACGCGCGGTATCGCGGGGGCTGACCCGCGTGTCGTCGCCTGTCTGCTGGCCAGCGAGGATCTGACGGCTGATCTCGGCGCGCCGCGCACCAAGGAAGGCGGCGAGATCGCGTTCGCGCGCGCCTACTTTCATGCGGCGTGCGTCGCGAGCCGTGTGCTCTCGATCGACTATCCTTACACGTACGCGGACGAGGATGGGCTCCGCGCGAGCTGCGCCGGCGCCAAGGCGCTCGGCATGACGGCCAAGTCGCTTGTCCAGCCCGCGCACGCGGCGCTAATCAATGTGGCATTCACGCCGACGGAGGCCGAGGTCACCCAGGCCAAACGGATCGTCGCCGCAATCGATGAGGCGCGGCGCCGCGGTCAGGATCGTGCGCACGTGGACGAACACCTCGTCGAGGTCCCGACGTGGCGCAATGCCCAGGCCCTGCTGCAGCGCGCAGCGGCGCTGCAAGCCCGGGAGGCTATTTCGAGAACTTCTTGAGGTAGGCAATCAGGTCCTTGCGGTCCTGCTCGTCCTTGATCCCGGCAAAGGCCATCTTGTTGCCAGGCATCGCCGCGCGGGGATTGAGGAGGTACTCCATCATCTTCTCCTCGGTCCACACCCAGCCGTCGGCCCCGGCCTTGCGGTTGGCTTCAGAGTACGCGAAGCCCTCGATGGTCCCCGCCTTCCGGCCGACAATGCCATTAAGGATCGGCCCGACCTTGTTCTTCGCATTCTCCCCAACGTCATGGCAAGCGCGGCAGCGCTTGAAAACCTCGGCACCGTTCTCGGCATCCTGCGCCGAGACCACGGTCGCGCCGAGGAGGGCGGTCGCGCCGATCGCTGAGAACAGAAGAACCCGATTCATTTCTCACTCCCTATGACGGCCATCATTGTGGCCTTCTGCCACGCGCAAACTGTTGTGCGCCGCATCTTATACGTCAATGCGGCCCGTAAAGGCTCACGCGACCAAATGCAGCAGAGCGCTTTGGGCGCACCTCAGGCGCAGCCATCGGGCTGGCGGGCCTGCTGCGCGGCCTTCCGCTTCGGGCGCGATGGTGCGGCAGGGGCTTCGTTCTTGGCTGTTGTGCCGGTCGAGAGGCATGGCTTCACCAGCCGCTCCAGATTGACGCGCTGGTTCCAGTACGGCTCGGGCCCGTAGATCTCGCTCAGGAATTCAATGAAGACGTTGACCTTCTCGGGCATGAAGTCGCGGCAGGGGTAGACGGCATGGATCGCCACGCTGTCCGAGCCACGGTACTGCGGCAGCAGCACCTTGAGCGCGCCGCTCTCGAGCTCCGGTCCGATGTCCCAGGTCGAGCGCAACCCGATTCCGAGCCCCGCCAGCAGCGCCTCGCGCACGAACTCGAGCGAGTTCGAGCGGATGTTCCCTTTGACCTTGATCTGATGCTCGCCGTCCGGTCCCTGAAGTCGCCAGTACTCCTGCGCGCCGGCCGAGAGGCAGTTGTGGAAGTCGAGATCGGCGAGGGTCGTTGGCGCGCCGAAGGTCTCGACGTATTTTGGCGCCGCGCAGATGACCCGTTTGTCGCTGGCGAGCTTGCGCTGGACGAGCGAACTGTCGCGCAGCTCGCCGATCCGCACCGCAAGGTCGAAGCCTTCGCGAATGATGTCGACGTAGTTGTCGGTGAGATGGAAGTCGAGCTCGATCTCGGGATACTTGGCCAGGAACTTTGGCAGATACGGCGCGATATGGAGGCGGCTGAAGGCAGTCGGCGCCGTGACCTTGAGCACGCCGCGGGGCTTGGTGTTGCGCCGGCTGACGAAGTCCTCGGCCTCCGCGATCAGGCTCAGGATGTCGACGACCCGCTTGAAATAGCCCTCGCCGGTCTCGGTCAGGGTGAGCTGGCGGGTGGTGCGCTGGAAAAGCCGCGTGCCGAGCCGTTCCTCGAGGAGGCTCACGCGCTTCGAGACCACCGCCGGGGACAGCCCCATCTCGCGGCCTGCGGCTGACATGTTTCCCGTGCGTGCGACGCGGGCAAAAATCTCGAGATCCGTAATGGCTGTCACTGCGCTGTTCCCTTAAATGCGCGTCCGTGGCCCGCAAGGCTCACTCTGCAAAAAAATTCCATTATGCCCGGCCATGACCAAAGTGTGTCGCCAGAAATAACCCGGCAGGATGAGTATTGTTCCCGGATGTTGAAAATGCCCGGGCGCGGATGCTCCGGGCGCATCATAATGTCT
>JBKBPL010000072.1:0-9762 GCA_046293075.1 Hyphomicrobiaceae bacterium | reverse complement strand
TCCGAGAGGCCCTTCTGAAACTGGATGCGGTTGCGCGCCATCGCCCATCTCCCTGATCTGGCACGTATTCTCTGTAGATTCGAATGGCAGCATCAGGGCTTATGATGGTGCGTAATCAGGTAATGTCTTCTGGATGATCAGTCCCCTGTCCGATCCGCGGCCTTGTGGCGCCGCGGACCGTGCGCGCGGGTCCCATTGTCTGGGGCGGCCGCCACAGTGCTATGATCCCGCGCGCCGAATCCTGCTACCTCGGCGTGCGGTCAGAGGCCATGAGACGTTGGTCGAAGTGCCGCGCTGCCATCGACCGAAAGGCAAAGGGCCCGATGCTGGTCAATGTACTGCCGCCGCCCGACCGTGCGGTCGTTGCCCGCCGCGACGCGATTGCCAGGGATCTGGCACGCCTTGTCGGCCCCGGCGGCGTGATCGCCGACGAGGATGGCCGTCGCGCGTTCGAGACGGACGGTCTCACCGCCTACCGCTGCATGCCGCTGGCGGTGGTCTTGCCCCGCTCGACCGATGAAGTCTCGCGCGTGCTCAAGTATGCGTATGAGAACGGCATCATCGTAATTCCGCGCGGTGCGGGCACCTCGCTCTGTGGCGGGGCATTGCCGGCGGAGGACGCCATCATCGTCGGCGTCTCGCGCATGAACCGCATCCTCGAGATCGACCTCGAGAACCGCACAGCGCGCGTCGAGACGGGCATTACGAATCTTGGGATATCCGCTGCCGTGCAACCGCACGGCTTCTTCTATGCGCCGGACCCGTCCAGTCAGCTCGCCTGCACGCTCGCCGGCAACATCGCCATGAATTCGGGGGGCGCCCACTGTCTCAAATATGGTGTGACCACCAACAACGTGCTCGGCGTCAAGATGGTGCTCATCGACGGGCGCGTCGTCGAGATCGGCGGTGCGCATCTCGATACCTCGGGCTACGACCTCCTCGGGCTGATCGTCGGCTCGGAGGGTCAGTTCGGCATCGTCACGGAGGCGACGGTGCGCATCCTGCGCGCGGCGGAGGCGGCGCGACCCATGCTGCTTGGCTTCGATTCGAGCGAGATCGCCGGGCACTGCGTCGCGGCGATCATCGCCTCGGGCATCATCCCGGTTGCCATCGAGTTCATGGACAAGCCGGCGATCCATGTCTGTGAGGCTTTCGCCAAGGCCGGCTATCCACTCGATGTCGAGGCGCTGCTGATCGTCGAGGTGGAAGGCTCGGAGGAGGAGATCTCGACGCTGCTCGCCCGCATCGTCGACATCGCGAAGCCCTTCCGGCCCAAGGCCGTACGCGTGAGCGCCAGCGCTGAGGAGAGTGCGGCCATCTGGCGGGGGCGCAAGTCGGCGTTCGGGGCACTCGGGCGGATCTCTGACTACTACTGCATGGATGGCACCATTCCCCTCGGGCGGTTGCCGGAGGTGCTGGTGCGCATTTCGGAGATCTGCGCCGGCCACGGCCTCAAGGTTGCCAACATCTTCCATGCCGGGGACGGCAACCTGCATCCGCTCATCCTCTACGAGGCCAATGATGCCGAGCAGGTTCGCCGTGCGGAGGCGGCCGGCGCCGACATTCTGAAGTTGTGCGTGGAGGTCGGCGGTTGCCTCACTGGCGAGCATGGCGTCGGTGTCGAGAAGCGCGACCTCATGCCGAACCAGTTCACGCCCGGCGAGCTGGCGCTTCAGATGCGCATCAAGACCGTGTTCGATCCGCAGTGGCTGCTCAACCCGCATAAGGTCTTCCCGCTCGAGGGCCGCGACATCCAGAACCAGGCCTGGGAGCACTGAGGTGGAGAGTGCCCGCCCGGCAAGCGAGCGTGAGCTTCAGCGCCTGATCACGGATGCCGCACGTGCCGGGATGCCGGTGGAGGTGCTTGGTGCCGGCACCAAGCGCGCGGTTGGCCGGCCGGTCAATGCCGGACTGGTGATCACCACCGCTCCGCTGAGCGGTGTGACGCTTTACGAGCCGACCGAGCTTGTCATGGGCGCGCGCGCCGGCACGCCGCTTGCGGCGATCGAGCAGGCGCTTGCCGAGAAGGGCCAGATGCTCGCTTTCGAGCCCATCGATCTCGGGCCGGTGCTCGGCGGCCCGGCAAACAGCGGCACGATCGGCGCCGTCTTCGCGACGAACCTTTCGGGCAGCCGCCGCGTCATGGCCGGCGGCGCGCGCGATCATCTGCTCGGCATCGAAGCGATCACCGGTACCGGCCAGACGTTCCGGGGCGGCGGTCGGGTCATGAAGAACGTCACCGGCTACGATCTCTGCCGGGCCGTGTGCGGGAGCTGGGGCACGCTCGCTGTGATGACGAGTGTCACCTTCAAGGTGCTGCCACGCGCTGAGCGTACGGGAACGCTTGTCATCCTTGGTCTCGACGATGGTTCGGGCGTGGAGGCGCTCTGCGCAGCACTGGGTACGCCCTTCGAGGTGTCGGGTGCAGTCCATCTCCAGGCGCCGCTTGCCGCACGGCTCCGACATTCCGGCCTCGCGGGGGCGCAGAAGGCCGTCACCGCCGTGCGCCTCGAGACCTTCGCGAGCTCCCTCCGCTACCGGCTCGACCGCCTCAAGGATGCGCTGCGCGCGTACGGCGAGCTCCATGAGCTCGATGACGCAAATGCGCGCGCCTTCTGGGGCGAGCTACGCGAGCTTTCCGTCTTGCAGGGCAGTACAGCTCCGCTCTGGCGCATCTCGACGGCGCCGCGCTCGGGGCCTGCGGTTGTCGCGGCCATTGCGCGCTACATGGAGTGCCGCGCTTATTACGACTGGTCGGGCGGGCTCATCTGGGCTGAGGTGCTGGACACGGCAGACGCGGGTGCGGCGGACATTCGCCGCGTCATCGCGAGCCATGGCGGCCATGCGACGCTGATCCGTGCGGCGCCCGCTGTCCGCGCGTCGATCGACGTGTTCCAGCCACTCGAGCCTGACCTCGCGGCGATCACGCGCGGCATCAAGGCGGTGTTCGATCCCCATGATGTGCTCAATCGCGGCCGCCTTCTCGCCGATCTCTAGAATCGGGGCACTGAATGCAGACCAACTTCACGCCCGAGCAGCTCCAGGATCCGCGGCTGGCCGAAGCGGACAGCATCCTCAAGCGCTGCGTGCACTGCGGCCTCTGCACGGCGACGTGCTCGACCTATGTCCTGCTCGGTGACGAGCGCGATTCCCCGCGCGGGCGCATCTATCTCATGAAGGACATGTTCGAGCGGGGTCGCGACGCGAGTCCGCAAGTGCAGTTCCACGTCGATCGCTGTCTGTCCTGCCTTTCGTGCATGACGACCTGCCCCGGCGGCGTCGATTACATGCATCTCGTCGATCTTGCCCGCGCGCACATCGAGGAGACGGGCAAGCGGCCGCTGAAAGAGCGCCTCGTGCGAGGGCTGCTCGCCCGCCTCATCCCGTATCCGGAGCGCTTTCGCAAAGCGCTTGCGCTGGCGCCGCTCGGCCGTCCCTTCGCGGGGCTGATGACGCGCGTCGGCCTGCCCGAGGTGGCAGCCATGCTCGCACTGGCGCCGCGCGAACGTCTGCCCGATGCGCGCTTTGCCGGCCCCGGCACGGCCGTCACGGGCGACGCGCGCATGAAGCGCGTGCTGCTGCTCAGCGGATGCGCGCAGCAGGTGCTGCGCCCCGAGATCAACGATGCGACCATCCGCCTGCTCGCGCGCAACGGCGTCGACGTCGTCGTGCCCGCGGGCGCCGGTTGCTGCGGCGCGCTCGTCCATCACATGGGCCGCGAGGCGGAGGCCATCGCGCAGGCCAAGCAGAACGTCGATGCCTGGTGGAAGGTGACGGAACGCGAGCCGATCGATGCCATCATCATCAATGCCTCGGGCTGCGGCACCACCGTCAAGGATTACGGCCACTTGCTGCGCCACGAGCCCGCCTACGCGGAGAAGGCGGCCGCGCTCGCCGCTCTCGCACTCGACATCACGGAGTTCCTGACCCGCTTCGATCTCGGTGCGCCGCGTCGCTGGTCCAGCCTGCGCGTCGCCTACCATTCCGCCTGCTCCATGCAGCATGGCCAGCGCATCACGAGTGAGCCGAAAGCGCTCCTGAAGAAGGCCGGCTTCACCGTGCTCGAGCCGCCAGAGGGGCACATCTGCTGCGGCTCGGCGGGCGTCTACAACATTCTGCAGCCTGAGCTCGCCGGCGAGCTGCGCGCGCGCAAGGTCGCGAACATCGAGAGCGTGCGGCCCGATCTCGTGGCGGCGGGCAATCTGGGCTGCATCACCCAGATCGGGCTCGGCACGCCCTTGCCGATCGTGCATACCGTGGAGCTGCTTGACTGGGCTTATGGCGGGCCGGTCCCTCGCGGGCTCGAGAGCTTCAAGGGCTTCGTGTCGGACGTGCCGGGGTACGTCGCCGCGTGAGGTTGACGCGCCTTAGGCGCGGCGGGGCTTTCGCTCATCTCCCCGGTCGGGGGATAGCGAACACCCGTTCTTATTTGAACGTGCAGGGTCCGGCGGACGCTCCGCTGTCCCTTCTCCCCGTTCGCACGGGGAGAACGTTCGGATGAGGGCGCAGCAGTTTGCGCGACGTTGGCGCCTGCCGCGGCCCCTCACCCTGGCCCTCTCCTCGCGAAGAGCGGGGAGAGCGACGATTAGTTCTTGCTCTTGTCGACCAGCGCGCCGGCCTTGATCCAGGGCATCATTGCACGCAGCTTGGCGCCCACTTCCTCGATCTGGTGCGCGTCGTTGTTGCGGCGGATGGCCTTGAACTTGGGCTGGCCGGCCTTGCACTCGCGCATCCACTCCGAGGTGAAGGCGCCCGACTGGATGTCGGCGAGCACGCGCTTCATCTCGGCGCGCGTCTCATCGGTGATGATGCGCTTGCCGGACATGTACTCGCCGAACTCGGCGGTGTTCGAGATCGAGTAGTTCATGTTGGCGATGCCGCCCTCATAGATGAGGTCGACGATCAGCTTCACCTCGTGGAGGCATTCAAAGTAGGCCATCTCCGGCGCATAGCCCGCATCGACCAGCGTCTCGAAGCCGCTGCGGATCAGCTCGACAAGGCCGCCGCAGAGCACGACCTGCTCGCCGAAGAGGTCGGTCTCGCACTCCTCCTTGAAAGTCGTCTCAATGATGCCGGCCTTGCCGCCGCCAATCGCCGAGGCGTAGGAGAGGAAGAGATCGTGGGCATTGCCGCTGCGATCCTTGTCGATGGCGAGAAGGCAGGGCACGCCGCCGCCACGCAGGTACTCAGAGCGCACGGTGTGGCCGGGGCCCTTGGGCGCGACCATGCCGACGTCGAGGTCGTCCCGCGGCTCGATCAGGTTGAAGTGCACGTTGAGGCCGTGCGCGAACATGATCGCGGCGCCGTTTTTCATGTTCTTGTGCAGATGGTCGCGGTAGATGTCGGCCTGCAACTCGTCCGGCGTCAGCATCATCATGACGTCGGCCCACTTGGCCGCCTCGGCCACCTCCATGACCTTGAGCTTCTCGCCCTCGGCCTTCTTGGCGCTGGCCGAGCCCTCGCGGAGGGCCACGACGACGTTCTTGACGCCGGAGTCGCGGAGGTTGAGCGCATGGGCATGGCCCTGGCTGCCGTAGCCGATGACGGCGACCTTCTTGCTCTTGATCAGGTTGATGTCGGCATCACGATCGTAATAGACGCGCATGGGAGTTTCCCCTCGACGAGACTGGGCTTTGTGGGTTCGGCTCGAATGGTGGAATTCGATGGCCCGAACGCCTAGCGGCTAATGCGCCCCTGTTGCAAGCGAAAAGGCGCCCCGGCCGGCGCGGCGCGGCCCCGCATTCCGGCATTTTCCAGGAGGGCGTCGATCCGTACGCGGTCTGAGCGGCGCTCAGCGCTTGATGAGATAGCCGATCACGGCGCCGATCAAGGGCCACCAGAGGATCTCGAGCCGCGGAACGATCTGGGCAACGGCCTGAGTGAGCGGGGCCACGAAGGTCAAGGCGGCGAACACCAGCGCCAGCAGCAGGGTCATGGTGAGCGTCCCGGCGCCCGGTGTGCGCACGCCCTTGAGCACGATCGAGCCGATGAAGCCGATCACGAAGACGATGACCGCGAACAGAGCGGCCCAAACGAAGATCTCGACGTTGTAGCCGCCGAACTGGGGGATGGCGGGCAGGAAGCTCTTAAGCTGCGGGGCGAGTGCCCAAGCGCCCCCGATCTGTAGAATAATAAGGATGATATATCCCAACATGGGATCGCCCCCCTTGTCTTGGCCTCTGACATGCCCGGCCGGCACCTGGCATTCGGGTAGCTCGTCGTACGCCTTGCCTCTCTAGCAGCCCACGGGAGCGTGCGCGAGAGGGCGGCGGCGATCGGCTGTGTACTGTGGCAGGGGGATCGCGGTGTCGTCGCCGCGTGTAGCTTCAGCGAGGCAAACAGAAAGGCTGGAGCAAGCGGCGGCTCCAGCCTTTCCATGCCAATGTGCGGACCCTGGCGCACGCGCAGAGGAACGGTGCTCAGTCGTTCGACTGCCATGGTGCGCGACGCTGTCCGGCAACGCAGTACGGTGTGCGCACTGAGGGTCGCAAGCCCGTGAAAACGGGTTTCGCAAGCCCACACCCGGGCACGAGCAGCCCACGGCCGCTCGTGCCTGCTTCTCTTTGTCCGGGCGTGTGCTGCAAAGCGGATCTGGCACGCCGGCCCGTGCGGCCGGTCGGCCATGAACCCATGGCACACACCCCTGCCTGCCACACGCCCCTCGGAGCCACGTTGCCGTGCCCAACCTTTGGGTTTGCGTGATGGCAGAATCACACGCAGCACTGCATGTTCATAGTGCGTGCACGCTCAGCTTGTCACGAACTCTGTGCGCGCTGCGGGCGGGAAGCCTCACCGCCCGCTGCGATTGAGCCGGTCGCGAAGGGAGCGGAGCGCGTTGGAGCCTTGTGCTGGCGGTGGCGGCGGAGCGACGGCGGCTGCCACGTAGCCAGCAGGCTCGGGTACGCGCGGCCTCACGCTGGCGCTCTCCGGCGCGACCGGTGCCGCTGCATACCGACGTGCGGCATCCATCGGCGCTGCCGGCGCGGCGCTGCGTGGCTGAGGGGCCGGTTCCGGCCCGCCGGTGAGGCCCATGGCATCGGCAAAGAGCGCCGTCTGGCTGGTCTCCGTCGCGGGCGATCCGGCAACCGAAAGACGCCACTTCTCCACGATCTGCTCAAGGAAGCCGGTGTCGCTGCTTGGCTGCTGCCACATGGTGGTGAACATCGCCGACGAGCTGCGCGGCATCGCGTGCTGCGGCAGGTCATCGAAGCGGATGCGGACCGGCAGGGTCACGCCGTCACCGAAGGCAATGGCCTCGCGCTGGCCGAGCGCCGAGAGGAACTCAAGCAGACCCGAGCCGGTGTCGGAGATGGCCGACTTGACGATCTCCTGATCACGGTCGTTGGACATGCGCAGCGCGAACACGGTGTTGCACTGCGAGAGGATGGTCGGGTCGATCTCCGCCGGGCGCTGGGTGACAATGGCGAGCGACGCGCCGTACTTGCGACCTTCCTTGGCGATCTTGGCGATGGCGCGCTTGCAGGGCTCGAAGCCGAGCGCGGGGTTGGCGGGCACGTAGCGGTGCGCCTCTTCGCAGACGATCGTCACCGGCACCTTGCCCTCGCCCCAGAGGGCGAAGTCGAAGGTCATGCGGCACAGCACCGAGACGACCACATTGACGATCTCGGTCGGCAGTCCTGTCAGCTCCAGAATGGTGATCGGCTTGCCTTCGACGGGCACGCGGAAGATGCGCCCGAGGATCTGGGCCATGCCGTCATAGACGGTGAGCGAGCCGAACATGAAGGCGTAGCGCGGATCGAGCGACAGCGTTTCGATGCGAGTCTTGAGATTGCGGTAGGGGGCGATGTCGCGCTTGTTCTCGAGCTTGCCCATGCGCTCGTCGATGAGCGAGACGAGATCCGAGAGGCGATAGGGAACGGGTGTGTCGACCGTGAAGCGGCCGGCATCGAGGCGGCTGCGGGCCACCTGCCCTTCCTTGCTGCGGCCCGTGCTGTAGCGGCTCTTGGCGATCGGGATCAGGTCCTGGAGGATCTCGACCTCGTGCTTGCGCTCCGCGGGGTCACCGATCACCACCTCGACGAGCTCCTCGAACGTGAGCAGCCAGAACGGGAGCTGCATGTTGCGTGGCGAGATGACCTCGCCCCACTCGGGGAATGCCGGCGCGTACTCGTTGTGCGGGTCGAGGAGCACGATGTGGGCCTGCGGGTTCTTCTCGAGAATCGCGCGCAGGATCAACGCAGTCGTGCAGGATTTGCCGGTGCCGGTGGTCCCGAGAACGGCGAAGTGTTTGCCGAGCAGATCATCGACCTTGACCATGGCCGGGATCGAATTGTCCTGCCGCAGGCAGCCGACGCGCACCGAACGTTCGACATCGCCGCAGAAGGCCTCATTAAGCTCCGCTTTCGAGGCGACGCGCACGCGGTCGCCGAGGCCGGGATAGATGCTGACGCCCCGATTGAAGCCGCCGGACCTGCCTTCGCCATTCCGCCTCAGTTCGCCAACGAGACCGAGCTCGGCGATCCAGATCTCGTTCTCGCCCTCGCGCTGGGCCGGCACCGGCACGCTGAGCGCGGAGACGATCGCGAGGACAATCGTTTCCTCGGTCTCGATGGCGAGGAGCGTGCCCATCTCCGGGCGCGTCGCTGACTCGCGGGAGCGGCTGTCGCTGTCGAGAAGCACAATCGCCTTGGCACCGGTGACAGAGACGATGCGCCCTATCGAGGCGTCCGCGTGAGGGGTGGTCGGCTCAGTGGTGGAGGACGTCAGCGCCATCGGATTTGCCTCGGCTCGTGCGGTGGTGACCGATCCGGTCTCTCTGCTCAGGTGTCTGCGTCAGTAGGGTTCGAGAACGGGCGCGATGGGCAATCGCACCCTCACCTCGGTTCCCTGGCCCTTGGTACTGCTGATTTCGATTGTTCCCCCGTGAAGGCCGACGAGCGCCTTCGCGATCGGGAGGCCGAGGCCGGAGCCCTCGCGCCAGCGTGTCCGGCTGGCATCGGCCTGACCGAACGGGGCGAGGGCCACACGGATTTCCTCCTCGCTCATGCCGACGCCCGTGTCGCGGACGGTGACAACGATATCGGCCTTCGGCCCGCTCGCCGCCTCGATGGTGATGGTGCCGCCGGGTGGCGTGAACTTGATCGCGTTGCCGATCAGATTGGTGAAGCTCTGACGGAGCTTCGGCTCGTCGCCCTGGATGACCGGGAGGTCCGAGGCGATGTTGCAGGCGAGATTGAGGCCATGCTCCCGGATCGATTTCTCGAAGTTCGCCAGCGTGTCATCGAGAGCGTCGGCGATCTGGACATCGGAAGGATCGAGCATGAAGCTGCCGCTGTTCAGCTTCGAGATATCGAGGATGTTGTTGATGACCGTAAGCAGGTGCGTCGCGGCATCCTGGACGAGGCGTGCGTACTCGACGATGTCCTCGTCAGCGAGCTTGCGATGCTCGTGCTCGGTGAGCAGTTTCGAGAAGCCGAGCACGGAGTTGAGCGGCGTGCGCAGCTCATGGCTCATATTCGAGATGAACTCGGACTTGATCTTGTTGGCGAGCTGCGCTTCGAGCTTGGCGGTGCGCTCTGCTTCGCGGGTGCGCTGGCGCAATACGGCCTCGCTCAGGCTGGTGGCGTAGCTTCCCATCAGGGAACTGCCCTGACCCGCTCCAATAACAGCGTTCAGCATCGCGGACGCACCCCTCACCGACCAATGAATGGGGCTGACAATAGGGATTAGAGCATAAGCATCGGTTAATCTGCGGTGGTCCGCCTACGCAGTGTTCTGCGGCTCGTGCGCACACCCTGCCTG
>JBKBPL010000071.1:0-9991 GCA_046293075.1 Hyphomicrobiaceae bacterium | reverse complement strand
GTCTGCCTCCTCGCAGGGCCGTCCTGGTCCCATGCGCGGTCCTTGATCGTACGCACTCTGCCGCCGCGGGCCTCAGCATCATCAAAGCCGAATGCGGCGCCAGCGATGGCAACGGACATGGCCAGAGCGAGGCGGCTCGCCGCCCTCAGCACGGAAGGCCAGGACATCAACAGGACTCCCTCGACACACCAACCCGTTGCGAGGCTAGCCGTACATGCATTGAGATTGCGTTACTGTTCGGCGTAACCCAGTCGGACGTGCATGCGCGCGGGCCGCTTGCGCGGCATCAGTCCGAACCTGTGCGATGCAGGTGGCGAACGCGAGATGCCTGGCCTCGACCGCGCCGGGGCTCGCGGATCTTCGAGGAAGGACATGCAAAGATGGCGTCAAGTGACCAGGGCACGGGGGGCGTCGCGCATCTGCCGGGGCGTTGGCTCGACGCGCGATCGGGGTGCGAGATCGATCATAGCGACCTTCTGCAGCGCATTTCTGCGAAGAAGGTCGTCATGCTCGGCGAAACCCACGACCGCTTCGATGTCCACCGCTGGCAACTTCATGTGGCCGCCGGGCTGCACGCACTTCGGCCCAACATGGTCATGGGCTTCGAGATGTTTCCGCGTCGCGTGCAGCCGGCTCTCGACGCGTGGGTCGCGGGAAAGCTCGCGCCGCAAGCGTTTCTCGAGCAAGCGGAGTGGACAGCGGTCTGGAATTTTCCGCCCGATCTCTACTGGCCCCTGTTTCACTTCTGCCGCCAGTTCAAAGTGCCCATGCTGGCCTTGAACTGCCGCAGGGCCCTCGTGAGCGAGGTCGGCAAACTTGGGTGGGCGGCAATTCCGGAGGAAGAGCGGGACGGCGTCACGCCGGCGCGCGATGCCACGCCGGCCTACCGCCAGTACCTGCTTGATATTCTCAATCGGATGCGGCGCCGCGAGGCAGGCTATGCAACCAGTCCCGAGTTCGATCGGTTCGTGCGCGCACAGCAGACCTGGGACCGGGCCTTTGCCTGCCGGATTGCCGAGGTGCTGAAGGCCGACCGCGCACCTTTGGTCGTCGGCATCATCGGTCGCGGCCATCTCGAATTTGGGCATGGCACGCCCGATCAGCTTTCCGATCTCGGCGTCGAGGACTGGGCCGTCCTGCTGCCTTCTGATGCGGACAGATTTGACCCCGCCAGCATGACCGGTATCGCCGATGCCATCTTCCGGCTCGATACGCATGATGCCGCAGCTCTTTGAGCAGGACGCGTTGCCGCTCTCGGCTGTTCAAGCCCCCTGCAGGATCGGCTCTTGCCGACGGCCCTCGATGTGCCGTATCTACGGACGAGTGCGGGCGTAGTTCAGTGGTAGAACGTCAGCTTCCCAAGCTGAATGTCGTCGGTTCGATCCCGATCGCCCGCTCCAAGCTTCACGGCCATCTTCAGCGCCCGGCCCTTCCACGAAGCGGCTCGCGGCCCGCCGGCCATGTCGGGACAATCATGGGCGTGCGCGCCATGTCGGCTACCAATCGGAAGGAGGGGGCCGAGATTGCCTCGCCATCGACCTGAACAGCGATGGTCTTGGCATCCGGTATCGCGACCTCGTGTGCCGGGATCATCTCAATGCTGCTCGCCTTCTCAAGTCGGCCGGCCACCAGATGGAGCAGCTCCCGGAACCGCTGCCGGCGGCTGGTCGCGTGCGAGATGATGACGTTCAAGCCGGGGCTTCGCACGTTCGTCCGTTCTGAGAGAAGAAAGCGACCGGCATATCGCGCGGCATTCGCGGCAACGAGCCAGGAGGTTTCGTACCCCGCCCCGTCGATCGTGACCTGAAAGAGCTGCGGTTTGTGTGCGAGCGCAGCCAGGATCGGCCAGCCGAAGGCCAGCTTACCAATGCGCCGCTTGAGACCGATGAGCAGCCGCGCGATCACGTCGCCGTCAAAGCCGGCGCCAAGCATCAGCAGGAACGGGGCGCCGTTGGCGCTTGCGATCGAGATGTCGACGACCGGGCCATGGAGCAGCATATCGGCGATCTCAGCAGCGCCCTGCGGCAGGTGCAGCTCCTCTGCAAGCACGTTGCCGGTCCCGATCGGAATGAGGCCGAATGGGACCTGGTGGCCGTGCAGCATCGCCACGACGCTGCGTGCCGTTCCATCACCACCCGACGCGATGAGCGCATCGTACATGCCGACGTGTGCGAGAAAGTGCTCATCGCGCTCGTGGTCCCCGAGGACGTGCTGGTCCGCGCGTGCGCCCGCCTGCTCAAGACGCCGGACGATATCGCGGACCAGATCGACGCGGTTTCTGCCGGCCATGGGGTTGTGCACGATCAGAAATCGACGTCGCTCGCACGGCAGCGGGGCCGCACCGGCCGCGGCCGTGGGGCTCGCACCGCCTCTGCCATGGAGCTGTCCGAGGTGCTGCGGCATCGTGCTCACATGTGGCCTGCGAAGTCGGCGCGGCGGAGGACGCCGAAACGGCGAGCCGCCAGGGATTCTTCGGTCTCTCGTGCATCTGTCTCCAGGATGGTGCGCATCATGTGGGCGTCAATGGCCGTTCCGCACGCCTTCGTAAGATCGGCAATGGATGCGGACAAGATCGCCCGAGGGGCCGCAACGGGCTTCCGCACGAACGGTGAGGCAGCGGCAGACAGCGCGGCGTTGAGCGTGGTGACCAGGGCCGCGGCAAAGGCCGCGACGAAGCGCCACTCGGTTGCTGCCGCGTTCTGCCCGTCGGCAAGAAGCCGCGCGCAGAACGCGGTCATGAGGCCAGCCACCATGCAGAGGGAACTCAGCAGGCCGAGCTGGCCAGGCGTGCTGGTTATGCGAGGGGCCATTTTTCACCGCGTACGAGGGGCCGCGCTTCGGCGCAACCCGCTCTAGGCTTCTCATCGGCAAAGTTCAAGCGCCGACCGCGGCGGCTCGTCGCCCGCGATGTCCCGCGCGGGACGTGCCGCGGGAGCCCCGAAACATTCGAAACCAATAAGGCGCGCCCCCGCGATCGGATCGAAACATTGGGGGCTTAGGACGGGACAGTCGACACCGGCGCCAGGCAAAAAAGCGCCATGCCGGTGGCGGCGTGTTCAACATCAACGCCACAACTGGAGATGAGCATGAAGAAGTTTCTGGCCTGCGCGATCGTCGCTGCGGCGGCGGTCAGTGTGCCTGCGATCGCCCCGGCCGAGGCCGGCAAGGGCCATCGGGCACACCATCATCACCACCACTTCAAGCACTGGAAGCATGCCTACGTCGGCGGTCCCCACGACTACGCGAGGCACGAGGTCCGGCACTGCAACCACTTCTATCGGAAGTGGCGGGCCACCGGCAGCCGGCACTGGCGGTCCAGGTTCTACGACTGCCGTTACTGGTGGTAGGGGGGCCGCTCTGGCCATTCTCATTCTCGGGCGGGTTCCCTCAAGGGATCCGCCCGAGGCACGCGCCGTAGCCGGTCCGGTCATGATAGGTGACGACTATAGGCTCCCCGTCGCAAGCTCACCGGAGAGGAGGTGCTGGCGGAGCCGATGCCGTTCCCGACGACTGCTCCGATACCTTGTGATAAGGCGCGGCAATGGCGGCGGCGGTGGTGTGAGTTGCTCCTGCGCGAGGGCGTAGTCTCGCTTGAACTGCTGAAAGCGCATGCACTTGGCCAGCGCCAGCAGGTGGCGCGCGATGAGATAGTCGCGAGCCTCCCGTTCCTCGTTCTGATAGATGGCGTGGCGCTCGACAAGTGCGATGAGCGCGGCGATGTAGGTCGCCTGAGGGGTCGAGATGCCGTCCTCCTGCCAGCGCTTGTGCCACAATACGCCGGCGAGCGTCGCGCCCTTTGCCCGGGCGGCGGCGCGCATGACGAGATCTCGGTCCTGCATCCGCTTGAGCGCGGGATCAAAGCCACCGATTGCTTCCAGCACATCCTTGCGAAGGGTCAGGCCCGATGTGGTCGGCGGAAGGACGTGGCGCGCGATGAGGCGCAAAAGCTCGCGGCCTGTGTAGATCCGCTGAGGCACGGCGAGAAGTCTCTTCCGCGTGCGCTTCTCGGTTGTGAACGACGACAGGACGATCCCGATATCCGGGGCCCGGCGCAGGAGGCGCAGCGGCTGCAGGAGGCGGCCGGGGAGATAGACGTCGTCGGAGTCGAGGAAAGCAACGTAGGGGGCCCGGGACCGCGCGATGCCGACATTGCGGGCGACGTTGGCCCCGAAGCTGCGCGGAAGCCGGACGACCGTCAGGCGCTTGTCGTTCAGTCGCGCCAGCTCGACCCGGGTTCCGTCGGTGGAGCCGTCGTCAACGACGATGAGCTCGAAGTCGACCTCGTTCAAGGCGAGCACGCTGCCGATCGCCTCGCGCAGCTGCGCAGAGCGATTGTACGTCGGCAGCACCACGCTGACTTCCGGCGCGCAAATGCTGGCGGCCTGCGTAACGAGGCCTTTCGGCTCGACGGACAATTGGTCGTATCGCGTCATCGATTCGATCTTCGGCGCTGCACTATTCGAGCAGACGGCACTGGAGCGAAGCTTGAGCGGGTTCGCTCCGGAGATTTGGATCGCGACGATCAGAGTAGGGAGCGCACGCAGGCCCGCCTAGCGTGCCCGTGAGATTGGGGCCTTGTTATCCACACAATTGTCCTGTTGACACCCGGCGTGAGCCATAATGCCGACTTGATGGTCGTCCCCGGGCCACCGAGAACATGTGCGCCTTCACAACACAGACAACGTCATGAGCGCTGACGACTCGATCTGGCCGATCATCAAACGCTTGTTCCTGGAGCACGCGCGCGCGTATGCGCCGCGCTATGCCTTGGCTTTCGTATTCATGGCAGTCGTCGCGGGGACGACGGCCCTCACGGCATGGCTGATGCGCGATGTCATCAATGACGTCTTCGTGAAGCAGGACCGGCAGGCTCTTGCGTGGTTACCCCTGGTGATCGCCGGCCTGTTCATCGCCAAGGGCTCGGCCGCCTACATCCAGGAGGTTGTGCTGAGCCGCATCGGCAATCAGATCGTCGCCGAGATGCAGAAGCGGCTCTACGACCACATGCTCCTGATGGATATGACGTTCTTTCAGGACCGCAACTCAGGTGAGCTGATCACCAGGATCTCCAACAACGCCCGTGCCGCCCGGGAAATGATGCACCTCCTCGCCGTTGGCCTCGGCAGGGATCTTCTCACCGTCATCGGCCTGTTCATCGTCATGGTGCTGCAGGATCCGCTGCTGTCGAGCGTGCTCATCATTGTCGGGCCGGGCGTCGCCTTCGGCATGAAGCAGCTCAGCAGCCGGATCAAGAAGGTTGCCGGCAGCGAAACGCACTCGACGGCGCAGCTGGTTTCGGCCATGCGCGAGACCGTGCAGGGCATCCGCATCATCAAATCCTTCCAGCTTGAGGAGGCCATGCGGCGCCACATGGTGGCGTGCATCGAGGCTCTGCAGCGCCTCAACAACAAGATCGTGGCCGTCAAGGCGCGCGTGAATCCGCTGATGGAGACTGCTGCGGGGTTGGCCATTGCCGCTGCCGTGGCCTATGCCGGCTGGCGCACGATGTCCCACGGCCGCTCGCCCGGCGAGTTCTTCGCCTTCATCGCGGCACTGCTGCTGGCAGGCGAGCCGCTCCGGCGCCTCTCCCGCCTCCACCTCCAGCTCGTCGGCTCCGCCGTGCAGGTGCGGATGCTCTACGACATCCTTGATACGCCAGCGGCCGAGGCCGACAGTGCGCCGAAAAGTCCCTTGGTCGTCACGCGCGGCGAGGTGCGCTTCGACAACGTGTCGTTCGCCTACAGGCAGAACACGCCGGTTCTGAATGAGCTGAGCTTTACCGCGCCGGCCGGAAAGACCACCGCCCTCGTCGGTCTTTCAGGAAGTGGCAAGACGACCGTCTTCAATCTGCTGCAGCGGCTATGGCGGCCGTCGGGCGGCCGCATCATGATCGATGGCCAGGCGATCGAGGATGTTTCGCTCGCGTCGCTGCGCAGGCAGATCGCGCTGGTGAGCCAGGACGTGTTCCTCTTTGAGGGAACGATCCGCGAGAATCTGGTCGGCAACCAAAAGGAGTGCTCCGACGAGGCCATTCGTGCGGCAGCGCGGGCTGCGCACGCCGACGAGTTCATCTCGCGCCTGCCCGAGAGGTACGACACCCCGGTCGGAGAGCTCGGCGGACGCCTGTCGGGAGGCCAGCGCCAGCGTCTTTCAATCGCGCGCGCCTTTCTGAAGGATGCGCCCATTATCCTGCTCGATGAGCCGACGTCGGCGCTCGACAGCGAGACCGAGCGCATCATCCAGACAGCGCTTCAGTCGTTGACGCGCGGGCGCACGACCATCGTGATCGCGCATCGGCTCGCAACGGTCGCGCGCGCCGACGTCATCCACGTTCTGGATGGCGGGACGGTCGTCGAGAGTGGCACGCAGGCCGAGCTGCTCCGCCGCGATGGCCGCTACGCGCGGCTCCACCGCCTCCAGTTCGAGCACCTCGAGGCGGGGTGAGGGGCCGATCGCGCCCCGGCGTGTGCCCCGATATTCACAGGTAATGCACATTCAAGTTCGCGCTGTCGCGCGGCGCGGGTGACATGCGCGGCAGAAATGTTCATATAGATGGATCGCGTACTGATGAGTGTTCCCGGGCGACGCGAGGCACGGAGACTATCTTCGGATGACGGCGCAGTATTCTCAGCAGAATGCGTTTGCCGCCGATGCCGGTGGGCGCAGCCTGCCCGCAGTCTCCTTGCCCGCGCTCGGCGCCCGATCGCCGACAGACTTGCAGCCCCCTTTTGTATCCTTCGTGGTTATCTGCTGGAACTACGCGAGATACGTCGCCCGGGCGATTCGGTCGATCAAAGAGCAGGATTATCCGTTCTTCGAGTGCTTGGTCATCGATAACGGCTCCACCGATGACAGCGCGTCTGTGATCCAGGCCTCGATCGAGGGAGATTCGCGCTTCAGGATGGAGCGCCTCGATCACAACATGGGACAGCTGGGTGCCGCAATCTGGTCCCTTGGGCACATTCGAGGGGGCTTTGTCGTCTTTGTCGACGCGGATGATTTCCTGTTCAAAAATTTTGCCTCGTCGCACGTGCAGGTACATCTCGCGCTGCCCAGAAGCGTCGCGTTGACAAGCAGCAGCGTTGCCGAGGTCGATGCCGACGGCAGGATCCTGACCTCACGCTATTCGCATATCAAGCTTCATGAGAAGCACGTTGCAAAGGGCCTCCCCCCCTCACGGCATGTGGTTCGTCTGCCGATGATCTCCGATGAGCAGTATGAGGCTATTTCCGAGCTCACGGGTACAATTCCCCGGGAAGTTGCAGGGTGGCATTGGGGGCCGGGGACGGCGAACATGTTCCGAAAATCCATGCTCGATCTGGTGAAGCTGGGTGACGGAGGCCAGACGATCATGCGAGCGGCCGACAGTCACTTCAACTACATGTGCCACGCGCTCGCGGGCTCGGCCGTGATCGATCTGCCGTTGTCGGGCTATCGTGTTCATGGAGACAACTACTTCACCCGCCAGGAGACGCTCGATGGATTGAGCAAGGGCACAAAAGAATATGCTGAGAAGTCGCGCTTGGACCGCCTCGAGTCCGCCGAGCTACTCCTGCGGGACGCGGGGATGTTCGGCTGGCTGCTCGGGAGGTACTACTGGCGAATACTCGATCAGTGTGCAGGCGCGGGCAGGGATGGATCGCGCCGCATCTACCGCCGCCGGGAGGCACAAGAGATTTTTTCTCGCAACATAGAAACTCTAAGGCAGGCGCACGGCAAAACGAAACTGGCGGGCGAAGTAGCGCGGCGTTTTGGCTACAGAAGGGGGGTGAGGATCATGGCAGGCGGGGCAGAGAAAAGAGTGTCCCTGAGGATCCGCAGCCATCTCCTTGTCCAGAGCATACTCGGCCCGGTTTCAAGGTTGCGCGTTTTCGCGCCATCAAAAAAATGGGATCGCACGTAAGTTTGTGCTGGCCAAATTCGCACTGCTATCCGCGACGCCGTGCGCCCGCCGGAATGATCGCAAATCAGAGGCTGCGACAGACACGTTTCAAGCAAGCCGGTGCGTTCTGCCGAAACGACCGATTGCCCGTCCGGCAATTGGTACACGCCAACAATGGAAGGTGCTCCGTGCAGATAAAAAAGCTTATACCGGGCGTCATCAGAAAGGCGGCCAAGCAAATACGCAAGCGAAATACTGCGGTGAAGCCGCAAGTCGGCCACCTGCAACAATCAGAGCGTCCACTACTCCCTGTAGATGGTGCCATTGGCTTTGGGCCAGTGAGGGTGCTCTCGGTCAAGCCGCCGGTCTTTCTGTCAGGTATTCCCTATGACAAATATCTTGGTGTGGCTGGCGAGTTTGCGCGACACTATGGCAATGTGAAGGCCGGATTCATCATCTTTCCAACCTGGTCGATTGAGCAGCCAGGCCGTCCTGAAGCAATTAAGCAATGTCTGCTCGATCATTGTTCACGCTATCCGAACCACAAGTTTCGATTTATCTGCAATACCCGTAAAGAGACGGGGATGCTGTTAGAAGTCGGTGTTTCAGCCGAATTCCTAAACAAAAACTTCACGGTCTCGGAGCAAATTTTTCGACCAATGAGGCGTGCAGATGTCGCATTCGATGCAATCTACGTCGCCCGGCTGGTTCCCGAAAAACGGCATGAACTGGCTGCTGCTGTCCCGTGCGTTGGTTATGTCGCCTATATGGAATTCACTCGAGACGACCATCAGCAGCGGGCGCGGCTGAAGCAGTTCCAGGAACTGCACGAAGGAATGCTGACGCGGAATGCAAGGCACGTCCTGCTCAATGAAATTTCAGACGGTCTTCCGGTTGCGATGACCCACAAACAGGTGAATGCGGCGCTCAGCCGCGCCTCTGTGGGCCTAATCCTCTCGGAGGTCGAGGGATCGAGCTACGCCTCGATGGAATATATGTTGGCTGGGCTTCCCGTGGTGAGCACGCCCTCAAAGGGAGGCCGCGACGTCTTCTTCGACCCTGAGTTCTGTCTCGTCTGTGAGCCAGATCCAGCAGCGGTTCGAGATGCCGTCGCTGAACTTCGCGCGCGGAACATTCCGCGGGAGGTGATCCGGGCGCGAACCCTTGCAAAGATCCAGCCGGAGCGCGCGCGCTTCTTATCGCTGGTCGACGATCTCATTGAGGATCTCGGGGGCGAGCGCCGCTACAGTGGCGGCGATTGGCCGTTTGGCGATGTCAGCGGCGTGCCATGGCGCTATTTCAGTCTGCATCTCGACGAATATGCGAGTAGGCTGCGCAGTGATCTCTGCGATGAGCTCGGTCTCAAGGCGGAGATGCTCGAAGGCGTGCAGCTCGAAGCGGCGGAATTGCGCCCCATCGTGTCGGCAATCAAGGAGCGTCCTGGATGCTCCCTTCTGGTCTTCGGGTGTGGCAGGGACTCTCCCTTCTGGGAGAAGGTCAATCGGTCCGGAACGACTGCGTTCCTGGAGGACAATCCAGAGTGGGCCGCTCAAGCCCGTGCCAGACTGACCTCGGCGACCGTCCACAACATTCGATATGGCACCAAACTGCCTCAGTGGAGACGACTGCTGAACGATCCGTCTCAACTCGGCCTGGACCTGCCGGAAGAAATCCGCGCCCGTAAGTGGGACGTGATCCTGGTCGACGGGCCGGCAGGATATAGCGACTCTCAGCCTGGCCGCATGAAGAGCATCTACACCGCTTCACGCTTGGTGGCACCTGGCGGGCGTGTCTTTGTGCACGACTGCGAGAGGCCAGCGGAACAGGCATTCGCATCCCGATATCTGGGCGATGGCCGGAGCTACCTTGAGGTTAAGGGACGCGCCGTACTCAGGGGGTATGCGTTCTAGACATCAGCCCGTGATCATAGCTGGATCCGGATGAGAACGGACAAGTCTCTAGAGCGGCTTAGCCTGCAATGCCAATCATTTCCTTCCCGAGAGAGGGGTGACAGTTCATTCCGGGCACATGGGTTACACAATGGGGCCTTTTGCGGGGAGAGCAAAATGCCCTGGCAGGAGTGTAATCCCATGGATGAACGGCTGAAGT
>JBKBPL010000070.1:0-10292 GCA_046293075.1 Hyphomicrobiaceae bacterium | reverse complement strand
GCCACCACTTCGCGGTAGGTGGCGGAGGCGGACTTCGGAATCTGAACCACACTAGAAGCATGGGCTTGCTCGTGTCCTTTCGATCGCGAAGTTCGTTCGAGAGCCCGCTGCAGATGGTGACGAACTTCGCGATCGGGACACTAGTCGAGATCTGCCGTCCCGCGACAGGATGACCGGCCTTGCCGCCGGTCATATCGTGTATGCGCCGTGTCGCCGCCTCAATACGTCTTTGGCTGGGCAACCTGGCCGCCGCCGCGCACGTCCTTGATGGCCTGGGCGGCGGCCGTGGCCATCAGGCGTGCGTCGTTGAGGATCGTGCAGAAGTGATAGCCCTGCTCAAAGCGGGTGAGTGCGGTCTTCGCGCCGTCCGTGTGTACGCCGGCGATGAGCCCCTTCTCACCGGTCTTCTTGGCGATCAACTTGATGGCCTCAACGACCTCGGGGTCCGAGGGATCCAGCGTCGGCGGCTTGCCATGGGCCATCGAGAGGTCCGAGGGGCCGACGTAGACGCCGCTGAGCCCCTTCACGTTCAGGATGTCGTCGAGGTTCTTCAGGCCCTCCCGCGTCTCGATCATGGCCAGCAGAAGAACTTCCTCATTGGCGCCTTGCCAGTAGTCGGCGCCGCCGTACTGCACGGCGCGGTTCGGACCCATGGATCTGGTGCCGATCGGCGGGTAGCGGCCGTAGGAGACGAACTGCTCGGCTTCCGCACGGTTGTTGATCATGGGGCAGATGATGCCGTAGGCGCCGGCGTCGAGGAGCTTCATGATGATGCCGGCCTCGTTCCACGGCACGCGCGCCATGGGCACCGCGTTCGTCGTCGAGATCGCCTGCATCATGCCGACGGCGGCTTGGAAATCGACCGGCCCGTGCTGAAGGTCGATCGTGACCGCCTCCCATCCCTGATGCGCCATGACCTCAGCGGAATAGGCGTTCGGAATGGCCAGCCATCCGTTCAGGGCGCGCCCGCCGGCGGCAATGGTCTTGCGGAGCTCGTTCTTGCGCATCGGGGTTTCCTTCCCATGGGAATTTCTTGGTCGGGCCAATATACCGGCCCGCGTGCACCTTGGCTCGGCGAGAATCGCATAGGCGCTCGGACGCCGGCTTCTGCGCGCTAGCTCCTCACGGTGTCCCACAGCCACAAGAGCATCCCCGTCACGACCGAGAGGGCGATGCGAACCACAACCGTGAAGGCCATGAAGACGAGCTGGCGCTCTTCGAGCAGGACGCGGATCCAGTTGTTGTATTCGTGCGAGAGCCCGCGCGAGACGAGCCAGGCTTTGAGGCTGCCGGCCCAGTCGAGGATCTGGGCCATCTGGTCAGGATACTTCAGGAAGACGAAACCGAAGGCGATGGCGCCGAGGACAAGGGAGAGAAAGATGTTGCCGGTCGAGAACAGCAGCCGTCGCAAGATCATGACAGCCCCTCCTGTCACGGGCTCAAGTGGCCCCCGCGCACTCTAGCCGCGATCGCGGCTGGGCGGGAGCGCAAAACGGCTTCGCCCAAGGCGCAACAGGAAGATCATCGCGCAAGCGCGGCTCGCCCCCGCCCGGATCAGACGTCGAGGTTCGCGACGCTCAGCGCATTCTCCTGGATGAACTCGCGCCGCGGCTCGACGACGTCGCCCATCAGCTTGGAAAAGATCTCGTCTGCCTCGTCGAGGTCGCCAATCTTGACCTGGAGGAGCGTTCGCGCCTCCTTGTCGAGAGTCGTCTCCCAGAGCTGTTCCGGGTTCATTTCGCCGAGGCCTTTGTAGCGCTGCAGCGACAGCCCCTTGCGGCCGCCCTCGTACACCGCCTCGAGCAGTGCACGCGGTCCCGAGATCAAAACCTCTCCTTCCTTACGCTTGAGTGTCGCGAGGCTGCCGTAGACCTCGTGCAGGTGGGCACGGCGCTCGTTGAGCCGACGCGCTTCCACGGACTGCAACAGCGCGCGGTCGAGTGTGTGGCTCTCGGTGACGCCGCGCACCTCGCGGCGGAAGTTGAACCCCTCATTCCCGAAGCGGCCGCTCCAGCCTTTCTCGGTCTCCTCGGCAATGGCATCGAGCCGCTTCGCGATCTCTTCAGCCTTCTCGTTCGCAGCCGCAGCCGAAAGCAGCAGCTCGGTGTCGAACGCGCCGCCGATCGCCGCTTGCTCGACGACGAAACGGGCGTAGCGCGAGTGCAGATCGTCAATGACGCGCACGACCCCGCGGGCCTGCTCGACGATGTCGCGCAGATCGCCGCCCGCCCGCTGCTCGCCCGAGCCGAGCGACAGGATCGCGCCTTCGAGGCCCGTTTCGATGAGATAGTCCTCGAGCGCGCGCTGATCCTTGAGGTAGGTCTCGCTCTTGCCCTTGGCGACTTTGTAAAGCGGCGGCTGGGCGATGTAGAGGTGCCCCTTCTCCACGAGCTCCGGCATCTGGCGGTAAAAGAACGTCAGCAGCAGCGTGCGGATGTGGGCGCCGTCCACGTCGGCATCCGTCATGATAATGATCTTGTGGTAGCGCAGCTTCCCGAGATTGAAGCCGCCGTCGTCGCCGCGGCCGATGCCGGTGCCGAGTGCAGTGATGAGCGTGCCGATCTCCTGACTGGACAGCATCTTGTCCATGCGCGCGCGCTCGACGTTGAGGATCTTGCCGCGGATCGGCAGTACGGCCTGGAACTCGCGGTTGCGGCCCTGCTTGGCCGAGCCGCCGGCGGAGTCACCCTCGACGATGAAGAGTTCGGTCACCGCAGGATCGCGGCTCTGGCACTCGGCGAGCTTGCCCGGCAGGGCGCTCAAGCTGAGCGCGCCCTTGCGCGTGATCTCGCGGGCCTTGCGCGCGGCCTCGCGCGCCTGCGCCGCCTGCACGATTTTGTAGATGATCGCCTTGCCCTCACGCGGGTGCTCCTCGAACCAGGCAGCGAGCTGCTCGCCGACGACGCCCTCGACGATCGGCTTGACCTCGGAGGAGACGAGCTTGTCCTTCGTCTGGCTGGAGAACTTGGGATCGGGCACTTTCACCGAGAGCACGCACGTCAGCCCCTCGCGCGCGTCCTCGCCCGTGAGATCGACCTTCTCCTTCTTCGCGATGCCGCTTTCATCGGCGTACTTGTTGATGACGCGCGTCAGCGCGGCGCGGAAACCGGCGAGGTGCGTGCCGCCATCCCGCTGCGGGATGTTATTCGTGAAGCAGAGGACGTTCTCGTGGTAGCTGTCGTTCCACCACAGCGCGACTTCGACAGTGATGCCATCACGCTCCGCGCGGATCATGATCGGCTCGCTGATCGATTCGAGCGTCTTCTTCGAGCGATCGAGATATTTGACGAACGCCGCCGTGCCCCCTTCGTAGACGAAGGTCTCCTGTTTGACGTCGGCATGGCGCGCATCGGTGAGCACGATCTTGGCGCCGGAGTTCAGGAACGCAAGCTCGCGCAGGCGATGCTCGAGCGTCGCATAGTCGAACTCGACCATCGTGAACGTCGCGGGGCTCGGCAGGAAGGAGACCTCGGTGCCGGTACGACCCTTCGCCTCGCCGACCACCGCCAGCGGCGCGACAGGAACACCATCGCGGAACTCGATCTGATGTTCCTTGTCATGACGCCAGATGCGCGCCTTGAGCCATGTCGAGAGGGCGTTGACGACCGATACGCCGACGCCGTGGAGGCCGCCTGAAACCTTGTAGGAGTTCTGGTCGAACTTGCCGCCTGCGTGCAGCTCGGTGAAGACGATCTCGGCTGCTGAGCGCTTCGGATCGTGGTCGTCGTCCTGCTTGATGCCGACCGGAATGCCGCGGCCGTTATCACGCACCGTCACGGAGCCATCGGCATTGAGCGTGACGTGGCATTCGCTGGCATAGCCGGCCAGGATCTCATCGATGGCGTTGTCGACGACCTCGTAGACCATGTGGTGCAGGCCAGAGCCGTCATCGGTGTCGCCGATGTACATGCCGGGGCGCTTGCGCACGGCATCGAGCCCCTTGAGCATCTTGATGGCGTCCTCGCCATAGTCGTCAGCGCCGTTGCGCTTTGGGGCCGGCGTAGCACTCATGTCGGTAGTGTCCTGGAGATCTTGCATTCGCGTGAAATTCTTATAGCACGAATATGGTGATTGCGGGTGCGAAATTGTAGTGTCCGTGACAGGATTCCTGGCAATAAATATCAAATATAATCAATGCGTTACGCGGACGCCGGGAAGGTGCCCGGACATCATGCGAAATGCGGCGTCCCGAGCTCGCCAAGAGCGAGCCTTTGGGCGCGTTCCCCAAGGGCTGCGAAGGCCTCCCGATCCGTGCCCGTCATCCAGGCCTGGGTGCCAATGGCGACGATCTCGTCGAAGAGGGCGGCGCGACGCGCGGCATCAAGATGGGCGGCAATCTCGTCGAGCAACAGGATCGGCGCCGCGCCCCGCCGGCGCTCGGCCATCAGCTCGGCGTGGGCGAGAATCAAGCCGACGAGGAGGGCCTTCTGCTCGCCTGTCGAGCACTGGCGGGCCGGCGCATTCTTCGGGCCGTGTCCGACGATGAGGTCGCTGCGGTGCGGGCCATCGAGCGCGCGGCCAGCAGCGCGATCGCGCTCGCGGACGCTGGCGAGGGTACGCGCGTAGGCATCCTCGACCTCGACTGCGGGACGCACGGCGAGCGCCGCCTCGAGTTCGCCGTCGAGCTGGAGCTGCGCCCAGGGAAAGGCCGATGCGGCCGCCCGGCGCCGTCGCGCGTCCATCATGCTTGCGAGGGCGGCGACCGTCTGTGCCCGTGCGGCGGCGATGGCGACCCCGGTCTCAGCCATGACGATCTCGAGACCTTCGAGGCGCGCGTTCTCGCGCACGCCCTCTTCGAGCAGGCGGTTGCGCTGCGCCATGGCACGCTCGAAGTGATTGACGCGCGTACGGTACCCCGGGTCGAAACAGAGGATCATGCGGTCGAGGAAGCGGCGGCGGTCGCTGCCCGCACCCGTGAAGAGCCCATCCATGGCGGGTGTCAGCCAAACCATTTCCACATGTTCGGCAAGCACGCCGGAACCGCTTTGGGGCTCGCCGTCGAGGCGGACCATGCGGCCCGTCCGGTTCGACGCCGTGCTGACGCCCGTGAGACCCGTGCCAATGTCGACCGGACCACTGGGCGTGTGCACGCGCGCTGCGACGGCCCAGGCGTCGGCGCCCCGCCGCGCGATCTCGGGATAGGGCGCGCGCCGCAGCCCCTGGCCCGGCGCCAGCAGTGAGATTGCCTCGATGAGGTTGGTCTTGCCGGCACCATTGGGACCGGTCAGCACGACCGGGCGCGCGTCGAATGTCAGTGACAGGTGCGCGTGGTTGCGGAAATCGGTCAGCGCGAGGCGCTCGATCCACACGTGAGCGCCCGCCCTGGCGGGCACCATGCTCGGCGATTCGGCCATGCCTTCCTGTATCGTCACACCCGCATCGGCATCAGCACGTAAAGGGCGCTTTCGTCGCCGACGTCCTTCAGGATGGTCGGCGAGCCCGGATCGGAGAGCAGGAACCTCAGCGTGTCGCTCTCGAGCTGACCCGAAATGTCGAGCAGGTAGCGTGCGTTGAAGCCGATCTCCATCGCCGGTGCCGAGAACTGTGCTTCGAGCTCTTCGGTCGCGCTGCCGCCGTCCGGGTTGTTGACGGAGAGGACGAGCTTGCCCGGGGCGATGTTGAGCTTGACGGCGCGCACCCGCTCGCTGGCGATCGTCGAGACGCGGTCGACGGCCCCCATAAACGCCTGGCTCGAGACCTCGAGCACCTTGTCATTGGACTGCGGGATCACGCGGCCATAATCGGGAAACGTGCCGTCAACGAGCTTCGACGTCATCGTGATGGGCCCGATCTCCACACGCACCTTGGCCGTCGAGACTTCGACGCGGACGGGCGCGTCGCTCGCCTCGATAAGGCGGTAGAGCTCGTGGACGGTCTTGCGCGGGATGATGATGCCCGGCATCCCGTCGACGCCGGCCGGCTGGTCGAGGTCGAACTGGGCGAGGCGGTGGCCGTCGGTCGCGACGGCGCGCAGCGTCGGCTTGCCAGCGCTCTTGGCCGGGTGCAGGTAGATGCCGTTGAGGTAGTAGCGGGTTTCCTCCGTCGAAATCGCGAAGCGCGTTTTCTCGATGAGCCGTTTGAGGTCGCCCGCGGCGATTTCGAAGCTGTGCGACATCTGCCCGGCGGCAAGGTCCGGGAAATCGTCGGCCGGCAGCGCCTGGAGGGCGAAGCGCGCATGGCCGGCAGCGATCGCCACCCGCTCGCGCTCGGGCTCGCGCTCGATGCGGATCTGGACGCCGTCGGGCAGCTTGCGCACGATGTCATGGAGCATGTGCGCGGGCACGGTCACTGCCCCGGGCGTCGTGACATTGGCCGGCACGCTTTCGACGACCTCCCGCTCGAGGTCGGTCGCCTTGAGCTGGAGGCCCTCGGCGTTGGCCCGCAGGAGGACGTTGGACAGGATCGGGATCGTCGTCCGTTTCTCGACGACGCTTGCGACATGGCCGAGTGCGCGCAGAAGGTCGCCACGTTCGATGACAAACCGCATGTTTGAAGCCCACCTACCAACCTTGTTGTCGTCCGCGGCAGCCGGCACGTGAAGACAACAAAACCCCCGACGCACATCACCTGTATGCCGAGCCCGCCAACGACGATTCGTTGTTGCTCAAACTTGGACTTCCCGGCCTCGTTTGGCAAGCAGAACGGCACTGTTGCCACAGGGCGCGGGTGCAGAGCGCCAGATATCTCACGACCCGCTGCGGGCCGTGAAGGCGGTGGACCAGAGGCGGACGGCGCCATCGGCCCCGGCAGAGGCGAGCGTCGTCCCGTCCGGGGCGAAGCTGAGGCCACGCACCTCGCCCGCGTGCCCGGTGAACGTGCGCGGCGGCCGGGGCCGATGCACATCCCAAAGGCGCACGCGGCCGTCGCGACCGGCCGTTGCCAGCCAGCGCCCGTCGCCCGAGAAGGCGAGGGCGGTCGTGCCTCCCTTGTGGGCTTGCATGGAGCGCTCGAGACGGCGCGTCGTCATCGACCAGATGCGGACATTCCCGGCAAGATCCCCCGACGCGAGCCGCCGGCCATCAGGGGCGAACGAGAGCGCAACGACGTTGTCCCGGTGCCCGCGATAGACACGCGCCTCTGCCAGCGTTTCGGCATTCCACGTGCGGATGGTGCGATCGGCGCCGCCGGAGGCGATCAGGTTACGCGCGGCGGAGAAGGCGACGGCCTGCACGGCACCCTCATGGCCGTCGAAGACGTGGACCGGGAGCACGGGCGTGCGGGCATCAAGCAGGGTGAGCTTCCCGTCGTTTCCGCCTGCAAGAATGCGCTCCTCCGAGCCGCCGAACGACACTGACCAGATATCGGCCTCATGGCGCTTGAAGGCAGCGACGCGCACGCCGTACTCGAGGTCCCAGAGCCGGACGCGACCCTCCTTGTGGCCCGTCACGGCGCGCGTCGGCCCGACGGCGAGGGACGTGGGGGCGCCAGCGTCCAGGTCGATCGTCCGCACGAGGGTGCGCGTGCCATTCTGCCAGATCTTGAGCGTGGCGTCCGCGCCGGCCGTGATGATGAGACGCCCGTCCGGCGTGTGGCCGACGCCCGTGAGGCCCCCGCCATGACCTCTGATTTCGCCAACCTGAGGCGACGCGATGGCAGCACTCGATACGGTGCCGGCACCCTGCCGCTCCACGCGCGGTAGCGCGTTCTGGTAGGCGACGGCGAGCCAGGCAACGCCGAAGCCGATCGCGGCCTTGAAGAGAAGTGGCCGCCACCAGCGCCTTTTTTTCGCTTTGCCACGTGCGGGTCCGGACGTCCGGCGCGGCACGGGTACCGGCAGGTTGGACTTGGGGGGCGGGGCCACTTCCGCGACGCCAGGGGCGGGGGCCGCTTCGGCCTTTGGCGACGGCGACGGTGACGGTGGCGGCTTGGGTTTGGCTGGCGCCTTCGCTTTGGCTTCGGCGCGGCGGGCGCGCCACTCGCTGAAAATCGCCGCAACACGTCCTTCGGAAATGGGACGGTCGGGGAGGTCTGCGGGGGACGACGCGACGTCGCTGGCGGCCGCCATGGCAGGCATTTTCTTGGCCTTGGCCTGCTTGGCTTCCTTGATGATCTTAGGGACCTCTGCCGCGCGATCGCTCCCGCCCTGGTCGGGCTTGGCCGCGGCTTTCGCTTTCGGTTTTGGCGCGGTCTCGTCCAGCGCGGGAGGCTTGGCTGGCCCAGGCTCCGCGAGCGCGGGCTCGCCCGCGCCCTCCGGCTTCGTGGACGGGGCCATGAGCTGCTTGCGCCATGCGTCGATCGAGCGTGGCCGCGCCGCGATGTCGAGCGCCAGGGCGACATCGATCGCGGCGAGAAATCCGGGCCGATAGGAGCTGATTGCGGCATCGCGGGCCGGCACCAGCTCGTCGGCGACCATGCGCGAGGGCGCATCCGGCGGGCGCTTGCCGGTCACCGCCTGATAGAGCGTTGCGCCGAGCGAGTAGATGTCCGTCCAGGGGCCCTGCTGGCGGGCGTTCGTCGCGTACTGCTCGTAGGGGCTGTAGCCCGGCTTCACCAGCGCCGAGACGGTGCGCGAGTGCTGTGCGATGTCGCTCCGCGCCGAGCCGAAGTCGATCAGGACCGGGGAGCCGTCGTTGCGGATGATGATGTTGTCCGGCGCGATGTCGCGGTGGAGAAAGTCCGCGGCATGGATCAGGGCCAGCGCATCCAGCAGCGGCGGCACGATGCGGTCCAGCTCATGCTGGCGCGGCGCCCGGCCGAGGGCCTTGAGCCAAGCCTTGAAGCTCTTGCCATCCTCGTAGTGCAGGACGATGAAGCCGGAGTTGGCCTCGCGGAAGAAGCGGTAGACGCGGACGATGTTCGGATGGTCGAAGCGGGCGAGGGTCCGCGCTTCATCGAGGAAGCGGTCGAGCCCCCACTGGTAGTCGCCCGTGCAACCCTCTGAGCGGGGCTGTGCGCCCTGGTTCGAGTCGCGCACGGCAAAGTCGACCGGGAAGTACTCCTTTATGGTCACCATCCGCGCGAGCGGCACTTCCTCGGCGAGATAGGTGATGCCAAAGCCACCGGCGCCGAGGACCCGCTCGATGCGATAGTCCCCTACAAGGCGCGTGCCTTCAGGCAGTGCGGCGAGGTTCGTCATGGGCGCAGCCACGCCCGCGCGCAGGACGGATCACCGACGCAGAGATCGTGGCGCGCGGTCGATCTCGCGCGTCCTGTGCCCGATGCTGCCTTCACGGAACCCCGGCCTCCGCGTCTGTCGGCAAGAAACAAGGTCTGGCGACCGAATCCCTCCCTGATGTGGCCATATCGCGGCGTCGATTTGCCGGCAACAATGTGGCGTAAGCACGGGCAGATCGCGCGCGGTTTCCTGCAGCACCCCACCCGCACATGAACAAGCAATTCAGCCTGCATTCACGCGCCGCGAGTTACTTCTTCACTCAACGCTGGGAGATCGCACGAATACAAAGGAGTGAAGTATGAAGCGAGCACTTCTGGCTGCAGTAGTGGGTGGGCTGATTACAGTGGTGGGCGGCGCGTTTACAGCACAAGCGGCACCGATTACGGTGCCCAAGGCCGCAGAGGCGGGCGCTAATCTTGTTCAGACGACCGGCTATGGATATCACCATCGCCGTCATTACCACCGGCACCATTGGCGCCATCGTCCGGTGGTCCGCTGGCAGCACTACCGGGCACCGCGCCGGTACGTGAAGCGGCACTATCACCACGCCCGCCCGCACTACCGGCACTGGTCGCACCGCTATCACCGGCGTCACTACCACTAGGGCTGCAGCCTGAACGGACGGCCGGTCGGCATTGCCGGCCGGCCCTTTCCGTTTGGCGCGGCGGCCCTTCCGCCGGAATGCCCGCGCGGCCTTGCATGGCACGCGCATGGCCCATGCGGCCGCTGCCATACGCCCCCGTCTCGTTTGCCGTCGCCTGCCGTGCTGCTAATGTGCAGCCCGCATTTTCAAGCAGAGCGGAGACAGCACCAGCATGGCGATGATCGCGCGGCGGGCCCCGGTGAGGAGCGATGTTCTGGAGCGCCTCAAGAGTGTCGTGGGCCCGGCTGGCGCCATTGAGGATCCGGCGGATATCGCTCCCTACTGCCGCGCCTGGCGCGGGCTTTGGACAGGCGAGGCACCCCTTGTGCTCCGCCCTGCCAATACCGAGGAGGTTGCGGCGCTGGTCCGTATCTGCGCCGAGACCGGCACTGCGATCGTGCCGCAGGGCGGGCTCACCGGCCTCACCGGCGCCAGCCAGCCGCACGACGACCGAAGCGAGGTGATCATCTCGACGTCGCGCATGCGGCGCATCCGCGGCATCGACACGGCGAACGACACGATGACCGTCGATGC
>JBKBPL010000069.1:0-10340 GCA_046293075.1 Hyphomicrobiaceae bacterium | reverse complement strand
CGGATCTCTACGCCCTGCTGGTCGGCAGCGAGCTTCGCCTGCGCATTGGCGCGCACGTTGAAGCCAAGGATGACCGCCTTCGAGGCGTGCGCGAGGTTGATGTCGGACTCCGTGATGCCGCCGACGCCCGAATGCACGACGCGGGCCGCCACCTCCTCATTGCCAAGCTTGGCAAGCGCACCGATGATCGCCTCGACGGAGCCCTGTACGTCGCCCTTGACGACCAGCGGGAACTCTTTCTTGCCGGTCTCCTTCAGGCTCTGCATCATTTGCTCGAGCGTGCGTGGCGTGCCGGCCGAGCCGAGCGTCTCGCGCCGCTTGCGGATGCGGTAGTCGGTGATCTCGCGGGCGCGCGCCTCGCTTTCGACCACGGCGAACTGGTCGCCGGCCTCAGGGGCGATGTCGAAGCCGAGCACCTCGACAGGCACGGACGGTCCGGCCTTCTCGACGTTGGCGCCGGTGTCGTCGATCAATGCTCTGACGCGGCCCCAGGCGGTGCCGGCCACGACGATATCCCCAACATGTAGCGTGCCGCGCTGGACGAGCAGCGTACCGACGGGCCCGCGGCCGCGCTCGAGCTTGGCTTCGATCACGAAGCCGTCGGCGAGGCGGTCCGGATTGGCCTTGAGGTCGAGCAACTCGGCCTGCAGCGCGATCGCCTCGAGCAGCTTGTCGAGGTTGATGCCCTTGAGCGCCGACACTTCGACCTCGAGGGTCTCACCGGAAAGGCTTTCGACGACGATCTCGTGCTGCAGGAGCTCGTTGCGCACGCGGTTCGGATCCGCCTGCGGTTTGTCGATCTTGTTGATCGCCACGATAATCGGAACGCCGGCTGCCTTGGCGTGATTGATCGCCTCGACTGTTTGCGGCATCACGCCGTCGTCCGCCGCCACCACCAGCACGACGATGTCCGTCACCTTGGCACCACGGGCGCGCATGGCCGTGAACGCGGCGTGGCCCGGCGTGTCGATGAAGGTGATCTTCTGGCCCTTGTCCGTCGAGACCTGATAGGCGCCGATGTGCTGGGTGATGCCGCCGGCTTCGCCGCTCGCGACATTGGCATGGCGGATGGCATCGAGCAGCGAGGTCTTGCCGTGGTCGACGTGCCCCATGATGGTGACGACGGGCGCTCGCGGCTGCAGGTTCTCGTCGGCGTCAATGCCGCCGATGAAGCCTTCCTCGACGTCGGCTTCGGAGACCCGCTTCGGCGTGTGTCCGAACTCCTGGACGATCAGCTCCGCGGTGTCTGCGTCGATCACGTCGTTGATCTTGTGCATTGCCCCCTGCTTCATCAGGAAGCGGATCACGTCGACCGACTTCTCGGACATGCGGTTGGCGAGTTCCTGGATCGTGATGACCTCGGGGATCGTCACCTCGCGCATGATCTTGTCGCGCGAGAGCTGGATGCCGGACGCACGCCGTGCATCGCGCTCGCGCTTCCTGCGCAGCGAGGCGAGCGAGCGTTCGCGCTGCTCGTCATTGAGGAGCTTGTCGACAGTGAGCTTGCCGCGCTCGCGGCGGTCGTCGGCAACCTTGACCGGTGCGCGCGGTGCCTTCAGGCCGCCCTTCTTCTTGGCGCGCAGCTCGTCGTCGTCCGGCGCCTCGTCAATGACGGGGCGCCGCTTGACGACCGCCGCCTCGGGGGCCCGGCGTGGCTCTGCCGCTGGCGTGCCACCCTCACGTGCCTGCGGCGCAGCCGGCGGCGTCGGGCCGGCCGGCTTCGGCGCGGCTGCCGGGGGCTCAGGTGCGCGCGCAACCTGCGGAGCAAGCGACGGCGCGGCCACAGCAGGCGCCGCTTCGCCGACGGGCGGCTGCTTCGCGAGCTCGGCCGCAGCGGCGGCTTCCTCGAGGGCGCGCTGTGCCCTGCGCTCGGCTTCGCGGCGCTGCTCTTCGGCGCGGCGCTTGGCGTCCTCCTCGGCGCGGATCTTCTCGTCGATGGCAGCCTGCTCGAGCGCCTTGCGGCGGGCATCGAGCTCGCCCGCCGAGAGGTCCCCGAGGCGTGCGCCAGCGGCGGGCGCGGCGGCCGCCCCCGCGCGGGTGCGCGCCTCCTCCTCGCCCGGCCCGGGACCAGTGATGGTCCGCCGCTTCTTGCGCTCGACCACGACCACGTTCTTGCGGCCGTGGCTGAAGCTCTGTTGGACGTGCCCCGACGCTTCGGTGCGCTTCAAGCTCAGCGGCTTGCGGGCGCCGGCCGCGGGGGCCTTGTCCGGGGTTTCCTTAGTCTCACTCATGCCTGTTCCGATCTCGCCCTTGAACCCGGCTCGCTCGGCGCGTGAGCGGAAGCCGGCGCCCGATAGCGCCTCAACCGCTCAGCCTCGCGAGAAAACCTGGTGGCCGCACCGCCATGTGCCAGTGCAGCGTGTACCACATTCGGTCGCCCGATGGCCAAACTCAATTCGGCCGAGGTCAGACAATCCAGAATGTGTTGCCTCAAATGCTCCCTGGAGCCATTGGCGGCATCATCTTGCGCCGCCTCGGCCCCCGAATTCTCCAAGCAGGCCACAAATTTGCGGTCCAGCTTGGCCACGCCATCCGCCGCCGCATCGCTGGCATGCACCAGAAAGGCGCAGGCCCCCCGCTGAATGGCGATCTCGACCTTGGTGAACCCGGTCGTGACGAGCCCGGCCTTGTTGGCGAGGCTCAGGGCCTCGACGGCGCGGCGGGTCAGCAGGGTTTCGACGAGATCCGCGAGATTCTCAGGCACCGTTACCGGGCGCTTGAGGCTGCGCTGGAACGCCCCCTTGCGGGCGGCCTCGGCAACCACGGCCCGGCTGCAGGCGAGCCAGACGCCGCGGCCGGGGAGCCGGCGCCCGACATCCGGCACGATCCGGCCGTCGGGACCGACGACGAAGCGCAGGCCGTCTTCGGGCGTCAGCGGCTGGCGCGTGAGCGCGCAGGTACGCTCGGCCGCGGCCTTCTCGGCAGCGCCGGCATCCATCTTGCGCTCGCGTGCAGCGGCTGGGGCCATACCCGGTCTGTTCGCTCCGTCCTCATTGCCCGGATCATGCCTTGGCAGGGGCAGCAGCCCCGGCGTCGGCCGTTTCCGGTGCAGTCTCTTCGCCGGCCGGCTCTCCCGCCGGCGCAATGTCCTCAGGCTTGATCCAGCCGGCCGCGACGCGGGCAGCGAGGATCATGGCCTCGGCTTCCTTGCGGCCGATGTCGAAGCCGTCGAGCGCACCCTTGTGCTTGATCGTCTCGCCATCCTTCTCCTTCTTGCGCTCGGTCCAGCCGACGAGGTCGTCGGTCGCGCAATCGGCAAGGTCCTCGATCGTCTTGATGCCGGCCTCGCCAAGCGCGACCATCATTGCCGTGGTCATGCCCTCGATCTTGGCGAGATCGTCGGACACGCCGAGCTCGACGCGCCGAGCATCACGCTCGGCCTCGATGCGGGCGAGATACTCGCGCGCGCGGGTCTGGATTTCGGCCGCGGTGTCCTCGTCGAAACCTTCTATATGGGCAATCTCCGAGGGATCTACAAATGCGACCTCCTCAGCCGAGGCAAAACCCTCGGTGGCGAGGAGCTGGGCGATGACCTCGTCGACGTCGAGCGCCTCCATGAACATCTGCGAGCGCTCGGTGAATTCCTTCTGGCGGCGCTCGCTCTCCTCCTGGTCCGTGAGGATGTCGATGTCCCAGCCCGTGAGCTGAGAGGCGAGCCGCACGTTCTGGCCGCGCCGGCCGATCGCAAGGGAGAGCTGGCTCTCGGCCACCACGACCTCGATGCGCTTGGAGTCCTCGTCGAGCACGACCTTCGAGACTTCTGCCGGCGCCAGAGCATTGACGACCAGTGTCGCGGCGTCGTTGTTCTCGGGGTACTGGATGATGTCGACCTTCTCGCCCTGCAGCTCGGCGACGACCGCCTGCACGCGCTGGCCGCGCATGCCGACGCAGGCGCCGACTGGGTCGATCGACTTGTCGCGCGAGATGACGGCAATCTTGGCGCGGGAGCCCGGGTCGCGGGCGACGGCCATGATGCGCACGATGCCGTCGTAGATCTCCGGCACCTCCATGGCGAAGAGCTTGGCCATGAACTCCGGACGTGTACGCGACAGGAAGATCTGCGGCCCGCGCTGCTCGCGGCGTACGTCGTAGATATAGGCGCGGATGCGGTCGCCGAGCCGCACGTTCTCGCGCGGGATCATCTCGTCGCGGCGGATGATACCTTCCGCGCGGCCAAGGTCGACGATGACGTTGCCGTACTCGACGCGCTTGACCGTGCCGTTGACGATCTCGCCGATGCGGTCCTTGTACTCGTTGAACTGGCGCTCGCGCTCGGCCTCGCGGACCTTCTGCACGATCACTTGCTTGGCGTTCTGCGCCGCAACGCGGCCGAACTCGAGCGGGGGCAGCTTGTCGATGATGAGGTCACCGACCTTGGCGTCCGGCTTCCGCTTTCGTGCGTCAGCGACGCTGATCTGCTGGGATTCGTTCTCGACCACGTCGACGACGGTCATCACACGCGAAAGATGGGTCTCGCCGGTGCGCGGGTCGATCTCGCAGCGGATGTCGTTCTCGGCACCGTAGCGGGCCTTGGCGCCCTTCTGCAGCGCCTCCTCCATGGCCTGGATGACGATCTTGCGGTCGATCGATTTCTCACGTGCGAGCGCGTCTGCGATCTGGAGAAGCTCCAGCCGGTTCGCGCTGATGCCTGCCTGAGCCATGCTTTCGCACCCTCACTTTGCTTTGGTAATGTCAGTTCGTCTCGTGTCTCTTCGCGCCGGCTTCGCGGTCCTGCCGGCCGTCGCGTCGCTTCCTTTGGCGCGCCGGAGCGAATCCCGCACCAGCTTGTCCGTCAGCACGAGCTTCGCCGAGGCGATCAGCGCGAGCGGCAGCCCGATGATCTGGCGCCCGGCTTCGGGCACCTCGATCTCGATGCGCACCTCGCCATTGGCGAAACCCTCGAGCGGTCCGCGGAAGCGCTTTCTGCCCGAGATCGCCTCCTTGAGCTCGATCTTGGCTTCATAGCCGGCCCAGCGCTCGAAGTCGGCGGGGCGGACCAGCGGGCGGTCGATGCCGGGCGAGGAGATCTGGAGGCGGTAGCTCCCCTCCACCGGATCGTGAACGTCGAGCAGTGGCGAAACCGCATGAGAGACAGCCTCGCAGTCCTCGACCGTCATCGTCCCGTCCGGACGCTCGGCCATGATCTCGAGGATGGCATCGCCACCGCCGGTCAGGCGGACCAGCACGAGGCGATAGCCCATGCTTTCGAGAACCGGCTCCACGAGGCCTGCAACGCGCGCGGCAACACCGCTCTCGACAATAAAACGTGCCTCTTCACCCGGACCGCTCAAGCGCTCCATCCGTGCCCGGTTGCGTTTTCCGATAATGCCAGATCGATCTCCCAAAACAAAAAGAGCGGACCCTGCGGGCCCACTCTCAGAGTTGAGATGATCATGAGCAATCACAAGATAGCGATCAGGCAGGCGCCTTGCAAGTGCCTTTTGCGGGATCGGGTGGCGGCCCGCCTAGCATTTCTGCCGGTGCACTGCACAAAAGTCAGCGATTCCAGCCCTTCAGGGGGAGAAATGCCGCTCAAGCGTTCTTGAAATTCGGTTTACGCTTTTCGACGAATGCGGCCATGCCTTCCTTTTGGTCCTCGGTCGCGAACATGGCGTGGAACACCCGGCGCTCGAAGCGGATGCCCTCGGCCAGCGTGGTCTCGAAGGCGCGGTTGACCGACTCCTTCGTCATCATGGCGATCACGGTTGATTTCCCCGCGACCAAATCCGCGACCTTGAGGGCTTCGTCAATGAGCCTGTCTGCGGGGACGACGCGGCTCACGAGGCCGCACTTGTTGGCCTCGTCGGCGTCCATCATGCGGCCGGTAAGGCACATGTCCATGGCCTTGGCCTTGCCGACAAAGCGGGCGAGACGCTGTGTACCGCCGGCGCCCGGCATGACGCCGAGGTTGATCTCAGGCTGGCCGAATTTCGCCGTGTCCGCGGCTATAATGAAGTCGCACATCATGGCGAGCTCGCAGCCGCCACCGAGCGCGTATCCGGCCACTGCCGCTATAACCGGCTTTCTGGCACGGGCGACGCGGTCCCAGCTGCCGATGAAGTCCTGCTTGTAGGCCTCCATGTAGGTCTTGTTTTGCATCTCCTTGATGTCGGCACCGGCGGCGAAGGCCTTCTCGCTGCCGGTGATGACCATACAGCCGATATTGTCGTCGGCCTCGAAGCCGTCGATGGCCCGCGAAAGCTCAGCAATCAGCGCGGAATTGAGCGCGTTGAGCGCGTTTGGGCGGTTGAGCGTGATGAGGCCGACGGCGCCGCGCGTCTCGACAATGATGTTCGTGTAGGCCATGGGGTTTCCTCTCTCGGTGTCGTGCCGGCGCTTGGGATCAGCGCTGGCAGGCGGGGCAGAAGAATGTCGATCGTCCGGCCTGGACAGTGCGCCGCACAATGCCCCGGCAGGCGGGCGCCAGGCAAGGCTCTCCTTCGCGCCCGTAAACATGGAAGCTGTGCTGAAAATAGCCGAGCGAGCCGTCCGCCTGGGCATAATCCTTGAGCGTGGAGCCGCCGGCCGCGATGGCGTCCTCGAGCACGGCCCTGATATGCGGGATGAGGGCCACAACGCGCGCGTTTGGCCTGCCGCTCGCGGTGGCAAGGCAGGATGCGGCGCGCGTGGGCTTGAGGTGTGCGCGGAAGAGCGCCTCGCAGACATAGATATTGCCGAGGCCGGCGATGATCCGCTGGTCGAGAAGGAAGCTTTTCAGGTCGCTGCGCCGGCCGGCGGCGTGGCGTGCGATGTACTCGGGCGTGAGGTCCGGCCCGAGCGGCTCGACGCCGAGGCCGGCGAGCAGCGGGTGTGTGTCGAGCGCCGCCGCCGTCGCGAGATCCATTAGCCCAAAGCGGCGCGGGTCGTTGTAGACGATCTCGGTGCCGCTCGCGAGACGCAGCACGACATGATCGTGGTCGCCGCGGTTGCGCTGGTTGTGCGTAAACGCGCCGAGCTGGCCTTCACCCGTGATGCTGATGCGGCCGCTCATGCCGAGGTGGATGATGAGTACGGCCCCGTCGTCGAGGTGCGCGAGGAGATACTTGGCGCGCCGCGCAAGCGAGACGACGGTGCGATCGGTGAGCCGCGGGCCGAAGTTGTCTGGAAAGGGAAAGCGCAGATCGGCGCGGCGCTGCTCGACACGCGTAATGCGCGCGCCAACGAGCACGGGCTCGAGGCCACGCCGGATCGTCTCCACTTCGGGCAGCTCGGGCATGTGTGCTCAGCTTCCGGGATCGCCGACGAGGCCCGCGGCGGCGATGCCTGCGAGGGCTGCTTCCTCGTCATTGTCGGAGCTGTCGCCAGAAATGCCGATGGCGCCGATGAGCTCGCCCTCTTTCGTGCGCACGAGGACGCCACCGGGCACCGGTACCAGCAAGCCGCCGACCGCATGCGTCACGGCGGCCATGAAATAAGGCTGCTTCTGAACGCGCGTGTACAGTGTGCGCGAGCCGAGACCCATGGCGAGCGCCCCGTGCGCCTTGCCGGTGGCGATCTCGGCGCGCTTCAGGCTCGTGCCGTCCTCGGCAACGGCAAGCTTCAGCGCACCCCGCGCATCGAGTACGACTACGGCAAGCGGGTTCATCTTCCGGCTGCGGGCATGGGCAATGGCGGCGTCGACCATGCCCTGGGCCACCGTGAGCTTCATGCGGAGAACTCCTTTGGCGAGGCGGGACCGGCCTCTTCTAGCCGAGCGGACACATCTCGGCGAGGATGTCGCAGGGAGCGGGTGGAACGAACGGCCATCGCCGGGCATTTTATCTCGCTGGGAGGGCGCAGCGAGAGGAGCTCAAGGAGACACCAAGATGCAGGCAACGGAGATCCAAACCCAGGCCCGAATGCTCCTGGAAGCGCATGGCCCCAAGGCCATGGTCGAGGCCAGCAAGAGGGCCAAGGCGTGCGAGCAGGCCGGAGACACGGCAGGCGCCTCGGACTGGCGGCGGATTGAGAGTGCGCTGCGGCTCATGCAGGGCCCGCGCGAATCCTGAGGTCGGCGCCGGGCCGCGGCGGTTTAGCGGCTATCGCGGCCTGCGCCAGGACGCTAGTGTGCCGGCCATGACCGGCGCTCCTGCCAATACGAGCCGTGCCCCAGGCACCACCACCTTCGGCTTCCGCGAGGTTGCGGAGGCGGAGCGGCAGGGGCTCGTCAATGAGGTGTTCAGTGGCGTCGCCGAGCGCTACGACCTCATGAACGACCTCATGTCCGCAGGCTTGCACCGGCTGTGGAAGGATGACCTGATCGTCCGGCTCAATCCGCCGAGGCGCGCGACCCCCTTCCGGCTGATCGATGTGGCAGGCGGCACCGCGGACATCGCGCTCAGGGCCGTCGCCGCTGGCGGCGTGGGCGTGAGCGTCGTCGTGTGCGACATCAGCCCCGAGATGCTGGCGGTCGGCCGGCGCAAGATCGTGGAAGCCGGGCATGCCGAGCGCATCGCCACCGTGCTCGGCAATGCCGAGGCGCTGCCCTTCGCCGACCGCTCATTTGATGCCTACACGATCGCGTTCGGGATCAGGAACGTCACCCGTATCGATCGGGCGCTGGCCGAGGCCTACCGGGTGCTGAAGCCCGGCGGCCACTTCCTGTGTCTCGAGTTCTCGCACGTCGATGTGCCGATCCTCGACAAGCTTTACGATTTCCATTCCTTCGAGGTCATCCCGCGCCTCGGCGCGCTCGCGGCAGGGGCCGCCGAGCCTTACCGCTACCTTGTTGAGAGCATCCGCAACTTTCCGAATCAGCAGGCTTTCGCCGAGCTGATCCAGCGGGCGGGCTTCGCCAAGGTCGGCGTGCGCAACCTGACCGGCGGGATCGCCGCCATCCATTCCGGCTGGCGCATTTAATCCCTTGATCTGCCGCCATTTGTGTCGATGGCGGCCGTGTGCTGTCGGCCCGTGTACCGCACTGCTTCCTGCAACCATTAAGCGTTTGTTGACGGCTGTGCCGAAATATCGCGGCAGGGCAGGTCCGCGGCTGGGTCGAAGCGCGGGCTTGGGCAGGGAGCATGAAATTCGATGGCGAACGGGGTCTCGTTGCGGACGTATGCGTCTGGCGCACGCGTGGCGGCGGTTGCGGTTTTGGCGCTCTCGCTCGGGGCCTGCTCGCAGTCGAGCGGGCTCTTGATGAGCGCGCCCGAGGTGCCCGACGTCAGCGCCTCGCGAGTCGCCGAGATGCCACGCTCGGAGGCCGAGAAGGCGGCCGAACACTGGGGCAAGCAGCACGCAAGCCAGCCGCGCAACGGCAAGGCGGCACTCAACTACGCCCGCAGCCTGAAGGCGCTCGACCGCAAGCCGGAGGCGCTGGCCGTGCTCCAGTCCTCCTACCTCTACAATGCGCAGGATCGCGAATATCTCTCCGAGTTCGGGCGCCTCGCCCTCGATCAGGGGCACGCCCCGATGGCGCAGCAACTTCTCGAGCGGGCTGACGATCCTGCTAAGCCGGACTGGCGGGTTCTGTCCGCGCGTGGTGTCGCGCTTGCCCAGCAGGGCGAGTACAAGGCGGCCATCCCGTTCCTCGAGCGCGCCCGCGCGCTCGCCCCAGCCCAGCCGAGCATCATCAACAATCTCGCGCTCGCCTACACCATGGACGGCCAGGCGGCGCAGGCCGAGCCCATGCTCAGGCAGGCCACCGCGACTTCCGGCGCCGATCCGCGCGTGCGCCAGAACCTGGCGCTGGTCCTGCAGCTTCAGGGCAAGAAGGAGGAGGCGACGCGGGTTGCTGCGGGCGATGACCTGCCCTTGCCGCCTGCCGCCCGGCCCATGACAGTCGCAGCACGTCCGGCGCCTGTCGCCGAGCCGGCCAAGGTCGCCGCGGCCACACCATCGCCGCAGCCGGCCGTCGCGCGCAAGGAGCTTCCGCCTGTACGCACGGCATCGAACCGCGCACCGGCGCCTGCGTCGGCGCCGCCTGCCGTCGCACCCGCCGCAGAGGCGGATCCGGACGCGATCATCCGTGCGGCCATCCAGGCCGAGGTCGCGCACGAGCAGGAACGCTCGCGCTACTTCCCAACAGCGAGCGCGCCGCAGCGCTAGGCCTTCTTCTGTCGTCGAACGCCCAATCGGGGACGTCTTTCTTCCCCTTCTCCCCGTCCTTCACGAGGAGAAGGCCGGGATGAGGGGCGGCACAATCGCAAACCTCAGCGTGTGCCGCAGCCCCTCACCCTGACCCTCTCCCCGCACGCGGGGAGAGGGGAACTTTGGTTGCGCACTTCCCCTTCTCCCCGTCGTTCACGGGGAGAAGGCCGGGATGAGGGGCGGCACAATCGCAAACCTCAGCGTATGCCGCCGCCCCTCACCCTAGCCCACTCCCCGCACGCGGGGAGTGGGGAACTTTGGTTGCACCTCTT
>JBKBPL010000068.1:0-11018 GCA_046293075.1 Hyphomicrobiaceae bacterium | reverse complement strand
CCCTGCCTGTGCTATTCAATCAGGCACAATGGGCCCCGCCCCCGGGCTGCGGGGGCCCAAAAACATAAGATTTGCTCAGGGCAGGTTCAGGAACGCCAATGGTCAATAACCAAGTTCATCGTGCCGAGAGCGGCGACTTGATCGACCCGTTCGGTCGGCATGTCAGTTACTTGCGTGTGTCCGTGACGGACCGGTGCGACTTTCGGTGCGTTTACTGTATGTCCGAACACATGACGTTCCTGCCAAAGCGGGACCTGCTGACGCTCGAGGAGCTGGACCGGCTGTGCTCGGCCTTCGTCGAGCGGGGGGTGCGCAAGCTCCGGATCACGGGTGGGGAGCCGCTCGTGCGCAAGAACATTCTGTGGCTCTTCGACGCGCTGTCCCGCCATCTGAAGTCGGGCGCGCTCGAGGAACTCACGCTGACCACCAACGGCAGCCAGCTTCCGAAGTACGCTCAGGGGCTCGCAGACTGCGGCGTCCGGCGGGTCAATATCTCGCTCGATACGCTTGATCCTGACACCTTCCGCGAGATCACACGCTGGGGTGATTTTGCCGATGTCATGAAGGGTATCGAGGCGGCCGAGAAGGCCGGGCTCAAGGTCAAGATCAATGCCGTGGCGCTCAAGGGCGTCAACGAGCATGAGATCGCCGATCTGGTCCGCTTTGCCCACGGCCGCGGTGCCGACCTGACGCTCATCGAGACCATGCCGCTTGGCGACATCGACGGCGACCGCACCGATCAATACCTGCCACTCTCGATCGTCCGCGCGCGCCTGATGGACGCATTCACGCTACGCGACATTCCCTATCGCACGGGCGGCCCGGCCCGTTATGTCGAGGTCCAGGAGACCGGCGGACGGCTCGGGTTCATAACGCCCATGACCCACAACTTCTGCGAGAGCTGTAACCGGGTCCGTCTGACGTGCACGGGGACGCTGTACATGTGCCTCGGCCAGGAGGACGCCGCGGATCTCAGGGCGCCCCTCAGGGCCTCTCAGGACGACACCCTCCTTCACGCCGCGATTGATGAAGCCATCGCGCGCAAGCCGAAAGGTCACGATTTCGTGATCGACCGGCGCAGCAAGCGCCCGGCCGTCCAGCGCCACATGAGCGTGACCGGAGGCTGAACGCGTTCGTGTAGGGCGGAATTGCAGCCCCACAAACATTGGAAGTTCCGCTGCCAGCCCTTACGAGGAGAGGGGGACTGACGGCTCGGGGAGGCCGAGGGGGTGAACGAGCCCAAGGGGGGCGGTCCGCGCCAGGTGGCGGAGCAGGGCGGGGGAACGGTAGCAGCGGCCAACCTCAGGGCGATCGCGGCGATATCGCTCGCCATGGCCTCCTTTGCGGTCGGCGACACGCTCATGAAGCTGTCGTCAGCGCGCCTGCCGACCAGCCAGCTCCTCTTCATGCGCGGTGCGATCGTCTTCCTGGTTTCGCTTGGTGTCGCATTCCTTCTCGGGGCGCTGCGCGAGCTGCGTCACGTCGTCGAGCGCGCCATGGCCGGGCGCGTCGTCGGCGATGTCGGCGGCGGGTGGTTCTTTCAGAGTGCGCTCGCTCGCTTGCCTTACGCGGACCTCACGGCGATCACGCAGCTCAGTCCGATGATGATGACGGCCGCGTCCGCGATCTTCCTTTGCGAGCGCGTCGGCTGGCGGCGCTGGACGGCGACCGCCGTGGGCCTGCTCGGCGTGCTGATCATCATCCGGCCGGGCGGCGCCACCTTCAGTTGGTGGGCGCTCGCCGGCATCGGCGCCGTGCTGTTCACGACGCTTCGCGACCTGTCGACCCGCAGGATCAATCGCCGCGTGCCGGCCATCCTCATCATGACCCTCTCGGCCGGTGCGGTGACGGTCGCCGCCCTCGCCGTAGCGCCCTTCTCGAACTGGCAATGGCCCGACCAAGGGCTGATGCTGAAGCTCTTCGGTGCCGCGATATTCAGTCTGCTCGGCCAGCTTGGCATCATCATAGCCATGCGCACAGGCGAGGTGTCGGCGGTCGTGCCCTTCCGCTATACGATCATCCTGTTCTCGATCCTCTCGAGTGTCGTCGTCTTCGGGCACTTCCCCGATGCGCTGACCCTTCTTGGGATCGCGATCGTCACGCTGGCTGGCCTTTACACCTTCTACCGGGAGCAGAAGCGACGTCGGCTCGGCGCGTGACCATCCTGACGGCCGCAGCGGCATGAAGATCCGGACGGATGCGCGATCCGGAAGCACGAGGGGTCGGCCCGAGCGCCGATGTGGGAGGAGCTGACGTGGGGAGCGGGTCGTCGCAGGAGAGCGTCCGTGCGCCAGCCGATGCGCGCGCGCTCACGTCCGCGGCGCCGCGCAACAACCTGTTGGCGATTGTCGCGGTGATGGGCGCCGGCCTGCTGCTCATCTGCTCGGATGCCTGCCTGAGGCTAGCTTCATCGCAGCTGCCGCTCGGGCAGATCATTGCCGGGCGCAGCATCGTTGGCTGCGCCCTGCTCGGCTTTGCGGCATGGACCCAGTCGGTGCTCCGCTGGCATCCCGCGGTTCTGAGGCCCGCCGTCGGCCTCCGCGTGCTTGGCGAGACGGGTGCGGCCCTGCTCTTCATCGCGGCCATTCTGCGGATGCCCTTCGCCAATGCCGCCGCGATCCTGCAGTTCATTCCGCTCGTCACGACGGTGGTGGCGGCGTGGCTCTTTGCCGAGCGTGTCGGCTGGCGGCGCTGGACCGCCGGCGCGGTCGGACTCATCGGCGTGCTGCTGGTGCTGCAGCCGGGAACGAGGGGATTCACGTGGTGGTCGCTGCTGGCGGTGGCGGCCATGCTCTGCATGTCCCTGCGCGACCTTGCGACGACGCGCATCGACCGCAGCGTGCCGACCCTGCTCATCGGGACCGTGTCGGCGGCCGGGGTCGCCGTCGGTGGCTTTGCCCTGCTGCCGTTCGCGTCGTGGTCCTGGCCGTCGGGCGAGGCGGCGCTGCTCGTCGTCGCAAGCGGGGTGTTCGTGGCCGGTGGGTTCTACTGCATGGTGCAGGCCATGCGCCTCGGCGAGGTCTCGGCCGTGGCGCCCTTCCGGTACGGCACCATGCTGTGGGCGCTGCTCGTCGGCATCGTGGTCTGGGGCGAGCTCCCGAACCTTCTCGCCGTCGTGGGCATCCTCATCGTGGTCGCCGCCGGTCTCGCGATGTTCGCCCATGAGCGCCGTTTGATGCAGGCACGCCTCGGCCGGGTGCAGGGACGACCATGAGCACGCCCGGCGATGCGGCCACATCCAACGTACGGGCGATCGTCGCCATGCTCGCCGGCCAGGCGAGCTTCACGTTCAACGACGCGCTGATCAAGCTCGCGGCGGCCGGTCTTCCCGGCGGGCAGGCGATCTTCCTGCGTGGCGTGATGGCGATTGCGGCCTCGCTCTCGGTATGTCTGGCGGTCGGCGCGTTGAACTTCGCGCCCTTGCGCGGCCAAGGGCGCATTCTGACACTGCGCAACATCGGCGAGATCGGCTCAACCTTCTTCTTCCTGTTCGCGCTCTTCCATATGCCGATTGCGACCACGACGGCAATTCTGCAGTTCATCCCGCTGGCCATCACCGCCGGCGCGGCACTCTTTCTGGCCGAACCGGTCGGCTGGCGGCGCTGGCTCGCGGCCTTTGTGGGCTTCGTCGGTGTCATGATCGTCATCCGCCCGGGGAGCGAAGCGTTCAACGAGTGGTCGCTGCTTGCGCTCGCGGCGGTCGTTTTCGCTGTGTTGCGCGATCTCTCTACCCGGCGCATTGGGCATCACGTCCCGGCGATCCTGCTCGTCACCATCTCTGCCTTCACCGTGACCACCGCTGCGGCGAGCTTCGCGCTCGCTGAGACGTGGATCATGCCGGCGCCGCAAAGCCTGCTGCTGCTGGCCGGCTCGGCGGTCTTCCTGCTCGGCGGCTACTATTTCATGGTGCACGCCATGCGTTATGGCGAGGTGGCGGTGGTCGCGCCATTCCGCTACTCGGTCATTGTCTGGGCGATCCTTGCCGGCATCCTCATCTGGGGTGAATGGCCCGATATGCCCGCCATTCTCGGCATGGTGGTCGTCGTCGCAGCAGGGCTCTACACGTTCATGCGCGAGCGCAAGGTGAAGCTGCTCGCAGGAAGGAAAGGTGCGCGAACATGAAACATGACACGGAGCGTGACGGCCCACTTGCCGGCCTCAAGGTGATCGATTGCGCGACCGTGTTCGCTGGTCCGCTGACGGCGATGGTGCTTGCCGACTTCGGTGCCGACGTCATCAAGATCGAGCATCCCGACGGCGATGCGCTGCGCAAGATGGGCCAGGCCAAAGATGGACACGGCCTCTGGTTCAAGGTCACGGGGCGCAACAAGCGCTGCATCGTGCTCGACCTGCATGACGATGACGGCAAGGCCGCGTTCCTCGCACTGGTCAAGGACGCGGATGTGCTGATCGAGAACTTCCGAACGGGCACCCTTGAGCGCTGGGGCCTCGGCTCAGATGTCCTCTCCGAGCTGAACCCGCGGCTCGTCATGCTGCGCGTGACCGGCTTTGGCCAGACAGGGCCCTACCGCCATCGCGCGGGCTTCGGGACGATCGCCGAGGCATTCTCGGGCTTTGCCCACATCACGGGCGAGGCGAATGGCCCGCCGACGCTGCCGCCGTTCGGTCTCGCCGACGGCGTTGCGGCCTATCACGGCGCCTTTGCGGTCATGTTTGCGATCTACGAACGCGATGTGCAGGGAAGCGGCAAGGGCCAGGTCATCGACCTCTCGCTCTATGAGCCACTGTTCTCGTTGCTCGGTGGCCAGACCTCCACGTACGATCAGCTGGGGATCATCCAGGGCCGGTCGGGCAATCGCTCCGCCAACAACGCGCCGCGCAACGCGTACGTCACCCGGGACGGGCGCTGGGTTGCGCTCTCGGCGGCCGCGCCGAGCATTACCCGCCGTGTCCTCGAACTGACCGGCGGCATTGGCACCGCGGACGATCCGCGCTTTCGCACCAATGCCGACCGCGTTCGCCACGTCGAGGAGGTTGATGCCATCGTCGGGGGCTGGATCGCGCGGCACACGCTCAAGGAGGTGCTCGAGGCCTTCGAGGCGGCCGAGGCCGCCATCGGCCCGGTCTACGACATCGCCCAGATCTGCGAGGATCCCCAGTATCTCGCGCGGGAAAGCATCACGACGGTCGAGGATCCGGATCTCGGGCCGCTCAGGATGCAAAACGTCTTCCCGCGCATGCTGAGAACACCAGGCCGCATCCGCCATGCCGGCCCGCGCATTGGGGCGCATCAGCATGAGGTGCTTGATGAGCTGGTCGAGCGCGGGCTGCCAGCGGACGTTGCGGCACGCCTGCGCGCGAAGGTGCCCGGCGTTGATAAGGCCGGCTGACGGACGCCTGTGCAACTCTAGTGTGGTGATTCCGAAGTCCGCCGCCGACACCTACCGCGAAGCGGTGGCGGACTTCGGAATCTGAACCACACTAGAGACATAGGCTTGCTCGTGTCCTTTCGATCGCGAAGTTCGTTCGAGAGCCCGCTGCAGATGGTGACGAACTTCGCGATCGGGACACGAGCCACACGCGATCGGCGCCCTTGACCTTTGGTCGCGCGCCCCGATCTATTCTCCGCGCGCGCGGCCCCGCGGCAGCAGAACAAGGACATCCTTTGCCCCTTTCCACCGTCACCCAGGCGACCGGCGCGGCGCTCCGCGAAGCATCGGGCTATCTGACCGACCTCGTGACGCCGACAGTGCGCCTCGGCGTGACCGGTCTTGCGCGCTCGGGCAAGACGGTTTTCATCGCCGCGCTCGTGCGCAACCTCACGCTCGGCGGGCGCCTGCCGTTCTTCTCGGTGGCGAGCGAGCGGCGGCTGGTTCGCGCCTATCTCGAGCCGCAGCCCGATGACCGCGTGCCGCGCTTCGCCTACGAGGATCACCTCGCCGCGCTCTCGCGGGATCCGCCTCAATGGCCGGAGAGCACGCGCCGGATCAGCCAGCTCCGCGTGACCATCGAGTATGCGTCGGCAAGCGCGATGCGACGCGTGCTGCTGCCGAACCGCCTCCACCTCGATATTGTCGACTATCCCGGCGAGTGGCTGATCGACCTGCCGATGATGACGCAGACCTATGCCGCGTGGTCGGCCGAGGCGCTGGAACTTGCCGGCGCGCCGAACCGCGCGGCGGCTGCCGCTCCCTTCCTTGACTTCGTGCGCGCGCTCGATCGCCCTGCGCCACAGGACGAGCAGGTTGCCATTCGCGGCGCGCGTCTTTTCACCGACTATCTCATGGCCGCGCGCGCTGCCGAGCCGACGCTCTCGATCGCGGGGCCCGGGCGTTTTCTGCTGCCCGGAGATCTCGAGGGCTCGCCGCTGTTGACCTTCTTTCCCCTGCCGCTTGACGGCGAGCAAGGTGCGCGCGGCGGCCTCGCGCAGCTGCTCGAGCGGCGCTTTGAGTCCTACAAGGCGCATGTCGTCAAACCGTTCTTTCGCGATCACTTCAGCCGCCTCGATCGTCAGATCGTGCTCGTCGATGTGCTTTCCGCACTCAACAGCGGCCCAGCAGGCGTTGCGGATCTCGAGGCGACGCTGACCTCTGTGCTCGCCGCATTCCGCCCCGGTCGCGCGAGTTGGCTCGGCCAGCTCTTTTCCCCGCGCATCGACCGCATCGCCTTTGCCGCTACCAAGGCCGACCATTTGCACAGCGCCAACCATGATCGCTTGGAAGCCATTCTGGGCGCGCTCACCGCGCGCGCCGAGGCGCGGGCGGCCAGTGCCGGCGCCGAGATCAAGGCTTTCGCCATCGCGGCGCTGCGCGCGACCAAGGAGGGCGAGGTCACGCGTGAAGGCCAGCGCCTTCCCTGCATCATCGGCACGCCGCTTTCCGGCGAGAAGATCGCTGGTGAGACCTTTGACGGCCGGCGCACGGCGGCAATCTTCCCCGGCGATCTGCCAACGCCCGACTTGGTGACGGGTGAGACGGCCAGTGGCACATTCGAGCACGACGTCCACATCGTGCGGTTTGCGCCCCCGCGGATCATCACGGAGGTGCCGTCAGGCCTTGCTGCCCCATGGCCGCACGTGCGCCTCGACCGGGCGCTCGAATTTCTGATCGGAGACCAACTGAGATGAGCGGGAACGCCGATCCCCGTCGCCCGCGCGCGTTCTCGCCTTCCGAGGCCGAGATCATCGGGCCGGCGGCAGCCCGGCCGGGCGTGGACGAGGGCGCGCCCCTCCAGCCCGGGACGCCCGCCGGCCTGCAGCTTCCAACCTTCGACGACATCGGCCGCGGCATCCGCTGGGGCGCATGGCTGCTCTCGGCCATGACGGCGCTCGCCAGCATTGCCTTTGGCGTCTGGTTCGCCCGCTTCGTGTCGGTCGCCGTCGCGCGCGAGGACTGGGTCGGCTGGCTCTCGTTCGGCCTGGCGGTCGTGATCGTCGTTGCGCTGCTCATGCTGGTCTTGCGCGAGATCATCGGCTTCGTGCGCCTCAGGCGCCTCGGCACGATCAAGGCTGCTGCCGAGAAGGCGCTCCGCGAGCGCAATGTCGCCGACGAGCGGGAGACCATCGCGGCCATCCGGCGCCTGCTCGCAGGCCGCGCAGAATTGCGCTGGCATCTCGCACGCCTCGATGAGCACGCGCGCGATGTGCGTGATCCCGGCGACCTCATGCGGCTTGCCGATCGCGACCTCTTGCTGGTGATCGACGGCGAGGCGCGCCGGCTTGTCGCGCGGGCCGCGAAGCGCGTGGCGGTGGTCACGGCGATCAGCCCGGCGGCGTTTTTCTCGGTCGCCTATGTGCTGATCGAGAACCTTCGGCTGTTGCGCACTCTCGCGGGGCTCTATGGTGGCCGCCCGGGCTTTGTTGGAACGGCGCGCCTCGCCCGCATGGTGCTCACGCATATCGTCGCCACAGGAAGCATCGCGCTGACCGATGATCTCTTCGGGCAGTTCCTGGGGCAGGATCTGCTGCGGCGCGTCTCCCGGCGTCTCGGCGAAGGCGTGTTCAATGGCGCGCTGACGGCGCGCATTGGCGCGGCTGCCGTCGAAGTCACCCGGCCGCTGCCGTTCATCGAGGCGCCGCCGGTGCGGGTCCGTGATTTTCTCGGCGAGCTCATGCGGCGTGCGCCGGCTGCGGACACCTGAACGGGCCCGCCCCCAGCACCACCTGCAGCCTGAGCTACGCGACCACGATCGGCTCGGGTGCCGCCTTGCCGCGAATGAGGTCCGAGGCCTTGTCGGCGATCATCATGGTCGCCGCGTTGAGGTTTGCCGAGAGCATGGTCGGCATGATCGAAGCATCGACCACGCGCAAGCCCTTGAGGCCGTGAACGCGGAGCTGGTCGTCCACCACCGCGAGCGGGTCGCTGGCCGGCCCCATGCGGCAGGTGCCGGCGGGATGGAACGTCGTCGTGCCGCGCTGCTTGGCCGCGCCGAGCAGTTCGTCGTCGCTCTGGACGTCCGGTCCCGGAAAATCCTCGCGCTCGAAGTAGGGCGCGAGCGGGCGGCTGTGCAGCAGGCGGCGCGCAAGCTTCATAGCGCCGAGCAGCACTCGGCGATCGATTTCCTCGGCGAGGTAGTTCGGATTGATCACCGGCGCCTCGAAGGCATCGGTTGAGCGGATGCGGACCGTGCCACGGCTCTCCGGGCGCTGCTGCCAGGAGGCGACCGTCATGCCCGGCTCGCGCTCGAGCTGGCCCTGCACGCCCTCCATGTAGCTCGCTGGCGTGAACGTGAGCTGAATGTCCGAGCGCTCGGCCGTCTCGCCCGAGTGCCAGAAGGCGTAGACGAGCGTCGGGCTCAGCGCCAGGATACCCTTGCGCTGGAAGGCCCAACGGGCCACCTCGGTCATGAGCTTGAGGCCGCGCGTGCGCTCGTTGATCGTCTCGATGTTCTTCACGCGTGCGGCGAAGCGCGGCGCGTAGTGGTCCTTGAGGTTTTCGCCGACGCCGGGCAGCGCGTGGCGCACCTGGATGCCCAGGCTGCCGAGGAGATCCGGTGGACCGATCCCCGAAATCTGCAGGAGCTGCGGCGAATTGTAGGAGCCGCCGCAGAGAATGACCTCGCGCGCGGCTTTGATCGTGCATTCGGGGCCGTTGCGGCCGCCCTTGCGGTAGGTGAGGCCGGTGGCGCGGCGGCCGTCGAGTTGGATGCCGGTGACGTGCACGCCCGTGCGCACATCGAGGTTCGGCCGCTTCATGGCCGGGTGGAGGAAGGCGCGCGCGGCGCTCATGCGGCGCCCCTTGTAGATCGTGCGCTGGGCGTAGGCGACGCCTTCCTGGATGCGGCCGTTGTAATCGGGATTGCGCGGAATGCCGGCCTCGACGCAGCCTTCGATGAAGGCTTCACACAGCGGATGGTGCCAGTCGATGTCGGTGACAGTGAGTGCGCCATCGCGGCCGCGGTACGTCTCCTCGCCCTCACCGATACGGCGCTCGAGGCGCTTGAAGTAGGGGAGCACGTCGGCATAGCCCCAGCCACGGTTGCCGAACTGGGCCCAGGTGTCGAAATCGCCGCGCTGGCCGCGGTTGTAGACGTGGCCGTTGATCGAGCTCGAGCCGCCGAGCGTCTTGCCGCGCGGCGCCAGGATCCGCCGTCCGCCGGTCCACGCGCTCGGCTCCATGTCGTAGAGCCAGTTCACCCGCTTGTCGTAGAAGGTCTTGATGAAGCCCGCGGGGATGTGGATGTAGGGGTGCCAGTCCGAGGGGCCGGCCTCGAGCACCACGACCCGGCAGCCCGGGTCTTCGCTCAGCCGGTTGGCCAGTACCGAGCCGGCCGAGCCGGCGCCGACAATGACGTAGTCGAACGTCTCCACGTTTTCCTCCCCGCGTCCGTCTTGCTTTCACGGGGACGTGCACGAGCGAGGCGGGCATCGTCAAGGCGGCCCGTTGCCGGGCTGGCATGATGGTCGAGGTGGGACGAGGCCGGGGGCAATCCGGGCCGGCGAGCGCCACACTCACTACTAGAGATTGCAATCTGTCAGTAAGCAATCAGTAATTGTTCTGATGATCGTGTCGTTCGGGCAACGTTAGCGTGTCTTCGGCGCACCAGGGGAACCTCGCGGGAATTTTGAAAGCGCGAATTTCAGTTTGAGTTTCGTCCTGAGGGCATAGCCATGGAGCGGTATGGCTTTGATGATCCAAAGCGGCTTGGGGCCCAGAGAAGTCCTTAATTGAGGCGGTCTTCTCGCTTTTTGCAGGGGGCGGACAATCTTGCCTGCTTTTATCCTCGCTCCAGTTATTGGCTCGCGGAACGGCCCGCGCGCGGCTTATGGGCCCAAACGGCAAGAGGTGTCCCCGCGGGTTGCACAGCATCGGCGAGGAAAGCCTCGTGTCTCAAGATTTTTCCGGCAGGCCGATGCGCGCGTGCCGGTCTGAGCGCGTTACGCTAAGATCCTGCTGTTGAATGAGAATGCGTCAACTTGCAGCAAGTAATATTGTGCACGCTTTACGTGTATGTGCCTGATTCGCCACTGACCGCAGTGAAACGGCTCGAAATCGGGCATTAGCTGTTTACCGCTCAGCGGGGGCTGCGTTAATCCTTACGCACCGGCAAGGGGTCGATGGCCGTATCAGTGGCAGTCGAAAGGCTTGATCGGCCAGCGGCGGTCTCCAGTCGATGGTGGCGTGGAGTAGCGTTAGCGAAATGGAGTGGTGTCATATGTATGGGGGACTGTTGAAATCGGCTAGCGCGCTGGCGATCCTCGCCGCCGCTGGCCTTTATGGTATCAGCCCGGCCACGGCAGCCGATCTCGGGGGCGACTGCTGCGCCGACCTCGAGGAGCGGGTTGCCGAGCTCGAGGCGACGACGGCACGCAAGGGGACCCGCAAGGTCTCGCTCACCATCTCGGGCCAGGTCTCGCAGCAGTTGATGTTCTGGGACGACGGTATCCAGAGCGACATGTACGTCTCCGGCCCGACCCAGTCGAACTCGCGCTGGCGGATGCTCGGCACGGCCAAGATCTCGCCCGAGATCACGGCGGGCTTCCTTTATGAGCTCGAGGCCTTCGCCAGCCAGTCGACGTCGCAGAACCAGTCCAACGGCAGCGGCATGACCGTGCTTGG
>JBKBPL010000067.1:0-11294 GCA_046293075.1 Hyphomicrobiaceae bacterium | reverse complement strand
CGGAAATTGGACCCGGCGCCAGTCTCCGAGGTTCGGGCGTCTCGGCTAAGCGCGTTTGAAACAAAAAGAAAAAGACCCCCAACGGGAGCCTCATCTCGGGTTCGCTACAAGATAATGGCGGTGGGAGAGGAACCGGGATCGAACCTTCTCCTCGTGACCCGCCGGCTGCACCTCAATGCGCTTTGGATGCGGTCTACTCGGATATCCGAGCAGCCGCTGGTATCGAGCCCCCGACGTCGATGCCGTCCACTTGATCGAGCCAGCGATGAAGCAGCGTCCATGGTACCGCACGTCGTTTCTCCTCTGCCACAAGCGCGTCTGACAGCTCCCCAATAAAACGACTTGGGCCGACGAACTTCGAAGCGACGGAAAGCGGGAGATCGTTTGCCGCCTCGATACCCTTGGCCAAGTCCCGGATTGACTCAATCGACACATCGATCGCGACGACGTCTCCAGAAACGGCAGTCGGGCTTGGAGAGAAATGACGGTCAGGAACTGACCTGTGAAAAATTGCAGCCAGTAAAGCATTCAGTCTCTGCCCACCCCAAGTCAGAAGAGTTTCGCCGTTCAACTGCCAACGAGCTGGATCATACCCATTGAGACGCGCCAACGCCCATATGACGCTACGGCTTGTTGGCAGGGCAGGCCCAGTAGCCCTGACCTTCGCGAGCGGGTGAGATTGTTGAGCGTTATCTCCGAGGTAAGCCGCTCCATCGCCTCCCACCAGCAGCCGTCGCATTGCACCGGCGTGGAACAGGGCGCCACCTGTGGTCGCTGCGTCTGCGTCACGGAATGCTGTGTCGCCAGTACGAATATCGACGACAGAGCTGCTGACACCGCCGACGATAACTGTATGTATCCGACCCGCATCTCCCTCATCCATAAGCCGATCAGATGGTACAAGCGCCCCGCGAACATTTACAAGGCAACCTGTTTTCAGCATGTCATGCACAACCGAAAGGTGATCGTCTGTTCCGGCTTCGGCAGCCAAATGCTTCTCTGTTAGGGAGCGGTCCTCACGAGTTGCGCGCCAAGCAAGGCTAAGCACTTGCTGAAACCGAACTGATGGGCGATCATACTCATACACGTCGTCAAGGTCTCCACGGCGACCACAGTCCAGCAACGCCTGCATGAGCTGTTCGTCGTCGTCTGAGCTGCGGAACCCGACCACCCTGCAAGTCCCAGTTCGACGGTTTCCTCGACCTATCCGCTGCAGAAAGCCATTAACGCTTCGCGGGATCTCGGCGAGTACGACGATATCAATGTTTCCGATGTCTATCCCGATCTCCAACGTCGATGTGGCCACACAGACGCCAAATCGATCGCTTCGCATCCGCTCCTCTACATGCTCGCGCTGTCCGGCAGGCAAGGCACCGAAATGGAGATGAACCGGCCACCGGGTGCCTGAGAGCTCCTCGTGAAGATGCGCCGCCATGGCATGCGCACCATTACGGGAATTGGTAAAGACGAGCACTTTCTCAGCGCCCGCCCTCTCTAGCCATCGAGCGAGCTGTCGGGCCTTAGCTCGGTCTGCTTGGCAGGGCTCCTCTGCGACGACATCGACGAGCTCAAGGTCGATTTGGCGCGGCGAACCATGAGACAACACCTTTGCGTCTTCTCCGAGCCAGAGCGCTGCAACTGCCGGCATGTCGTCCAGCGTCGCGGTCATTCCAACGATCTGGAAGTTGTCCCGTGGAGACCGTGGCGGCTTGGCCGCACTCCGGATACGAGAGATCACGTGCCGCAGCTGCTGGCCGCGCGCCTGGCCATGGAGCAGGTGAATTTCGTCCACAACCACTGATCGCACCGAAAGCAGAAGCTCCGGGTGCCTAAGCTGCAAGGAGTCGAGAGCCTCCGGGGTCACGACGACGCAGAAGGCCCCTTCTGCGCGTGAAAACTCATGGCGGTCACCAGTGTAGCGAGCGATCGTCCCGGGGTGCTTGATGCCCAAGTAGGTGACAAGACGCTCGTAAAGGTCATTTACGAGTGCTTTGGTCGGCGCCACGTAGATTGTAGACAAAGCCCCGCGTCGGAAGCTCACATGCCGCTGATAGAGCGGCGCGACGGCTGCCTCCGTCTTACCAGAAGCTGTCGGCGCGGCGAACAGCACATTCTGCCCACGAACAATCTCGGGCATCACGGACGCTTGGCCTGGATATGGCTGCCGTCCAGCAAAGAAGATCGGAAAGGCGTCTGGCATCATGCGCCTCAGATCGGCTCGGCTGTTACTCATCCCAAGGCATAACCTCCCCTGAAATTTGCCTGGCCGCGTCATCAATAATCGCGAGAAGCTCATTGTGCCCTACGGCCGCTGACTGGCTCAGCAGCACCGCGGCCGGAAGACCGGCCATCTTCGTCCAGTTCCGAAGCAGCTTCTCGGTGTCTGGTATCTGCTCGAACCGCTCCCTCAGCACGGCGGCAATCTGCGCGCACAAGCGTGGATCCGAAAGTATGTGCACTTTTGGCCCAAGGTGGCTTGAAGCCTCGGTCAGGAACTGGATTGCCCATGCCTCGTAGTCAGCAGCACTCGGGGGGGCGAGGTGAACCACCTCATCCTGCGAGTGAATGAGCACGCTCATCTCGCCGGCCTTTCTTTTCAGGTCCTGCGTGTCTTCACCCTCCGTCAAGCCCACGAACAAGGCAAAGTGCGGGCCTTCCCGCCAGAATGGTGGAACTCCCGTCAGGTCGTAATCACAATTCGGATCCTGAAGATCTTTTCGAGGAGGATGTGCGCATCGCGCTAGCATATCAAAAAAATTGTTTGCCCGGATGTATCGATTGATTGAATAGGTTCTAACGTGCTCCGCTTCGTCGATGATCAAGGCCAAGCCCCGATATCCCAACGCCTTCAAAACTTCGTGCAGAACCACCAGGTGAAACGCATAGATCAGTCCGGTGTCTTTGGTCTGCGGCATCGTTGGGATCTTCCCTCGATAGCCCTCGCGCCACGTGACCTTTCGTATTGCGCTAATGAGCTTGACCTGCCCTGCCAGCCAATTTACTGCCGAGACATACTCAGGGTCGTCGCGGCGATGCGCAAGAAACTGTAACGCTTCGATGCCGTTCGCAAACCACGGCGATGCCTTAAAGTACCTCAACGACCGCACATTCATCCACTTATCACGAATCTCTTTGATGAGATCGAAGAAGTCCTCGTTCCGGCTACCATCGCTGCGCATCGGAAACTCTAGGCCTGTGATAAGTTCTTGGTAGACCGAGAACGGCTTGGCCGGATCGGCAGCTTTAGGGTCGAGTTCGATCGATGCCGTTACCCATCCCTCACGCAGCGCGATAGCTCTCACAAGCCTCAAGTGGTGGGATTTGCCTGAGCCATAATAACCCATGAAGATACGAGACGCGCCGCTGCGAGGTGCATCGTCAAGTATACTGCGTACATTGGCCGAGATTCGGTCCCCACCTATAGTCAGTTTGACCAGCTGGTCAGGGTTCGATGGTACCACGCCGAGATTGATAGCCTCGAACGATTGCCTGAAGGCCAAGTCGGTCCCTTCTCGTGCTGACGCCGAATTTATGACCGGACTACTGCCGTTCGGACGAGGCAGCAGTTCTCCAATCTCGACATCGAACGTCTCTCCGAAGAATTCAACGGTAGCCGTCTCGCCGAGAACAGCGAGAACCTGGCCGATTCCGAATTCCTCGTGCTCAACTTGATCCCCAGGCTTGATCACGCGTCCTCCCCCTCCAGAGGAGGTTCGTTGTCGTTTACAAAGTCGCTCGCCTGCTCATTGCTGATCGCGCGTTGGGCCTCGCGTTGTTTGTTCAAGAAGCGACAGTACTGGTAAACAAAGAAACGCGGCTTCGGCGTCTCGAAGAGGCGGTCCTTCTGCGCTTCAACAATAGCCTTCATGTTAGATTTCTGCAGACTCTCATCCCATTCTATATCGTATGCTTTGGCAAAGACCGCGAGTAGTCGGTCACCAATCTGAAATATTACATCCTCAGAGTTGGCTTCTTCGATGTTGATCAGGGGCACCAGCGGACTCCCACGCGAAAATGCGACCGTCCCGATGCGATCCTGGAGCGCTCGATATGTACTGATCACCTCTGATCGAAAGTCGGGTGTCGCAGCATACAAGAACATCACGCCGCCAAACTCGCCTTCGGCGTTCTGGTTGATCATTGTGAGGAGGTTCTCGATGGCTTGCTTCTGCTTGACAGACCCGCGTCTAAAAGAAGACGTGCGGGTTCCTTCATCGAACGCGATCAGAAATCCGCGATAAGCCATCCGCGTGCGAAGGAACGCGATGACCGTCTTCAGGCGCCGGAAGGCGTTATCATCTCGTACCGGTTCGAAGAGGCCTAACGCCTTCAGCCCCGTTGAGCGGACGTTGTCGCCCCTGATCCATGAGATCAGTTCGCTATCGGTTACCGCTGCTGTGGCACCGCAGTTGGTTTTCAGGAGACGCCTGCTCAGTGCGGTCAACGCCGAGGCCATCTGCGTATCCGGCGCCCCCTTCCACAGACCGCCGAGTTGCTCCTCAATCTGCCGCTGGACTAGCTCGGGGACATCGTCACCTGGCTCAGCGCCAAGTTGCCGTATTCGCGTACTGACCCAACTGTCGATCAGGATCTCAATACCCTTTGCATCTCCGGTATCGGCGTCAGCCGGCGGCTGGAACGACTCCATGATGGCGCGGAAGATGGCAGCGGGCGAATTGAATGGACACTCGGCGCCGACGGTCACGAGGGCAGTTACGACGTCGTTTTCGGAGGCTCGCTGAGCGAGACTGTTAATGAACTGCGTTTTTCCGCTTCCATAATCGCCCTCGAGGTACTTAAAGCAGCCAATTCCGTCCGCGAGGTCGCCACGAAAATAATTTTGATCGAGTGCATCAATAATTGGTTCAGTGCCAACATTGATGAAGTAGGAGTCACGCCCGGGCGCGATCGGGGCATTCAGAAGCTTTTGGATCAAGCGCCGAGCATCGATCTTCGATATGGCAATGGTCATCCTGTCACCCCCCATTATTTTCCCACGCGCCGGATATAGATCATCGGTCGCACGATGGTGCCTTCGGTATTTGCGGGAACGAAAAAGGCACGTGACTTTGATCCGTGCGCTTGATTGAGAGTTGCAGGCACGAGTTCAAAGTCGGGGTCAGATGCGCTGTCGCGATTACGACGCCAATTTATCAGGTTGATGATAAAAACAGCTTCGGGTACGTCCTCGAAGTTTCTTCGCGCCGGGCTGTTCCAGAAGCGGTCATCCTGCACGGCAACCTTGAAGAGCCGCGCCACATCAGCGATCAGTACGTTCTCGCCTTCTCTAAAGTGTCGCGCCAATCCCCAGGCGAGTGAAAGCCGATCCAGAAAACGATCGACAGGCATCGTCCACTTCTCGACGATACGTTCAGAAGCTTCGTAGGCTCTTACTACGTATTCAACATCCGCCGGAATCTTCGAAATCATGGGGTAGTGTGGCGTCATCGACCATGACCAACTTAAGCCACTCTTGTCTGGCACCAATACAAAACGGTCAGCAAAGAAGTGATTGTCTTTGTTACCTGTAGTCACCCCTTCGAGTTGGCGGAGTACCTGCAGGGCGAAGCGCCTTCGGTTCTCCGGATGCCGCATATGGTCTGCATGCTCGTCGACAGCCCTTTGAGCTGCCTCCATTTCACGTCGAATCCCAGGATCATTGATTGCATCTTCTGGGAGCGACAAGGCGAGCAGTTCTTGCTGTCGCTCGATTGCAGCAGGAGGGAGATCAAGTCCCTCGGCGCGGGTCTTTCCTTGACCAAGAATACGCGGCAAACGCGCTGCAAGAATTCCCTTTGCATTCGCAAGAAGCCCATTCTTCTCTACGTATCTTTCAAGTTCCGGAAAGAGTTGGACGTTGGTTGTGTCTGACATTATTCTTCTTTCTTTCAGGACTGAGTTACATCGAACAGTGACTTGTCCATCTTGCGGAGCAGCGGTGGGTATTCGCTGCAGATCAGGGCCAAACGGCGCGCAGGTCGGGAAAGCCCGACATACGCCCGGTTCAAAGTGAAATTCAGCGCTGCGCTCTCGACGCCTTCCAGGCCCAGCACGATGCATGCATCAAACTCGAGGCCCTTGATGCGCTCCACCGAGGACGTCAGCAGACCGTCGCCGGATGCGGCCCAAATCGGGGCAAGAGGAACATCGATGGCTGCCAGTTCCTCGCGCAGAACGTTCAGCGCCTGCTGATCCTCATTGATCTGTAGAAGAGCGATACTCGACACCACGTCAGAGCGGCGCAGAACCGCGACAAGCTGCTTTATACGGCGAGCATGGTCCTGGTACGGCGCCACAATGAGCTGGGGTTTCTTGTCCTCCAGCGAGCTGTTCACGTCAAAAGTCGGCCTTTCTCGAAAAGCTACCTCGTAGAATCCCTGCAGGAAGCGACCGATCTGTTTGCTCTGCCTCATGTTCCGAGCGAATGGATAGATCTGTTCAGCACCTTTGCCTCTCAGGGAGCGCCCGATGTGAAGCGCTTCGGCGTTACGCATGCCCTGAACGGGGCTCACGATTTGCCGGAAATCTGCGGAAACGGTCAGTGCTCCGTCGGGGTCGACAAGCGAGCCGAGGAGCGACGCCTCTGCCACCGTAAGGTCCTGTGCCTCGTCAATGGCGACGTGCGTCCACCGATGACCGCCAACCGTGGCCGGGCCGAGCGCCGACGGCATTTCTCTGAAGCGACCTTGAGGATCCAACTCTGTCGGTAGAGCAAAGCGAAGTAGCCAGGCGATCCACGCAACATCCTCGGGGCCGTAGATCCGATCATTCCATTCACGTTGAGCGTTGGCGAGAACCTCAGCTTCGTTCACGCGCCCTCCGGTGCCGCGCCGCATCCGGTGTGCCGCCTCTGACTCTCTTGTTCCGAAGTAGCTCGCGATGGCGATCAGCGGGTCGTACACCCAGTACAGCCATTGCTGGAATGCTTCATCAAACTGCCGACGCTCGGCTGGGTTCATGTGATCCCGCGCATCAGCGTATGGCTGCGACACCTTTGAGAATACCGCTGCCATGGAAAGAGCGGACGAGGCCGGATCACGCCCCTTATTGGCGGTGTCTGCCGAGCGGCGTAGGGCCGATGCCAGTGTTGCGAGCTGGGTCGCTGCACCTGGTGCCACGGTCGACCATTTCGCACCTGCGCCATGCTGCAGGCGTTCCGCCACTTGATACTCGTAGAGCTCCCAAAGGCGAACAAGGTCGTGCTGATCGGAGAGACCCACTATTGCGCTTCTCGCCGCGATCTCCAATTGGGAGAGCTTCTTTTGCCGCGGGCGCGCGTTGTGCTTATACAGCCAGACCTGATCGACATAGTTACTGACAAAATCACTGACGCCTTCAACGACAGATGCAGGGATTTCCAGCTGCTCACTCAGAAGTGTTTTTGCCTGACCAGCCAGATTTTCATTTGCCAAGAAGACGCGTGTGAGGTCTGGCGCGTACTTCACCAGCCGACCTCCGTCATCGCGCTGGTCCTGCTGATCGAAGAGAAAGCGGATCCGCTGAAACGCGACGGTCGTCTTCCCTGATCCCGGTGCGCCAGTCACGATCATGAGGCCGCTCATCCGCGATACGAAGGCCTGCACCTGATCCTTCGTCATCTCCAGCTTGACGGCCTTCAACCCAGTCTTGGGCTGCTCAGCACGCTTAGGACGCACTGCACCACCAGGCTGGTAGACTGCCGATATCTGTGGCAGCACAGCGTCGAAACGCGCTTTTGCTAGAGGTTCAACGCTACGAAGCTTGAAGCCACTTGCCTTCACGTCTTGGAAGTCGCCGATGTCTGTGGATAAGGCCAACTGGATGCCTGGATGCGTCCAGGACAGAACGGCAATGTTGGAAGACCCATCCCGAAATACTTCATTCACTGAGGATTTGACGTTCGCATACCAGAGCTGCTCTTTCTCGGTAACCTCACCAGACTCGCCCACCACCTCTGTGTAGACTTCGACCATGGCTTGGAATGGGTCCGTAATGATCGCTTCGAGGGCATCGAGCCGCTTATCTGAATAGTCCCTGCGGCGCAGATCGTGTTCGGTGGGGCCGTGCAGCCCACTTCCAGAGGGCACAGGCGCTCGAAACCAGGCGCGCTCATGCTGCGCGCATTGAACTGCTGCTCGCGCGTTCGCCTGGTCGCGTGAAATTCGCTTGTTCAAGTCATCGTGCTCAATCGGTGCGTTCATGGCCACCCTCATCAATCCTGATCAGGGTATGCGTTTTTCATATCTCTTGACAAGCGGGCCTGACGATGCTTCTTTCGGCTCCTCGCGCGCGCGTTAGACCGCTGTTTACCTGAGGTCGCCTAGACAGGCACGAGCCTGCTCCCGCATCACCGCGTAGTCGCTCAGCATATCAGCGATGACCGAGCTCTCCGGCAGCAGCGCCAGCTCCACTGCCGCTCGCACCTGGAACTCCCTGCGGTACTCGACGACTGGTGGACATCTCCCTTGTCCGCCAACGTCAGAACTGACCGTCGCGCAGCCGGTCAGCGAGATCGTTACGATCGCGAGGACGGCGAGCCGCCGCATCGAGCATCCGTCGTTGTACGTCATGGGTCTTCTCCATGGTCTCGAGCCGTTCAGCCAGCCGACCAGCACGCTCGCCGGAGCGCCGGAGCGCGAGCAGGAACGGGAGCACCGCGCGTGCGATGGCGCCGCCGTGCAGCACCACCCGCATCCACGGGGCGGCGGCGATCCCGGTGAACAGAGCGGCGATCATCGACGCCCCCACTTCCAGTCATCGATGCGGGCGTAGATCGTCACGGCGACGCCGGCGAGCGCCACTGCAATGAACACCCAGCGCAAGGTGTCGAGATAGGGCACGAGCGGCAGGATGGCGGTCTGTGTCTCCGTGAGAACGTTCTGCGCCACCTCGACACCCGCGGCGCCCAGCGTCGCCACGCCAGCTGCGCCGCTGCCCTTCATCGTGCGGCTGTCGGCCAGGACCTCTCGTGCGGGCGGCGTTTCTTCGGCGAACGCCGTCGCCCGGACCGGGAACCGCTCGCCCCACTGACGCGCCGGGCCGAGATCGATGTGGATGAAGCCCGAGCGCGGATAGTAGCCGAACCCCTTGAACCCGACGGCTCGGGCGGCGGCCTCGAAAGCCACCGGATCGTGGTTCGCCATGGCAATGTCGAAGGCGGTGCCGTCCATGTGCTTCGAGCGCGGTGCGCCGCCGATGGCGCGATTGTGCTGCGGGCTGCGATAGGCCGAACGGACAATAAGCGGCTTGCCGAGCCGGTCGCGCAGCGCCTGGAGCTTGTCGAGCGCCTCCTCGTGCACACGGATGGCGCCTGTGCCGCGACAGGCGATCTCGGCAGGCGAGAAGTTCTTCCAGCGCCAACGGTTGCTGGGCACATCGCGCCAATGGCGATAGGTGATGGCAGTCATGGGCATTCTCCGATGAGGAAGGCGCCCGCCCCCCGTGCGAGGAAGGGGCGGGCATCAGGGGACCGACATGGCGAGCGCAGGACGCGCGGCGCGGGGCGATGGGCATCGACCCGCCGCTTTCGCGTCAGGTTGTAGGCCCGGCGCGCCCGCGCTGCTGCCCTTGGCGCCGGCACGGCTGCGGTGCGCCATGCCGTGATGGAGCGTTCCGGGCGGCCGCGGCCGGGGGCCGTGCTGCATCGGTGCGCTCCGCCAGGGCCGCGAGGCAGGCTTCGGCGAGGGAGCGGGCGGCGTGGTGGCGCTGACGCAGGGCGGCGAGGCTTTCGCGGCTCATCGGCCCAGCCTTTCCTGGATCACGGCGGTGAGCGCGGCGAGCGAGGCGGCGAGCTGGCGGTCGGCCTCGAGCCGCTCGCGGTCGTAGGCGAGCCGCTCCTTGCCGATGGTCATGCGCTCCCACACCAGCCAGCCGATGATGAGCCCGGCCGGGCCGAAGCGGGTGGCAAGCTCGAGAATGAGCGATGGTTCCATGACGGGCCTCCCTTCAGGAACGATCAGCCGGTGGCCAGATAGGTGATGCCGGACAGCGATGAGAACACGCTGTTCGATCCCTGGACGATGACCTCGCCCGCGGCGGTGACATCGACCCGGTAGGCCCCGCCGCCCGACCAGCAGGCGAACATCAGCCGCTCGGCCGGGCGATAGCCGGGAAGGAGGGTGAACACGGTGCCGTCGCTTCCGGCCTGCATCAGCCCTTCGATGGTCACGCGCCCGTGGGCATCGCGCCAGTAGCGTGGGCCGGCATGGCCCGAACCATAGCCGATCCAGCCGAGGCCGAGCGTCGGGATCTGCATGGCCTCGGCCGGCAGGTCGCCCCAGTCGCTCCCCCGGAAGGTGACGAGACGCCCTGCGAACTCGTCCCACAGCCGCCAGCCCGCGCGCGGGGCAAGGAAGCGCCAGCCCGATCGCCACAGCGCGATCCTCCCGCTCTGCCCGCTCCAGGCGCCCGAGGCACCGGGCCCGACGATCCAGGCCTCGCCCTCGGCAGGCGCGGGCGGCGGGACGGAGAGATGGCTGCCCTTGACCCGCCCCTGCACCAGCGCATCGAGCAGGATCAGCGCCTCGTTGTGGGTCACCTCCTTCTGCGCCTGGGCGGCGTCGATGAAGGGCAGCGCAAGATTGCTGGTCGTCGTCACAGGGTCACCTCGAGAGCCTGGCCGCGCCCCACCCGCTCGCTGAGCTGGTAAATGCGGCAGGTCACGGCGGATTGCAGGGAGCCGAAGTCGGCGATCTGCGCGGCGGCGCAATAGACCGCCTCGGGCACGCTGGTGGCGATGGTGCGCTTCACGCTGGGACCAGCCATGATGTCGATCTGGTAGGCCTCGCTCGCCTCGCCGAGCGGGGCATCGACGTGATCGACCCAGGGCGCGGCAAGGCGGGTGCGGCGGATCCAACGGATGGCCAGATCTCCCGCAGCATTGCGCTCGCCGCGCGCGTGGAGAGGTGCGAGCGGGAGGAGCGCGCGCGCCTGCCAGGCAAGGCTGATCACCGGCGCATCCTCGAGCCGGGTGCCGATCGAGACCGCGCGCCACTGCCGCGCAAGGCCGCGCTCGGCGATCGGCAGGGCGATCCGGGCGATCCCGACCCCGCCCGAGAGCAACACGAAGCGCGCGCCGGCGGCATGGGCAGCAGGCAGCGTGCCGCGCCGTCCGCGCAGCAGGGTCGACAGCCGCCAGGTGCCGGGCGCGATCAGCGCGGCATCGCGGAACTGGATCACCTCATCGCCGACGAGGCAGGCATTGGCGCCATCGAGGATCGCCGCCTCGCTCACGCTCTCGAGCGTGTCGGCCGGATCGAGCAGGCTTACGGTCAAGCTGTTCGCGCGGTCCCAGACATGGGGCGAGGCACTGGCCA
>JBKBPL010000066.1:0-11645 GCA_046293075.1 Hyphomicrobiaceae bacterium | reverse complement strand
GAGGGAATTGTAGCTGCATGAAGATATCTGCGGCAGTCCCTTGCCACGGCACGCGCCCTCCTTGGAGCGCGCCGGTAGTGCCATCGAGGAAGATCGATTTCACGCCCATGCCCCCGGAGCCATGGTCATCGCCCGGTTTGAAGAAGCTAACCGAATAGATGCCGTGAAGGCGCCCGTAGAAGACCGCGCCTGGAGGCTCAGTCCAGCCAAGGCGGTGCGCCTCGCCACGTGCGAGGTCGATGGCCTGTGCGGCCGTGAGCTTCGGCTCGATCGGCCTGTTGAACGCCGCTGGCGCGCGATCGCTGACGGCATCCGGGGTCAACGACGACAACCGGCTCAGGATAGGGCGGACCACCTCGTGGTTGAGGTTCATCGACACCGAGGTGAAGGCCAGAATGAGCAGCATCCCCCAAAGCCAAAGGCCAAATGCCCGATGAAGATCCAGGTTGAGACGGTAGCTGCTCGCGCCACGCTTGATTTTCCATGCGGGCTTCCAGCGCTGCCACCAGGTACGTCGCGCCCCGTTGGGCGCGGCACCTTCGACCTCCGCACGCTTGCCCGACCGCGTCCCAGCGCGCGGCAGCGTCAGGTAGAAGCCGACGAAGCAGTCGAACAGCCACACGACGGCAACGATCCCCATGAACCAGATGCCCCAGCGGTCGATGCCCCAGAAGCCCGGTATGTGCATCGAATAGTGAAGCTTGTAGAGGAACGGCAGAAGGTTCTCGCGATCGAGCGACACGGCCCCCCAGTAGCGGCGGCCTACGATCTCGCCGCTCGCCGGGTCGATGAAGACCTGATTGTAGTCGAGGGCGTGCAGCTCCCCCGTGTCGGCATTCACGCGGGGCTCGACAAAGATCCGGGCGTTCTGCCCCTCCTCGTAAGACAGCGGGAAGAAGGTCACCTGCACCCGCGGATCGGCGGCTTCCGTGCGCCGGACGAGCTCATGCGGCGGCAGCAGCGCGCCTTTCGTCCTTGCATCAAAAAGGTGCGGATTGAGCCATTCGTCGAGCGCATGATCCCACGAGATCACCGCCCCGGTGAGCCCGGCGATGAAAAGAAATACCGCCGTGAAGAGCCCGGCCCAGCGGTGTGCAATTATGAAGAGGTTCCGCATGAACTCCCCGGCTCGGCGCATGGTGGACGCTATTCTTTACTTTCCTCGCATACAATATTCGGAGGGCGAGCACCAGACCGACCGCATGTCGGCCTGGTATTCTCGGGCGCAGCAGAACTTTGCACACTGCTCAGAACTTGTAGGTGAGGTTGCTGATGATCGTGCGCCCGGTTCCCCAGAAGCAGTCACCACGATCAAGGCACGTAGCGAAGTAGTGCTTGTCTTCCAGGTTGGTCCCTTTGATCTGGAAGCGCCACGTGTCGTCCTCCCAGCCGAACATGGCATCAAAAAGCGTTACGCCGGGCGTCCTTACCTCGTCCTTTCCGCCCCATGACTCCCCGACGTAGCGGACGCCGGCGCCAACCGAGAGCCCGTTGATGCCCAGGATCTCGAACTTGTATTTGCCCCACAGCGACGCTTGATGGGCCGGCACGGTCGGTACGTGCTTGCCTTCCTCATCCGCACCGCCTTTGGTCACGATGGCTTCCGTGTAGGAGTATCCACCGACAATATCGAGGAAGCTGGTCACGGCGCCGACGAACTCGATCTCGCCGCCCCGCGTGCGCGCCTCGCCGATGGCCCTTGGAATATATCCGGTGCCGTACACCAATCGGTTCTTTTCCGTAACCTCGTAGAGCGCGGCATTGATCGTGAACGTGTCGGTCAGCTTGTATTTGATACCGACTTCGTATTGCTCACCCTCATAGGGGGCGCAGGCTGGAATGCAGCCCATTTGATACTGCGGATTGAACGACTGGGCGAACGACACGTACGGCGTGATACCGAGCGGCAGCTTGTACATGAGCGCTGCGCGATAGGTCGTCCTCTCGACCTTTTCCTTGCCGACGCCATCGACGTCATTGTCGGCCCAATCATGACGGACGCCGAGAACGCCGATCCAGTTGCCGTAGCGAAGCTGGTTCTGCGCGTAGAGGCCCGTCTGCGTCTGCAGCTCGTCGGGTTGGTCGGTGAGGGGCGGAGGCGTGAGGCCGTTATAGACCGGATTATAGAGATCGAAGGGTGTTGGATCGTAACCGGACGCCCACTTCGCGCTCTGATAGATGCGGCGATGGTCCAGGCCCACAAGCAGCCGGTGCGACGCTTCGCCGGTCCGGAACTTGATCTCGGCATTCGTGTCCGAGGCGAAGTTATCGCGCACCACATCGTTCATCCAGATGTAGCGCGAGACGGTCCGCAAGTCGCTGCTGAGCGAGGCCCAATCCGGATACATCGAGTGATAGATGATGTCTGTGTGCCAGTAGCGCATGTTTTGGCGGATGGTCACGGCATCGTTGAGCTTGTGCTCAAAGAGACCCGAGATGGCTGTGGCCTCGGTCTTGTATTGGTCGAAGCCGGGTTCGCTCACGAAACGGTCTCGGGAAATCCGCTGCCCCAAATAACCAGGCTCAATCGTCCCCTTGTGCGGCAGGAACGACGTCATCGAGCCCGACTCGTCCTTCTGGTACCTCGCGAGAAGCGTGAGCACCGTGCTGGTTGAAGGTCGATACGTGAGCGAGGGCGAGATCAACACGCGATCGTTGTCGACGAAGTCCGTTTGGCTGTTCGAGCTTTGACCGATGGCAATGAAGCGGTACAGCCACTTCCCGTCCTCGGTCAGCTTACCGGTCCAATCCGTCTGCACACGCAAGCGCTCGTAATTGCCGATCTCGAAACCGATCTCTCGCTGCGTTTCCTCCTGGGGCCGCTTCGATATGGCATTGACGAGACCGGCCACGGACGTTTGGCCATAGAGCATCGACGAGGGCCCCTTCAGCACCTCGACGCGCTCCAGCGTGAACGGATCAAGCCGATCGGCGGCCGAGAAGGCATCGGAATAGCGCAGGCCATCAAGGAACATATCGGGGTCGCCCCCGCGCATGCGCGGATATTCGCCCCGATTGTCGTTGCCGTAGGCATCCGCATAGACGCCCGGGACGTAGCGCAGCGCTTCCTGGACGGTCGTTGCGCCCTGATCGCGGATCTGCTCGGCGCCGACGACGGAGATCGACTGCGGCGTCTCGCTGAGTGGCGTGTCGGTCTTAGTAGCGGTCGCTGAGCGGCCGGCGCCGTAGCCGATGACCGGGCCTGCGGCCGTCTCCGGTCGTGGTTCCGCGCGCGCGGAGGGCGGCACTGGCGCTGGCGCCGGCGGCGTCTTCTTGGCTTTCGCAGCCCTCTTGGTTGACTTTTTCACGCGCGCGGCTTCGACCGGCAATTGCGGCAGGGTTACGGTCCCCGAGGCCCCTGCGCCGCCCGGCTCGGTCGGCTGCTGTGCCAGCGGCGCACCGAGCGAAAGGCCCGCCACAATCCCGCCCGCACTGAGCGCGAGCGCAAAATTCTGAAGTCTCATGATGCCGTGCCCCAGTCACAACGCTTCTGTGGTGTCGACCACGGCTAGCTGGCGCTTGCTGGCTGGCGTGCGGGGAAATGTAGGAGTCGCAGTTGGATTGTATACTATTATTGTACAGTCTCTGATCAAAGGAAGCCGCCATGTGACTTCCTTGCATCTGCTGCGTGTCGCCTATCAAAGCGTCGCACGCCGCACCGCAGTCGGCGCGACGGCTGCACATCGGAAGAGCCATAGAAATACGCGCGGGGCAGCTGGACCCCCACAGAGGGCGGCATGACAAACGGGGACCCTAGATGCGACGGCCGTTCGGGAATTCTCGCTCTTGTCAGCGAATGAGCGCAGGCGCATTCTGACCAAAAAGAGGCGGCAGCAGCATCAGTCAGCTGGAAGCCACCTGCAGAAGGCGACAACAGCCACATTCAACGATTAAGGGAGGACACCATGAAGCGATCGCTCTTGCTTGGCCTGTGCGCCGGGGTTTTCATGGTAGCGGCCGGGCAGCCTGTCGCCGGCCAGGACACGGTCGAGTTGCGCTACGCCACCAGTGCGCCGCCCAAGACACCCTGGGCGATGCAGGTCGAGCGCTTCCAGCAGCAGGTAATCGAGAACAGCAAGGGCCGTCTCAAGATCAATGCGTTCCTGAACTCGCAGCTCGGCAGCGAGCAGGACACGGTCCAGCAGGTTGCGCGCGGGCGCATTGACATGGGCGGCTACTCGCTCACCGCCGCCTCCCTCCTCGTTCCCGAGCTTGCGCTTCTCAACATCCCCTTCCTTTTCGAGAGCCAGAAGCAGCAGGACTGCGTCTACGACAACCACCTGACACAGCTCACGACCGATATGCTCGCAAAGAAGGGTGTCGTGATGCTGAGCTGGACGGAGGTCGGTGTCGCCGGCTTCATTGGCAAGAAGCCGATACTGACGCCGGATGACATCAAGGGCCTCAAGGCGCGATCGCAGCCGAACAAGGTCGCCGCCTTCAAGTGGACCAAGCACGGCGCCAACCCGAGCCCGCTGCCGGTGACCGAATGGGTGTCCGCCCATCAGACGGGGCTCGTCGACGTGGCGGACAGCGCGCCGACGTTCTACTTCTTCTCCGGCCTGGCCAAGGTTGCCCCCGTCTTCACCAAGAGTGCGCACCAGGATCAGGGCGGCGTCGTCATCATCAACAAGGCGGCGTTCGACAAGCTGTCGAAGGACCGGCAGGAGGCCCTGCTCGCGACGCGCAAGCAGTCTCCGGGCTCACAACTGAGGGCCGAGATCCGCGGCTTCGAGGGAAACATCCTTCAGATGCACATCAAGGCCGGCGGCCAAGTGGTCGAAATGTCGGACGTGCAGCGTGCCGTTTGGCGCAAGAGCATGATCGAGCTATGGCCGCAGATGGTCGCGGCAGTCGGCGGCGAGGCTGACAAGTTCTGGAAGGCGATCCAGGACGGCTCGAAGGTTTGCGCCGGCGCTTGAGCGAAGGCGTCCGGACTGGCGTCGGTTGACGTGGCTGATTGGCCGCCGATGGCGACCGCCGCGCCTTTCGGGCCGGGCTCGACACGTCATCTCCCGCGCGGGTCGCCCCCCTGCGCGGGCCCTTCTCACCGCCTTCGGAAGGCCCCTCTCGCATGACCTCGATGTCGCAATTGCCCCCGGCCAACCCGGCCGAGCCGCCGGCGTGGGCGCACACGTTCCTGCGGCGATGGCACCAGGTCGAGTGCTGGATCGCGGTCCTCGCGTTCAGCATCATCACCGCATTGCTGCTCACGGACGTCGTTCTGCGCGAGATTCTCTCGCCCATCCTGCGCTTCCTGCGGATCTACGACGGCGCCATGGGGATCCTGTACTCGCAACGTCTCGCGATCTATGCGCTGATCGTCGGCGCGTTCGCGGGTGTCGGCATCGCGACCGCGACCGGCAGCCATCTGGTGCCGCAGGTTGGGCACGCGCTCGTCCCTGCTTCTTGGGGGCCTTTCATGGATCGGCTCGCCGATCTGATCACCGGCCTCGTGCTGATGGTGACGGCGTACTACGGATGGGTCTTCGTCGCCTCCTCGAGGGCGACTGACCTTCGCGCGCCCGTTCTCGATTGGAGCGTATGGCGCCTGCAGCTCGCCATCCCGCTCGGCTTCGCCTCAGCAGCCGTGCGCTATTTCGTGTTCGCTGCCTATCCCGCGCTCCGCCCGGTGCAGCCGGAGACCAGGGAATGAAGGCGATCGCGCTTACGGGGATCATCGCCACGTCCCTCCTCCTCCGCCAGCCGCTGCTGGTGACCCTCCTCGCCGCGGCTGCCGCGATGCACGCCTTCTGGGGCCGCGGCAATTTGGAGGACATCATCGAGGACATGTGGGTCGGGCTCGACAAGGAGGTGATCCTTTCGATTCCGCTGTTCATCCTGTGCGGCGGCGTGATGTCCCGCGGCTCGATCGCGGAACGCCTCATTGCGGTCGTCTCTTCGGTCACCAAGCCGCTGCCGGGCGGGCTCGCGGTGGCGACCATTCTTTCGTGCGCCGTGTTCGCGGCGATTTCCGGTTCGTCGATCGTCACCATGCTGGCGATCGGTACGGTCATGTATCCGGCCATGCTCAAGGCGGGCTATGACAACAGCTTCTCGCTCGGAGCGATCATGGCAGGCGGCACGCTTGGGATCATCATTCCGCCGTCCATTCCCATGCTCATCTATGCTCTGGTGACGGAGTCCTCGGTCGCAGATCTCTTCAGGTCGGGCATCGGGCCGGGGCTGCTGCTCACCGCTGCGCTTTCATCTTACGCAATCTGGTTCAACCGCCGACTGCCGACTCATCGGATCGATTTCACCGAGGTCCGGCAGGCGGTGAGTCGCGGCATCTGGGCGATGATGATGCCGGTGATCCTGCTCGGCGGCATTTACTCTGGCCACTTCACGCCGACGGAGGCGGCCGCCGTCGCGCTCGTCTATGCAATACTCGTCGAGGTATTCATCCATCGCGAAATGCAGCCCATCGACTTCTACAACATCGTACTCGACACGTCGAAGCTCGGTGGCTCCCTCTTTCCTGTGCTGGCCGTCGCGCTCAGCCTGAACATTCTGCTGATCGAACACCGCGTCCCGCAGGCGATGATCGCAGCCTCCCAGGACTACGTCGACAGTCCCCTCCTGTTCATGCTCATCGTGAACATCCTGCTGCTGTTCGTCGGCCTCCTGATGACGACGGGCGAGGCGATCCTCGTCATGGGTCCCCTTCTGGCACCTCTCGCGGTGAGCTACGGCTATGACAAGGTGACGTTCGGCGTCATCATGATCCTCAATCTCGAGATCGGATTCCTCACGCCACCCGTTGGTCTCAACCTCATCGTTGCCATGACGGCATTCCGGCAGCCCTTCCTGCTGCTGTGCCGCGCGGCCGTGCCATTCATCATCATCATGCTGCTGTGCCTGATGGCGATCGTCCTCATGCCAGGCATCGCAACGTACTTCGTCAAATGAGCCGAGCGTCCGTGGCGACGTTGATCCCCTCCCATGAAGGGGTCGGACCTGAGGTATGGCTTCCGAGCCCGCACGGCGGACCACGATGCCGAAGAAGGGGCGCAAACCCGGGGGGATCATCACAAAGCTGCGGCGGGTTCACGTGCTGGCGCACGCGGAGACCAGGTTCGAGCCGACGGACGCCCGACACCAGCTTGATTGCAGGCATCGCAAACAGGGGCAGGCCGGTCTCACCGACTTTCCTGGTCGAGAGCCCGAGCACGAAGCCGGCGAGGATGCCCCGGTTGATCTCCGCCTCGCGGCGGGCCTAGACGCAAATCATCGCAGCGCGCTGTTGCCTGGGGGTATTCTTTTGTTTGGTCTTGCTCGACCACAGGAAGTACCCCTTTCCGTTCCTGCCACAGAGATCCTTACGTCACTGCGCGCCGACACCTACCGCGAAGTGCGGGCGGACTTCGGAATCACCACACTAGGCTCTCATTGACGTCGGCCTGGAGATTGCCTAACTTATTCTAATAAATGGGGATGGAGTTCCCCGAAACCGCCCGCAAGGGCTGATGACTCCTACCGCGAGATCAGCGGTGGGAGTCCGTGACCGGAGCCGCCGCAGGGCGGCTTTTTTGTTGCCTGATTTCGCGCACGAATGAACCGGCAGCCGGTGGGTCGGCAGAGGAGCGCGTGCGCATGGATAATGTCTGGCTGGCCTCGGCGCTGTGGATCGGCCTTGCCCTGTTGGCATCCATCATCTCCATCCGCATTGCCATGTCGGTGGCCCTCGTCGAGATCATGGTTGGGGCGGCCGCCGGCAATGCCTTCGGCCTCGAGATCACGCCGTGGGTGAACTTCCTCGCCGGCTTCGGCGCCATCATGCTCACCTTCCTCGCCGGCACCGAGATTGACAGCAACATTATCCGCCGCAAGCTCGGCCCCAGTCTCGGCATCGGCGTCATGAGTTTCGCCGCGCCCTACATCGGTGTGCTGCTGTGGGCGCACTATCTCGAGGGCTGGAACTGGGCGGCCGCTCAGATTGCCGGGATATCATTGTCGACCACGTCCGTCGCCGTGGTCTACGCCGTGATGGTGGAGAGTGGCTTCAACAGGACCGAGCTCGGCAAGATCATCCTCGCAGCGTGCTTCATCACGGATCTCGGCACCGTGCTGGCGCTCGGCATCGTGTTCGCGCACTTCGATGCCTGGCTCGCCCTGTTCGGAGCGGCGACCGCCGCAGCCTTATGGATGCTGCCAAAGTTCGCTCCTTGGTTCTTCGACAAGGTCGGGCACCGCGTAAGCGAGCCCGAGACCAAGTTCGTCTCCCTGGTCCTGCTCGGGCTCGGCGGGCTGTCGCAGATCGCCGGCAGTGAGGCCGTGCTGCCAGCCTACCTTGTCGGAATGGCGCTGGCGCCGGCCTTCATGAAAGATCCGGAGCTGCCGCACCGAATGCGCATCATCGCCTTCACCATACTGACGCCGTTCTACTTCCTGAAGGCCGGGTCGCTCGTGAGCTTTGCCACGCTCACGTCTGCGGCCGGCCTGATTATCGTCTTCCTCGCGCTCAAGATGATCACTAAATTCGTCGGCATTCTGCCGCTGACGCGGCTCTACGCGTTCGACGGCCGCGAAGGCATGTTCACCACGCTGCTGATGTCCACTGGGCTGACTTTCGGCACGATCTCGGCCCTGTTCGGCCTGACCAACCAGATCATCGACCAGCAGCAGTACACGATCCTGGTTGCCGCAGTGATCGGAAGCGCGGTCATTCCCACGCTCATCGCCCAGAAATGGTTCATGCCGGCGTTCAAGCCGATGGAGCGGGATGCCGGGAGCCCCAGGGAGGCCTCCAATGTTTAGCAAGATCGTTATTGCCCATGACGGGTCGGAAGGCGCCGACCGGGCACTTTCGGCGGCCATCAAGCTCGCGAAGCTCCACGGTGCGCAGCTTCACATGGTCTCGGTCGAGGAACTGTCGCAGTTCCCGGCCTCCGTTGATGAGGTGGTCGAGGAGAAGACCGAGGCCAATCATTACTTCGAGAGCCTGGTGGCGCGCGCCACCAGCCAGGCGCGAGCCGCAGGGATCAATCTGTTGGCGCATGTCACTGCAGGCCACGCCGTAACGTCCATCGTGGCGTGCGTGGAGCGGCAGCGCGCCGACCTGCTTGTGGTCGGCTACATGGGGCATTCGGCGCTGTATAATCGGCTGATTGGCAGCACGACCGACCGGCTGGTTGAGCTGGCCGGCTGCACGGTGATGGTCGTCAAATGATGAGAGGCTCCCCCGCCAAGCCGTCTTGCGGCTACGAAGCGACCGGCGATCCGCGCCCATGACGGGCTCGGTGATCGCGTGTCTCGCTGCCGTCTGGCCGGGGCGCATGGCTGCGGATGCTTCGATGCCACGAGATAGGTGTGATCATGCAAGTTCCTCATGATGCTGTCCTGCTGCGCATCTTCTTCGGCGAGGACGAGAAGTTCGGGCGCCAGCCGCTCTACGAGGCGATCGTGCTCAAGGCGCGGGAAATGCACATGGCGGGCGCGACCGTTCTGCGCGGACCCATGGGCTTCGGGCACTCAAGCCGCCTCCATACGACGAAGATCTTGCGTCTGTCGCAGGACCTTCCGATCGTCGTCGAGATCGTGGACGCGGAGGACAAGGTCAATGCCTTCGTCGCTGTCCTGGATACCATGATGCCGAGCGGTCTAATCACGCTCGAGAAGGTCAAGGTGCTTCAGTACGGCAACGGCAAGCCTAAAGAGTAGAAGCGGGGCTCCCTGCTCACCTGCTTCTTCAGTTGCCAAGGGTGCGCGTCAGCTTTGGGGCTCGACCGTGATCAAGAATTGGGGTGCACGCCATCCGATCATCGGCTTTCTCGCCTTTTCGCATGGCTGGACATTCGGCTGGTGGGCTGTCGCCGGCGTGCTGGCACTGAGCAATGCCGGGACGGTCTGGTCGGGTGCTGCCGCCATTGCCTTCTATATTGGCGGTGCGGGCGTGCTGATCGGCGGTGTTGCGATGCCCGCGATGCATTTTGGCAGCGCCGGCCTCGCCGATCTGGGGCGCAGGATCATCGATCCACGTCCGATCCGGCCCCAATGGTGGACATTCATTCTGCTGTTCTTTCCGCTGATCACGGTCGCGGCCGCCGTGATGGCCGGCTTCGCTGGGCTCGATGCCGCCATCTCACCGCTGGGCGATATCACCGGCCTCACCAACAGTCTTCCGGCTTTCCTGGCGTTCGTCGGCTTCATTCTGCTGGTCGGCCCCTTGCCTGAGGAGATCGGCTGGCGTGGCTATCTGCTGGACCGGCTGCTCGCCGCGCAGTCGCCTGTTATGGCCAGTCTCGTCATGGCGGTGATCTGGTGGAGTTGGCATCTGCCCCTGCCGTGGCTACCGGGCTATTTCGAGGCCTTCGCGCGCGAGCCGCCCGGCCCCCTCTTCATGCTGATCAGCCTGGTGCCGGCAGCGATCGTATACACTTGGCTGTTTCTTCATACGGGCCACAGCGTGCTTGCGGTTATCCTTTTTCACTGGGTCGGCAATCTGACGGGCCAAATCCTTCTACCGTCGCATGACGTCCGGCTGGTGAGGTTGGCCCTCGAGTACGCGGTTGCCATGGGCATCGTGGCATGGTGGCTCTACCGTCGGACTGACCCACCGCTCAGGGATCAACCCGCATGAGCATGGCGACCGGCAGGCACCGGAGCAGACGACACACCCTTGAATGGCTTGCCCCGCCTCGGGTTCCTGGGCTGGACGGTTCGCCGTGCGGAGGAAGATCCTGCGCCCACGCGGTCCGACGTCGGGGGAGCAGGCCAGCAGCTCTGACGTGCTATCGTCGGCAGAGCTCGATGGTGCGTCGCGTGCACTCTCTCCGTCGTTCACGGATTCGCGGACCGCGTCCAAAGTAGATGTCAGCGAACGTGAGGTGGTCCAGGCTCTCGTGAGAGCGGCGATGATTGCATTGCTCATCTAAGTCGCCGACCGCGCACTCGAGCTCACCGGAAGGAAATCGGTTTCGAGCAGGATGCGGCTTTCGAGCGGGAGGTGCCAGCGCGCGATCCTGCCCTGCCCGCCGTCTCTGTTTGTGCGTCGGTGTGACGCCTGGTGTGTGGCTTGCCGAGCCGACGCGAGGCATGCATTCTGTTGTCATGCTCGGCAGCATGCGATCGTTCGTCCTGAGATGTGCCTTGCTGGTGCTTTACGTACTGGCGAGCGCATTGCTGCCGTTTGCGCATCGCCCGTTCCAAGCTGCCGTTCCCGCAGATCTGGCGGAATTCGTGCTCCCGGATGGGACGCTGCCTGTCATTTGCGGGCGCTCGTTGCCGGGTGAGCGAGGGCAAAAGGAGGCGCAGCAAGCGTTCTGTGAAGCCTGTTGTCTCACGTCCGCCCCAGGCCTTCTCCCGGCGACGGGCTGTGCTTTGCGCACTCCCGCGGCCACCATCAGCATCGCTCCGCTTCCCGATCTGGCGATCCGCTACGCAACGTTCGCGGCCTCGCTTGGAGCCCGCGGTCCGCCCGCACTCTAACTTTTTCATGCGCCCATAGGAAAGACGAGCGACAGCAGTCATGCGGCGCGTCGCCGGCTGGGTGCGTGTGCTTCGTTCACTTTGGTCTTAATGGCGATGCGGCGACGTCTCGGCGTGTCATCGGGCGGGTGCGATGGCGCGATCGTGAGCTGCTGCGTCCTGAAACCTCCTGGACCTCGATCACATGGACATGCTCGGCATGTACCCGACCTTCT
>JBKBPL010000065.1:0-11736 GCA_046293075.1 Hyphomicrobiaceae bacterium | reverse complement strand
TCGTACCCGCCATGGCTGCGCGGGCGGCGGCGCAACCCCAACCAGCTTCGCCGCCCGCGCTGGCGGCGAGGCCGTCAATGCACTAACATTCCAACCGGACCACTCAGTGGGGGCCGATCAGTCGAGAAGGCGTTCGGCTGGGCCAAGACGATTGCCGGCATGGCCAAGGTGAAGGTGCGCGGCCTTAAGCGGGTGCGCCACGCCTTCACCTTCGCCATGGCTGCCTACAACCTGATCCGCATGCCAAGATTGCTGGCAACGGCGTGATCGCCAGGCCGGAGATAAGGTTACCTCAGGCCGCTCAGTACGATCGAACACCGAAAACGATGTCGCCGGAAGCCTTGCCCGAGGATACGATCCCACCCAAGGCCCAAGTTCAACAGCCTGCTAGTCTTCGAGGCCGAGCCTGCGAAACTCCCTGTAAATCTGCCCCTTCAGGGTATCCGTACGGTAAGGGAATGCCCGGAAGTAATCGCTGATGCGGTAGCCGGGGTGCGCCTTGGCAAGGCGCTCGACATACTGGCGGGCGACGCGGTCCCGACCCGCCAGACCATTGCAGAAAGCGGCAATTGCCAGGATGTGGTAGTGCGCATTGGACTGCCGCGCGGCGCGATCTGCGAGATTGGCCGCGTGCTCGCTGTTGCCCGCGAGCGCCGCATCAAAAGCCTCTAGGGCAAGCATCGCGAAACTCATGACGTCGTAGGGGCTCAGGCGTCGCGCCTGACGCACGGCGCTGATGCTGCCGACGTGATCGCCGCTCAGCAGTCGCGCAAAAGCAGAGGAGTAGTGACCGAGCGCGAAGCTCGGGCTGAGTTCGATCGACTGCCCGATCTCCTCGATTGCCAGATCGAAGTCCCGCTGAAGGAGAAATGCTCGGCCGAGTGCCCAATGGGCTTGAGGCTCGCGAGGATCGATATTCAGCGCGCGCTGGGCATTTTCGAGTGCGAGCTGTATCTCGCCGTTGCGATCCTTGCCGATCTCGAGGAATGCGCGCTGCCAGTGGACGAAAGACAGGCCCGCATAGACGCGGGCCGAATTGCCATCGAATTGTGCAGAAAGATTGAACAGCCGCTCGGCTTCCTCGTAGGCCTCGGGCGTGAACTGATACATGAGCCACGTTGCGCGATGATAAGCACTCCAGGCGTCGAGCGTGGCGGGATGCTTGAGCAGGGCGCGCTGCCGCTCCGACAGCTCGATCTCGCTTTCGACACTGCCGACGATGATGTTGGCGATATCGTCTTGTATCGCGAAGATGTCATCGATGCTGCGGTCGTAATGCTCCGCCCAGACTTCCCGCTCCGAAAGCGCATCCGTCAAGGCAACATTGACGCGAACGCGCCGACCGAGAAACTGAATATTGCCCTGTACGACGTACTGCACCCCGAGCTTCTGCGCGATGCTCTTGATATCCTGCACGGCGCTGCGGAACATGAAGGCCGTACCCCGTGAAATGACGAACAGCCAGCGTGTGCGTGCAAGCCGTGTCATGATATCGAGCGTCAAGCCATCCGCGATGATTTGGGCATGCTCGTCACCGCCGAGCAACGCGAACGGGAGCACGACGAGCGAGGGCCGGTTGGGCAAGCTGAGATCCAGACCGCTTGCCTTATCGGCGTTCACGGGATCGGCCTCCGAGGCCGAATCCGTCAGCATGTGACCAGCCGAAAACCTGCTCGCACTCGCGTTGAGCAACCTCTGCCGAGCGGGGCCCGCTGGCGCCGGCTCGCTGACTGACGTCGACGCGGTATGCGCCCTCTTCGTATCGACATCACCGACAAACCTCAATCCGCGGCGATGGATCGTCTTTATCAATCCCTGGGCTTTACCATCGTCGCCGATCACGCGTCGCGCCGCCTTTATCCGGCTTGAGATAGCCGCCTCCGATACAACACGCCCGTTCCAGACGCGCTCGATGATCTCGTCGCGGGTAACGATCCGATCGCGGTTCTCAATGAGCAGGACGAGAAGGTCGAACACTTGCGGCTCGACGCGCACAGAGGCGCCATCCCTGCGCACCTCATAGGCCTGTGTGTCGACCACGACAGTCCCGATCGCATAGATCATGCCGCGTCCCCCGGCGAGTGTTCCTCTATGGGCTTGGTGCCGCGGCGCGCCGCGAAAGCGCGGGGCCCAATCAACACATCTCCATGAATTCTCCACGTAAGCATCAAGCACATCCGCCAGCCCCACCCTATGCTCGCGCACGTTGATCGACGGCGCGCACCCGGCTGCCCGTTCAGCGGGGGCAGGTGGATTGTGCTGCAGGCGGCAACGAGTGGCGCAAATGGCATGTGACGGAGACCTCTCAGGGCGGAGCCAATAGCCCCAGAGCTCGGTGGACAATCAATGCTGCCCAGGCCGGCAGGACTGCACGCACGCCGGGCCCATAAAACAGGGCGCGGGCGCCGCAGCGGTTAGGCTTGCGCCCGAACGGCGCTCCCCATGCCCGACGCCGGGGAGGGGTCCGACGCCCCACGGCCAAGTACTAAGCCTAGCCAGCGTACCCAACAACGACAAGATCTCAAGGAGAATGGAGAAGGATCATGACAATCAGCATGCAGAAACTGGAGCCGCTGCTCGGTACTATGGTGAACGAACTGGGGGCCGCGGCGAACGGGGCGCTGGTTCTCATCGGCGACAAGCTCGGCCTCTATCGTTCGCTCGCTGCAGGCGGCCCGATGGACAGCGCGGCGCTTGCTTCAGCGACCGGCACCAGCGAGCGCTATGTGCGTGAATGGCTTGCCGCGCAGGCCGCCTCCGGCTTCGTCGAGTTCGACGCTCAATCGGGCCTCTTCTCGATGTCGCCCGAACAGGCGGCGGTCTTCGCGGATGACGAAAGTGCCGTGAACATGATGGGCGGCTTCCAGTCGCTTGCCGCCATCTACGCCGGCGAGCCCGCGCTGGCTGCAGCATTCAGATCCGGCGCCGGCGTCGCATGGGGGGATCACTGCAATTGCCTGTTCTGCGGGACGGAGCGGTTCTTCAAGCCCGGCTACAAGTCGCACCTCGTCAACGAATGGTTGCCGTCCCTCGATGGCGTCGTTGCCAGACTGCAGAAAGGCGCGCGAGTTGCTGACGTCGGCTGCGGTTATGGCGCATCAACCCTGATCATGGCCGACGCGTTTCCTCGCTCAGAGTTCGTCGGTATCGATTTCCACCGGCCATCGATCGAAGAGGCCAAGGCGAAGGCCGTGGGAAGAGCGAACATAGAGTTTCAGGTGGCGCGGGCGCAGGATTTCGCTGGTGGCGCTTACGACCTCGTGACCATGTTCGACGCACTGCACGATATGGGCGATCCCGTTGGGGCCGCTGCGCACGTCAGGAAGGCATTGAAGCCGGACGGTGTACTGATGCTCGTGGAGCCACAAGCGGGCAACGCTCTTGCAGAGAACCTGCATCCCCTGGGACGGATCTACTACGCCTTCTCGACCAGCATTTGCGTTCCGGCTTCGCTCGGTCAGGAGGTGGGCGCCGCACTGGGAGCACAGGCTGGAGAAGCGCGCCTCCGGGAGGTCTTGGACGCAGCTGGCTTCACACGCGTGCGGCGCACTGCCGGCACGCCGATGAACATGGTCCTGGAAGCCCGACCATGATCGTCCCGCGCTGGTGGCGGGCATGTCGGCAGATCGTGGCCCTGGAAGGAAATCGACGATGACAGCCAACTACCGGGCCCTGCCCCAGCTCGGCAGGAACCTTTTCCTTACAGGTGGCGGGATCGAGACTGATCTGATCTTCGATGAAGGAAGAGTTCTTCCACACTTCGCCGCATTTCACCTGCTGAGAAGCCAACGCGGCCGCGAGGCGCTGGTGCGCTCCTACAGGCGATATGCTGCGATCGCGAAGGCCTGTGGCGCCGGCTTCATTCTCGAAAGTCAGACGTGGCGGGCCAGTGCCGACTGGGGCAGCAAGCTCGGCTATTCGCGCACCGAAATGGCTCGCATCAATTTCCAGGCGATCGCGCTCATGCACCAGCTTCGCGCGCACCTCATGGCAGAGGTGCGGCCGATCGTGGTGAGTGGCTGTGTCGGACCACGCGGCGATGGATACGATCCGGGCGAGGCCATGACTGTGGCCGAGGCTGAGCACTATCACGCACACCAGATTGCGGCCTTCGCCCGTGCCAATCCCGACATGGTAACGGCCATCGCGATGACCAATACGAACGAGACCGTCGGCATCGCGCGCGCCGCCCAGAGGTTCGGGCTGCAGGTCGCGATCTCGTTCGCGGTCGAGACGGACGGCCACCTCCCGACCGGACACTCTCTGGCGGAGGCCATCGACACAGTGGACGCGGCGACCCGAGCTTATCCAGCCTACTATATGATCAACTGCGCCCGCCCCACCCACTTCGCGAGCTCGCTGCGTGCCGGAGCCGGTTGGACACAGCGCATCCGCGGCATACGGGCGAACGCGAGCAAGCGCAGCCGTCAGGAACTCAATGAGGCGCCCGATCTCGACGCGGGGGGTCTCGCGGAACTCGCGAGAGCTTATGCCGAGTTCTTCGGCCGGCATCCCCAGATCACCGTGCTCGGCGGCTGCTGGGGCACGGATCATCGCCGTATCGAGCACATCAGCCAGGCGTGCCTCGCGCCGGTATCGGCATAGATCAGTGGGCGATAGACGACGCGCGCGATAGCGGGGAAAGCCCCGTTATGAGCGGCCATGCGACCGCGGGGTCCTCCAAGGTTTCCGCATCCGTTTGTGTCGGAAGAGGCGTGCGGCCCGGAGTGCTCCGGGCCGCCCGACTTGCCATCGTCCGCGGGAATGTGCTTACGGCTTCGCGATCACAACATCCGGAAATGCCGCGTCCATCACCGGGAGCGCATCCCGGAAGTCGCCGTTGCCCGAGCGTGGCAGCGCCTGACGATGGTCGCCATTGCCGGCGTACGGCAGCGCCTGCTCATGGCCCGTCGCGCGTGGCAGCGCCTGCCGGGCGTCGCTGAAGGGGTCGAAATTGGCGTGGGCCGCACCCGAGAGAAGGCCGACAGCCACAATGGTGCTCAGGATCGTCTTCATTGCTGTTCTCCGTTTTTGTAACCGCGTACGTGCATCTGAGGAAACGTCCCGAGGATCCGCGGCTCCACATTCCTCGGTCCGTATTCGGCGGCCTGCCGAATTCTGTTGCGTGAACTCGCGCCTTTGCTTTGCGCGGGGGGCGAGGTGCTGCGCTCAATGGCGGGACGACGCCAAAGGCCGGGCGCCGTTGAGACGTTCCTGCTCTGGATTGCGGACTGCTGATCCAATCTCGCTGCGGCGGAGTCCGATATCGCGCAACATCCGATCGTCGAGAGCCATGAGTTCCTTCTCCGCGCACCGGAATGCGCGCTGACGGATGTAATCGGCCAGCCAAAGGCTCGCGCGAGAGGCGATGGCTTTGAGAGTGGCCGACGCTACAGGCCTCGATGTGCCCGGCGGGATGGCGTCGAAGACGTAATCTCCGATCTCGATTTTTTGTGTGCTCATGATCGATTTCCGTGGTTTCAGAAGTGCGGTTTCAACCCGTCAGCGGAAAAAAAGAGAGTGCGGATGCCCCGGATCGCACCGGCAACCAAGCTGGGGCAGCGCAGTCCCGTCACAAATGAATGTGTGCTCATGATCATCCCGCTGTTCTTTGTCGTGGGGGGACGGCCGGGTCTTTAGTCGGCCCGATCGGCGACCGCGGTTACTTAGGGAACAGGCGCCATCGCCGCTTGAAGGCGGCTTGTAGGAATTGTGGAGATCTCATGGATTTATTGACGGTCCGGCAGACGTGCTCGGCGGGAAGCAGGGATCGGAGCGCGATCGGTCCCGTCGGGACCTACAGGACCGATCGCGTTGGCTGCGTCAGCGAGAGGTTCCGTCGCTTCACCCGGCAAACGGGTTCATCGTGTTCCGGCCCCCTCAGGGCAATGGCAGAAGAAGGCTCGTCGGCGGACACCATTTGTGTAAGACCCAGTGACAGTCAAAGGTGGCCCGAGATGCGCAGAAGGCAACATTGTTCTGTGATATCAGTCATATCTGGGGGTCCCCCTGAAGTCCTATGACATCTTCTGAAATTGCATGAAGGCGGGACATGAAGGCGGGCTCATCCTCCGCCAGCAGGCTCCCGGTCGCACACCGCTAATGTTGGCTCTTCTGGCGCCCTCGGCGCGCCGCCCCACGTTTGCGCGCCGCACGTTCGGGCGCCTTGCCCCCTTCAGCTTCGCGCCCAGCGATATCAGGCGTGCTGGCCCGCGCCCAGTGGTGCCTCGATGCGTGTCGGCAGCATCAGCGTGATGAGCCAGCAGAGCGCCAGCATGGCGGCGGAGCCAACGAGGCAGGCCGTCATGCCGCCGAGCTGGTAGAGCGCGCCAGAAAGCAGAATGCCGAAGAGCCGCCCCATGGCATTCGCTGCGTAGTAGAAGCCAACATCCTCGGCCGCTTTTTCGGAGCCCGCATAGGCGAGGATGAGATAGGAGTGCAGCGACGAATTGACGGCAAAAGGCAGCCCGAATAGGGCGAGCCCTGTCACGACAATCAGATCCGGACGCCAGATACCATCGATCTGCAGCAGCAGCGCCAGAACGACGGGCACCACGACCAGCAGTGCGGACCAGAGCCGGGCGGCCGGAATTTCGCGGCTCAGGCCGTCCGCGCTGCGCCTCACGAGCGACGGCGCAATCGCCTGCACCCCGCCATAGCCGATTGTCCAGGCGGCGAGGAACGCACCGACCTCGATGAAACGCCAGCCGTTGGCATAGAGGAACACGGGCAGGCCGACGACGAACCAGACGTCGCGGGCACCGAAAAGGAAGACGCGCGCCGCCGCCAGGAGATTGATGCCGCGCGACTTGGCGAAGAGTTCGCGCACCGACTTCGACGCCTTCGCCTTGCCGAGCTGGCGCGGCAGCAGCGCGAGGCCCGCCACAAAGATCACGGCCAGGAGCGAGGCCATCAGCCACAGCGCCGCCTTGAAGCCGACCGCCTCGAGCAACAGACCACCGACGAAGAAGCCGAGCCCCTTCATCGCGTTCTTCGAGCCGGTGAACCAGGCCACCCACGTGAACAGTTGGCCCGAGCCTTCCGCCGACGTCGCCTTGATCGCCGACTTGGAGGCGGTCTTGGTGAAGTCCTTGGCGAGACCGGCAATGCCCTGTGCGGCGACGACCCAGGCCACGGATACCGCGGCCGTCCAGGCCGGATCGAGCGCCGACAGCATCAGCAGCCCGCCGATCTGCAGCGCCTGGCCGACCGCCAGCATGCGCGGGATGCCGAAGCGGGTGGCAAGCCAGCCGCCGACAAGATTGGCGACGATGCCGGCGAACTCATAGAGGAGGAAGAGGAACGCCAGCGTGAAGGGCGAATAGCCGAGCTGGAAAAAGTGCAGCAGCACCAGCATCCGCAATGCGCCATCGACGAGCGTGAAGCCCCAATAGGATGCCGTGACGATGAGATAACTGCGGACCGCTGCGGTCATCTCACCCTCCTGCTGCGATCACGATGTTGGCGAGGTCGACCATGCGGCAGACATAGCCGACTTCGTTGTCGTACCAGCTATAGACCTTGAGCAGCGTCTGGTCCGTCACCATGGTGCTCGGCGCATCGACAATCGAGCTGCGCGTATCATTGACATAGTCGGCAGAAACGAGTGGCCGCGTCTCGTAGCCGAGGATGCCGGCGAGAGGGCCGCGAGCCGCCGCCTGGAACAGCTCGTTGACCTCGGCTTCGGTGGTCGGCCGCTTGAGCTCGAAGACACAGTCCGTGAGGCTCGCATTGAGGATCGGCGCGCGAACGGCGTGGCCGTTGAGCTTGCCTTTGAGGTCTGGGTAGATGAGCGCGATGGCCGTGGCGCTGCCGGTCGTCGTCGGCTGCAGCGACAGCATCGCCGAACGGGCCCGGCGCAGATCCTTATGGGGTGCGTCGACGACGACATTGGTGTTGGTCGGGGCGTGAACCGTCGTGATCTGGCCGTGGTGGATGCCGATAGTCTCGTGCACGACCTTGACCACCGGCGCCAAGCAGTTGGTCGTGCACGAGGCCGCTGTCAGGAGACGGTGGCGCGATGGGTCATAGAGCCGGTCATTAACGCCAACGACGACATTCAGCGCCCTCTCGTCCTTCACAGGCGCCGCCACGATGACGCGCTTCACGCCGCGATCGAAATAGCCCTGGAGCTGCTCCGGCTTCAGGAATTTCCCCGTGCATTCGAGAACGATGTCGCACCCGAGGTCGCCCCACGCCACGTCGCCGGGCGCTGCGCCGGCCGTGTATCCGATCCGCCGGCCTGCGACATGGATCGCGTGCTCGCCGTCGCTGCCGATGGCTTCATGCCAGCGGCCATGGACGCTGTCGAACTCGAGAAGGTGGGCGCTCGCTGCGGCGCCACCCTTGATCTCATTGACGTGCACAATATCGAGCCGATTGCCGGCGCGGGGATCATCACTCGGTCGCGCAAAGCCACCCATGGCCGCCCGCAGCACCAGACGCCCCATGCGCCCCATACCGTTGATACCGACGCGCATGCGTGATCTCCTATCGTACGTAGGTTGTCGGCTGGCCGAGTTCCTCGAGGCGCGCCTTGAGGGCCATGCGGTCGAGCGACGCGAACGGCAGGTTCGTGAAGCTTTCGAGCCGCCGCCGGATCATGCCGTAAAGTTCATTCAGAAGCGTCGTGCGCTCGACCCCGGAGCCTCTGAACCGCGCGGGGTCCGGAAACGGCCAGACCGCCGTGATCGGCCGCGCCCCGAGATCCGGGCAGACCTCCCCGCCCTGTGGATCGCAAAGCGTCAGCACGAAATCCATGCGCGGTGCATCAGGACGGGCGAACTCGTTCCACGACTTCGACCGCAATCGCGACGCATCGTGCCCCATTACCGTGAGGCACTCGAGCACCGCGGGCATCGGTGCCGCGGCGGGCATTGAGCCCGCGGAGTAGGCATGGAATTTGCCGCGTCCAATCTTCTCAAGGATCGCCTCCGCCATGATCGACCGGGCCGAGTTTCGCGTGCAGATGAACAGGACGTTGAACGCTGGCATGGTGCCGCTCGGCTCATCAGGGTCCCGAGCGTCCTCCGGAATGAGCCGCGCGAGGTCGCGAGAAAGGTCCGGTCGGCCGCCGCAGCAGGTTTCGGCCAGGAATCTGAGGAGCGCCTGCAGGCCCGCGAGCCGCACTGCGTAGATGACGTGGCGGCCGTGCCGCGTCGACCGGACGAGCCTTGCCTGCTCGAGCGCAGCGAGATGAAAGGAAAGCGTCGATGGCGCCAGGCCCAGCGTGGCCGCGAGCTCGCCGGCGGCCATGCCGGACGCCCCGCGCCCGGCGAGGGCGCGCATCAAGTGGAGGCGCGTCTCCTGCGAAAGCGCGGCAAAGCCAGCAGCGGCGAGCTTCATTTCCATGATTATCGAATAGTTGAAATATGTGAACATTCTGCGACGCCGAACTTATCATCGGGCTTAAAGGGGGCAGGGCGGCTTGGTGCAGATGCCTGGCCGATAGGGTTTTTGGCTGTGCGATCGGCAGCCTCATCTTGGCAACGAAACTCGGGGGCGAACGGACCCGCATTGCCCTCCGCCATTGTGTGGCAGAACGCGCCAGCGCGGCGCCGCCGATGCAACCCCCGGCCTCGTTGCCGCAGGTGGCCGCCTGAGGCCCGGTTTGCTTGAAATTGCGGCCCCGAGCGGCTATGTCCGCCCAGTCTCCCCCGGCGTGATGCGCTCCAGCGTCAAGGTGCTCCCTTGCCCTCTGCGGCTGTTTGTGCGGGCCTGGGGCTGAATGGACCGCAAAATCGCGCGCCAGGAGGGCTGGCGCCAGGGGCCCGCACAGACGATGGTCAAAATCACATTCATTCAAGAGGATGGTACGCGCCAGCAGGTTGATGCCCAGCCTGGTCTCACGGTCATGGAAGCCGCGAAGATGGAGGATGTGCCGGGCATTGAGGCGGAATGTGGTGGTGCCTGCGCCTGCGCAACGTGCCACGTGTACGTCGAGCCGGAATGGCGCGAAGCTGTCGGCCCGCCGTCGGAGATGGAAGAGGACATGCTCGACTTCGCCTTCGACGTCCGCGAGGAGAGCCGGCTGAGCTGCCAGATCCGCATCACCGAGGCGCTCGACGGGCTGGTCGTCAGGGTGCCGGGCAAGCAGTTCTGAAGAAGCACCACTCGGTGAGGGTTTAACCGGCGGTGGACGGCCGGCGCTCCGCCGAGTGCCGCAGGCGAGACCATGAGGATGTCATGAGCGACACCACGCCCCACCAGGCTGCCGGCGACGAGACCGGTTCCCCCATCGAAACCGATGCATTGATCGTCGGTGCTGGCCCCTGCGGGCTTTTTGCGGTCTTCGAGCTCGGCCTCCTCGATATCCGCGCGCATGTCGTGGACATCCTCGACAAGGTCGGCGGGCAGTGCGCCGAGCTCTATCCCGAGAAGCCGATCTACGACATTCCAGCCTTGCCTGTGGTCTCCGGCCAGGAGCTGACTGACCGGCTCATGGAGCAGATCAAGCCGTTCAGCCCGACCTTCCACCTCGGGCAGCAGGTCGAAACGCTGTCACGCGAGGCGGATGGGCGCTTCAAGCTGACGACCGACCGCGGGCAGATCTTCCTTGCCAAGGTCGTGGTCATCGCGGCCGGTGGCGGCTCGTTCACGCCCAAGCGTCCGCCACTCGAGGGGATCGAGGCCTACGAGGGCACGTCGGTCTTCTACTCGGTCCGTCGGATGAAGGACTTCGCGGATCAGGACGTGCTGATCGTCGGCGGCGGCGACAGCGCCCTCGACTGGACGCTCAACCTGCAGCCGATCGCGCGCAGCCTGACGTTGTTGCACCGGCGCGACGAATTCCGTGGCGCACCACATTCGGTCGAGAAGATGCGGGCGCTGGTCGCGAGCGGTGCCATGCGCCTCCTGATCGGCCAGGCGACCGCGCTTCATGGCGCCGACGGCCGGCTCGAGCGCGTGACCGTCAAGACCAAGGAGGGCGAGGCGGAGATCGCCTGCACGCGGATGCTGCCCTTCTTCGGCCTGACCATGAAGCTCGGGCCGATCGCGGACTGGGGGCTCAATCTCGAGGAGAACCTGATTCCGGTCGATACGGAGAAGTTCCAGACCGATGTCCCCGGCATCTTCGCCATCGGCGACATCAACAGCTACCCGGGCAAGCTCAAGCTCATTCTCTCAGGTTTCCATGAGGCTGCCCTGATGGCGCAGGCGGCCTACCGGATTGTCCATCCGGACAAGAAGCTGCTCTTCCAGTACACGACCTCCTCCTCGAGCCTCCAGAAGAAGCTCGGCGTGCGCTGAAGGGGGCGCGTGTGGTGATGGCGAAGACCGCCGCCACGCCGCGGCAGGTCTCGACGGCGGACTTCGGAATCTGAACCACGCTGGAAGCATGGGCTGGCTCGTGACCTTTGGATCACGAAGTTCGTTCGAATGCCCGCTGCAGACGGTGGCGAACGGCGCGATCGGGACACTGGCGGGGGCGAAGTTTTGCTTGCGCACGCGGGCGGAGCACACTAGTTAAGCCGGGCCGATCGCCACCCACCCAAGCCGCTTCCCGACCGGGGCGGCGCGATCGCGCGGCGGGGCCGTAGCTCAGTTGGGAGAGCGCTTGAATGGCATTCAAGAGGTCAGGGGTTCGATTCCCCTCGGCTCCACCAATCCGGATATGCCCCAATTGTCTTTGCCTAACAGCATGAAAGGCATAGAGATTTTGGCGGTTCGATAGCCCTCACCGCGGGCATACACCAGACGCTCGGCAAACACGAGGCGCAAGAGCGCGCGGCGATC
>JBKBPL010000064.1:0-12354 GCA_046293075.1 Hyphomicrobiaceae bacterium | reverse complement strand
CTTGCCGCAGCTTCGCGACGATCTCTTCGGGCTTGTGACGCTTTCTCGGCATGGGAAAGATCCTCCTGGTTGCCATAAGACATACTTCAAGGTGGACCAATTCAATGGGGGTGGATCAGCACCAAAACGAGAACACCCTCGCTTCGAGGGATGGAAGCGGGGGTGTCCTTCTTTATGATCCACTCTGACGGGGGGGCAGAGTGGATTACGAGCCGACTGCGGGGGGGCAGTGGCTGAAGGTTGAACTCAGTCGGACCAAAATGGTTGCAATAAGAACGCGGGACGATTCAGCCCTGGCCCGACGGCCCAGGTCTGTGTCTTACAGTTCTTCGACTTTCCGGATTGAAGCGCCGACCTTGTGGTCGCTTCGCCGCCCCAAGCTGCTCGCGAGAGCACTCCGAAGTTTCCTCGCAGCGCCGATTACTGCTTCGCCGATTGTCGCGGCCTGATGGGTCACAGCCACGGGCTGGAGGCCAGTCGGGCTTCACCGCGTTTTCGTCGCTGATATGGACTTCAACTCGCGTGATGTCCTCACGGAAGCGGCTGAGGACGCTCTCCACCTCAGCCTCCACCCTTTCAGCGAGCGCCTCGTGGCCCTGGACGTTATCATCGGTATTGATCTGAACTTTCATGAGCGGGAACTCCGGTAGCCGTTTCCTATCGAACCTTTCGCGAGCGCTCGAGTACTGGCCGCTGACCTTCTTGTTCGAGTGCGCCCGACGGGGCGATGTCATTGTTCGGAATGGGCCGCATTCCCTTGCCTGCCGTCTTCGAGGGGGGCCTATTCGACGGCTCATGGGACGCAGCTCGCTTCTTCAGTGCTAACGCCTTCTTTGCGTTACCGGTCAGCTCCTTTTTGGCTTTCGAAGCCTTGGTCGCCGCCTTCTTATTTCCAGAGCTACTCTTCGGGTGCTGCATGAGGGCTCCTCCACACCAGACAAATTCTCGTCGTCGTGCGCTGTCTCCAGCTTTCGCCGTCAATCGTGCAACCATGGCTTGAAGCAATTGGTTCCCGTCCTCCAAGTCGCCCTTGCGCTTGCAGCGATGAGATTGGGAGCTGATCTATGTTGAGTAACTAAAGGGACTATCTCCCGCTCAAGGCGTTGTTACAGCCAGCACGGCTCCTGAAGCCAAAGGCCTCCACGGCGATGACCGCTCGCTTGGGTCAGTCATTGGCTCCTGTGGGATCGGGCTCACGATACGCAAGCTGTGCGGAAGGCCATCGGGGTCATATGGCGATCGAAGCGGAGCTCCGCTACACCCTGGTTGATCGCTATCTCGCACTCACTGCTGCCGGTAAGGTTGATAAGGATGAGCGCCCGCTCGTGATGCCGCCGTTGTTCCGTGCTGGCAGCGATGGCATCGTCAAACGACACTAACCTCGACGGGATTGCCGCACTAGCAGCGCGCTACCTGGAAAAGACTAAGTGATAGACATCGGGTGGAGCGATGCTCAACTTTAACTTCGATGCGGGCGCGCAGCATCGTCTCGCCGCACCAGCCGCAGATCCGCGATCTGCGCATCATGGTCGTAGACGATCCCCGACAACGCATCGAGCACAAGCTTGTTCTGATTGTCGAGGTCGCGCTTGTGCTTCGTCGCGAAGTAGAATTTGATCGTGACCGGCCGGCAGCGGCTTTCAGAGAGCTTTGAGGCGGGCTGCAATCTTAGGCCAATCTTGGCGCCAGTCTGGTTCTTGATGGCTCCGGTCTCGATGATGCTGTCCACCCTGTTGCGAGGACTGGCTCATCAAGCACGGTACGTGCACGCGCCTCGACTCGCGTCACAAGATGGCTGACGAGGATCTGGCCTAGCTGCATGAATCAATTCGCCCTGCCATCATCCACTTGTTAGCCTCCGGGCACCGCGCAACTTGCTGTCGATGGCCAGGTTGAACAGCGCAAGATCTCGCTTTAGGTGCTAGAGCTTGGCCTTGCGGCGATCGACTGCGAGGTGGTCCATTCGCCGGCCATCCAGAGTGCATAAAGCGCTCTCGTCAGGCGACCGGCGGCAGTTGTTTCAGCGGATTGATGAGCGGCACTCCAAGCGGTGCGAAGTGGCGTTCGTTTGCGGTCAGGACTGTTAGGCCGCGTGCACCAGCGGTGGCGGCAATGGCGATGTCCTCGAAACCGGGATTGTGAGCACGCGCCCGGTCGAGGATAGCCCCGGCCACGCGGGCTTCCTCGAGGCCGAAGGCGAGGATACGCCCCGAGTAGAAGTGCTCAACCGCCGCGAGCCAGCGGCGCAGGCGCTCAGCCTTCGTGGTAGCTCCGATCCTGACGGCGCGGGCGATGCCGGCCTCGACCTCGGCGATGGTCACGGTCGAGATGTAGAGATGGTCGTCGTTCTCGCGCATCCATGCAGCGAAGGCCTCCGGGCCGACTCGGCGCTTGGCCGGGGCGTCGGCCGACACGATATTGGTATCGAGCAGATACACGGGTCAGAGGTTCGCGCCGCGCAGGCCGCGGGTAGGCTTGCGGGACCGCTCGGGAATGTCATCCGGCTCACCGGGGAAGGCCAGCAGCAGGTCGGCGAAGCTCGGCACCTTGGAGATGCGCTCCCACTCCTCGAAGGAGATAAGGACAGCCTCCTTGCGACCGTGGCGCGTGATGACCGTCGGCTCGCCGGCGACAGCCCGGTCCACGACGGCCGAGAGGGTCGCCTTGGCGTCCTTGAGCTGAAGTTCCTTCATGGCGGCATCCCTTATATGACCACCGATAGTCATATACTCCTCCCGAATGTCAAGGACAAGCGTTGCCGCGGACAGAATGGGCCATGGCTGGGCTTGGTCTGGGGGCCAACACTGGGGAGGCCCTTCAAGGCGCTGGCTGCGTCGGGTTTGCCAGGGAGGAGCCCTTCAGAACCTCCTCCCAATTGGCAAGATCATCGAAAATCTGGTTCGACTTTTCTCCTGAGAGGTCCACCAGGCTTTCCACTTAAGCATCTGAAATCGAGGCAGTAATTGCCAGAACTCCCAACCTTGGGATCATGCCCCTTGGAATTCGAGCGGCGGCCCGGCCGCGAGCGCTCGCAGCCGCTCCGACGGTAGGTTCTCGCACGTCGCAACTGCCGGGCGGCCATGACTTCTCTACGCCGCTTCATTCGGCCTCAAGACCGGTCACCCGAGCAAGCGTAGCGAGGTTGAAGCCCGCCTGGCCCGGAATTCGACGATGCGGTCCGCGAGGTGCGATCGGTCTTGCCTGCGCTGACGGGCGCGGCTGCCGAACAGTGGGTTCTGGTAGCAGCGCGTGGCGCCGTGCACCTGCTGTGGAAAGCAGGGTTCAACCCGGATCGTCCTCGCTGCCGGCTTCTCCTTCGCCTGCCCCGGCGGGCCTACCGTCAAGCCGCACGTTGGCAAGAGCGATGAGTACCTTCTCGCACGTGTTCGCGGTCAGCAGGGCCAGTTCAGGATCTTCACCGTTTCGCGAAAGCGCGCGGGATCATTTCCACCTGCTGAGGCAGCCAACAAACCGGTGAACACGACGCTTTCCGACAACGCCGACATGGTTGCGGCTGTCTCGGCCGGCAAGAGCCCCGGAGGGCGTTCGTCACATCCGAGTTCGATCCGCCAGCAGGCAAAGAGGCCTACGCTTGGACGCCGCGATCGGAGCCGTACATGCAAACGACGTCCGGAGTGGGAGCCTCGATCGCTCACGATCGCAGGTCATCGAGACGATATCGAGTGATAATGGCCTAGCCGAGGAACGATTAGGCGAGTGCAATGAGAGACCCTGTCATCTTCAACGCGGTCTGCCGCGACTTCATCCAAGACTGCGATCTCGTCGCGTCCACCCCCGAGGCCCTGATTGATTTCGCGATCACAAACCTCGCGACGGATGACCTGAGTTCGCTTCATGCTTTCCTGGTCGAAGCGCTGCGAGGACACCGTTCTGACGACGAGCTGCAGACGGTTTGACGGTCGACGCCCTCGGATATCCACTTCTCTGACGGAGCGCAGCTCCGGGAATTTTTGCCACTGATGAAGGCCCGAGCTGCTCGACGTCTCGACTGATCCGCATCTGCAGTCAGCAGGCTCGATGCAGTGAAAGGTTGGGAGCCCGCCAAGAAGAGCCATGGATTTCAGCCTGCGATCCGGCGAGGTTCTTGTTGTCGTCAATCAAATGCGCTTGCGCACGCCATCAGAAGCCGCATGCGGAACGTGCGTCACGGCGGTCCTCGCGGCGCGCGCCAAGCGTTGAGCATTTTAGAAATTTTCCGCGCAAGCCTCTGCGGCGCCTGGGACTCGCCCAGCATCGCTGGTGCCGGACACGCGTGTCCCGAACTCTGGCCGCCCCGGTCTGCCAACCGGCCGATCAACCCGCGCATGGCTCGGATCGAACCTCGTACTCGACCTTCCAGGCTGATAAAATTTTGGTTAGAGAGCACTCATCGGCCGGAGTACTTCATGTCTGCTGCCCAATCCTGGATCGATCACTTCCCGAGCCTTCAGCTTCTGCCAGAGGCGGTGCGCGACCGTCTCGTGCGCAACAGCAGGATCATCGTGCTGCCAGAAGAGAGCCGGATCTTCGGCCCCGGTCAGGCGCCTGAAAGCTTCCTCATGCTGCTGGACGGCACGGTGCGGGTCCAGCAGGTCTCTGAAAGTGGCCGCGAGATCGTGCTCTACCGTGTCTCGGCCGGAGAGACCTGCGCTCTGACGACCGCCTGCCTGATGGGCTATGAAGACTACCAGGCGGAAGGCATTGCAGAGACCGCGATCCGCGCTGTTGCCATCAGTCGGTCTGTCTTCGACGACCTTATCGCCTCGTCGACCGAGTTTCGCCGCTTCGTCTTCACGGCCTTCAGCCAGCGCGTGACCAACCTGCTCCGGGTCATCGAGGACGTCGCTTTCGCGCGCCTCGACGTCCGTCTGGCGCAACGCCTGCTGCAGTTGGCCGACGACGAGGGGCGCATCGAGGCGACGCATCAGCAGCTCGCCAGCGAGCTCGGCAGCGCGCGGGAAGTGATCAGCCGGCAACTCAATGACTTCCAGCGCCGCGAGTGGATCAGGGTTCTGCGCGGCTCGGTCGAAATCACCGACAAGCCGGCACTGCGCAAGCTGGCCGAGCAACCGGCCTGAGCATATTGTTGTGCACAGTTCTTCAGCGGGATCCCGACGCCTTCAACGACATGTCATCGGTCTTGGTGACTAAGTTACATTTTTGATCCGGATCAAGCGGCACCCTCCCTGTGCAACTCGCCAAGGAGGCCCGCATGACACGCAATATCGGCATCGTCGATCGCGCCATTCGCGCCATCGTCGGCCTCGCAGCCATCAGCCTCGCCTTCATCGGCCCGCAAACCGCCTGGGGCTGGCTTGGGCTCGTGCCGCTTGCCACCGCCATCATCGGCTGGTGCCCGCCCTACGCCCTGCTCGGGATCAGCACCTGCACCGCGAAGCGCAATGTTGAGGGAGGACGCGCATGACCCGGCTCTTCCTGCTGCCCGGGGATCTGGTCTGCAACGCCTTTGGCCTCAAGGGCGAGAGCGATCATCGCCAGATCCTGCGCTCGTTCTTCAACATGATGATCTGGGGCGCAATCGGCATCGGCCTTACGCTCAAGGTGATGCTGTGACGCCCCGGTCGTTCAAACTTCTTGACCCGAGCCAGCCCTGCCCATGACTGAGTTCACGCCCTTTACATCGCTACTCGGCGGCGCGCTGATCGGCACCGCCACCGTGCTGCTGATGGCCTTTCATGGCCGCATCGCAGGCCTGACCGGAATCCTGGCTGGGGTCCTCCCACCGGGTATCGCCCGTGACTGGGCATGGCGGGTCGCCTTCCTCGCGGGCATGATTGCGGCGCCGGCCGTCTACCACCTCGCCACCGGCAGCGCGCCCGAGTTCCAGTCCTCGGCCTCAGCGATCGTGATTCTTGTCGGCGGTGTCATCGTCGGTATCGGCGTCACGTTCGGATCGGGCTGCACCAGCGGCCACGGCGTGTGTGGCCTTGCCCGCTTCTCCCGCCGATCGCTGGCCGCCGTCGTCACCTTCATGGTCTCGACTGCCGTGACCGTGTTCGTCACCCGTCACGTGATTGGAGGTTGAGCCGTGCCGGCGCTTCTCCCACTCGTCTTCGGCCTGATCTTCGGCCTTGGTGTCGTCATCTCGGAAATGGGCAATCCGGCGAAGGTCATCGCATTCTTCGACGTTGCCGGAAATTGGGATCCCAGTCTCGCTTTCGTGATGGGCGGCGCAGTCACTATTGCCGCGATCGGCTATAGAGTCATCTTCGCGCGCCCCCGCCCCATCTTGGCGCCGGCGTTCAGCCTTCCGGGCAGCACCAAGATCGACGCACCTCTGGTCGCCGGCTCGGCCGTATTCGGCATCGGCTGGGGCATGACCGGCTTCTGCCCCGGCGCCGTCATCCCGATGCTCGCCATCGGACACTGGGAGCCAACGATTTTTACCATCGGCCTCGTCGCTGGCCTCATCGCAACCCGCACATGGCGCGCCGCGGCCCAGAGCGCGGTCTCAACGCCGTCCCCACGCTGACCTCAATCGCATTGGAGAAACGCCATGACCCAGCATCAGAACCAATCCACATTGAACCCTGACGTGACCGCCTTCTTCGACAAGGACACCAACACGATCAGCTATGTGGTGAAGGACCCGGCCTCGACATCCTGCGCGATCGTCGATTCCGTCATGGACATCGACTATGCCGCCGGCCGCATTTCCTATGCCTCCGCCGACAAGATCATCGAACATGTGCGGACCCACGGCCTCACCGTCGAGTGGCTGATCGAGACGCATGCCCATGCCGATCATCTCTCGGCCGCACCCTATATCCAGCAGAAGCTTGGCGGCAAGATTGGCATCGGCGAGCACATCACGACCGTCCAGACTGTGTTTGGCAAGGTCTTCAACGAAGGTACTGAATTTCAGCGCGACGGCAGCCAGTTCGATCGCCTTTTCAAGGACGGCGATACTTACCAGATCGGCGGACTGACGGCGCGCGTGATGCACACGCCAGGTCACACACCGGCCTGCACCACGCATGTGATCGGCAACGCCGCCTTCGTGGGCGACACGCTCTTCATGCCGGATGGCGGATCGGCCCGCGCCGACTTTCCCGGCGGTGATGCCCGCACGCTCTATCGCTCAATGCGGCGCATCCTCGAAACACTTCCGGCCGACACACGGCTCTTCATGTGCCACGACTATGGTCCGAACGGCCGTGAGATCCGCTGGGAAACGACGGTCGCCGAGGAGCGCGCCCACAACATCCATGTCCGCGACGGCGTGAGCGAGGACGAATTCGTGGCCATGCGCGAGGCCCGCGACAAGACCCTCAGCATGCCTAAGCTGATCATTCCATCGCTGCAGGTCAATATTCGCGCCGGCCACTTGCCAGAGCCCGATGCGAGCGGCAAGCGGTTCCTCAAAGTGCCGGTCAACGGCTTATGAGAGCTGGCCCCCAATGAGCTGCGATCCGACCGTCTTCCGAAAGTACATGAGCAGAGGAGTTGGCCCCATGGCGGCTGAAAACAAGACGACGACGTGCGATGAGCCCCATCAGGCGCAGGGCACGATCATGCCCGGCCTCAACCGACCGGCGCCCGATTTCGACGCCAACACCACACATGGCCCGCGCAAGCTCGCCGACTACAAAGGCAAGTGGCTGATCCTGTTCTCGCACCCGGCCGACTTTACGCCCGTCTGCACGACCGAGTTCATCGCTTTCGCCAAGGCTCACGACACATTCGCCTCGCTGAATTGCGAGCTGCTCGGCCTGTCGATCGACAGCACCTATTCCCACATCGCCTGGGTGCGCAACATCGAGGAGCGTTTCGGCGTCACCATTCCATTCCCGATCATCGATGATCTCTCAATGCGGGTGGCTTCTGCGTACGGAATGATCCAACCCGGTGCCAGCGACACCTCCGCCGTACGTGCCACTTTCATCATCGACCCGAGCGGCATTCTGCGGGCGATGGCCTACTACCCGATGACCAACGGCCGTTCGGTTGCCGAGTTTGTGCGGCTCCTACAGGCTCTACAGACGAGCGATGACCACAAGGTCGCAACCCCCGAAGCCTGGTGCCCCGGACAGGCGGTGATCGTGCCGCCCCCCAAGACCGTCAACGAGGCACGCGAGCGGGAGCAACAGGGCTTCGAGTACACCGACTGGTACTTCAGCAAGAAGAAGATCGCTTGAGTGGCTTCCACTTCGGTCAGCACCAAGCGCAACAATGTATCTGTTCCACGGAGTGACTGATGGATATCAGGAAGCTCACCAACGAGCTCAGTGTCTCGCCCCAGATCGCCGTTTCGGATATCGCCGCCATAAGATCGGCAGGGTTCCGTGCCGTGGTCTGCCATCGTCCCGATGGCGAGAGCGCCGACCAGCCGTTGTTCCGTGAAATTGCCGAGGCGGCCGCGTCCCAGGGCCTCGTCGTTCGCCATCAGCCCATCGTCCCCGGCAAGCTCGCCGATGCCGATGCGGCCGCGTTCGCTGCCCTGCTCCAGGAACTGCCCAAACCGGTGCTCGCCTTCTGCCGGACCGGAACGCGTTCGGCATCGCTGTGGTCGCTCATCGAGGCGACGCGCCGCCCGCTCCCAGATATCCTCGCGACGACCAAGTCCGCCGGCTACGATATGTCAGGTATTGTGCGCCGCATCGCCAATGGCGGGCGCACCCCGACTCACCTCGCTGACATCACGCACGACATCGTCATCATCGGCGGCGGGGCTGCCGGCATCGCCGCCGCCTCCAGCCTGCTCGCGCGAAAGAGCGATCTCGACATCGCCATCATCGATCCGGCCGATACCCACTATTACCAACCTGGCTGGACCATGGTCGGCGCCGGTGTCTTTGATGCCGCAGTGACCGTCCACACCATGGCCTCGGTGATCCCGCGCGGCACCAAGTGGATCAAAGCTGCCGTTACTGCCTTTGAACCGAAGGATAACGCAGTCATCCTCGAAGGCTGCCGGGTCGTCCACTACAAGCGGCTGATCGTCACGCCGGGCCTCAAGCTCGATTGGGGCAAGATCGAAGGCCTCGTGGAGACGCTCGGCAGCAACGGCGTCACGTCGAACTACCGCTACGATCTTGCGCCCTACACGTGGGAGCTTGTGCGCTCACTCACATCGGGGCGCGCACTCTTCACGCAACCGCCGATGCCGATCAAGTGCGCCGGTGCGCCGCAGAAGGTCATGTACCTCTCGGCCGATCATTGGCTCCGACACAAGCGTCTCGCGGATATCGAGGTTGGCTTCTATAGCGCCGGCGCGGTGCTGTTCGGCGTCCCCGATTACGTCCCGGCGCTGATGGCGTACGTCGAGCGCTACAAGGCCAAGCTGAATTTTCAGCACACCCTGACCGCCATCGACGGGCCTGCGCGCAAGGCATACTTCAAGAAGGTGGCCGGCGATCAGGGGCCGGCAACAGTCGAAGTATCCTTCGACATGATCCATGTCACGCCGCCGCAATGCGCGCCGGATTTCGTGCGCGTCAGTCCGCTCGCCGATGCCGCCGGCTGGGTCGATGTCGATCAGGGCACGCTGCGCCACAACACGTTCGCCAACATCTGGTCGCTCGGCGATGTCTGCTCGGCGCCCAACGCCAAGACCGCGGCTGCGGCGCGCAAGCAGGCGCCCGTCGTCGCCGCCAACATCATCGCCGACATGGGCCAGAAGGAGGAGGCCGCTGCGATCTATGATGGCTACGGCTCCTGCCCGCTCACCGTCGAGCGCGGCAAGATCGTACTCGCCGAATTCGGCTACGGCGGCAAGCTGATGCCGAGCCTTCCCACCTACCTGCTCAACGGCAAGAAACCGACCCGTGCCGCTTGGTGGCTCAAGGAGCGGCTGCTGCCCCCGCTGTACTGGCACGCCATGCTCAAGGGCAAGGAGTGGCTTGCCAAGCCCGCTCTGACTTCCAACACTCGAGCCTGAAGACGACGGCGCCCCAAATGATCCGGCTTCATGTCGCGACTCCGAGTTGTGGCGGATGCAGCACCACCATCATGCGGGCTCGGCGGGCACGTGCGGTCGTTCGTCGCGGCACAGTCGACGTCGATCAGCAGACCATCACGTTTGACGCTAAGGCCGGCGCCCAACCCGCGGCAATCACATCCTTGCGGTCGCTCGGCTATCCGCAAGGGGGCAGCGCGGGTGAAGCGAGCAGTGTCGGCACGCAAATGACGTCCCTCGGCAGCTGCGCTCCGCGACGCCCCACGAGCCGGAGCGATCCCGCATCATGAAACCAAGGTCCGCCCCACGTCGCAACGGAACGACACCGTCTCGCTGCTGCCGGCCCGAAAGTCTCTCATGCAGAAGATGTCCCGTGTGATCTCACCGCCACCAACACCACAGCAGCGTCTCGCCGAGCTTCCAGGTGCATGGCGCCGGGCTCTGCCCATCCTCGGCTGGGCCGCGCGCTACTCGCGAGAGACCCTGTCGAACGATCTCGTGGCTGCTGTAATCGTCACGATCATGCTTATCCCGCAGAGCCTGGCCTATGCCTTGCTCGCAGGACTACCGCCCGAGGTTGGTCTTTACGCCAGCATCTTGCCGCTCCTGGCCTACGCCGTCTTCGGAACGAGCCAGACACTCGCGGTTGGGCCCGTCGCTGTCATTTCATTGATGACCGCCTCCGCCATCGGCTCGCTATCGCCGGCTGTTCAAGTCCACCCGACAGTTGCGGCGGTTGCGCTCGCCTTCATGTCCGGCCTCACGCTCATAGCCATGGGCATCTTTCGCCTCGGCGCCATTGCAAATTTTCTGAGCCATCCGGTGATCTCGGGCTTCATCTCGGCCTCCGGCCTGATCATTGCGGCGAGCCAGCTCAAGCACATCCTCGGCATCAAGGCCGAAGGCGAGGCTCTGCCTCAGCTCCTTGCTGCACTCTGGGAAGGCGTCGGCACGACCAATCTCATCACACTCGTCATCGGCGCCGGGACCACGGCATTCCTGCTCTGGAGCCGCACTGGTCTCAAACCGCTCCTTCTTACCCGCGGGCTAAAGCTCCGCACGGCCACCATGCTCTCGCGTGCCGCCCCCGTTGCCGCCATCGTCGTGACCACGCTCGCAACCTGGTTGCTCGCCTTGCCGGAATATGGCGTCAAGATCGTCGGCACCATTCCGCAGGGGCTGCCGCCCCTCACGCTGCCGAGCTTCGATCCGGCGCTCTGGTCGGGGCTCGCTGGCCCGGCCCTGCTCATCAGCATCGTCGGCTTCGTCGAATCGATTTCGGTCGCGCAGACGCTCGCCGCGCGCAAGCGCCAGCGCATCGTACCGGATCAGGAGCTCATCGGGCTCGGCGCCGCCAATGTCGCCGCCTCCTTCACCGGCGGCTATCCGGTCACCGGCGGCTTCGCACGCTCCGTCGTCAATGACGATGCCGGGGCCGACACGCCTGCCGCCGGCGTCTTCACCGCGATCGGCATTCTGCTCGCCGCCTTGTTGCTAACGCCGTTTCTCTACTTTCTGCCCCAGGCGACGCTGGCCGCCACCATCATCGTCGCCGTTCTATCGCTGGTCGACCTCGGCGCGCTCACGCGGACATGGAGCTACTCGCGCAGCGATTCCACCGCCATGGCGGCGACCATCCTCGCGACACTCGCCATTGGCGTCGAGACCGGGATCGTCACCGGCGTGATCCTTTCGCTCGCGCTGCATCTCTGGCGCACGTCGCGGCCCCACACGGCCATCGTCGGACTGGTGCCGGGGTCTCATCACATGCGCAATGTCGAACGTCACAAGGTCCTGACCAGCGATGCGGTTCTGTCGCTGCGCGTCGATGAAAGCTTGTATTTCCCCAATGCGCGCTTTCTCGAGGATCGCATCGCCGCGCTGATCGCCGATAAGTCCGCTCTCAAGCACGTCGTGCTTATGTGCTCTGCCGTCAACCACATCGATGCCAGTGCGCTCGAAAGCCTTGAGGCCATCAACCGCAATCTGCGCTTGGCTGGGATCACCTTTCATCTGTCAGAGGTCAAAGGACCGGTCATGGATCGCCTGAAGCGCTCCCATTTCCTTGATGATCTCTCGGGCCGGGTGTTCTTGTCGCACTACGATGCGATCGAAGCACTCGCCCCCGGACTCACGGGTATCAGTTGAGGTGGGCCGTGCCACTCTGCCAGACACGCGCCTTCATGCACTCGGAGCCATGCCATGGACACGCTTGCTGTTGATCTGGCGCGCTTTCAATTCGCGTTCACGATCGCCTTCCACATCATCTTCCCCGCGTTCTCGATCGGACTTGCCAGCTACCTCGCCGTGCTGGAGGCGCTGTGGCTGAAGACGGGACGCGACCTCTACCTGCAGGTCTTCAACTACTGGCTCAAGATCTTCGCCGTCGTCTTCGGCATGGGCGTCGTCTCCGGCATCGTCATGAGCTACCAGTT
>JBKBPL010000063.1:0-12457 GCA_046293075.1 Hyphomicrobiaceae bacterium | reverse complement strand
CCGAGAGGCCCTTCTGAAACTGGATGCGGTTGCGCGCCATCGCCCATCTCCCTGATCTGGCACGTATTCTCTGTAGATTCGAATGGCAGCATCAGGGCTTATGATGGTGCGTAATCAGGAGCGCCCATACAGTCTTGGAGATCGGGGGATGAACGCGATCTGGTGGGGAGGTCTCGCGAGCTTGCTGGCTGGCGCGATGACTGCGGTCGGCGCGCTGCCAGTGCTGTTCGGCGGCACGATATCGCGAAGAATGAACGACACGCTGCTCGCCTTCGCGGCCGGCATCATGCTCTCGGCAAGCTTCTTCTCGCTGATCATTCCGGGCATCGAGCACGGCACCGCGATCTACGGCGGCAAGCTCGCGGCCGTGTCCGTCGTCGTCGCCGGCATTGTCATCGGCGTCGGCTTCGTTGCCATCCTCAACGAGGTGGTGCCGCACCAGCATTTCGTCCTCGGTCGGCAGGGGCCTCGCGGGCCCGCCATTGCCCGGATCTGGCTGTTTGTCTTCGCCATTACCATCCACAACATCCCGGAAGGGCTGGCAGTCGGCGTCGGTTACGGCGCGGGCGACCTCGCAGCCGGAACCTCGCTGGCGATTGGCATCGGCCTCCAAAACGCGCCTGAGGGGCTGGCGGTCGCGGTCGCCCTGTGGTCGGCCGGTTATGACAGGAGGTTTTCATTCATCGCGGCCGGGCTGACGGGCGCCGTAGAGCCCGTGGCGGGCCTCATGGGCGCCTTTGCAGTCAGCCTCTCGTCGATCGTTTTGCCGGCAGGGCTGGCCTTCGCGGCAGGTGCCATGCTCTATGTTATCAGCCATGAGATCATTCCTGAGACCCACAGAAATGGCTACGACAACGAGGCGACACTCGGTCTTACCGTGGGTCTTGTCGTGATGCTCATTCTCGACGTCCTGCTTGGCTGACGATCTTCCATTGCGAACGCGCGGCAGCTTTGCGCCCTCGACGGGCTGCGGAGTTCCGTCTCGGCTGCGATGACGACCAGCGCAGGCCCCTCGCATCAAGCTCTTTGATGGCCGCGCCGGGATGCATGTTCGGTGCCGGCGTTCTGCCATGTCGCGGCGTCAAATGCAGCCTTGAGATGAGATCCGCAGACACTGCGGCGCGCCACGTCGCGGCCGTGGGTCGGATGCGAGGTTTGCAGTGCACCGACCTCAGCTCAGCCCATCTGGACATAATCGGAAGCAAGCTTGTTGAGCTTCATGTTGAACCACGTGAAGAGCACGACATCGACGGCGCACGCCGCGCCGCCGAGCCAAAGCACGCCCTTCTGGTACAAGCTGATCGACATTTGGCCGCTCAACGCCTGAGCTGTCGCGTAGCCGATGAGGGCCAGCGGCACGAGCGACAGCAGCAGGTCGAGCAAGTAGCGCGTTTCGCGCGCCAGTGGTGCCGAGACCACCGCCAGCGCCTGGAGCCCCAGGTACCCAAGGGCGAGGAGACCAATAAAGAGCGCTTCAAGGAAGGCCTGTTCCGGCGTCTCAAGATGTGGCCGGTATCCGCCCCAAATCGCGAACCAGATGAGACCGGCAAAAATGAGCGCCGTCCCTTCGCGGACGAGAAAGCCGAGGAAGCTGAAGGATGAACCCGAGTGTTTGGCTGGCATTGTCCTAATCTTCCGAAATCTAGTCGGCCGAGGTGAGATCCACTGCAGATGCTGCCACCATTAGTGACATCTCCCATCCGGTGAGCCAAGCTGCTGGGCGAATGTGCCGCGTCTTGATAAGAGCGCTGTCCTGGCCCGCATGATGGCCGCTCTGGCTCGTCATCAGTTTCTCGATCGCCTAGAAGGGTCTCTCGCGCCTCGTGCTGGCTCTGGCGCGCGCACACTTTGCCGTGAAATGACAATGGTGCACACTGGCAGTTGGAGAGGATATGGCGGAACTTGAGGTCAAGGGTAAGGAACAGACCTGGGGCGCCATTCTCGGCCTCGCTCTGTTCGCCGGCATGCTCGCTGCCCCGGCGCCTGCGGACATGCCGCCGCAGGCATGGCGGGTCGCAGCCGTGGCCGTGCTCATGGCTGTCTGGTGGACGACCGAAGCGCTGCCCCTACCCGTCACCGCGATGACGCCGATCATTGCTTTCCCGCTGCTCGGGATCGCCTCACCTGTCGACAGCGCGTCACCATACGCGGATCCGATCATCTTCCTCCTCCTAGGCGGCTTCATCCTCGGGGCCGCAATGCAGCGCTGGTCGCTGCACAAGCGCATCGGACTTCTCGCTATCCTCTACATCGGTACGACGCCAAGCCGCCTGGTTGGCGGCTTCATGCTGGGGACGGCGCTCCTGAGTATGTGGGTCAGCAATTCGGCGACAGCGATCATGATGCTGCCGGTCGCGGTGTCGATCGCGGCACTGTTCGAGAGCCAAGATCCTTTGTCGCAAACGGCGCATCGCAACTTCAGCGTTGCCTTGATGCTCTCCGTTGCCTACGGGGCGAGCATTGGCGGATTGGGAACGCTCATTGGCACACCGCCTAATGCCGTGCTGGCCGCGTACATGGCGCGCGAGCACGGCGTGGCGATCGGCTTTGCCCAATGGATGGTACTCGCGCTGCCCCTGGTTGCCGTGATGCTGGTCGGCACGTGGATCATTCTCATCCGGCTGCATCCGGTCGCGGGCCAAATTGGCGGGGACGCCGAGCTGCTCGTCCGCACGAAGCTGAAGGAGATGGGGCCGCTCACCTCAGCAGATCACAGGGTTGCCGGCGTATTCTGCGTGACCGCGCTCGCATGGGTACTAAGGCCGCTATACGCGGACGTCGCGCCCGGCCTGGAAGATCCCCAGATTGCGGTTCTGAGCGCCGTGGCTTTGTTCCTGCTCCCATCCGGGATGACCGCTGGCGGCCGGCTGCTCGCCTGGGACGACTTGAAGGAACTGCCATGGGGGATTCTGATCCTGCTCGGTGGCGGCCTGAGCCTTGCCGGGGCGATTAGCTCGTCCGGTCTTGCAGCGTGGCTTGGAGCTGTCATGAGCGCGATGGCCGGCTGGCCGGTGCTGCTCATCATCGCGACGGCAACGGTCGGCATGATCTTCCTCACCGAGCTCACGAGCAATACGGCGAGCGCGGCGACATTCCTGCCCATCGGCGCCGCCCTGGCTGTGGGCATCGGGCTCGATCCGATCGTGCTGACGGTGCCCCTGGCTCTTGCGGCATCCTGTGCATTCATGCTGCCGGTTGCCACGCCACCGAATGCCATCGTGTTCGCGAGCGGCCGGATCACCATCCGCCAGATGGTCTACGCGGGCTTTTGGGTCAATATCCTCGGCAGCATTGCGGTCGTCGGAACAAGCTACTTTCTTGCGCGTGCACTGTTTGGCAGCTGAACTGTGCGGGCGAGCGGCAGCCGGCGCTCGGCACGACGGGAGACAGCGCGGCGTGCTCTGGCTTTCCTTCATCACCAACTGCGACGCGCAGCGCTTTCATAGCTCCACATCGGTAAATTCAGCTACGACGGGTGCGTGGTAGGAGTACGCGCTCTGCACCCGCTTGGCATAGCCGACGAGCTCGTCGCCAAGAGCCTCATTGTGCACCTCGATAGCCCGGAAGTGCTGGTGCAGGGTGTGACTTACGGCGATGTGATCGAGCATTTGCGGGCGGCCGTGATGGAGAACGCTCCAGCGGCGATCCCGCGGCAGGCTCCGATCGATCAGCACGAGAGAACGCGCTGACAGTGCCGGGTTGCCAGTGTCCTCCTCGGCCCCCAGGATGATGCGCAATGGAACCTCATGGTCCTCCGCGTTGAAGTCTCCCACAATCGCGATCAGGCGCTGCTTGTCGCCATCGAGCAGTGCTTCGACCAGCAGCCGTATCTCGAGGGCCTGTGTCGCGCGCCGCATAGCCGACAGCAGGTAGCCCTCCGCCCAGCCGCCGACCGATTTCCAAACGAACGGCTCAAGCTTCTGTCCCGGGATGTTCACTGCCAGCGGCGCGCGGAGGTGCACGTTGATCACGGCGAGCGGGCTTCCGCCAGGCAGCTCGACTTCGGTGAGCAGAATAGGGCGATCGAACTTGATCGGCTGGGCATCGGCGGCAGGAGGGATGGCGGTCGTCAGCCGATAGAGCGGCGGTGGTACGAGGTCGTGCAGCACGCCACGATGCTGGCGGATCGGAAAGCGCGAGAGGGTGACCAGGTTGTGAACATCGGCGACGGTGTCGTCTTTTCCAGCAGTGGTCGTCGCGCGCGCGTAGTCTGCGTATCGCGTACCGGCGAGAAGCTGGTCGAGGGCAAGGAGGCTGCGCTCCTCGTGACCGGGAACGCGCTGAGCGTTGACCTCCTGCAGGCATAGAATGTCGGCCTCCAGCCGCTCGAGTGCGGGCCGCAGCACCTCCGCACGCTGTTCGAGAGGCACTTTGGCCTTCGGCGGCAGATCCAGGCTTTCGATGTTGAAGGTCGCCAATCGCATACGTGACACGCTCTCTGTTGCGCCGGCAGGATCATTCCTCAAGGGAGTTCAAGCACCGCCCTGCCGCTGTTCTTGCGCGATCGCCCGGCGGCCAGCCTGCCGGACGGTCGACGTGTGGACTGACCAGGACCGATCGGAGGATCGCGCTCACCCCACAGCGCGCGGCCAAAAGAGCGCCACCAATACGATCGCCCAAATGATGCCCCAACCTATCCAAGTCAAAAGGGGATGGGCAGCCTGCCATTCCAGGATTCGCTTATGAAAGCTCACGGGTCACCCATTCGTTTGGCGCTCCAGTCGGGTCGCAGTCCAGCGATCGAGGGCCTGATGTCTTCATGCTTCTGGGCACTCATGACCAACCGCTGCCTGTCGACATCAGCGAAGCCGCGAGGACGCCGAAGGCGCCGTCAGCCTGCGCCCGTCCGCATTGACGGCCACAAGCCTCCCGTTCAGCGGGAGAAGGCGATCCACCTTCACGTCGACGTCCCTAGCCTTGGCCTGACGACTCCGGTTTCAAAAGACGGCCGCGGCGCGCTGGCGGCATTGAGATGGATCAAGCGAGATGCTTCAGGCTGTCCCTTGTGTTGTCGGAAGATCTCCCGGCTCGCCGGCGCCGGAAGTGGCCGTCGAAGACCAAGATCGGGTTCGCGCTAATGCCCGCTTTCGCGTACACTGGCCGCAAGCGTGAAGTGGCAGATCGGCGCGCCATTCTGAGCACTTCCGGTTATCGTCAAGGAGCGCGTCTTGGCTATTGAAGCATGGCTGATACAGGTGATCCACGGGGTCTGACGCCCGAAGAGGCCGTCGACGAACTCGAACAAGCGCACGCGGCGGCCTGCAGCGCGCTGCGTGGGGCGCTCGCACGCTATGCCACCGCAGGGCGCATTCCCTCAGGCGATGAGCGCGCCCGCTTTCGCTATCCCGAGCTCTGTGTGGACTGGCAACCTCGCGACGGCGTTCCCTACACGCGGCGCGCCTGGGCCAAGTTCCAGGTGCCTGGCCGATATGCCACCACGGTGACGCAGCCAGGCTTCTTCAGAGGCTATCTGCTGGAGCAGTTGCGTCCCCTTGTCTCCGAGTACGGCGCCCGCATCGCCGTGCAGGTGAGTGATCAGGAAATTCCCTATCCATTCGTGACAGAGGCAGGGGACGAGTTCGTGCATGGCAACTTGTCGGTCGCCGAGCTCGCGCGGCATTTCCCAACCCCTTTGCTCGCGAATGTCGGCGACGAAATCGCGGACGGACTATGGCAGTTCGAACAGGGGCGCCCGCGGCCGCTCGCCTTGTTCGACGCCGTGCGCGTCGATTTTTCCCTGCGCCGCCTCACGCACTACACGGGTACGGATTGGAGAACGCTCCAGCCCTGGATCCTCTTCACGAACTATCAGCGTTACGTGGACCAGTTCGTCGAGTGGAGCTTGGCAGAGCTGCGCCGACCGGACAGCCCCTATACGGAACTTGCTCTGCCCGGGGGCGGCATCATTGGACGCGGCGCCGACGCGGCCTTATCCACCGCGCGCGCTGCAGCCGCGCCGTGGCACAGCTACCAGATGCCTGCCTACAATCTGGTGCGCGGCGATGGGCAGGGTGGTGTCACGCTGATCAACATTGGTGTGGGGCCCTCGAATGCCAAGACCGCGACCGACCATCTTGCGGTTTTGCGCCCGCATTGCTGGCTGATGATCGGGCACTGCGGCGGCTTGCGGCAGTCTCAGGTCATCGGCGACTATGTGCTCGCGCATGGCTATTTGCGGCGCGACCGGATCCTCGACGATCTGGTGCCGCCTGAGGTGCCCGTGCCCGCACTCGCCGAAGTGCAGGTGGCCCTGCAGGAGGCTGCGGCGCAGATCACCGGCGAGCGTGGCGAGGCACTGAAGCGGCGGCTGCGCACCGGCACCGTCGTGAGCTATGACGACCGCAACTGGGAGCTGCGCTGGTCGCAGGAGCGGCGGCGGATCAACCTTGGCCGTGCCATCGCTGTGGACATGGAAAGTGCGGCGCTGGCGACGCAGGGGTATCGATTGCGCGTCCCCTACGGCACTTTGCTGTGCGTCTCCGACAAGCCACTGCATGGCGAGATCAAGCTGCCTGGGGCAGCCACGAGCTTCTACCAGCGCGCGGTTGGCGAGCACCTCAAGATTGGGCTTGCCGCCATCGACCTCCTGCGCGGGCAGCTCAGTTCGCTGCACTCGCGCAAGCTGCGCAGCTTCGATGAGCCGCCCTTCCGCTAGGGCCGCACGGGTTTCACGCGGGTGTCCGCCCGCCGCGGCTGCGCGCTCAGCGCTTGAGGCGCGCCCGAGGGGAGCGTGGGTATAGTCCCACTGCGCGGGCGGACGGCGAGCTGGTCATCCCACGCCTGAAGGCAGAGCGTTCTCAGGGAGCGAGCGCGACGCACAACGATGTTGCGCAATCTCTTGCAGAATGGACGCCAAGCAACGGAGGGGCCGTGCGGCTTGACCGAGGTCAATGCCCGCAGGCGCTTGAATGCCAGTTTAGCGCCCATGAGCAAGCAAGATACGTTCGACGCGGTCGTGATCGGCTCGGGGCTGGGCGGCCTCACGGCTGCGGCGTTGCTGGCCAAGGCAGGGCGCAGCATCTGTGTCCTTGAGCGCAACCACAGTCTTGGCGGCGCCGCCTCGATGTTCAAGGTGGGCGATCTCACCGTCGAGGCATCGCTGCATCAGACCGCCGATCCGCGCGATCCCCGCGATCCCAAACACCGGATCCTGAAGGAACTCGGCATCCTCGACGAGATCGACTGGGTGCCGGTCTCGCCGTTCTTTTCGGTGCAGGGTGGCCCGGTCGGCGCGCCGTTCGCCCTCCCGCACGGGTTCGACCGGGCGCGCGAGGCGCTCGCCAGCCGCTTTCCGGATAGCCGCCATGCCATCGACGGGATGATAGCCGCGATTGAGCGCATCCACGGCGGCATCGCGGATCTCACGCAAGCGCGGGACACGGGATCGCTCGTGATGCTGACGCGCGGCGCCCTGAAGCTGCGGCCCATCATTGCTGATTGGCGCGCCTCGCTCGACGATGTGCTGTCGCGGCAGCTCGGCAACCGCGAAGCGGTGAAGCTCGCGCTTGCCGCCAACCTCGGCTACTACGCGGACGATCCGAAGAAGCTGTGGTGGGTGTTCTTTGCCGTAGCGCAGGGCGGCTACCTTGCCTCGGGCGGCACCTACATCAAGGGTGGCTCGCGCACGCTGAGCATGAAGCTCGCCAAGGTTGTCACCAGGGCCGGCGGCGTTGTGCGCCTGGCACGGGAAGCCGTCGCGATCGAGGTCGGCAGTGACGGCCGCCCCGCATTCGTGCGCCACGTCGATCCCAAATCGCGGGGCCACGAGGAGCGTATCGGCACGAGGACGGTGCTCGCCAACTGCGCGCCTTCGGTCCTGACCGCCATGCTCAGCGAGCCGGTGCGCGGCAAGCTCCAGCAGGCTTACGGAAACCTTCCCCTGTCCACTTCGCTGTTCAGTGCGCATTTCGGCCTGCGCGAGCCGCCTGCCAGGTTCGGTCTCATAGACTTCTCCACGATCGTGCTGCCGGAGTGGATGACGAGCCTCGGCGACGCCGCGACGTGCTCAGGGCTGCTGGCGGAGAACCCGGCTGGGCGGCTGCCGGCATTTGGCATCGCCAATTACGGCGCGCTCGACGCCGGCCTCGCCGAATCCGGTCCAACGCTGGTGAGCGTGGTCGGGACGGACCGCCTGAGCAATTGGGCAGGGCTCTCGCGCGATGCCGAGAAGGACCGCCGGGCGCGTTGGCTCGACGCCATTCTTGCAGAGCTCGATCGGCACTTTCCGGGTCTTGGCGGTGCCGTCACGGACAGGATGTTTCTCAACGCCCACTCGATGCACAACTTCCTCAACACGCCGGACGGGGCGATCTATGGCTTCGCGCCGCTTCCGCCGGAGCGGCCAATCTGGGCCGGAATCCCGCGCTCCCCGGCGACCCCGGTGCCGGGCCTGTTCCTCGCATCGTCCTTTGCAGGAGGGGGAGGATTTACGGGGGCCATGCTCGCAGGCGCCAACGCGGCGGAGCTGGCCGATCGCGGCCGAGGCGCCGCCACAGATTAGCGCACGGCAGCTTAACGTCGCTGGCCTCTTCTGCGGCCGCATCGTCAGGTGTCACGCAGAGTGGGGCGGGAAGGAGCTTGCGCGGAACCAATCGGCGCGCGGCACGAGGCGGCCTAGCAGCACGCCGAGCCTCACCTCCGGCTGGGACGCCATCAAGGCCTGGACCAGGCGATGAGATGAGGCACGCAGGATCCCGATCGACCATCCGAGGCCCGCCCCCTGAAACGCAGACATTCCCGCGAGCGTCGTCCCGACACGCAGGAAGTGGCGGCGCAGCCTGCGGTGGCGCGCACGCACGTCGGGCTTGAGGGTCTCCAGCCTTTGTGGGCAACGGGCCTATGTGCCGCGCCCGAGGATGCACGATGGCACATGCGGTGTACTCTCAGCACGGGTGGGCCCGTCAATCTTGGAAGAGTGGGCCGTCATGAGCCGAGGTGCGAACATGGGTGAGCCAATGCAGCCGTTTCCCGGGAGTCGGCCCTTAAACTCCCAGGGTATGCGGCTCCTTCCCGAGGATCGCGCGCGCGACATTGCGGCGAGCTTCGATCTTGTCGATCTGCCGTCGGGCTTTCACGATGACCCCTACCCCGTCTACCACGCGCTGCGTACGTACGCGCCGGTGCACCAGATGGCCTCAGGCAGCGTGCTCGTTTCGCGACACGCCGATCTCGAGGCGATCTACAAGGACACGGTCTGCTACTCTTCGGACAAGACTGTCGAGTTCCGGCCGAAGTTCGGGGACAGCCCGCTTTACGACCACCACACAACGAGTCTCGTATTCAACGATGGCCCTCGCCACACCCGGGTCCGTCGCATCATGGCCGGTGCGCTGACGCCGCGCGCCATCGCCGATATGGAAGGGCCTGTCGTGGCGCTCGTCGATCGCCTGCTCGATGGCCTGCAGGCCCGGATGGCGCGAGACGGCCAGGTGGATCTCATTGAGGACTTCGCCGCCGCCATTCCCATCGAGGTCATCGGCAACATGCTCGACGTGCCGCGCGATCAGCGCGCCCCATTGCGCGACTGGTCGCTTGCCATTCTCGGGGCGCTGGAGCCCGCCCCAAGCCGGGACCAGCTCGATCGCGGCAATCGTTCGGTGCGGGAGTTCCTTGGCTTCCTCGAGCGCCTGATCGGCGAGCGCCGGCGGCGCCCCGGTGATCCTGACAAGGATGTCCTCACGCGTCTCATACTTGGGGAGGCCGATGGCACCCAGCTCACGGAGCATGAGCTCCTGCAGAACTGCATTTTCATTCTCAATGCCGGACACGAGACGACGACGAACCTGATCGGCAATGGCCTCGTCGCCCTGACAGAGTGGCCGGCCGAGCGCGAGCGTCTCATCGCTGAGCCCTCGCTGCTGCGAACGGGCGTCGAAGAGCTTCTGCGCTTTGAAAGCTCAAACCAGCTCGGCAACAGAATGACAACGGCTCCGGTCACCATCGGCGGCATCGAGCTGCCCGCCGGGACCTCGGTCACGCTCCTCATCGGGGCGGCCAACCGCGATCCCGAGCGCTTTCCTGAGCCCGATCGCCTCGATGTCAGCCGCAATCCGAACCGGCATCTCGCCTTTGCTTCCGGTCCGCATCAGTGCGTCGGCATGAATGTGGCGCGGCTCGAGGGTCGGGTCGCTCTCGGCCGATTCCTTGCCCGCTATCCGCGCTATCGTCTCGCCGGTCTGCCCGTGCGCGGTCGCCGTGCCCGTTTCCGCGGCTACCTCTCGATCCCAGCCACTCTCGAATAGATCGTTCAAGCGTCAGATGCCGATTATGTCGAACGCTCTTGCCGGCGCGGATCGGGAGCGTAATGCGGCACCTCGGCGTGAGCGATCACGCGGGGTCGGACAAGGTGGCTCGCTCAGGATCCGGAGCCTGCGGAAAACGGGGGACCAGGGTTAGGCTGCGAGAGCCTCATCGAGCGCCGCGGCGAGGCGCTGAAAGTCGATCGGCTTGATCAGCAAGTCCAGTACATTGAGACCATGAACGCGGGCCAGAAGCTCGGCGGACTTTACGACGGCCGGCACCGCGCCGGTGACAAATACGATCGGCGTCTTGGTCCGGCGCCGGGCCAGCTCGATGATGACCTCGATGCCGTCGCGCTGCGGCATGTTGAGATCGCAAACGATGAGAGAAATGGCGTCGGCCGCAACGTCGACATGAGCCATCGCCTCCTTGCCGTTGCTCGCGCGCAGGATTGTCGCGCCCCGTTGCGTCGATAGCAACGACGCCGCCAACTCCACGAAGATCGGATCATCGTCGACGACCAGAACAGTCTTGCTCACGACACCGAAGTCCCTGCTTATGGTCGGCCACGCAAACCGTGTTGGCCGTGCCCCCTCTACTTTATGAGCCGCACGGGCTGGCCCGCGGCCTTGATTCCTTCCGGCACCGGGACTTCTGTCTCGGAGTAGCGGGTATTGAGGACGAGATGTGGCCCGTCCCTCAGCACTATTCGCCGCGTTACGATGGCGGTGTAGGCGGACTCTGCGCCAATGCGCGCGACTGAATCGGCAACGAAGGTGGACGTCGGGAGGTAGATGGTGCCGGTCAGCACCTGCGCGTGATTGCTCAGGATCGTGTTGATGAGGCTCCTGCTCTGGCTGCGAGAGCCAAAGAAGAGGAGGCCGGCAAGCGGACCGCTCTTGGGCGCGCTGAGCGCGATGCGGGACAGAGGATCGAACTTGAAGAAGGTGTTGCCGGTCAGGAAGAAGCCCACGCCTTCGCCGACGATCTCCGAAGAGCCTGCGACGAGGAACGGCCCGTCCTTGATGATATAGACGCCGGGCTCGAACCTCACCTTCGATTGCCCGAAGATCTGGAGGCCGCGGCAATAGGTTCCCGGCCGCAGTGTGGCGGTGCTGGCGGAGATGACGGTTGCGGTATAGTCGCAGCGGCCAACATCCGGCTCCGGCCGATTTGCGAGAGGATCCTCGAATTGAGGACAGTCCTGGTAGGGCGCTGGTGCGATGCTGCCGCGGCCGGCGATGCCGCCGGCCGAGCAAACCGTCGAAGCGACAAGCTGGGCCCCCTGTGCCACAGCGAAGCCGCTCGCCGACGTCGAGTTTGAGAACACGGCGCAGTTCGAGCCGGTCAGACGCGCATTATGCATCAAGTTTATGGCAGAAGGCTCGTTTGCTTCGAGCGCCAGAACGCAGATGTTCGGCTGGCCTACGACTTGCGCGATGCTCAATGCCTGCACGGTTGTGGACGGCATGCCGAACAGGCCGCCGAAATAGAGGGATATGCGCCTCTCAAGCCTGACCTCGACCTGCAGCGGGTCACTGTGAACCTTGGCCTCGGCCGCAGCCTCCGCCGCGCCTTCGGCATCGGCATACTTCCTGACAACGGCCATGACGATTTCGGGGACGCTCTCCTGATTTGCGTCCGCCAGGCTCATTTCCTTCGCGCCGGCCAGAGCCGCCGCATCAGCGGCACTCTGCAAGCTGCTCTGGATGTTGCTCAGACGTGCATAGTCGAGTGCGACACCCGCGACGCCGATCAGGCCGGTTGCCACCAACGCGAAGGTGACCGCCACGCTGCCTGCCTTATCGCCAGCAGCATTCGGCAAGTGCGCATGCAACCGGGCAGCCAGGCGTGACTGTGCCATCCGCCACTTGGCCGGCCGCTTGCGCAAAGAGAAGCCGAAGAGCCACATCGGATATCAGTCTGCCACACCTGTGCCACCCTCTTCTCTTGGTGACTATCATCCCACCGCTAAGAAACTGCTGCGCGATTGGTGAAAATTGTAATTTTCATCGAATGTTATCGGTGGGTGCCGAGGATTCCGTGTTTGCTGGCCTGTTTTCTCCGGGGCTTCTCGGTGTTCAGAACGTCAATTCGCGTCCTGATTACGCACCATAGTCCGCCATCTTGAGCCACCAGTAGGGTTGCGGTTTCGTGACTACGGCGGCGCGGGCGAGGGCGGGGATCATTGCGGCGAGATCGAAGCGATGATTGAAGC
>JBKBPL010000062.1:0-13274 GCA_046293075.1 Hyphomicrobiaceae bacterium | reverse complement strand
CAGGTAGGTCGGTGAACTTGGCCGCAAGTCGATCAGCACATCATGAATCGCGCCGCTCAGGCAGCGGATGAGCTTTACTTCCGCGTGGGGGTCCCGCTGAAAGTGCATCCCGCGCACCGAGCCGGCCCGCGTCGTCAACGACATGCCGTGTTGAACAACCTCAAGGGCGAGACGACCAGGGCGGCGCTCGCGCCGATCGTCGCGCCTGATGCCGCTCTTATCAGCTACGGCGCGGGTGGCGGCGGCTACCGCGCCTTTGCCGCGGCCAACGGCATCCTGCACTTCGGCGTCAGTGCGAGCGCCAGCAAGCGCCCGCGGGGGCGCCACATTCGCGGTACCAGCGCGCACGCAGCAGCGCCAAAGCAGTGGAAGCGCCAAGTCCACGGCGTCGCGGCCAAAGAGCCTCAAAAGCTACCTCGGCAGGCGGCTCATGATCGACCGAATATGCCGGCGACTCTCCACATGGCGGATCTTCTCAGAGCTCACGCAGCACGAAAAGCCAACAGAGCCCCATCATTCCGTAATGGTTACGCTGGCGCCGCGATCAGATCCTGAAGCCATCTTTCATTGCGAAATTTCAGATACTGCTCAGCCCGCAGGCGATCGGCCAGACGGCCCGGCGGCAGCATGACATCATCGTAGGTGAGCACGCTATCCTTCGAGATATTGCGCTTCAACCTGCAGCCCTCGACGAGCCCCTCAGGCAAATACCGCCCCGTGCACATCTCCTCGGCATTCACTGCTTCGCCATAGGTCATGTACATTCCGGAATTGTCTAGGGTCTCGCCGGCTTTGAGATCCCGTTTGGCGACTGCGCAGACCTCGACCACCGGACCGCCTAAGGGCGGCGCAACCTCATCCCTGAAGAGCGCAACGCGCGCAATAGCGTTCGGTACCTCAAAGTGAACGAGATGATACGGCGTGAAGAACGGGTAAAGCGGCCCCTCGCCCATCTTGTAGAGATTCAGATAGTGCCGCTGCTTCGGATCGGTGTGCTCCGCGAGAACGAACACTTTTGTCAAGGGTGTGCCCACCACATAGTCCACGATGCCTCCGAGGGAGCGCACCTCGTCGATGTCGTAGAGTTCACCGATCTTCATCACGTCACCGCGGTACTCCAAGCCGCGCGACATGCCCCGAGAACGCACCTTAAATCCGGTCGCATTCGCCACAATCGCTTGCTCGAAGCTTATTTTGGACCCATCGGCAAAGCTCGTGACCATCGCCGGGTTCTGCCCCCAGCGTTCGGCAAAGCTTTGTTGCGTCGCGGGATTGCGATAGGGGTCCTGCAGGCCTTTGACGTTCCCGATCACACGCGGTGTGAGGCCGAGCCCCTGCACCCAGCGGACCAGATTCATCTGTACTCCAGGCTCGTCGCCTTCGCAGGCCGATAGGATGACATTGTGATTGCGCGCGTATGTCTGCAGGATTGGCCCGATGGTGGCGTCGATCTCAGCATTCAGAAGGACGACGTCCTTACCATGCTTGAATGCCTCCAAGGCGACGTGCGCACCGAACTCGACTGAGCCCGTGGCATCCACGACCACATCGACATGCTCGGAGCGTGCGATTAACATCGCATCCTCGGCCGCAGCCGGTTTTCCTCCCGCAATCTCCTCATCCAGGGCAGATTGCACCTCCGCGATGCGCGCGTTTTCGAAGCCGGCATAGCCTAGGACGTCGAGTGCCCGCTGAGGTCTGCGATTCGAGACCGCAACGACACGCATGCCTGGGGTACTGTTCGCGATCTGATTGGCGAGGCCCTGGCTCATGAAGCCGGCACCGACTATGCCCACCCTGACAGGCCGACCTTCGTCCTCGCGCCGCTTCAGTGCGGTATCGATGAGCAGCATTTGCTTCTCCTGTCACCAGGCCCCAGAAGAAAAGAGAGATTTCACCGATCAACCAGCGCTCATGCGGCGCTTGAGCTCCGTCTCAATTGCGTCGAGCGGCGCAAACTTTTGGTCTTTGTCCGAAATGACTGTGACGGGTAGCGGCCAGCTAAGACCGAGCCGCGAATCGTTGTACATCAGGCCCCCTTCGGCATTCGGTGTATAGAACTCGCCAACAAAGTAGCTCGTGTCCGTATCGTCGCGCAGTACTTGGTACCCGTGCGCAAACCGCTCTGGCACGAACAGCGCGCGTTGGTTCACCTCGGTGAGTTCGACCGCAACGTGCTGAAGATACGTTGGGCTCTCCGGCCTCAGATCAACAATGATGTCAAGTATCGCGCCTTTGGTGCATCGGACGAGTTTCGTCTCAGCTGCCGGTGGGTACTGGAAATGCATGCCACGCAGCGTTCCCTTCAGCCGGTTGTGCGCGATGTTGGCCTGGGCGATGAAGGGCTTCAGCCCATGCGCCCTGAACTCCTCCTGGCAGAATGCCCGCGCGAAGAAGCCGCGCTCATCCTCCCGTCGCTCCACGTCGAGGATAAATGCGCCCTTAAGCTTAGTTTCCGTAAAGATCACGAGCCACTTCTCCTAAGACCAAGATCCTACTAGCTTAACAGCCGCGCATAGCCGAGATCGCCCCACGCTTAGCAGCTTTCCCACCCGTTGGGCAGTCAGGATAATGGACGTATGCGAAGAAGCTGGCTGCCTTGCCGGACTATTGAATGGCACATACTAATGAAGGCGCCGCCTGCTCCGATCGAGGAGCTTGCCGGCCGTGAGAGACTGCGCTTAGTTTCATCCTGGCGTTGCGAGGGAACCCATGAAAGTCGTCCTCTTTTGCGGCGGTCTCGGCACGCGGATCCGAGACTATTCTGAAAATGTGCCTAAGCCGATGATCCCGATCGGAAATCAGCCGATCATCTGGCACATTATGCAGTACTATAGCCAATATGGGCACCGGGATTTCGTTCTCTGCCTCGGGTATAAGGCGAATGTCATCAAGGATTACTTTCTGCGCGTTAATCCGTCGACATACAGCGATTGCGTCATCTCGGAATTCGGTAAGAAAGTCGAGCTCCTGGGGGAGGCACCTCCGGACTGGCGGGTGACCCTGGTCGACACGGGCATCTGGCGCAACATTGGCGAGCGCCTGATGGCTGTGCGCCACCTCGTCAAGGATGAGGAGATCTTCCTCGCCAACTACAGCGACGGCGTGACCGACCTGCCGCTGCCGGAGATGATCGAGCGCTTCAAGGCCAGCGGGAAGGTGGCATGCTTCGTCTGCGTGCGCCCGCCGTTCAACTTCCATCTCGTGGAGTTCAATGCGCAGGGGGTGGTCGAGCGTTTGCGTGCCAACACGGAATCCGACACGTGGATCAATGGCGGATATTTCATCTTCCGAAAGCAGATCTTCGACTACATGCGTGACGGCGAGGAACTCGTGCTGGAGCCGTTCGCCCGCCTGATCGAGACCGGACAGCTCTACGCGTACAAGTACGAGGGCTTCTGGCGGGCGATGGACACACTCAGGGACCGGCAGGTGCTCGAGGAGATGGTGGAGCGCGGCAACATGCCCTGGCGCATTGCGCATGAGAAAGCTCGATCATGATGGCGCTCGAACTGGGTGGGGCGGGCACCAGGCTCTCGGTTCTTTGTCTCGGTGCGCACGCCGACGATATCGAGATCGGCGCAGGCGGAACCCTGCTCTCCCTGATCGCCCGCGGGACGGAGCTCGATGTCGTCTGGTGCGTGATGAGCGCGTCGAGCGACCGCAAGGTTGAGGCTGAGAGCGCAGCGCGCGACTTTCTCCAGGGCACACGCAGCCGCACCATCGAGGTCCTGGCTTTCCGGGATGGCTCATTCCCCTCCCAATACGACGGCATCAAGGCGTGGTTTGAGGACCTCAAGAAGAAGGTCAAACCCGACCTCATCCTGACGCACCGCCGCGATGACAGGCATCAGGACCATCGGGAAATCTGCCAGCACACCTGGAGCACGTTCCGGGATCACATGATCCTTGAATACGAGATTCCGAAGTGGGACGGCGACCTTGGCCAACCGAATGTCTACGTGCCGCTGCGCGCCGAGGTCATGGAGCGCAAGATCGACCTGCTGATGAAGCACTTTGCCACGCAGCGATCCAAGGCTTGGTTTGACGAGGAGGTCTTCAGAGGACTTGCCCGGCTCCGCGGCATGGAGTGCACCGCGCCCGAGCGCTACGCCGAGGCGTTCGTGGGGCGGAAGCTGGCCTTGGTGGGTGCCGGGTATCTCAATCAGTAGCGGCTGGTCTCGCCGCACCGCGCCGCTCACGTGAGATCGATGCCGTATCGCTCACACATCTGCGCGATAAACGAACCCCGCGGAGGCGGGCTGCTCTTCAAACCCTTGATGCGGTCATTCCACAGATGAATGGCCCGGGTGCTGGACGTCATCGCGTCCCACACCGGAGCGGCATCGGGCTCAAACATGAGGTGCGCTTGCTGCCACGGAACGGGATAGAAAACGTCCGCCGGCTGGCACTTGTGGAGCAATCGATGATCGCAGACCAAGCGGGTGAGGGCTAAGGGGCCAACTGCGCCCCACTCCAGCTCCTGCATCGGAACCTGTGCGCCGACCATGCCGCGGAGCCTCTGGAGTATCTTCCGGCGTGCAGGCCATTGGGGAGGCACGACAACCTCAGAGCGGCAAAGAGTCACCAAACTCTGCAGGCAAGCCGAGTTCGGCGGAAGGCGCAACACCGCGTTATTGATGACATAGGCGTCCTGCCAACCGACAATATGATCTCCGATTTCATGCAGGGGCTTCAGCACGAGGACATCCAAATCGATCCATGTCCCCGCTGATTGCAGCAGGCCCTCATATCGAAAGACATCGGCGAATGGCGCCCAGCTCCCGCTTTTGTGGATTACAGCACGATTTTGAGGGAGTATCTCGTTCGCATCCCGGATGGCCGCCCCCGTTGGGACTTTGATGTCGGTCTCATACGAATAGACATCCAGCTGGTGTCCTGCGGCCAGCACCGACGCGATACACAAGCGTTCGATGTATCCAAGGGGAGATCCGGTCCAGAAACTGAAAAACTTTGATACCATATTGCTGATGATCCGCAGGCTCGTCACCGGATACCGGGTGGACGGCGCTTCAGCCAGCGCAGCCATGCGCGGGTCCGCGACAGGGTCCCCACGCCATGGGTCTCGATCACTTCACCCATGAACGGGGTGCGCGCGAGATAGCGCCAATAAAGCCACGACCAGGGATGATATCCGTCGTCGCGATAGCCGTCGCGGAGCCAGGGTTTGAACTTGTGATTGAAGTGGACAATGGCCGGCGTGCGGCCGTTCAGTTGCCTGCTCAACGGAAGGGAGGCCGCCACATTTGGGATGGCGCGGTCCCGCAACGTGTTCCACTCGTTGGCCAGCAGTGCGCAACGCCCCCAGTAGACGACGTTAATCGCGTCTTGATCCGCGAACAGCAGGGTATCGCCATGCTCTGCAATGAATTCGATAACCTTGCTGAAAGATCTTTCGCGCCGGACCTCATCCAGATCAATGAGCAGCACGCCGGAGTTTACATAGTCGCCCTTGTGAAGCTCGAGACCCCACTGCCTGGGGAAGTCTTGTAGATACTCTTGGTAATAGGCGAAGGTATCAGGCACGCCGCCAATCGGATTTCCGCCAAGGTCCGTGCGCCAGAGTTCCCGTATGTCGCGCAACACGATCACATCAGCGTCGAGATAAATGGTGCGTCCGCAGTCGAGGGGCGCCAGCTTTTCGAGCCCCAGGCGGAACAAGATGGCGCGTGTAAAATGATACCGATCGCGAAAGCGGGGGACGTCGGAATCCTTAATCTCGATCCAATCGAAACGGGCCAATGGCGCGACGGATTCAAGCATTGCGCGGCGGGAGGGCTCGATGTCCGAGTGAAGCACGAGGAACCTGAGACGCGCGTCGGGCGCGTGCGCGACGATGGAAGCGATCACGGTCGCCACGTGGGGCACGAAGCTGGAGTCAATGCCGAACGATACGACCACTTCCTCCTCAGGGGGTGCACTCGCCGAAGCGACCACCCTGCGCTCGTTGATCGGCGCCTTCTCGTGGATCGTCATCCTAGCCAACCGCCCTCCGTCAAGCCCTCGTTGAAATTCAGCATCACGCCCGCCCGCAAAGATGTCTGGTGCTAGCTTGCAAATTGCGTGACATTGGCGCGGCTAACTCGAGAAACCAAAACGAATATTCGTTTATTCATTCCTGTACCACACAACCCTTTCCTGCTCTATTTTCTTCACCAGAGAGCCGCGATGCCATGGCCCTGGCGAAGTTGAAGCTCAGCCGGCGTGGGCGCTTTCCTACCACTAGCGACGGGAAAATTGGTCCGTGAGCAAGCCCGCCTCCCCCTCCGCCCAACCACCGCTGGGCGTGATCGTAACCCCAGTTTATAATGGCCAAAATTATCTCGAAGAGACAATGGCCTCTGTGCAGGCGCAGGACTATCCGAACCTTCTTCACATCGTTCTTGACAATGCCAGCACCGACAAAACGCCGGCCATCGTGGCGCGCTACGCGGGCGCTCGAATACCCGTGAGGACCATCCGAAATCCGGCCGTGTTACCAATTGGCCAGAATTGGAACGCTGCCGTCTCACTGATCCCCACGGAAGCGAAGTATTTTCGTGTCCTCAGCGCGGATGACTTGATCGCACCGCAGTTCATGTCGAGGGCGATCGATGTCCTTGAGCGCCACCCCAACGTGGGCGTGGTCGCCGTTCTGTTCCATGAGAACGACGGTTCCACCATCGACCCCCGCTGGCCCGCGGACGGTGAGGTCATCGCCGGGCCTGAGGCGATTAAGCTCTATTTCCGTGACCTTGCACTGCTGCCTTCCTTGCATGCGGTCTATCGGCGCAGCGCAGCCCCGCCCGGCCGCCCGTTCTTCGATGAGGCGCTTACCGCCTTTGACCTTGATGCGACTTTCCGCGCGCTCTGTCGGAGCGACATGGGATTGGTCCGAGCGGATCTGGCCATGACGCGGCTCCATCCCGGCACAATAACCTCCCAAGTCCTCGATCGGGAGCGCCGGCACTACTATGAGTGGCTCTATTTTCTCCAGCGCTATGGGGCAGTAGGTCTGGGCCAACGAGAGGCAGAGGCGATTATTAAGAGGTATCGTCGGCAGTATCTCCGCCTGCTGATCAAGTGGTACCTCAAGGGCAATCGCGAAATGCCTGTGCAGCACCTTAAGAACATGGCGAAGCTCGGGATCCGCCCGAACCATTTGCAGTTCGCCGATGCCCTGCTTGATTGGCTGCTGGTAAAGCTCAGGGCGCGGACGCCCTGGGTGGGGTATCCATATTTGAACTGATGAGGTGATCGCGGTCGAGGAATTCCTCGCCCACTCTGTCTGGCCCCTCCCGGACTCCCACCGTTGGGATGACGTCACGCGCGCGATCGCGTACCCGCCATTCTGCCGGCTCGTGGAACACACCATAGTCCGGGTCGAGGAGCGGGTGCCGAACGTGGAAGGCCCGCCCTACTTGTGCGCACAGGAGAGCGTGCGAACCGCCCGCGCGCACCAGCACGTGCAACGTGTACTTCTCGGCGACCAACTTGATCGGGGGTGTGCGGATCTCGATGACGCCATCGCCGTCCAGCCGGCCCAAGTCGACACCGTCAGGCTCGTTGGCCCAGACCGTGCAGCCGACGTTGTCAGATCGCATAAAAGCCACCATGAGCCTAGGCGACCGAACAGTCTCGCGTGCCGTGTAGTATATCCGCACCAATATCCGATCGCCCATGTCGAAAACGGTCTGCGGTTCGCCCCGCTCGTTGCAGGTCTCGATATTGGTAAGAATGATTGGCCACTTGCTCGGGTCTTCCTTGGCCCACGGCACGACACTGAGATGCGCGCCCCGCTCGTAGATCTCGATGCCGGGATCCGTTGGCCCGTCGTATTCGATGCGACCCGACTGGAGATAGATCACGCGGCTACACATGGCCTTGATGCTGAACATGTTGTGCGACACGAAGAGGATCGTCGCTTCCTGCCGTTGCAGCTCGCGCGCGAAATTCATGCATTTGCGCTGGAAGGCCGCATCACCAACGGCCAGCACTTCGTCCAGCAGCAGGATGTCGGGCCTCAAGTGCGCGGCCACTGAGAAGGCGAGCCGCACGTACATGCCGCTCGAGTAGCGCTTGACCGGCGTGTCGATGAAGGGCTCGATCTCGGCGAAGTCCACGATGGCGTCGAACTTGGCCGCGATCTCTCGCTGGGTCATGCCGAGAATCGCGCCGTAGAGATAGATGTTCTCTCGCCCCGTGAGCTCGCCGTGAAACCCAGTGCCGACCTCGAGCAAGGCGCCGACGCGGCCCGCAACCAGCGCGCGCCCGGACGTCGGCTCGACGATGCGCGAGAGGATCTTGAGAAGCGTGCTTTTGCCCGCGCCATTCGCCCCGATGATGCCGACGTTCTCGCCGCGCCGGATCTCGAATGACGCGTCCTTGAGTGCAAAGAACTCCGGACGCTGCGAGCTCCCCCTCGTCCTGCGGCCCCGCCCCATGAGAGCCCGCGCGCCGCTCGCCAGCAGATCGCGCAAGGAATCGTGCGCGGTTCCCGCCGACCCCAGTCGGTAGCGCTTGGAGAGGCCTTCCGCGCGAATGGCAATCTCATTTGTCATATGAGGTCGGCAAAGAACCGCTCCATGCGCCTGAAGAAGATGAGGCCACCGGCCAGAAGCACGACAGTCATTCCGGCTCCAATGGCGAGCGCCGTGACATCAGGATCACCCTTACTCAGCAGTGCCCAACGAAAGCCCTCGATGACCCCCACCATCGGGTTGAGGCTGTAGAACCACCGCAGATGCTCCGGGATCAGGCTCAAGGGATAGATGACCGGAGAGGCATACATCCAGACCTGAATGAGGAAGGGCAGCGTGTGCTTGACGTCCCGGAAGCGGACGTTGAGTGGGCCAAGCCAAAGCCCTATGGAGAGCGCCAGAAGGGCCGTGACAAGCACGAGGGGAGGGATGGCAATGAGCCGCCACGTCGGCGCCACGCCATAGAGCACCATCACGACCAGCAGCACGACGAAGGCAATAACGAGGTCGACAAGCGGCGCGATCACCGACGCCAAGGGCATCACCAGGCGCGGGAAATACACCTTGCGCACGAGCTCCGCATCTTGCACCAAACCCAAGCTGCTGCGGCGCACGGCCTCGGCGAAATAGGTCCACGGCAGAACGGCAGCGAAGGCAAACACCGCATACGGCGCGCCGTCCGACGGGATGCGCGCGAAGTTGCCGAAGACCACGGTAAAGATGGCAACAGCGAAGATGGGCTGAAACACCGCCCAGGCCGCGCCAAGCGCCGCCTGCCGATAGAGCACTTTGATATCGCGCACGATGAGCGTGGCGAGCAACTCGCGGAAGCGCCAGACAGCGCCGAGATCGAGATCGAGCAGACCTCGGCTGGAGCGGATCTCAGTAATTGGCAGCGGATTCCTGCCCCTCGGCGCCGCCGTGCCGCGACCGGCCCCGTCGGCAGCAGGCACCTCGTCCAGAACGCTCACTTCTCGACCTCCTGTCCGGCAAGGACGCCGGAAGAGGAGACGGCCGGCTGGCCGTCGGCGCCTTCTGGCACGCGCTCAAGCCAAGCCTCACGCCACCAAGCATAGATGGCCCGTGGGCAGAAGGCGCGACGCTCGCTGTAGTAGGACCGACACCAACCGCCTTCAAGAATTACGGCCGGCGTCTTCATCGTCAGCATGACGCCTGTCTTTTCGTCCAGAAAGCGCTCGACGCGCGATCTCACACGATACACGCCCCCGCAATAAGGCATCATTTCAGCGTCAAAAAAGAGGCCCCGATTCTTGTTGGTCCTGCTGTCAAGCGTCGCGAGGATCTCCTCGTAGCTCTTGACGCGCACGAGTTCACCCGGCTGGAGGTTGAGCGTCACGAGCGGCTGTTCCTCCCCTGCCTGCAGCTTGCCGCGGCGCCGCGGGTAGGGCAGCCCTCCCCTTAAGCGCTGGAACCAGTCGTAGAGCTTTGCGTACGTACCGCCGTCAACCTCCCATTTCGGGCGCCCAATGAACTTGAACAAAAAATAGCACCCGGTTTGAAACATCTCTTTCAAGGTGACGTTTCCGGACCGGTAGTCCTCGAGATATTGGTCCACATGACGCAGACGCAATCGGGTCGTGTAGAGGGGAAAATCGGTCGCCTGGCAGCGATAGCGAACATGTTCGGATGGCGGGCCCTCCACCTTGGCTGCTTTCCAGACGTCCGCTTCGGTGCAGCCCGCATTCGTCGCAGTTTGTTTCTCGGCTGCTGTCGCAGCCATCGCGTTATTGGCGCCATCGTTGGCGAGCGGCTTGAGCCAAGCTTCCTTCCAGAATATGGAGCATTGCGCCTGACAGCCGCCGTGAGCCGCTCCGTTACAGCGAAGGTTGCCCAGAAGGACACTGTTCGGCAGCCTGCGGGAACTGATTGGATTAATCGTATCGCAAGCCTTGTGCGCGCGCTTGTAGACCCTGATCCGCTTGCCGCAATAGGCGAACATTTCCGGCATGAACGGCATATCTTCCAGCCTGCCGTTCGTGTCCAGCGTTCGCAGGATCTCTTCCTTGCTTCGGACTTCGACCCAATCGCCGGCGCACAACGCCATGCTGATCTCCTTGAATGCAGACAGATATCGGCGCCGCTGAGCCTAGCCTAGGACGCTGCAAGGACGGGGCCGAGCCCCCGCCCGGCGTCACCCAGGCTCATTCAGGTCTCAGACTTGTAATCCGCTAATCACCCAGTTTTCCATAACAGATCCCACCGGGCGAGCCAGCCGGCACGAACGCAAGAAACTCATGCAAGGAACGTGCAATGACGAGACCCAACGGAGGCTCTTTAACGTATCGTGATGCCTGCGCCCGCGCCCCCGCTCGCAAGAAGGCTTCCGGGAGGCGCGGCAGGCGAGGCAATCCGGCTGGCCGCACGCCTCCCGCCCGTAACGACACGACCTATGGCCGTGCAGCTCGTCAGCCACGGGATGGTCGTCAACGCCGCATCGAACCGGTGCTGCTGATGGGCTCGACCGCCGCGCGATGGGGTGGCTTCGGCGGTTCCGCAGTCGTGGCGGCCGGCAGCTCACGCGTCCTTGGCTTGCCCGGCACGCTAATTTCCAGACCACCGCCAAGGTTGCTTGGCGGCGCCGACACGGCGACTTTGATCGTGTCTCCTGGCTGGAGCAACGTCGACTCGGTTGCTTCGATCTCGATCACGCCCCCCCTCACCTGCCGAGCAATGGTGTACACGACTTCGGGCCCGCCACCGATGGCGTCCGAGCCGCTTCCCGACAAGACGAGACGCGCAGTGGGGGAGGAGGCGACCTGGCTCCGCGTCTCAAGCAGCAACTGCTCGCTCACCGACGCCTCCTGAATGACTTGCTGAAGCCGCGCCTCTGTCTGCTGCAGCTCCACCGTCAGGTCATTAGCGCGCTTGTTGTCGAAGTCGATCTTCGACAGCACCACGCGGCTCACCTCCTGCCGGGCCCGCGTGCGCTCGCTCTCCAAGCGCAGTTTTTCACCCTCGAGCTGCGCAAGATGGCGCTTCAGTCCGAGCAATCGCGGCTGTGTCGCAAGACCGCGATCCGACAAATGTTCGATGCCGCTGAGCTCGGACTTCACCAAATCGATCTGGCTCTGATGGGCTTCGAGGCGCTTGGCAAGCGTCTCGACCTCCTGCTCGAGAAAAATCTGCAGCTGATGGAGCGCCGTCACCTGAGTCTCATACGCCTTGCGGCGCAGCTCGAAAACGCTCTGCTCCTTGGCCATCAGCGACGCCGTAAACTCGACCTTGTACGGGCGGCGGCTCATGCGCAGCTCAGCCGGGAAAGCGATGCGGTCCGCGTGCGCCAGCTCGGCCTCAAGCCTCGCCTTGCGCACCGTCAACCGCTCACGCTCCTGGAGCAGGCGATCGAATGTGCCAGATATTGTCAGGTACTCGCGTTCGAGACGCTGGCCGCTCACGCCCTTGTAGAGCCCGCCGCCGCGGCTGACGCCCTGCAGGACCGTCATGCCAGGCGTGAATGGGTATTCGCCAGCCTTCTCCACGTGGCCGGTAACAAAAATTGGGCGGAACTCGGTGACCTCGACGGTCGCGTGTGGCACGGCGCCGAGGTTCAGGCGCTGCGCCAGCTTGTGTGAAATCAGCGTTGCCAGTTCGGCAGTGGTGTAGCCGGCTGCCCTGATCTGACCGAGCAGCGGCAGCGACAGTGTGCCGGCCGGATCCACCGTGTAGACTTGGTTCAAGGCCGTCCACGTGAACAGCTCGTCGCGCGCCGGCCGCCATTCGAAGACCTGGATGCGCAGTTTGTCGCTGACGCCGAGGCGGTACACATCGCTACGCGTCGCCGTCGCGGCTGCATCCGCTTTCGGGGCTTCGGACGCAAGGGCCGGCGCCGGCTGCAGGGCCCAGCACATCCCGATCATCGCCGCCAACGCAATGCTGGCGCCACACGCGAGAAGGCCTTCCCGGCGCAGACCGGCGACCTGCTGGCTAGGCCACGCATAAGCCCACCGCGTCGATCGTGCGCATCCAGCCCGTGATGAGGGACGAATGGCTTGCTCAATAAACTTCAACATGGCTGAGGACTTTCCCGCTGAGTCCAGCGCTGCATCGTGTCGTTGCAAGCTACGAATGCGAGTATCGTGCCATCCCCCGCTTCATTTTGCCGGTCCGCGCTACGCCGAACCATATGCCCAACCGGCGTAATCAAATGAACAGCTTCGGACTGATCGAACCTCACCTCCGCCTGCCGCACCTCCGCCTACAAATCACACAAGGAGACGGATTTCAGCATGCACCATATCACGCCCCCAGATCCTCCCCACCTCGCTATAAGGAGACCGCGCCATAGCCCTATCGATGCAATGCAACAACGTTTAGCTCGAAAGACGTACAGGAGGGTACGCCCTGTGATGGACACCGCTGCCCGGCGGCGGATGGAAATCCGGTAGCCGTGCGCGTAGGTGCTCTGCCTTGAGGCGCGGTGACGCGCGCTCTCCACGGCCGCCTGCAGCGGATGTGCGTGCGAGCTTCGGAACATGTCGGAAACCTGCGCGACGAAAGGCGTGACACGACTTGCCGAGAAGGCCCGGGCATACCCGATGCGCTTAGGGTTTCTCGCATCCATGTAGACTCCCGCGCCTGAAATTGGATGCGGCGGCAATTGCTGCGCAGCTTGCGCCAGCGTGTGGCGAGGCAGGCTTCTCTACGATCTCATATGGATCGTGCCCCAGGCCGTGGTGTAGCAGGTTGGTCTTGGTCCGAACTCGATGTCCGGCTCGGGCCACGTGCTCAGGCCGCCGGGATGCGGCGGGGCCGAGCCTGTGGATCATCGCTCAG
>JBKBPL010000061.1:0-14679 GCA_046293075.1 Hyphomicrobiaceae bacterium | reverse complement strand
ACGAAGGCCGCCGCGCGGGCGCGGGCCACCTCGGGGATCTCTATGCAGTCCCTCGCCTTGAGCTCATGCGAGACCGCCGACATCGCCCTGATGACCTCCGCACCGGCACCGCGCTCGAAGTGGCCCCCGGCAATGGCGATGCGCAGACCATCTATTCCCTTATCGAGCGCGGGAAGAGCGGGCTCCGGCAGCCGCGCCGTGCATACGGGGTCCTCTGGATCGGGACCCTGCATGGCGTCATGGGCAAGTGCGAGATCGCGCGCGCTGCGCGCCAGCGGCCCGAGATGATCGAGGCTCGCGACGAAGGGGAATGTGCGCGCACGCGTCAGCCGGCCGTACGTCGGCTTCAGGCCGAAGAGCCCGCAGAACGATGCCGGCACACGGATCGAGCCGTTGGTGTCCGAGCCGAGCGCGAGCGGGACGAGGCCGCCCGCCACCGCCCCAGCGGACCCGCCCGAGGAGCCGCCCGTCATGCGCTCCGTATCGTGCGGGTTCCGCGAGGGGCCGTCATGGACGTTCTCGCCCGTGAAGTCATAGGCGTACTCGCCCATGTTGAGCGCGCCGAGCAGGACCGCACCCGCGCGCTCGAGGCGCGTGATCAGCGGCGCGTCGGCGGTGGCGGCCGGTCGCTCGCGGTTGATCTTGGAGCCGGCAACAGTTGGCAGTCCGGCAACATCGAAGAGGTTCTTGACGGCAAATGGCACGCCGGCGAGCGGCCCCACCGGCTGGCCGGCGGCACGCGCGGCATCGATCGCGCTGGCCCGTGTGCGGGCACGCTCCGCCGTAATCGACGTGAATGCATTGAGCACACCATTGTGCTGCGCGATGCGCGCAAGCGCCGCCTCGGTAGCCGCGACCGCGCTTGTTCGTCCTTGCGCGACGGCCTCGGCGATCTCGGCCGCAGTGGACCACGCGTCCATGGCTCAGGCCTCGAACACGGGCGCCGGCTCGCTCTCGTCCGGCAGCTCGAACGCCGCGACGCTATCCGCGAGCCGCAGCGTGACGGCCAAATTGGCGCGGATCGACGGCATCCAGGCCTCCTCGAGCGGGATGCCGAGCGCCGCCGCGGCGGCCCTGATGTAGGCCTCGAGGGCCTGGTCATCGATCTCGCTCATGAGCAGCTCCTGTTGGATTACAATGGCGGGTGCGGGATGGCCGCCAGGAGTTCCCGCGTGTAGGCGGCGGCCGGCGCGCCGAGCACCTGCGCGGTCGGGCCTTCCTCGACGATACGGCCTGCCTGCATGACGATCACCCGGTCGCACAGCAAGCGTACCACGTTGAGATCGTGCGACACGAAAAGGTAGCTCATGCCGAGCTGCTCCTTGAGGTCCTGAAGCAGGTTCAGCACCACCGCCTGTACGGAGACATCGAGTGCTGCGGTCGGCTCGTCGAGAACGACGAGATCGGGCTTCAGCGCAATGGCCCGCGCGATGCCGACGCGCGCCTTCTGCCCGCCCGAAAGCTGATGGGGAAAGCGGTCGAGCAGATCGCGCGGCAGGCCGACCTGCTGCGCCAGCTCCTCGCAGCGCGCGCGAACCGCCTTCGCGCCCTTCTCCTCGCCCATGCGCAGGATCGGATCGGCAATCGCGCGCGCGGCCGTGAAGCGTGGATTGAGGCTCTCCGTCGGATCCTGGAAGACCATCTGGATGCGCCTTCTCAGCGGCAGGCGCGCGAAACGGCGCGCGGGTATGGCACCGATGTCCTCGCCGTCGAAGAGGATCCGCCCGTCGGTCTTGTCGATGAGGCGCATGACCATGGTCGAGGTCGTCGACTTGCCGCAGCCCGATTCCCCGACGAGACCGACGCTCTCGCCGCGCCGCACCGCGAAACTGATGCCGTCCACGGCGCGGAAGACAGGCGATGGCGCGTCGGCTGCGGGCGCGGCACCATTGCGCGTGAAGATGCCTGCAAAGGTGCTGCCGTTCGCGGCCTTGCGCGGGTACTCCTTGACGAGGTTCTCGACCACCAGCAACGGCTGATCGTTCGAACCGGGGGAGGCGCCACCGTGAGTGGCCCTGCCTGCGCGGGCCGACCTGCGCGCGGCGCCTTCGTGCTCGGGCAGGAGATCGGGGAGCGTCACGCCGAGGCGTGGTGTCGCGCGCACGAGCTTGCGCGTATAGGGATGCTGAGGCGCTGCGAAGATCGCCCGGGACGCGGCCGTCTCAACGACGCGGCCCTTTTCCATGACCACCACGCGGTCGCAGTACGCGGCGGCGAGACCGAGGTCGTGGGTGATGAGAATGGTCGACATGCCGCGCTCGCGCGTCAGCTCGACGACGAGATCCATGACGGTCTTCTGCGTGGTCACGTCGAGGCCGGTCGTCGGCTCATCGGCAATCAGGAGCTGCGGCCGGCACGCAAGCGCAAGCGCGATGACGACGCGCTGGCACATGCCGCCCGACAGCTCGAACGGATAGGCGTGGTAGCGCTCCTCCGGTTGCGCAATGCGCACCTGTTTGAGAATGGCGATGGCCTTCGCCTTGGCATCGTCGGCCCCCGCCTGCGCGTGCTGGCGAAGCACATCCTCTATCTGATAGCCGACCTTGCGAATGGGATTGAGGGCTGCACGCGGGTTCTGGAAGATCATCGAGATCTCGCGGCCGCGAAGATCGCGCATGTCGCGTTCGGCAGCACCGGCAATGTCCACGCCGCCGAAGGTGATGCAGCCTTCGGCGATGCGCCCCGCACGGTCGAGAATGCGCATGACGGCGTAGGACGTGACGGACTTGCCGGAGCCCGACTCGCCGACGATGCCGACGGTCTCACCCTTGCCGACCGTGACGTCGACGTGGCGGACGGCTTGGACGGTCCCGCGCCGGGTCGAGAACTCCACCGTCAGATCGCGCACCTCAAGGAGAGGGACCTCGGTCATCTCAGCCCCTTACGTGCGCCGCTGGGGATCGATGATGTCGCGCAGGCCATCACCGAGCAGGTTGAAGCAGAATACGGCAAGCATCAGCGCAAGGCCGGGAAAGAACGCAATCCACCACTCCCCTGAGACCATGAACGCGGCGCCTTCGGCGACCATGATCCCCCATTCCGGCGTCGGCGGCCGCACACCGAGGCCGATGAACGAGAGGCCGGCCGCGTTGAGGATTGCGTAGCCCATGGTCAGCGACATCTGCACGACCATGATCGGCATGATGTTGGGCAGGATATGCCCCAGCAGAATGCGCATCTCGCTGTTGCCGGAGAGCCGCGCGGCCTGCACGAATCCCGCCTCGCGCCGCACATTGGCCTCAGCGCGGGCAATGCGGGCATAGAGTGGGAAGTTCACGATCGCCGTCGCGAGCACGATGTTCTCGACCGTATTGCCCAGCGCCGCGACGATGCCCATGGCGAGCACGAACAGCGGGAACGCCATGATGGTGTCGGCAATGCGGCTGACGATGCGGTCCGTCCAGCCGCCGAAGAAGCCGGCCGCCACGCCCGCGAGACCGCCCATGAGAAAGACGAGGGCGACCGAAGCAATGGCGATGGTGAAATCCAGCCGTGTCGCCACGATCACCCGGCTGAAGACATCGCGGCCGAGCTGATCTGTACCGAACCAGTGCCGTGCCGATGGGCCCTGCAGCGCCGCCGCTGTGTTGCTCGCGCGTGGATCGTACGGGACCACATAAGGCCCGATCAGCGCCGCCAGCACGATCAGCATGAAGAGGCCGAACGCGAAGCCCGTCACGCGGTTCCCGCTGATCACGTAGCGCGCGTGGTGCAGGATCGCATGGATACCCTGGGCAGGCGCGGCCGGGGCGGTGGACATATCGCTCATGCCTCGATCCTCACGCGTGGATCGATGAGGCCATAGAGGATGTCGATCAGGAGATTGAGGATCACGTACATCACCGCCATGGTGAGCACGAAGCCCTGCACGGGCGCGAAATCGGACGCAATCAGCGCCTCGACGGCGTAGGAGCCGATGCCGGGCCAGGCGAAGACCTTTTCGACAAGCACGTTGGCGCCGAGCAGGAAGGAGAACACCATACCGAGCGTCGTAATGACCGGCAGCATGGCGTTGCGGAAGGCATAGGTAATGATGACCGTTGCCGGCGAGAGCCCGCTCGCGCGCGCTGTGCGGACGAACTCCGAGCCGAGCAAGGCCAGCATCGAGGCTCGCGTCATGCGCGCGATCGGCGCCAGCGAGAAGATCGCGAGCGTGAGCGCCGGGAGAACGAGCTGCTTGAGGCTCGCGAAGAATACCTCGCCATCGCGGGCGATGAGGCTGTCGATCAGATAGAAGCCCGTCACCTGCGGCGGCGGGCTGAAGAAGATGTCGAGACGCCCGAGCGGTGCCGGCGCCACGCCGAGCTGATAGTAGAACACGTAGACCAGCACCAGCCCGGTGAAAAACACCGGCAAGGATACGCCGGCCGTTGTCAGCACCCGGCAGGTGTGATCGAGGATCGAGCCGGGATTGGTTGCGGCGAAGATGCCGAGCGGCACGGCAATCATGATCGAGGCCATGAGCCCGAGCAGCGTGAGCTCGGCTGAAGCCGGCAGCCGCGTGCGGATCTCGGTCGCGACCGGCAGGCCGGTGCTCAGCGAGTTGCCGAGATCGCCGCGCACGAGATCTGCGACGTAGCGTCCGAACTGCACGATCAGAGGCTGATCGAGACCGAGCGACACACGGATCTGCTCGATGGCCTCCTTGCTGGCGGCGGGCCCGGCGAAGTACGCCGCGGGGTCGCCGGGCAGGGCCCGCGTCAGCAGGAAGGTGACGATCACGACACCGATGAGGCTCGGGATCGCCAATGCCGTGCGCTTCAAGATCAGGTGCAGCATGTGCGCCCCCTGATGCCGCCGGTGCTTACTCTCAGGCCTTTGCAATCGTGCGGTAGTCGAGCTGCCGGTGGAACCAGTAGCGATAGCCTGAGACGTATTTCTGCATGGCGGCGCTGAGAGTCGGCTGGAAGAGTGGGATGCGCGGCACCTCGTCGAAGGCCTTCCTGACGAAGCCTTGGACGTTCTTGTCATAGGCCGCGGTGTCGTTGGCCGCCGCTGCCGCGCGCGCGGCATCGATCATCGCGTCCATCTCCTTGTCCTGGTAGCTCATCGTGTTGAAGACGGCGTTCTGGCCGTGATAGCACCAGAAGAAGAAATACTCGGGATAGTCGAGCCAGCCCGAGAAGAAGTTCGAGATCAGCGGCATCTCCTTCTTCAGGAGCTCACCGCGCCAGTTGGCGCCGGGCACTTTGTTGATCGTCACCTTGATGCCGATCTGGCCGAGGCTCTCCTGCACGAGCACGCAAAGCGGCTCGTTGACGACGGCAAACCCGAGATCGAACGAGAGTGTCGTCTCGAAGCCGTTCGCATAGCCCGCTTCGGCGAGAAGCTGCTTCGCCTTGGCGAGATCGGTGTTGTAGGGGTGCGGTTGCGGCCAGGCCGTCTGGAGCGGCGCGCCGGGCTTGGCGCCGTACATCGGTCCGGCAAGGCCGAACAGCACGGCGTCCATGATCTTCTGGTACGGGATCGCGTAGGCAACGGCTTGGCGCACCTTGACGTTGTCAAAGGGCGGCTTCTTCACGTTCATGCCGATGTAGCCAATGCCGTTACCGATCAGATTCGTCACGACGGCGACCTTGCCGCCGGCCTTGAGCTCGGCGAAGTCCTTGTTCGGCAGATCGAAGGAAATATCGGCGTCGCCACGTTCAATCAGCGCCCGGCGGTTGCCGGCAGAGGGCACCGTGCGCCAGATGACGCGCTTGATCTTCGGCAGCGGGCCCGACTTCCACTCGTCGAAACGCTCGTAGACAAGCTCGCTGCCGGCTTGCCAGCGCGAAACCTTGTAGGCGCCGCCGCCCGCGATGTTGGTCTTCGTGTACTCGAGGCCCCAGGGATCCTTCTCGGTCGCGTGCTTCGTGATCAGGCCGGAGTTGTAGACGCCCGGCACGATCACCGCGAGGTCGGGCATCGTCAGCTTGTCCTTGCGGATGAAGTCCACGCGGAACGTGTGATCATCGACGGCGACGAACTGCTCGGGCTTCTCGAGCGAGCCGGCCTTCATCTGGAAGGTAGGAAACCCGCCGACCGATACCGCCCGATCGAAGGACCACTTGACGTCCTTTGCGGTGATCGGCGTGCCGTCATGGAACTTGGCGTTCTTGCGCAGCTTGAAGGTGACTGAGGTGTCCGTGAGGTTCCATTCCTCGGCGAGCTCCGGCACGAACTTGTCGCGGTCGTACGACTTCGTGCCGTCCTCCAGCGTCTTCTCACCGTGCGTCATGAGGCGGTCGTAGCAGTTCCAGGACACTTCGTAGCCCGGCCGGTTCGTGCCGACGCCGTGAATGTCGAAGTTGTTCGGCGCGTATTCCGTGACGACCAGCAGCGTTTCCTGACGCGACTGCGCCTTGGCACTCGACCAGATCGCCGGGAGGGGGAGCGCGCTCGCAGCGCCGGCAGCAGACAACGACTTCAGAAACTGACGACGTTTCATGAGCAATCCCTTCTTTGCGTACGAGGCCAAGACGCTTCCGAAGGGTTAACAGCAACCTTTGTGCCAACCCTGCACCCGCCGTTTCAATTTCGGACAACCACTTGATCTGAAATGGCTTACACACGCATCGCGCAGCCGGTCGGCAGCTCGCTTCGCTCCTTGGGGCGCGGAACCTTGCATACAAAATGGCATACACGCCTGAAAACCAGCCTGCACGGCTGCGTGCGGATGGGCACGCAGGCGCAGCATCTGCGCGGGAGCGTCCGCGCAAAGGTGTGGGCCGTGTCGAGGCCACGATTGGGCAAGGTAGAGGCCCCTACCAGCAAGCGGACGGCGTGGAAATGTACCGTCCGTCGGCCCGGGCTTCAGGCGATGGCGTCGGCAGTGATCATGGGGATGCCCCGCTCGGCAAAGGCGCGGCGTGTGGCCTCGATCGAGCCGTCGATATCAATGCCGCGGGTAGCGTCCTCGATCACAACGGCAGCGAAGCCGCAGCGATGCCCGTCCTCGGCCGAATAGCGCACGCAGAAGTCCAGCGCGAGCCCCGCGAGGAATACGCGCGTGAAGCCGCGCTCGCGCAGGTATCCGGCAAGGCCCGTCGGGGTCGTGCGGTCGTTCTCGTAAAATGCCGAATAGGAATCGATCGAACGGCGATAGCCCTTGCGGATGATCAGCTCGGCATGAGGCACCTTCAGTCCGGCGTGGAACTGCGCGCCGGCGGTCTCCTGCACACAGTGATCGGGCCACAGCACCTGCGGGCCATAGGGGAAGGTCACGACGTCGAACGGCTGCCGGCCCGGGTTCGCCGAGGCAAAAGAGCTGTGACCGGGCGGATGCCAGTCCTGCGTCAGAACGACGTGCGGGAAGCGGCTGGCAAGCCGGTTGACGAGCGGCACGATCTCATCACCCGCCGGCACGGCAAGACGACCCCCGGGGCAGAAGTCGTTCTGAACGTCGACGACCAGCAGGACATCGCTGTCGGTAATCAGTTCTGCCATCGCAGCCGCTTCTCCTCTTCCCTGCGAGCCCTTCCGCACCCGGCACCGGAATAGAAATCATGACCACAAACGGTGGCGCGCTTCAAACGCGGGCTAGCCTTTGGGCGGGACGCCGCAGGTGCCCTCACGCTGACGCGGGAGCACCTGATGCAGCACCATGACGAGATCCTCGGCGAGCCCGGCGGCGATTTTTTCCGAACGTACCGAAAGCCTGCGGCGCAGATCTCCGCGCCAAGTGACCCTGCTTGCGTCCGCAATCGGGCTCCGGGCTCGCTTTGGCTGCATGCCCCCTCGCCGCTTGCGCACACTTGTAGTCTTTTCGGGCCGCTCGCGCGCCTCATGCTTTGACTCGCCTCAATCCAGAGGGATGAAACGGCAAAGGAGCATTGATTGGGATCAACGCGTCGCGGGCGGACTGGCTCAAATGCTGAACTTCGGTGAGAGGCCCGGCGCCGATCCTCGTACGGTGGCCGCTCAGGGCATTTCGAGAACACCGGATTTCGTTCGCAAGCATGATGAGGTGGCCATAAGGGCACCGGAGCGTGAGGAGGCCCGTCAATGATCCGGCGCGAGGAGCCATTTGCTGACCGTACCGCGGCCGGGCGCGCGCTCGCCGAAAAATTGATCGCCAAAAATCTCGTGCAGCCGGTCGTCCTGGCATTACCGCGGGGCGGGGTCCCGGTCGCCGCCGAGATCGCGCGCGCCCTCAAGGCGCCGCTCGACATTGTCCTCGTCCGCAAGATCGGTGTCCCCTTCCAGCGTGAGCTGGCGGTCGCAGCCGTTGTCGACGGCGATCAGCCGGAGGTCGTCGTCAATCAGGATGTTGTCCACCTTGCCGATGTTCCTCAGGACTATATCGACGCGCAGGTTAAGGAAGAACTCCAAGAAATCGAGCGGCGCCGCCAAGTCTACCTGCAAGGGCGGCCGCGTGCCCCGCTCGAGGGGCGCACCATCATTCTCGTCGATGACGGAATTGCGACGGGTGCCAGCGTGCGGGCCGCCTTGAAAGCGCTCAAGCGAAAGGGCCCGACAAAACTGATCCTCGCTGTTCCGGTGGCCCCCGCAGAGAGCATTGCCGCGCTTGAGAGCGAGGTCGACGAGGTCGTTTGCCTGCGCCAACCCGAGCCGTTCTTCGCCATAGGCATCCACTATGTGGATTTTCACCAGATGAGCGATGGCGAGGTCATCGACCTCCTCGCGGCAAATGCGGCCGAACACCCGCCTTCGGCGTCGCCAGCGGCCGAACAAGCGGCAGCGAAGCCCTCGACCTGACCCGCCCAAATTGATCGCGCGGTCACGGGCCGCCGACGATTCTGCCACCGTGCAACGCCCGCCGCAGCCGATGCGTTCCGTGCCAGAATATTGACGAAGGTCAATCCGGACTTCCGGCCAGGCGCTTATGAAAGCACTAAGTGCGCCGACGCCACGAAATGCCCATCGGAGGTTGTACCATGCCCAAAACGCCGAAGAGAGTCGAGGAGGTCGCGCCTGAGGACCTGCCCCCGCTCGCCATCTCGCCCGAGAAGGTCTGCTACGTCATCGTCAAGGCGCGCGAGTTCGACGCCAAGGATGTCGTGACCGAGCCCGACGCGGGCTCCAACCCATCCGATGACAAAATGATCTCGGTGCTCGAGGACCATGGCGACGACCCGGTCGAGGAGGAGCTGACGACCTTCATCTCGTGCCTCAGCGAAGACGAGCAGATCGATCTCGTCACGCTGGCGTGGCTCGGGCGCGACGACAACACGCTCGAAGACTGGGCAGAGCTTCGCGAGGAGGCCGCGAATGCCCATCGAACGCAGATGACGCATACCGCCCACTACCTTCTTGGGATCCCGCTCCTCGGCGACTATCTCGAGGAGGGCCTCGCGATGTTTGGACTTTCCTGCGAGGACTTCGAGGCGGGCCGGCCCTAGCTGCCCAACCTCGGCACAGGCTTGGGGCCGCCGCACGCTCTGCGGCCTGGCGCGTCGGCATCAAGTACGATTGATCGGCATCGCGGCCATTTGCGGTTGACCAACGTCATGTTTTTGGCGCGGATTTGGGCTATGCTTTGCCGAATCGCCGACCGAGGACGTCTTGTCTCACCCCCCGCATCTCAAGGCTGCCGTCCGTGAGGACCGGACAGAGCTCTTAGCTGCCGGATCATGGACCGCGCTCCATGCCGCCGAGCTCGAACGCCTGGTCGACACGGCCGCCAGCGACCCGGCGCTCATGCGCGCCACAGCCATCAACATGCATGGGATCGAGGCGTTCGACACCTACGGCGCCTGGCTGCTCGAGCGCCTGACGCGGGCAGGACGTGCGCGGGGGCACGACATGCAGATCCTCGACCTCGACGCGCGGTATCAGGGGCTGCTCGAGGAGGTGCACCAGGTCAACCGCAAGGCCGCGGAACCCCGCCGGATGCCGCATGTCGCCGTTCGCGTCCTCGACACGATCGGGCGCACAGTCGAGGAGCTCGGCCGCGACTTCCTGATGTTCGTCAACATGCTGGGGGCGCTCTTCCATGCGCTCGTGGGCGTGCTGCTGCAGCCGCGCACCTTCCGGTTGACCTCCGCGGTGCACCACCTCGATCGCGTCGGCTGGCAGGCCATCCCGATCATTCTGCTCATAACCTTCCTGATCGGCGGCATCATCGCGCAGCAGGGCTTCTTTCATTTCCGCAAGTTCGGCGCCGACGACTACGTCGTGGACATGGTCGGCATCCTCGTCCTGCGCGAGCTCGGCGTGCTGATTGTGGCCATCATGGTGGCGGGCCGCTCGGGCAGCTCCTACACCGCCGAGATCGGCTCCATGAAGATGCGCGAGGAGATCGACGCGCTGCGCACGATGGGGCTCGATCCGGTGCGCGTCCTGCTGCTCCCCCGCGTCCTTGCCCTTGTGATCGCCCTGCCGCTCCTGACATTCCTCGGATCCATGGCGGCGCTCTATGGCGGCGGCCTCGTGGCCTGGCTCTATGGCGGCATGAGCCCGGAGATCTTCGTGGCGCGCCTCAAGGAAGCGATCTCAGTGACCCATTTCAAGGTCGGCATGATCAAGGCGCCCTTCATGGCCCTCGCGATCGGGGTGGTGGCCTGCGCCGAGGGCCTCAAGGTCAAAGGCAGCGCGGAATCACTCGGGCTTCAGACGACGACCTCGGTGGTCAAGGCTATCTTTCTGGTCATCGTGCTCGACGGGCTGTTCGCCATCTTCTTCGCATCGATCGGGATGTGACAGCGATGATCCCCCCCAGCGATGAGACAGCCATCCGCGTGCGCGACCTCGTTGTCGGCTTCGGCGATCATGTCGTGCTCGATCATCTGGCCCTCGATGTGCGCCGCGGCGAGATCCTCGGCCTCGTCGGCGGCTCGGGCAGCGGCAAGTCGGTGCTCATGCGCACCATCATCGGCCTGCTGCCAAAGCGGCAGGGCACCATAGAAATCCTGGGCGTCGATCTCGATCGGGCCGATGACAATGAACGCCACGCCCTCGAACGCCGCTGGGGCATTCTCTTCCAGCAAGGGGCCCTGTTCTCATCGTTGACGGCGCTGCAGAACGTGCAGGTACCGATGCGCGAGCATCTTGTCCTCTCCGAGCGGCTGATGCGCGAGGTGGCGCTCGCCAAGCTGGAGATGGTGGGCCTCAGCGCCCACGATGGCGACAAGCTCCCGGCGGAGCTCTCCGGCGGCATGACCAAGCGCGTCGCGCTCGCCCGCGCTCTCGCGCTCGACCCTGAACTTGTCTTCCTGGACGAGCCGACCTCCGGCCTCGATCCCATCGCCGCCGGCGATTTCGACGCCCTGATCCGCACCCTGCAGCAGACATTGGGGCTGACCGTGTTCATGGTCACGCACGATCTCGACAGCCTCGACACGGTGTGCGACCGCATTGCCGCGCTTGCCGATGGCAAAGTGGTCGCCATCGGCCCGATGTCGGAAATGCTGCGTTCGTCGCATCCCTGGATGCAGGCCTATTTTCAAGGCAAGCGCGGCCGCAAGTTGTCGCGCAGTCTCTCGGCAATGGAAACCTGAGCGATGGAAGTTCGCGCGCGCTATATCCAGATGGGTCTCTTCACGTTGGCCGTGCTGGCCCTGGGCTTCGGCTTCGTCTACTGGATCAACAGCGCCGGCGGGCTCGGCGATCGCGCTGTTTACCGCGTGCAGTTCGAGGGCCCCGTCTCGGGACTGATGCGCGGATCGGCGGTGCTGTTCAACGGTATCCGTGTCGGCGAAATCACGGCGCTCGAGCTCAACCCGGCCGAGCCGCGGCAGGTTCATGCGACCATTTCGATCGATCGTGCCGCCCCCGTGCGCAAGGACACGGAGGTCAGCATTGATTTCCAGGGTCTGACGGGCTCCCCTGTCATCACCCTTACCGGAGGAAGCGCTGCGGCGCCGCCCATGGCCCCGCGAGGCGAGGTGCCGCTTCTCAAGGCGCGGAGCGACGCGGGCGAGACCATGTCACAGTCCGCCCGCAATGTGCTCCAACGCATCGACGCGATCCTGGCCGAGAATGCCAAGCCGCTGCGCGACATGCTCGCCAATATCGATACCTTCGCGGCCGCGCTCGCGCGCAATTCGGACAAGGTCGACGGGATCGTCGCGGGACTGGAGCGCATGACCGGTGGTGCCGCAGCCCGGGCCCGCGCCCTCACGTTCAACCTCAGGCCTCTTCGTGTCGGCGAGATCAAGGACCGGGCGACCAATGTGCAGATCGTCGTGCCGGAGCCGTCTGCGCTGACGAGCCTCGACAGTGAGAGGATCACGACCGTATCCGCCGAGGGCGTGCTCTCGTCGCTCCCCGATGCCCAATGGAGCGATGCGGTGACGCGGATCGTGCAAGCCAACATCATCCGCGGTCTCGAAGACAGCCAGGCCTTCAGCGGCGTGAGCCGCCCCATGGACGAACCGGCGGCCGATTTCCGACTGACCATCGACGTTCGCAAGTTCCAGATCGGCGCCGGTCAGGTTGGCGAGGTCGAACTCGGCGCCAGGATCATCGACAGCAGCGGACGCATCATTGCCTCACAAGCGTTCCGCGGTTCAGCGGCGGTCGCCGGGCCGGAGGCTGCGGCAGCCGTCGCGGCCATTGATCAGGCCTTTGGCAAGGCAGGGACGGACCTCATCGCTTGGGTCGCGCGCACCATCGTTCAACATGGCGCGGCCAAAGAACCAGCGCCCAAAAAAAGCGCAGACTAGTTGCGGCGCATCCGAGCCCACCTGTTGCCTGCTCTCGCGATGGATTTGAGCATTGCCGGCAGGGCTCTTTGCCCTACCTGAAGCCTCTTTGCCCTTTGGCCTGATCGCCTTCGCGCATCGTTCAATCGATCGGCAACTGCCTGATTATCAAGCACATTGCTTGGTCTTGTTGCCTTGACCACATGGGATGGCGCGATGCGATATGCACTCCAGTCGGGCGTCACGATTGCCGGCTGGCGTTTGCCTCGAGCGTTTCTCGGCGCAACCAGCCCGCCCCGGTTTTCGGCCGAAGGGAGTGCCATACCATGGACCGCAGAAGCTTTCTCAAATCCTCGCTAAGCATTGGTGCGCTCGCCGCCGCGGGCGGCCTTGCTGCGCCGGCGATTGCCCAGGGCGCTGCCAAGACGCTGAAGTTCGTGCCGCAAGCCAATCTCGCCAACTTCGATCCTATCTGGGGCACGCAATACGTCGTGCGCAACGCGTCGATGCTGGTCTGGGACACGCTCTACGGCGTCAACGGCAAGCTCGAGCCGCAGCGTCAGATGGTGGAGAGCGAGGACGTTTCGAGCGACGGCCTGACCTGGACGTTCAAGCTCCGCTCCGGCCTCAAGTTCCATGACGGCGAGCCGGTCCTGGCCAAGGACGTGGTGGCCTCGCTCGCACGCTGGGCCGTGCGCGACCCCATGGGCCAGATGATCAAGGCCATCGAGAAGGAACTGGTGGCGGTCGACGACAAGACCGTGAAGTGGGTGCTCTCGAAACCCTTCCCGAAGATGAAGTTCGCGCTCGGCAAGAACAACACGCCGATCGCCTTCATCATGCCGGAGCGTATCGCGAAGACCGATCCCTTCAAGCAGATCACCGAATATGTCGGCAGCGGCCCGATGAAGTTCGTCCGCGGCGACTGGGTGCCGGGCGCCAAGGCCGTGTTCGAGAAGTTCGCCGACTATCAGCCGCGCCCGGAGCCGGCCGACTGGCTCTCCGGCGGCAAGGTCATCGCGGTGGACCGCATCGAGTGGGTGATCATGCCTGATCCCGCGACGGCGTCTGCTGCCCTTCAGAGCGGCGAGGTCGACTGGTGGGAGACGCCGATCCCGGACCTCGTCCCGATCCTCAAGCGCAACCGCAATATCAAGGTCGATATCGCGGATCCACTGGGCAATATCGGCTCGTTCCGTCTGAACCACATGCACCCGCCCTTCGATAATCTGAAGGTGCGCAAGGCCGTGCAGATGGCGCTCAACCAGGAAGACTACATGCGTGCCGTGGTCGGAAGCGATGACAGCCTCTGGCAGCCGCTGCCGAGCTTCTTCACGCCCGGCACGCCGTTCTACACGGAGGTGGGCGGCGACGCCCTTAAAGGCCCGCGCAATCTCGACGCCGCCAAGAATCTGCTGGCCGAGGCGGGCTATTCGGGCCAGCCCGTGACCTGCCTCGTCGCCCAGGACCAGGCGCCGCTCAAGGCCATGGGCGAGGTGACGGCGGACCTGCTCAAGAAGCTCGGCATGACGGTCGACTACGTTGCAACCGACTGGGGCACGGTCGGCCAGCGCCGCGCCTCCAAATCCCCGCCGGGCCAAGGTGGCTGGGGCATGTTCCACACCTGGCACGCCGGCGCCGACTGCGCCACGCCCGCAAGCTACAACGCCGTCCGCGGCACCGGCGAAAAGGCCTGGTTCGGCTGGCCCAACAGTCCTGCCACGGAGAAGGAGATCGAAGCGTGGTTCGAGGCCAAGAACGCTGATGAGGAGAAGGCGGCGATGGCCCGGATCAACAAGGCGGCCATGGACGACGTCGTCTACATCCCGACCGGCTTCTACAAGGGTTTCCAGGCCTGGCGCAGCAGCGTCAGCGGGATCACCGGCGGCCCTCTGCCCTTCTTCTGGAACGTGAAGAAAGCCTAGATCGGCCGAACCATGCTCGGCTTCATCTTGCGGCGCATTACAGCAACGATCCCCGTCATGGGGATCGTCGCCCTGTTCGTCTTCAGTCTGCTCTACATCGCGCCGGGCGATCCCGCCGTAGTCATCGCAGGCGATCAGGCAACGCCCGAGGACGTCGAGCGGATCAG
>JBKBPL010000060.1:0-14790 GCA_046293075.1 Hyphomicrobiaceae bacterium | reverse complement strand
ATAGGCCTCCGGCCGCACCTTGTAGACGCCCAGCATCTCGCAACTGATGATGCAGTCCCACGTGATGCCATTGCGCCGTGAGACGTCGATCACCAGGCGCGGCGTCAGGAGCGTGAACGAGACGCACGGGAGCTTCGTGCGCAGCCGATCGAGCCCCGGCACGAAGTCCGGCCAGGCATCGAGCGCGAACCACGCGCGCCAGATCTCGTCGCGGTCCTCGTTGGTCATCGCCCCAAGCCCGAAATCCGCGACCACGCGGTCGAGCTGGTCGCGATGCACGTCGTCGAAATTGAAGCGCGGCCCAAGCTGATTGACGATCGCGCCGAGCGAGCGCCGGCGGTACGCGTTGACGACCTCGGCCCAATCGGCCTTCAGCCCCCGGCGCCCCGCGACCTCGGCCATGGCGCGCGAGAGCCCGCCGTGCCAGTCGAGGACGGTGCCGCCGGTGTCGAACGTCAGGGCCTTGATGCCGTCCATGGCATTCTCCATCGGCACGGGCAGGGCAGCCTTGCTGCCAGCACATACGCTTCCACGCCCCGATTGACCCGGATCAAATCATCATATTCGCGCTGGCGAATATAAGGGGCATCTTCCTGCTTCAGAAGGAAAGCATGACATGTCCCTCATGCAGCGCAAAGCCTGGCCACCGTACCTTGCCGGCATCATCATCGGGCTCCTGCAGATCCCGACATTCCTGCTCATGAACACCGCGCTTGGCGCCTCGTCCTCGTTCGTGACCGTTGCCGCCCACATCGCAGCCTTCTTCGACCCCGCCGCGGCGACCATCAAGTACTTCGCCAGCCACATGTACGGCGCCAAGAACTGGTGGCAGGTCGCCGTTGTCGCCGGCATCGCCATCGGCGCCTTCATTTCCATGCGCCTCTCGGGCGCGCGCCGTCAGACAATCTCGCCGGTCTGGGCGCGCACGATGGGCATCCGCACGCTCGGCGCCCGCGCGCCGATCGCCTTCACCGCCGGCTTCATCATGCTGTTCGGCGCGCGCATTGCTGGCGGCTGCACGAGCGGTCACGGCATCTCCGGCATGGCCCAGCTCTCGGTTGGCTCGACGCTCGCCGTCGCGGCCATGTTCGCGGGCGGCATCCTGACGGCCATGCTCTTGAAGCGCGCCTGATCTCATCGAACGGAGACACCCCATGTCCATCCTCACGGCTGTTCTGATTGGCCTCGCCACGGGCATCATTTTCGGTTTCGCGCTCGAGAAGTCCCGCGTCTTCGAGCCGGGCGTGATCGTCGGGCAGATGCAGCTCAGAAACTTCATCATGCTCAAGATCTTTCTCGCCGCGGTCATCACCGGCCTCGTCGTGCTCGCCGTGCTCAACGGGCTCTTCGGCGTGGCCCTGCATCTGAAGCCACTGGTACTGAGGGCCGACATCGTCGGCGGGCTCATCCTCGGTGCCGGCATCGCGCTCGCAGGTGCCTGCCCCGGCACGTCCATGGCCCAGGTCGGCGCAGGCTACAAGGACGCCTGGTTCGTCGTCCTCGGCGGCATCGCCGGCGCCATGGCCTATGGCTATTTCCATGAGCCGATCACGGTTCTGCTGCCGGAGAAGGGGGACAAGGTCGCCTTCGACCAGCTCCTCGGCCTCCCCTTCTGGATGGTCGCGCTGGCGCTGGCGGTTGCACTCACCGCGTTCCTCCTCGTGCTCGAGCGCCTCACGCCATGGGAGGGTGAGGTTGGAGCGGACTTCGACGGCCTCGGGCCCGAGCCGACAGAGGCGACCGGTCCCACCGGACGGGCCGCCCCGGCCCCACGCGCCTGAGGCAAACAACGGCGAATCACCGTGCGCGAGAGGCCGGCCTCACCGGCCTCTCGTTCGTGTTGCCGGTGGTGCCGGGCCTTCATCCACCGGTTCGCCACCCGGCCCGCAGGCCGCGTTGGTTGCTGCCGCGCCATCGGCTACCTTTCCGGCATGACGCAAACGATTCCCTCACCGGTGGCGCCCGGCGCGCCCGCTTTCGTGCACCTCAAGGTGCATTCGGCCTACTCGCTCCTCGAAGGGGCCCTGCCGGTCGGCACGCTTGCCAAACGCGCGGCCAAGCTCGGCTTCCCGGCCCTCGCGCTCACCGATACCAACAATCTCTTCGGCGCACTTGAGTTCTCCGACAAGCTCGCCGCCGCCGGCATCCAGCCGATCGTCGGCATCAGTATCGCCGTGGATTTCGAGGAGGCCAACCGCTCCGGACTGGGCATCGCAGGTCTGCCGGCGCTCCCGCCGCCGCACCGCGACGGACTGCTGGCGCTGCTCGCGATGAGCGAGACCGGCTATGGCAACCTCATGAAGATCGCGAGCCGTGCTTACATGGGCACGAGCGATGGCGAAGCACCGCACGCCAAGATCAGCCACATCGCCGCACACGCCGAGGGTCTCATCGCGCTCACTGGCGGCCCCGACGGGCCCATCGACAAGGCCTTCGCGGACAATCACGGCGTGGTCGCAGCCGCGCGCATCAAGACGCTCGCCCGGATCTTCGGCGACCGCCTCTATGTGGAGATCCAGCGCCACGGCACCGCGCAGGAGAAGCTCGTCGAGCCGCAGCTCATCGACCTCGCCTACAACGAGGACCTGCCGCTCGTGGCAACCAACGAGTGCTACTTCGCCGAGCCCGACGACTACGAGGCGCACGACGCGCTGCTTTGCATCGCCGAAGGCCGCTATCTCAACGAGGACGACCGCCGCCGCCTCACGCCCGAGCATTATTTCAAGAGCGCCGAGGCGATGGCAGACGTCTTCGCCGATCTTCCCGAGGCGCTTGCCCACACGGTCGAGATCGCGCGCCGCTGCAGCTATCGCCCGCGCGGGCGCAAGCCCATCCTGCCGAACTTCGTGCAGACGAGCACCGACGCTACCCCCGAGGCGCGGGCTGCCGCCGAAGCCGCCGAGTTCGCGCGCCAGGCCGAGGAAGGCCTCGCCAAACGGCTGGCCGTAACGCCGCTTGCCCCCGGCTTCACCAGGGAGGACTACGAGAAGCGCCTCGCCTATGAGATCGACATCATCAAGGGCATGAAGTTCCCCGGCTACTTCCTCATCGTTGCCGACTTCATCAAGTGGGCCAAGGCAAACGGCATCCCGGTCGGGCCGGGCCGCGGCTCGGGTGCCGGCTCGCTCGTTGCTTGGGCGCTCACCATCACCGACCTCGACCCGCTCCGCTTCGGGCTGCTCTTCGAGCGCTTCCTCAATCCCGAGCGCGTCTCGATGCCGGACTTTGACGTCGACTTCTGCCAGGACCGGCGCGATGAGGTCATCCGTTACGTCCAGGACAAGTACGGCCATGACCGCGTCGCGCAGATCATCACGCACGGCAAGCTGCAGGCGCGCGCCGTGCTGCGCGATGTCGGGCGCGTGCTGCAGATGCCCTATGGACAGGTGGACCGCCTCTGCAAGCTCGTCCCCAACAACCCGGCCAACCCGATCTCACTGCCCGATGCGATTGCCGGCGAGCCGAAGCTCCAGGAAGCGCGCGACAGCGAGCCTGTCGTCGCCCGCCTCCTCGAGATCGCGCAGAAGCTTGAGGGGCTCTACCGGCACGCCTCGACGCACGCCGCCGGCATGGTGATCGGCGACCGGCCGCTCGATGAGCTGGTGCCCGTCTATCGCGACCCGCGCTCGAACATGCCGGTCACGCAATTCAACTGGAAGCTCGTCGAGGCCGCGGGCCTCGTCAAGTTCGACTTCCTCGGCCTCAAGACGCTCACCGTTCTGCAGAAGGCCCTGGCCCTCATCGAGCGCGGCCACGGCCTCAAGCTCGATCTCGCCGCGCTGCCGCTCGACGATCCAAGGACGTTCGAGCTGCTGGCCAAGGCCGATACGGCGGGCGTGTTCCAGCTCGAAAGTACGGGCATGCGTGAGAGCCTGAAGCGGCTCAGGCCCGACCGCTTCGAGGACATCATCGCCATGGTGGCGCTCTACCGCCCCGGCCCCATGGACAACATCCCGACGTACATCAATCGCAAGCACGGCGACGAGCCCGTCGACTATCTCCATCCCATGCTCGAAGGCATCCTCAAGGAAACCTACGGCGTGATCATCTACCAGGAGCAGGTCATCCAGATCGCGCAGGTCATGGGTGGGTACTCACTGGGCCAGGCCGACCTGCTACGCCGCGCCATGGGCAAAAAAGACAAGGCCGAGATGGCACGCCAGCAGGCGCGCTTCGTCGAAGGCGCCATGGCCAAAGGCGTGAAGAAGGACGACGCGAGCTACATCTTCGAGCTGGTCGACAAGTTCGCGGGCTACGGCTTCAACAAGAGCCACGCAGCCGCCTATGCGCTTGTCAGCTACCACACGGCCTACCTCAAGGCGAACTTCCGCGAGGAGTTCCTCGCGGCCTCAATGACGCTCGATATGGCCAACACCGACAAGCTCGCCATGTTCGTCGGTGAAGCACGCAAGGCCGGCATCGCGGTGCTTCCGCCTTGCGTGAATGCCTCGGATGTCGAATTCACAGTTGAGCTTGATGCCCCCGCGCCCCGTTCTTCAGATGGGGAGGGGCAGAGATCGGGGCGAGCGCAGGCCAAGGCGCAGGTCTCCCCCCCTCACCCTGGTCCTCTTACCACAAGCGGGGAGAGGGGAGACGTGCGCGGGGCCATCCGCTACGCACTTGCCGGCCTCAAGAACATCGGCCGCGGCGCCGTCGAGACGATCGTCGCCGAGCGGACGGCCAATGGTCTCTTCTCCGACATCTCCGACTTCGCGCGCCGCTTCGATCACAAGGCCGTCAACAAGCGCGGCCTCGAAACGCTCGCCGCCGCCGGTGCCTTCGATGCGCTCGAGAATAATCGCGCGCTCGTGCACGGAAACATTGAGAACATGATGGCGCTCGCCCAGCGGCTCGACGCCGACCGCAGCTCGGGCACGAGCGACCTCTTCGGCCTCGGCACGGAGCCGCAGCGCATGGATGTCCGCCCAGCGCGCGCCTGGACGCCCATTGAACGCTTGCAGCATGAGTTCGCAGCCATTGGCTTCTATCTGTCAGGCCATCCGCTCGACGCCTACGGGCGCGTGCTCGGCAAGCTCGGCGTCAAGCGCTTTGCGGACTTCGAGCACAATGCGGGCCTTGCCGCCGGCCGCCTCGCCGGCATTGTCATCTCCGCGCGCGAGCGCCGCTCGCAGAAGGGCAACAAGTTCGCCTTTGCCATGTTCTCGGATTCGAGCGGGCAGTTCGAGGCCGTGATCTTCTCGGACACGCTGGCGCGATGCCGTGAGTTCCTCGTCGCGGGCACGGCCGTGCTCATGTCCGTCGAGGCGGAGCGTGATGGCGAGACGGTGAAGCTGCGCGTACAGAATCTCGAGCTGCTCGAAGCCGCCGCCGCTAACGTCCAGCAGTCCCTGAAGATCGTGCTCGACCGGCGGACGGTACAGGCGAGCAAAGGCAACGCGATGGCCGAGTTGCGCGCGTTGCTCGACAAGGCGCCACCGACCAACGGCAAGGGCGGCGAGGTCCGCCTCGCCATGGAGGTCGAGAGCGTGCCGGGCCGACATGGCGCACCGCGCGAGATCGAGTTCAAGCTGCCCGGCCGCTACGACATCGGCCCGCGCCAGCAAGGTGAGCTGCTGACCGTCCCCGGCGTGCTCGATGTGATGGAAGTCTGATGTAGCTGTTTCTTCCCTCTCCCCCCATAGCCTTGAATGGGGGGAGGGGACGCGCGCTCTTACCTCTGCGGGCGGCTCTTCGCCCACTCGGTATACTTCTTCGCCTTCTCGTGTGTTTCTTTGTAATACTTCGCGTACTCGTCCCCGACCATCACCTTCAGCGCGAGGCCGGCATCCTCGAGGCGCTTGACGTGCTCGGGATCAGCCATCGCCTTCGCAAGCGCATCCTGCAGCGTCTTGACCACGGCCGGGTCCATGCCCTTCGGCCCGGCGATGCCGCGCGTCGAGTTCGAGATCACGTTCGGCATGCCGAGCTCCTTGGTCGTCGGCACGTCCGGGAGGAACTTCGAGCGCTCGTGATCCATGACCGCCAGCGCACGAACCTGCCCGCCCTGGACCTGCTTGACGATCGAGCCGACGTTGTCAAATGACACATCGATGTTGCCCCCAAGGGTCTCCTTCATCTGCGCGGCGCCGCCGAGCAGATGGACGAGGCGGAAGTTCACGCCCGGATTGGCCTCCTCGACCATCAGGATTGCAAGATGGTCATCGGAAAGGATGCCCGTCGTCGCGGCGCGTATCGTGCCGGGTTTCGCTCTCGCCGCGTCCAGCACGTCCTTGAGCGTCTTGAACGGGCTGTTGGCGGCGACCCAGATGACGCCGGGGTCGAGCACCTGGTTGATGATCGGCGTGAAGCTCGCCTCGTTGAAGATGGCCTGGCGCTCGGGATCGAGGATTGTCGTGTTGGTCGCCGGCAGATTGAGGAAGCCGATCGTGTAGCCGTCGGGCTTGGCACGCGCGAGCTCAGTCCAGCCGACCTGTCCACCGGCGCCACCCTTGTTCACGACGACGATCGGCTGGCCGATGATCTTCTCGGCGATGCCGGCGACGACGCGGGCCCCGATATCCGTCGACCCGCCGGCCGGGAACGCGACAATGAGATTGATCGGCCGCGTGGGAAATTGCTGAGCCGATGCCGGAGCCGCGACGAGCGCCACCGCCGTCACGGCCATTGCCAGTCTGAGCAGTCTCATGGGTTGTCCTCCGGTTGAATGGGCCAGTCAGCCCGGCCTGCGCGAGTGTCCCGTTTCCAACTTCCCCGCTAGTCCGCATTGGGGTCCCTGATCTCCTTCGGCGCAAGCTGCAATGCGGCAAAGGCAAGGATGACGACGGCAAGTGCCAGCAAAGCTGCCGAGATCGGGCGCGTGACGAAGATCGAGAAATCGCCGGCCGACATCTCGAGTGATGTTCGCATCGACTTCTCGATCTGCGGCCCGAGGATAAGACCGAGCACCAGCGGCGCCAGCGGAAAGTTGAGCTTGCGCAGGAGGTAGCCGATGATCCCGCAGCCGAGCATGACCCAGAGGTCAAAGACGCTCTGATTGATGCTGTAAGCGCCAATCATGCAGAAGAGCAGCGTGCCGGCGCAGATGTACTGATAAGGAATTTCGAGGAGCTTCGCCCAAAGCCCGACGAGCGGCAGGTTGAGGATCAGCAGCAGCACGTTGCCGATGAAGAAGCTCGCGATCACCGCCCACACGAGATCGGGCCGCTCCTGGAACAGGAATGGCCCGGGCGTCAGGCCGTTGACGATGAACGCGCCCATGAGCACGGCGATTGTCGGAGAGCTCGGAATGCCGAGCGTCAGGAGCGGCACCATGGCGCCATTGGCGTAGCTGTTGTTCGCCGTCTCGGGCCCGGCGACCCCCTCGATGGCACCCGTGCCGAACTGCTCTGGATGCTTCGAGAGGCGCTTCTCGAGAATGTACGACATGAATGTCGGGATGATCGCCCCGACGCCGGGAATGAGACCGAGAAAGAATCCGAGACCCGTCCCGCGCCAGATCGCGCCCAAGGAGCGCCGCCACTCGTCGCGCGAGGGAATGAGCCCCCTGAGGCTCGTCCTGATCACCTCGCGGTATGGCTTTTCGGCCGTCGCCAGGATCTCGCCGATGCCGAACAGCCCCATGACGACAGGAATGAAGCCAACGCCGTCATAAAGCTCGGGCAGGCCGAACGTGAAGCGGGGGGCCCCGCGCACCGGGTCGATGCCGATCAGCGAGATCAGCAGCCCCGTGATCGTCATGAGGATACCCGCAACCAGCGACTGGCCGGCAAGGCTCGTCACCAGCACGAGGCCCACGAGCATCAGCGCGCAGAACTCCGGCGGTCCGAAGCTCAGCGCAAGACGCGAAAGCGGTGTCGCGACGAGCACGAGGAGCACGGTTGCGACCACCCCGCCGATGAACGAGCCGATGGCGGCAATGCCGAGCGCCGCGCCGGCGCGGCCCTTTTTCGCCATCTGATGCCCGTCGAGACAGGTGATGACGGACGCCGCCTCACCCGGCACGTTGATGAGCACCGAGGTGATCGTGCCGCCGTACATCGCGCCGTAGTAGATGGCGGCGAGCATGATGATGGCGCCTGTCGCGTCGAGCTGGAAGGTGAGCGGGATGAGGATCGCAGTCCCGGCCGCAGGGCCGATACCGGGCAGGACGCCGATCAGCGTGCCAAGAATACAGCCGATCAGGGCAAAGGTCAGATTGGTCGGCGTTGCCGCCGCCGCGAAGCCCTGCGCAAGATACTGGAACGTCTCGACCATCGGCGCCGCCCCCTCACCCGGATGCAGAAAGTTGCAGCATCACAGCCCGAACACTCCAAGGGGGAGCGGCACCTTCAGCCAGTAGTAGAAGCTGTGAAACACGCCGAAACTGGCAACCAGAGCCACGGCGGCAATCACGAGGTAGTTGCGCACCCCCATCACGAGGAGCAGGAGCGTGACGAAGAGCAGTGCCGTCAGGCGATAGCCGAGTGGATCGAGCACGGCGAAGGCCGCCATCAGTAGGACAGTGATGCCCATGAGGCGGAAGACGGCCGAGCGATCCGGCATGAGACCCTCGGTCGCGTCGGGATCGGCGATGGCGTCCGCACCATCGGTCTGAGCCAGGAGTTGGGCCAGCAGCACGAGCGCCAGAACTGCGCCGATCAACGCGAGGATCAGCGGAAAGAAGCCCGGGCCCGGCCCCAGTGCATCGAGCAGCGGCAGCTTGAACGACAAATAAGCTGTGCCGGCAAACAGGATCAGAAAGCCCCCTGCCGCGACAAGCCACCCGCTTCTCAAGATGGCGTCCTCCCTCGACGCAGCTTGTTTTTATGGACGGAAGCTAGCACAGGATTGCGCGCGCGCAACGGCCGAGGTTCGGCTCGGCCGTATCCGCTGATGCCGAGCGAGGTTGACAACTCGCTGTTTTGACGGCTCTTTTCCGGTCCGCCGCGGCGTGCCCACTGCCTGCCGCAATGGTCAGCAAGGTCTCCAACGGCCAAGACCATGGATCATCGAGGCTTCACGGAACGGCCGCCGCCCCCTCAGAGCAGACATGCCATGCCCCTCTCCAAGCGCCTCGACGCATTGCGCCGCGACCCCGCGTTCGTCAGCCTTTCGCGCTCGCTTGCGGTCTACTACGGCGATGCCGTCCGCGAAACTGCGATGGACGGGCTCTATGCCCGCTTCGTGCGGCCGGGCGACCTTGCCTTCGACATCGGCGCGCACGTCGGCGACCGCATCGGCGCCTTCCGCCGTCTCGGTGCGCGCGTGGTGGCGCTCGAGCCGCAGCCGCTGTGCGCGCGCGCCATCCGCGTGCTCTATGCCGATGATCCCGATGTCACTCTGATTGAGAGTGCCTGCGGCCCGGCTCCGGGGCGGCTCAGCCTGCACGTGAACTCCGCGAACCCGACGGTCAGCACGGCCTCGGTGGATTTCGTGAAGGCCGCAGATGGTGCCGGCGGCTGGGAGGGCCAGGTCTGGGATCGTGAGATCGAGGTTCCCGTCACGACGCTCGATGCGCTTATCGCCGCTTACGGCGCGCCGGCTTTCGTCAAGATCGACGTCGAGGGCTTCGAAGCCGATGTCCTGGCCGGCTTGAGCCGGGCCCTGCCGGCGCTCTCTTTCGAATTCACGACCATCCAGCGCGACGTCGCCTATGCCTGCCTTGCGCGCATCGCGGCACTCGGCGACTACGGCTTCGACGTGGCGCTCGGTGAGAGCCAGAGACTCGCGCTTGGCCGCTGGGTCACTGCCGAGGACATGCGCCGCCACATCGCCGCCCTGCCGCACGAAGCGAACTCGGGCGACGTCTATGCCGTCAGGCGGTAGCGGGCGCCGGCACGTGACGCTCAGGCGCGGGGCTGCTCCGCACTCTCGCGCATCTGCGCGCTCGGCTTGATATCCTGTGCGCGGCCGTAGACGGCGACGGCCAGGATCATCACTGCGGCGAGCACGCCGAAGAGGGCCCGATAGGCCGTCTCCGAGCGCGTGCCGTCGGCCAGCGGCTCGAAAGCCCCGACGACGATGCCGGAAAGCGTCTGCATGCACGCGACGCCGAGCATGACCGACGTATTGATCGTCGCCATGCCGCGACCGATCAGCCGATCGGGAATGAAACCGCGGCCGTGCGTCATCACCATGGTGCTGGAGGCACTGAAGAAGCCGATCGCAAGGATGGCGCCGATCGGCACCCATGCCGGCGGCTGTGCCGCGATCGCCAGCGTCAGGAGCAGGACGATGACCGCGAGCGTCCCACCAATGGCGATCCACTTGCGCGTATCGAGCAGGCGGTCCATCGGGCCGAAGCAGAGCATCCCAATCTGGTAGGCGATCACGGCGGCGAACAGGACGTTGCCCGCCTCGATCGGGCTCAGTCCGTACACTTCGCGCAGATACGGGCCGCCCCACAGGCCCTGCACGGTAAAGGTGCAGGCGTAGTGACAGAAATTGAGCGCCAGGATGAACTTCAGGCACGGATTGCGCAGAACCTCGACCAGCCCCAGCAGCATCTCGCGCGGTGTCTCCGGCGTGCGGTCCAGGAAGGGATGGCCGGGCGGCGCGTCACGCACGATCACCCACACGGCAATGGTGGCAAGCGCGGTGAACCCGACCGCGACACCGAACACGGCGCGCCATCCAATGGCCTCCGAGGCCCAGGCCAGCGGCGTCGTCGCAATCAGGTTGCCCACGAGGCCGATCGACAGGACCAGGCCCGTGAGCGTCGCGAAACGGTCCGGCGGGAACCAGCGCGAGATGACGACCATGCTGCCGATGAGCATGACGCCGAAGCCGGCGCCCATCAGCACGCGGCCGGTGAGCAGAGCCGGCCACGTCGGCGCCAGGGTGAAGACGATGCCGCCGATGGTCGCGAGAATGAGCATACCGACGACAGTGCGACGCGGACCGAAGCGATCGAAGAAGAACCCGCAGGGAATCTGCATGGCCGCGAAGCCGAAGAAGAAGGCGCCCGTAAGCCCGCCGAGCGCCTCCGGCCCGATGCCGAGATCGCGCATCAGATCGAGTCCGATGGTAACGTTGGACGCGCGGAAAAAGTGACTGGCGACATAGGCGGTCGCCAATGTCATCAGGATGATCAGGCCCCGGCGGTGGGGAAAGGAGGGCCGCTCAGTCGAGCGCATCGGCGGGTATTGACCGCTTATTGTTGAGAGCTGCAGCAGGCGTTTCCGCCGATGACCCTATGCGGCCTCGAAGGGTAGTTCAAGGTTGGATTGCGCGGGGCCCGGCGCAGGCGCACCGCTGAAAGCATCACTTGCGCGGTCCCTCCAGCAGAAGGATCGCATCCTCCCATGCGCGGGGCACGGAGAACGACTGCACGCCACGATTCGTGAAGCGGCCCGCGGGAAGCAGGTCCCCACTTCGTGGATCGATCCAGATGGCGTCAACGGTGGTCGAGGCGGCGAGCTTGTCCATCCGGACCGAGACTGAGCCGTCGCGAACTAGCAGCCCCCACATCCATTGGCGAACCGAATCCGTCTGCCTGCCGCCCCAATAGACCATGATCCACTTACCGTCCCTGTGGCGCGCGGCGAGCGTGAGCACCCTGCCTTGGGTGCTGCCGCCCGCCGTCAGGATCGACTGGTCAGGCACGAGCTGCCACCACTCCTCTCGCTTGAGAAAGATCCGTTTGAGAATGCTGAGCTGTGTCGCGCCGGGTGAATCGAGGGCCTGTCTCCACGTCGGCAGGATGCGCCAGCTGTCGTTGTGGCCGTAGGCATGATGGCCGCCCGCAAGATACGAATAATAGGCCTGTCGCCGGATCCAGAGCGGGGTCACCTCATAGCCATATTCCGATCCTTGCTCGTAGGAACCTTCCGCCATCAGGACGGGCGTCACGGGCGTGAGCGCGTAGTCGTGACCGACCATGGGGTAGATCAGCTCGACCGGCGCCCAGGTCTGGATCGAATGGAAATCGAGCAGGCCCTCTGCATGCATGAAACTTGAGGAGTACGGCGCGGGATCAGGCTTTGCGGTGATCAGATGGCCGCCCCCATGACCCTCACGCAAGCCCGCAATGAGCTCCCGCAAGACAGGCACGGAAGCGGCTTCAGCGACCGGCGTCATGGACCAGACGATCCCGGGCGCGTCTTTGTATCGGTCTGCAATCCACTTCCCCCAGGCGCGGGCGTTGGCGACCGTGATATGCTCCCTGTACCGCTGGTGAAACACGGTCATGGAGATTGCGAGGTTGTGCTCCTGCGCGATGGCGACCACGGCATCGACGTGCCTGAAGTAGGCCTCGTTGGGCGTAAGCGGGTTGTTGCCGATCCACGGCGTCTCACCGTAGACATTGGCTCTGGTGCCGTCGCCGACACCCATCAGCATGACCTGGACGAAGGCGAAGCCCTTCTCCTTGGTCTTGGCGAGGATTATCCGCGCATCTTCGAGGCTGTAGCCGCGAAAGAGTTCCCACTGGGTGGTGCCAAGCCAGAACACCGGCTTGCCGGTCTGATCGATGAAATATCGGCCATCGTCGCTGACTTTGACGGGATGAACCGCATCGTCGGGCCCCTCGGCGATCCCAACGGCGAGGGGGGCAGCCACCTTCTTGGCGTCGCCCTGCTGGGCATGAGCTGCCGCCCCAGCAAGCGCGAGCGAGAATGCCGCAGCAAGGATGATGCGCTTACCAAAGCTGGCAAAGGTCGCGAAGGCCCAATCCATCTTGGTTTGATCATACGGGCCGCAGTCAGTGACCGCCAGCGGATCATCGAGGATTGGATCTGATGCGCGCGTCCAAGGCCCACCGCCGCGGGCGGCGGTTCACCTCACTGCACTGATCGCCTGCACCATGGTGTCCACCGCAGCGCTCAGCTTGAGGCCGCCTTCACGTACGAGCGCACGCCATGTGTAGTAGCTGAGCGCCAGGTGCAACAGCGCGCGCTGGCGTGAGCTGAGCTTCGCACCGAGCACCTGCTGGTAGGCCGCCATGTACGGCCCCATGCGCAGCCCGGCGATCTCTCGCGTTAGATCGTGGACCTCCACATCGCGCAATATGCAGCACGCCATGCCTTCATTGCGCGCGTACCATTCATAGAGTGCACGCAGGCCAGTACGCAGGCGCGCCTCGCGATCCTCGATCTCGCGCCACGGCTCGGCGTCCGGGAGGGGCTCGCGCTCCATATGCAGGCTCGAGCAGGCCATGAGGAGGCTGCGCTCGTCGGGAAAGTGCGCATAGAGCGTGTGGCGCTGCACCCCGGCCCGCTCGGCAACCATGCTGAACGTCGTCCGGGCCGGCCCGACCGTGCCATGGAGGTCGATCGCCGCCTCGACAATGCGGCGGCGTGTCTCCTCCTGCTGCTCCGCCCGCTTCTTGAGGGTGTAGGTGCGCGTCATGGTATTTTCACTGCACACTAATGTGCAATCATATTGACAGGGGCCTCTGGTTCGGCTACACGGCCCCCAGTTTCGCTACACATTCGTGTATCACGAAATTGCCTTCACGTCCACCTGCACGTCCGCGGCTGACCGCCGCGGCGAACGCCCATACTTACCCCGGAGCCAGAACCATGCAGACCGAGATCAGTGAGATTGCCGACGGCATCTATCGGCTTTCAACCTTCGTCCCCGACATCGCACCGCCGGCCGGGTTCACGTTCAACCAGTTCCTCGTGCTCGGCGACGAGCCGCTCATGTTCCATACAGGCCTGCGCAAGATGTTCATGCTGAACAGCGACGCGCTGAGCCGGATCATGCCGCCGGAGAAGCTCAAGTGGATCACCTTCGGCCATTTCGAGGCCGACGAGTGCGGCGCCATGAACGAATGGCTCGCGATCGCGCCGAACGCGACGGCGGCCCATGGCCGTACCGGCAACATGGTCTCCCTCAGTGACTTCGCCGATCGCCCTTCGCGCGAGCTTGCTGACGGGGCGGTTATCGACCTCGGCCGCGGCAAGCGCGTGCGCTTCATCGATACACCACACACGCCGCACGGCTGGGATGCCGGTGTCCTCTTCGAGGAGAGCACGCAGACGCTCTTGTGCGGCGACCTCTTCACTCAACTGGGCAACGGCGCTGCGCTGACCGGGAGTGACATTGTCGGGCCGGCCATCGCGGCGGAGGACATTTTCCAATATTCCTCCCTCAATCCGGGCATGGGCACCACGCTGAGATCGCTATCGGCACTGGCGCCGCGCACGCTCGCGCTCATGCACGGGCCTTCCTTCTCCGGCGATGGCAGCGCCGCCCTGCGTGCGCTCGCTGAGGCGTACGACCGGCGCATTACGCAAAGCATGGCGGCCAACGGGCTGGTGCAGGCAGCATGAGCGCCGCGGACAGAGAGGAGTACACCCATGTCGATGAGGTCAACCAGCCCGGCGAGTGCCGAGCTGCCCCCGATGCCGCGCGATGCCCACATTGCCCTGCTCGTTGCGCTGATCTTTGGACTGCTGGCATTCGTGTTGCCGCTTTGGCCGATCGAGGCGCAGGGCTCGCCGGTCGCGCGAGGCAAGTATCTCGTCGGGATCGGCGGCTGCAACGACTGCCATACGCCGGGCTACTTCTTCGGTAAGCCCGACATGGCACACTTTCTCTCCGGCTCCGAAGTCGGCTTCGAGATCCCGGGCCTTGGCGTGTTCCACGGCCCCAATCTCACGCCGGACAAGGAGACGGGGCTTGGCCGTTGGTCGGCGGAAGAGATCCGTGTCGCGATCACCGAGGGCAAGCGGCCCGACGGCCGCGTGCTGGCGCCGATCATGCCATGGCACGCCTTTGCGACGCTCACGCGCGAAGACGCACGGGCCATTGTCGCCTATCTGCAGAGCCTGCCGGCGGTCGGCAACAAGGTGCCGGGGCCGTTCGGTCCGAACGAGACGCCGACATCCTTCGTCATGAAGATCG
>JBKBPL010000059.1:0-14974 GCA_046293075.1 Hyphomicrobiaceae bacterium | reverse complement strand
CCTCACTCGTCATGGTGGCTTCCTTCTCTGACTTCTCCGGTTGACGTCGCAATCACCAGAAAAGCCCGAGTCGGGGCCGCCAGCCTTCAATCACTTGTGCGAAACATTCTGTACGTTATCAATTTCGGCGGAACGGGGCGTGGCTGCGCCGGCAATCCTGGAGCCACACTCGCTAGCTGGCAGACCGGCATCGTCGATATTCCAGCAGAAATTTTAGCGGCACGCCTGCTCGCGTCATCAAACTGTTGCGGTACGTCCAAAGGCGCCTCTAAACATGATGTCAGGGTCCGCCACACTGAATTACGCGCTGGCGATCGGTGCAAAGCCGCTAAGCCAGATCCCCCGCTCTCCGGCAGAACTTGGCGAACAACGCGCGTCGATCGATAAAACACCGATCGGTGGGACTTGATGCATCTCCATTGGAGGTCGCACAGGGTAGTAGGATGTCTACTCGACAATCCGCAGGATGGAAACTCTAAAGATGAGGTCGCTGCTTCGAGCCGTCCGCCCTCTTGATGTCTGCCCACTCGACCTTTCCAAGCGTTGAGCAGATGCGCCGAGAACGCCAGACACCATTAAGAACCAACGCAACCGAGATCTGTGGCTTATGGTGAGTTGCGGGATCGTCGTTGGGCGCCCGCTCTCGATCCATGAATACGGTTCAGGACGCCTTTTTTGGATAAGGCCTCTTTCCCAGAAGGATCTCGGCCTTTTCAGTCAGCGGCCTGTCCAGTAATTGACGATCTGTATACTCGGCAAGTTGTGCGCACACAAGCGCATACACGATTTCTCGGTTTTGGCTCGTGTTGATTTCAAGGCATTTGCCAATACCTTTGAAGTGGTTCACCGTTGGCATGGTTTCGGTCTTAAACGTGTCAAATCGTAATTTCATGCTTTCGACATTGTCATCGCTGCGGCCCGAGTATCTGGCGCGTCCCAAAATTCGCTTTTCGAGAACTTCAAAAGGACATTCAAAATACATCATCTTAGGAACCTCATCATCTCGCCCAAATACTTCATGCCACGCGTCTAAATTTGATAAGGACCGAGGGAAGCCATCAATTAGGAAATTCGTTCGTCCCGTGGTTCGGATCACACGCTCCATAGCATCCTTTAGGAGTCTGACCACGATAGCATTGGGAACCAGTTGGCCGGCCTCTATAAATTCTTTAATTGTTGCTGCTGTTGACCCGCCGGCTTTTTGTTCAGCACGGAGCAGAACACCCGTCGACAAATGCGTCCACTCCAGTTGGATCTCGGAGAGCTCACACATTGTCCCCTTTCCTGCCCCAGGACCGCCAAGGACAAAAATAACATTGGGCTTGGGGCATGGTGCAGTTGGGTCAAAATAGTGAATCTTAACCTCGGGCGCTGGGGCCACGCCCATTTTATAGACATTCCACGGTTTATCGATAGGGGGCAATTCATCGTCAAGGGTAATTTCGTATGCGAGGTGTCCATCAAGGCGGCAGATTCGCCATGACTTATAACTGTTCGAATATGATATTGCCGGGCTTCGTGCGGATTTTCCATCCGCGCGGTCCCAGGCTCTTTTCCCATTCCAGTATCCCGGGCTCGATAATGTTCCAGATTCGGATTTAGCGGGAGGCGCCTTGGACGGCATGTAAAGTCCGTCCACTTCCGGCAACCCCGATCCGGAAACGATAATAAAAAATGTGTTGGCTTCGGGCCTTTTATCTTCTACCATTTCCGACTCTTCCTGTTGAATGAGCAACTGATTTGGCGACACTGCTAGAATATTATCATCTCGTGACGGGGAAACTCGAAGTTGGATCCCTTCGAAAGGGCAGGCTTAAGGGCGCATAGCCAGCACCAACGCATTTTTCCGTTTCCGACCGAAGCGGAACTCAGTATTTGCTCTTCTCCACCGCTTCTGAACATGAAGTGGACTATACGACAAAGAGCCACCTGATTACGCAAATAGTCCGCCATCTTGAGCCACCAGTAGGGTTGCGGTTTCGTGGCCACGGCGGCGCGGCCGAGGGCGGGGATCATGGCGGCGAGATCGAATCGATGATTGAAGCGCCACTCGAACTCGGCGAGGTAGCGGACCATGTGCTTCTTGCGCAGAGCCCGGTAGGTGCCGGTGATCGCGTACTTGATGTTGCCGAGCATCGTGTTGACCCAGCGGAAGACGGGATGACGAGCCGCGCGGCGGCCAGAGCCCGTGGGGATCGCAACATGCACGCAGCCGGCGGCCGGGTGAAGAGCCTGACGAAGCGCATCGTCGCGCCGGGCGCCACCGTCGTCACCGACGGCCTCGCCTGCTTTCGTGGCGTCGCCGACGCGGCGCTTGAGGCGGGCGATGCGGCGCAGCTTGATCCGTCGCGGCCGACCCTTCTCATCGGTTTCAACGGCCACGACGATCGGCTTCTTGCCGGGACTGCCGCGGCCTCTTCTGCCGCCGGAGCGCTCACCACCGAGGTAGGCGTCGTCCATTTCCACGCGACCGTCGAGCCGCTCGCTCATCGAGACGAGCCGCATCGCCTCGACGAGCTTCGCCTTGATCTTCCACGCCGTCTTCTGCATCACGCCGAGCCGGCGGCCCAATTCGATCGACGAAATCCCCTGCTTGGTCTGTGTGATGAGGTACATCGCGCGGAACCAGGTCGTCAGCGGCACCGTGGTAGAGGCGACAGCGTGCCCGCCGTCAGCGAGGTCTGCCGCCGGATATTGCACTGGTAGAGCCTCCTTGGGCCGGCGATGCAGTGCTCTGCGCCGGCGCACTTCGGACAGACGAACCCGTGCGGCCAGCGCCATCGCGCGACGGCGCGCGACAGCTCCTCGGTGCCGTAGAGGGTCACGAAACCGGCCTCCGAGAGCGGACGATACGAGAACAGCGTTGTTGGGTCCACAAGACTGCAAAGTGCTCAACAAGATTCCGAAGAGCCAGCAGCCCAAAGCCACGCGGTCACTGCTTGATCGCGACGCGCTAATCGCCTTCTACGACTTCCCCGCCGAGCACTGAAAGCACTTGCGCACGTCGAACCGATCGAGAGTACCTTCGCCACCGTGTGTAACTGCACCATCTGACCTAGTGGCGATCTCCAATTTTGCGGGCATTACGGGCTTGTTCTATGAGCAGGATACTCGCAATCCAAATCAATATTGGACGCCTCGAACGTCGATCACCCGAGGCTGGGCAACACGGCAAGTATCGACCCGTCTGAAGCGTGAAGTCCACTGGACGATATAGCCTGATCGGCGGGATCACTGCAGCGCCGCTGGCAATCACGTGGCTGATCCTGGACTTCCTGTTCGGACAGCTCTCACGCATCGGCCGGCCCTGGGTCAGGACCATGGCGCGCACGCTTGCGCCGGAGCATCCCCTGCTTGCGGCTTGGATCGAGAACGAGACGCTGTTGTCGATCGCCGCCGCACTGGTCGTGCTGACCTTCCTCTGGGGATTGGCGAGCCGCGTGATTATCCAACGACTGATCGCTCTTTGAAGCTCTCGTGTCAACGGGTGGCCGGCTTAAACGTGACCATCCGCCAAGAAGCGAGACACAACGTCGTTCGACGGCCGAGGCTACAGGCGTCGATTCTTGCGCATGTATTTCGGTCGTATGATTGGTCATTCGCATCGGCTATCTATCGGACATGGGACCATCACTGCTCAAACTGATTCTGGCCGCCCCGTTCGTCGGGTCGCTTCTCGTCGTGGCTGCCGCGCGCCATTCGAGGTCGGCAGCTGCCTGGACTGCGGCTGCGGTGATGGCGTCCGGTCTCGTCGCTCTGGTGCCGCTGATGCCTGTGGCGTTGTCCGGTGAGGTCCTGACCACCCGAATACCATGGCTGCCCGAATGGGGTCTCGATTTCGCCTTGCGCCTGGACGGCCTTGGGCTGCTGTTCTCGCTTCTCATCCTCGGAATTGGGTTGCTGATCGTTCTCTACGCGGCTTACTACCTGCCGGCATATGATCGACTCGGGCGCTTCTATGCGCTCCTGCTCGCCTTCGCAGGCGGCATGCTTGGCGTCGTTCTCGCTGAGAACACGATTTTGATGCTGGTCTTCTGGGAGATCACGAGCCTCACGTCGTTTCTGCTCATCGCGTACAAGCACGAGGCGCATGATGCCCGGATCGCGGCGCGCATGGCGCTCGCCGTCACCGGCGGCGGCGGCCTCGCTCTGCTCGCCGGACTACTGCTGCTCGGAAACATTGTCGGCAGCTTCGAGTTGACCTTCATCCTCGCCAAGGGCGACCTGATCCGCGCGAATCCGCTCTATCCGGTGGTGCTGGTCCTGATCCTGCTCGGCGCCTTCACGAAGTCGGCCCAGTTTCCGTTCCACTTCTGGCTGCCGATAGCCATGGCCGCCCCGACGCCCGTGTCGGCCTATCTCCATTCTGCGACGATGGTGAAGGCGGGCGTATTCCTGCTCGCCCGCCTTTATCCCGTGCTTTCCGGCACCGATCTATGGATGGTTCTTGTGGCCACGACCGGCGCCGTAACATTTGCCTATGGTGCTTATGTCGCGCTTCTGAAGCACGACTTCAAAGGCCTGCTGGCTTATTCAACCATCAGCCACCTTGGACTGATCACGCTCCTGTTCGGCCTCAATACGCCGATGAGCGCCGTTGCTGCCGTCTTCCACATCATCAACCACGCCATCTTCAAGGCTTCACTGTTCATGGCGGCCGGCATCATCGACCGCGAGTGCGGCACGCGAGACATGCGTCGCATCAATGGCATGTTCAAGTACATGCCCTGGACGGCGACGCTCGGCATCCTTGCCGCGGCTTCGATGGCCGGCGTGCCATTGCTGAATGGGTTCCTCTCTAAGGAGATGTTCTTCACTGAGACCGTTGGGCATCCTGCATTCGAGGGTTACTCCAGGTGGGTGTTGCCAGCCTTCGCGACGGTCGCCGGCATGTTGTCGGTCGCCTACTCCGCGCGTTTCGTCCACGACGTCTTCTTCAATGGCGAGCCGATTGATCTGCCGAAGACGCCACAAGAGCCGCCGCGCTGGCTGCGCTTGCCCGTAGAGTTCCTGGTCGGCCTGGTGCTGCTCGTGGGCTTTCTGCCGCAATTCGCGGTCGGGTCCATACTTCAGGCAGCGGCCAACGCAGTGCTTCCCTCTGGCGTGCCGGCCTTCAAACTGGCGGTCTGGCACGGCTGGAATCTGCCGCTCGCCATGAGCGTGGCGGCCTTCGGGCTCGGGCTGGTGTACTATTGGCGTCGTCATCATCTCTTCGAGTTGCACGAGAAGTACGCCCCGAAGATCGCTAGCCCGGTTGCCTTCGAACGGGTCTACCGCGATGCCGGAAGGCTCGCTTCTTGGCTCTTGCGGGCCATCGACAATCGGTCGCTGCAGCGCTACCTGGCCTTGATGATCGCTTTCGTTGGTGTGCTCGGCACGTGGGCTTGGATGAGCTTGCCAGGCCGGCCGCTCTCGGGGCCGTTGCCCTCCACGCGCGTGGATACGGCAGCCATCGCCGCTCTGACCGGGCTGATCGTCGGCGCTCTCGGAACGGTGTTCTGGCATCGGCAGCGACTTGTGGCTGTTGTTTTCCTGAGCGTTGTGGGTCTGGTGGTTGCCCTCGCCTTCATCCGTTTCAAGGCTCCCGATCTGGCTCTCACCCAGCTCTCCGTCGAGGTGGTGACGATCGTCCTGCTGCTGTTATCGCTGCGCTTCCTGCCCGGTGAGGTCGCGTCTCAGAGTTCGCGTGCGCGGAAGCTGCGCGACGGTGGGCTGGCCATATTCGGCGGGGTCGGCATCGCGGCATTAGCCTACGCCATGCTGACACGGCCCTTCGAGACCATATCGGGCTACCACCTCGCCAACGCCTACGCGGGCGGCGGGGGCACCAACGTGGTCAATGTCATTCTCGTAGACTTTCGAGGCTTCGACACACTGGGCGAAATCGCCGTCCTCGCCATGGCAGCCCTCGGCCTTCACGCGCTCTTGGAGGGTCTGAGGCTGAAGCCCTACGCGTCGAGCGCGACGAAGGATGCCGATCGGTATCCGATCATGCTGGCGGAAATGATGCGGCCGCTCCTGCCGCTGGCGCTGGCCGTCTCTGTCTACATCTTTCTGCGCGGCCACAACCTGCCGGGGGGCGGCTTCATCGCCGGCCTCATCGCCGCCGTCGCCTTTATGCTGCAATACCTCGCGAGCGGCATCGACTTCGCCACGACGCGCATGCGGCTCGATTACATCCGCGTTCTCGGTGCTGGCCTCCTCATCGCCACGGTCACCGGGCTCGCGAGCTGGCTGTTCGGCCGCCCGTTCCTGACCAGCACCTTCGGCTACGTTCATCCGCCAATCATCGAGAAGTTCGAGCTGGCATCGGCGATGGTGTTCGATCTCGGCGTCTTCCTCGTCGTCGTCGCCAGCATCCTACTGGCACTTTCCGAACTCGGGTCGTTGAGCCGGCGCGAGATCGACTCGATGCCCGACGATCGAGAGGAGGGCTGACCCCATGGAACTTCTCGTCTCGGCCGCAATCGGCATTCTGACTGCTTCCGGCCTCTATCTCATTCTGCGACCAACCACGTTCTCGGTCGTTCTGGGATTGACCCTTCTCTCCTACGCCGTGAATACCCTGATCTTCGTCGGCGGCCGGCTCGACGCCTCGGCTCCGCCACTCATCCTGCCCGGAACCAGTGAACATGCCGATCCACTGCCTCAGGCTCTGGTGTTGACTGCGATCGTCATCGGCTTCGGCATGACGGCCTACCTCGTCGCGCTGTCGCTCAAGGCCAAGGGCGAGAGCGGCAGCGACCAGGTCGACGCGGGAGAGGAGCGATGAGCCATCTCCCCATTCTTCCGGTGCTGATTCCTTTCGTCACCGGCGGGTTGCTCCTTCTCATGCACGGCATGGGAATGACAATTAAGCGCGCCGTGTCCTCGGCCTCGGTCGTGGCACTCGTCTTGGTCTCGATCCTGCTCCTGCACGTTGCAAGTGACGGCCAGCTTCGCGTCTACCGGCTCGGCGATTGGCCGGCACCCTTTGGCATCGTCCTCGTGGTCGACCGGCTGGCCGCGGTCATGGTCGCTCTGACCGCGATGCTCGCGGCTGCCGTGCTGCTTTCGGCGCTATCCGACACTGACACCCTAGGCCGGCATTTCCACGTCTTCTTTCACTTGCAGATCGCTGGCCTGAATGGCGCCTTTCTGACCGGCGATCTCTTCAATCTGTTCGTGTTCTTCGAGATCCTCCTGCTCGCCTCCTATGCGCTCCTGGTGCATGGCGGTGGGCTCCCGCGCACGCGCGCTGGCCTTGCCTATGTGATCTTGAACCTAGCTGGCTCCGCCCTTTTCCTCATCGCGCTCGGATTGAGCTACGGAGCGCTCGGCACGCTCAACATGGCCGATCTTGCGCTGATCCTGCCAACGGTCTCATCTGGCGACCAAGCCCTCGTCCGCACGGCGCTCGCGCTCCTTGTCGCGGTGTTCGTCCTGAAGGCTGCCTTGCTGCCACTCGGCTTCTGGCTGCCGCACGTCTACACAGCCGCCACGCTTCCCGTCGCAGTGTTGTTCGTCATCATGACGAAGGTCGGCATCTACGCGCTGCTCCGCGTATCGACGATCGGCTTCGTCACGGCGCCCTTCACCTCTGATCTGCTGCAGCCTTGGCTTGCCTGGCTCGCAATCGGCACAATCGCCCTCGGATCGTTCGGCCTCCTTGCCGCAAAGCGCTTGAGCGTCGTCGTCGCAAACATCGTCATGATCTCGAGCGGCACATTGCTGCTTAGCATTGCTGCCGGAACCGTAACTGCTCACGCAGCCACTATCTATTATCTCATCAACACGACGGTCGTGGCCGCCGGTCTCTTTCTCCTCACTGATCTGGTGTCCCGGCAACGCGGAACCGTCGCCGATGTTTTCGAAAAGGGGCCACGGCTTGCCGCCATCGTCGCCACCGGCGGCGCCTATCTGATCCTCGCTATGGCGGCTAGCGGCGCGCCGCCGTCATCGGGCTTTTTCGCTAAGATCATGATCATGCAGGCACTCCAGAACACCAACACCGTGATTGGCGCCTGGGCTGCATTGCTGCTTTCGGGCTTCATCGTAGCCCTGGTGCTGGCCCGCGCCGCGAGTACGTTCTTCTGGGAGCCAGGTCGCGCGGACAAGTATCCGTCCTCACCCGAACCGATTTGCCAAATGTCATCGAACACCGGAAGCACCGAGACCGCGCTGCTCGGCATAATCGCCTGCGCACTTGTCATCACGCTCGGCGCAGCGCCGATCTCCGCCTACACGCGTGCCACGGCCGAGCAGCTTGCCAAGCCTTCAAGCTATGTGGAGGCAGTCCTCGGCGATACGTCGGCGATCAAGAGGGAGCGCCGGCCATGACCTTTCTTATGCGCGTCTTGCCGCAGCCGACCATTACCCTGGCTATCATCGGACTCTGGATCGTACTGGCTGCGAGCCCGTCGCTTGGCAACCTGCTTCTGGCGGTCGTTCTCGGCGTGGCGATCCCCTGGCTCACCCAGAGCTTCTGGCCCGATCGCCCTCACGTCGATCGGCCGCTTGTCGGCATCGCGCTTTTCACCCGTGTGGTGGCCGACATCATTGTCGCCAATTGGGAGGTCGCACGCCTCGTCGTCGGTCCGATCGACAGGCTCCAGCCGGCATTCGTCGACGTTCCCATCGACATCGACGACCCTTTCGTCGCGACGCTCCTGGCGAGCATCGTGTCGCTGACACCGGGAACCGTGTCGATCGACATCGATCGGGCCACACGTGTGCTCCACGTTCACGCGCTCAATGTCGCCGACGAGGCCGAGTTGATCGCCACGATCAAGTGGCGCTACGAGGCGCCGCTCAAGGAGGTTTTCGGATGCTGAATTTTACCATTCCTGCCGCACTTGCCATGCTGGCCATCGCCATGGGGTTGAATCTTTGGCGATTGGTCAGGGGTCCAAGTACGCCAGATCGTATCCTTGCGCTCGACACGCTCACCATAAACACTATAGCCCTTGTCATGTTGATCGGCATCGCGACCGCGAGCACTGCCTACTTTGAGGCAGCGCTTCTCATCGCCATGATGGGCTTCGTCGGGACAGTTGCGCTGTGCAAGTTCCTGCTCAGCGGCGATATCATCGAGTGAGGGCTTCAGAATGATCGTAGACATCATCACTTCGCTCCTGATCCTCGTCGGGTCCGCGTTCGCGCTGGTCGGCTCCATCGGCCTCGCCCGCCTGCCCGACTTCTTTACGCGTCTGCACGGTCCCACGAAGGCAACGACGCTCGGTGTCGGCTCGGTCGTCATCGCTTCCCTGATCCACTCCAGTGCAGAGACGGGCGGGGTCAGCTTGCGCGAGCTCGCCATCTCGCTGTTCCTGTTCATCACAGCGCCGGTCAGTGCGCATTTGCTGGCAAAGGCCGCCCTCAAGATCCAAGCAAAGCCGCAAGTCAACCGAACGGACTGATACGCTCCTTGACCAGCCACCTTGAATGCAACGAAGTCACACATGCTTCTCACCGACATTACCACCGAACCAGAGTTTCGCGGCCTGGAAGCGATACGAGGCCCGATCTGCGTCTCACTCTACCTTCCCACCACGCCCGTGACGCTGGAGACGAACGTCCGGCGGTTGCTCGGAGTGAATACTTCTTTTGCTGATGTTTGCTCTTAGGGCCCGTATCGGACAATTAATGCCCTGCGGCGATAGAAGGGTGCATTTCTCAATGGTGCCAGATCCCAACATATGGGCCCGGCATCAACCATCGATCTCAGTGCGCCGTGAGAGACTATGTCTAACGGCAACCTCTCATGGCATGATGTCGCCTCCGATCCGGGGGGACAGATGCACGCGACGTTTGGGCCGGGCCCGGCGAGGCGATTCCGTCGCTTGGCTTGTACCCTGCCCCGCTGGCTTGATTGGTTTACCTCGCTCCTGTCCTCGCTTGAGTGCCCATGCCAAAATCGAACTAACTCATCCGACCTTCAAGCTCCGTGTCACGGTAGTTGCCGACATTGCGATCGGGCCCGGCAAGGCCGATCTGCTAGAAGGCATTAAGGATCGCGGCTCCATATCGGCGGCTGGCCGTCGCATGGGTATGAGCTACAAGCGCGCCTGGTACATCGTGGACGCGATGAATGGCCACTTCGGCAAGCCGCTCGTAGAGGCCGTCAAGGGTGGACGAGCCGGAGGCGGGGCTCGCTTGACGCCGCTTGGTGAAGAAGTGCTTTCTGCATTTCGCGAGATGGAGAAGCTCACAGCGACCGCTATTGCGCCTGCGCTGACGCGACTGCGGCGTAAGACGGCACCGTTATAGCTCACGGAATATATTGCTTGACCTCGGGCGGCCTGACTGCAATCGATATAGCTGCAAGGCTATCGATCGGGAGAAGTGATGATGTCGACATTCCGAGCCCTCTCTGCATCCATTGCAGGGATTGTGTTGTCACTATTGGTGATGGCAGTCGGCGACTCGCGCGCCCAGCAAGGCGAGCCCGTGGTGGCTGCTGCTGCAGATCTCCAGTTTGCATTGGTGGACGTGGCCGACGCCTTCAAAAAGGAGACCGGCAAGTCCGTGAAGCTGACCTTCGGATCGTCGGGGAACTTCGCCCGCCAGATCCGACAGAACGCCCCGTTCCAGGTGTTCTTCTCGGCGAATGAGGAATTCGTAAAGGACTTGGCCAAGGACGGCTTCATGCGTGATGCAGGTGAGCTCTACGCAGTCGGCCGAATCGTGCTGATCGTGCCCAAGGGCTCACCTCTCAAAGCGGACGGCAAGCTCGCCGATCTCAAGGCCGCTCTCGCAGACGGACGGGTGAAGAAGTTCGCTATTGCCAATCCTGAGCATGCTCCCTACGGCACGCGCGCCGAGGAGGCGCTCAAGACCGCTGGGATTTGGGACGCGATCAAGCCGAAGCTCGTTCTGGGAGAGAACGTATCGCAGACGGCACAGTTCGCCACGTCGGCAGACACACAAGGCGGCATCATCGCCTATTCGCTCGCCCTGTCGCCCAAAGTCTCGGCACTTGGCAGCTACGAGCTGATTCCAGAAGGGATGCACAATCCACTGCGGCAGGGGATGGGCTTGACCAAGAACGCCGGCCCCGTGGCTGAGGCATTCTACGAATTCGCCAAGTCACCGTCGGCGCGAAAGATCTTCCGCACCTATGGCTTCGTACTGCCCGGAGAGGCATCCTAACGCAGCACCTTTGGCGTAGAAGTTAGCCTCCTCAGGTGAAATGATGGACTGGACGGCGCTCTGGCTGTCGTTGCGGCTCGCCGGGTGGACGGTTCTCGTCCTTTTGCCGATTTCCGTGTTCGCCGGCCGCTTCCTCGCCTATCGCGAATTTCGTGGCAAGGGTCTGACGGAGGCCCTCGTCATGCTGCCTCTTGTGCTGCCGCCGACGGTTTTCGGTTTCTACTTGCTCGTCGCTTTCGGCGGAAGCTCTCCCATCGGCCAGTTCTGGACCGCGACCTTCGGCCACCAACTCGTGTTTACCTTCGAGGGACTGGTGGTGGCTTCAGTGATCTTCAACCTGCCATTCGCGATCCAGCCTGCCCAGCGTGGGTTTGAAGGGATCCCCAAGGATGTGCGCGAAGCCGCAGCCTGCTGCGGCCTCGGTTCTATGAAGTCGCTTTGGAAGATCGAGTTGCCGTTGGCGTGGCCCGGGCTGATGACGGCCATGGTGCTCACCTTTGCGCACACGCTCGGTGAATTCGGAATCGTGCTGATGGTTGGCGGCTCCATTCCTGGAGAGACCAAGACCATCGCCATCGCGATCTATGACCGCGTGCAGGCTTTTGACGACGGCGGCGCCGGGATCATGTCAGCGGTGCTGCTGGCGATATCGCTCTTCACCATCACGGCGGCCTTCTGGTTATCATCTCGCGTCGGGCGGAGGCTCGGCTGATGGCTCTCGAAGTGATGGCCAAGGCGGACACGCCAATTCCGCTCGACGTGTCGTTCAAGGTCGAGCCCGGCGAACTGATGGCACTGGTAGGGCATTCGGGATCGGGCAAATCGACGATCCTGCGAACCGTGGCAGGTCTCTGGCGTCCCTCACGGGCACGGGTTTGCGTGAACGACACGATCTGGCTCGATACAGAGGCCGGTATCACTCTGCCGCCGCACAGGCGTAGGGTCGGCATTGTGTTCCAGTCCTACGCCCTGTTTCCGCACATGACTGCGGAAGCCAATGCCGCTGTAGCAATGGACCATTTGCCGGGTTCGGAGCGTCAGGCAGAAGCTCGTCGGCTGCTCGCGCTGGTCAATCTCGCGGGGCTGGAGAATCGGCGACCGGCCGAGCTGTCGGGTGGGCAACAGCAGCGCGTGGCCGTCGCTAGGGCGTTGGCGCGGAAGCCTGATGCCCTGTTGCTCGACGAGCCCTTTTCCGCCGTGGACAGGGCCACACGTGAAATACTCTACAGCGAGATCACCGCTTTACGTGCCCATCTGAATATGCCGGTCATCTTGGTAACTCACGACATGGACGAGGCGCGGATGCTCGCCGACCGAATGCTTGTCATCGAGCACGGCAAAATGCTGCGCGGCGGCACCGCCGCTGAAGTCATGTTTGACGCGACGGTCCTACACGCCCTCGGAATCCGCGACGCCGGGTCATCGATCGTCGCCCGAATTGCGGCGCATGAGAACGACGGTCTGACTAGGCTCGACAGTTCGGCGGGACCGCTGTGGCTGCCTCGCATCGCGGGCGAAAGGGGTGCTGCTGTACGGGTACGTATTCTGGCTCATGAGGTCTTGCTCTCGCGGACACGACCCGAGGATCTGTCGGCTCAGAACATCCTGCCGGCAACAGTTGAGATCATCACGCCTGGCGAAGGCCCTGGAGCGTTGGTGCGCTTGCGTGTTGGTGGCGATACTCTCCTGGCGCGCATAACGCAGCGATCCGCCGACAGTCTGAAGCTTGCGCCAGGTGTGACGTGCTTTGCTATTATCAAATCCATGGCTGTTGCCCGCGACCACGTTATGGCTGCTCATCAAAGTCCTAAAGCGCGCGCATGAAGACCATTGGGTCAGCTCCGCGCAACCCGATAGCCGCGTTTGGTGGCGGAGCAATCATTGGCACTCTCGGCGGTCTGATCGGGCTTGGCGGCGCGGAGTTCCGCTTGCCGCTCTTGATCGGGATGTTCCGCTTCCCGGCGCTGGAAGCCGTTATCCTCAACAAGGCTATGAGCCTCGTCGTCGTGGCATCCGCTTTGCCGTTCCGCGCCGGGACAGTGAGCTTCGCCGAGATAGCCGGGCACTGGACCATCATCATCAACCTGTTAGCTGGGAGCATGCTTGGAGCATGGTTCGGCGCGGGGTGGGCCATCGGCATGCGCCGCGAATCCCTCTACCGCGTCATCGCAATCCTGCTGGTCGCCATTGCTTTCGTGCTTGTCTTTGCCCATGGTCCGGAAGGTTCCGCTGCCGCGCTGACGGGAACGGCGCAAGCGCTCGCAGGCATCCTCGCGGGGTTTGTCATCGGGATCGTGGCGTCCCTGCTCGGCGTAGCGGGTGGCGAACTGCTCATTCCCACGCTCGTCCTGCTGTTCGGCACCGACATCAAACTTGCCGGCAGCCTTTCGCTTGCCGTGAGCCTGCCGACGATGATCGTCGGGTTTGCGCGCTATCGCCAGGACCAGAGCTTTGCGGTCCTGAAGCGGAACCAATCGTTTCTGCTGATGATGGCGGCAGGTTCCGTGGTCGGTGCCTTTGTCGGCGGGCAGCTTCTCGGCATCCTCCCGAGTGGCATGCTGCTTCCGATGCTCGCAGACCATTCTGCTCATCTCTGCGGTTAAGGTCTGGCGGCACAACTGATCGAGCGTGGTCTAGGGCGAGGCTGAGGCGAGGTTGCCGTTGTGGCCCGGGCCAGCCGTTCCTGGATCTCCCCAGCCCGTCTTCGCCGCGTTGCATATTTATAAACACTCGGCGTTCTGCTACTGACGCCCCATGACACGACAGAGCCTTGAACAGCACCAAGTCTGGATCTATCTCACCTCTATCACGGCTGGTCTTGCCCTAGGCAGTTCCGCGCCCTGGATCGCGGGGGCTTGCGAAGCCATGCTATGGCCGACGCTCGGGCTCCTGCTGCTCGCGACCTTCACGCAGGTGCCTCTGACGCATGTGCGCGCTGCCTTTCACGACCGGCGCTTCATGGCAGCCGTGCTCGTTGGAAACTTTCTGGCGATACCGCTGCTGCTTGCCCTTTTTATTCAGTTCATTCCAGATGATCCGGCATTGCGTCTTGGCGTCCTTCTGGTTCTGCTCGTGCCCTGCACGGACTGGTTCATCACCTTCACGCATCTGGGCGGCGGCGACACCGGCCGTGCGATCGCGGTGACACCTGTCAATCTGCTCGTGCAGCTCGCCTTGCTACCAGTTTACCTGTGGTTGTTCATGGGCAATGCCTTCCTCGAGCTGCTCGCAGCCGACCGTTTGCTGGCGGTATTCGTGAGCCTTATTGTGCTTCCGCTTTGCGCGGCTTGGGCGATCGAGCGATGGGGCGAGCGCAAGCCGGAGCGGACCCGTCTGATCGGCCGGATCGGGTGGCTCCCCGTACCGTTGCTCGGACTGGTCGTTTTCCTCATCGCCGCATCGCAAGTCGAGCCCGCCATCGCCGCGCTATCCGTGATGGGGCATGTGCTCGGTGTGTTCGTGGCGTTCCTCGTTGTGGCGGCGCTGCTCGGCATCGGATTGGCGCGCGTATTCAGACTGCCCAATGGTGAGGCGCGGGCGCTCGTGTACAGCCTCGGCACGCGCAACTCCTTCGTCGTGCTCCCGCTGGCTTTGGCACTGCCCGAGATGTGGGCGGCGGCGGTCGTAGTGATCGTTCTACAATCGCTGGTCGAGCTGTTCGGCATGGCCGCCTATCTATGGCTGGTGCCGCGCATTCTCCTGCCCTCGGGCCGCGAAGAGGCGCGTGTGATCCACCCCCATTGAATTGGTCCACCTTGAAGTATGTCTTATGGCAACCAGGAGGATCTTTCCCATGCCGAGAAAGCGTCACAAGCCCGAAGAGATCGTCGCGAAGCTGCGGCAA
>JBKBPL010000058.1:0-15691 GCA_046293075.1 Hyphomicrobiaceae bacterium | reverse complement strand
GATCGGCCGTCGCAGCGGCGCCGAGCGTCGCCGGGCCGATATGACCGTCGACCTTCACGCCGAGTACCCGCTGCAGGTACTTTGCCGCGCGCGCGGGCCCGCTGTTCACGGCGAAGTCGAACACGGCGAGATCGATGCCGGGCGGCAGCGCGTCGCCGCGGATCTGGTCCCAGTAGCTGCGCCGGTAGATGTCGCGGAGCTCGTGATCCTCGATCGCGCGCACGCTGCGGCGCGGCAGCCCGTTGCTGTCGCGCCAGCCGTCGTAGACGCGCTGAATGATGCCGCGCATGGTCGGACCGCCGGGGTCGCGCGGATGGTGGCTCCACCCGCCTTCCCACTTAAGGGTCTCGGCGAGGCAGGCCTCGAAGCGTGAGGTCATGGTGCTGGGATCAGGCGCTCGTGGGCGATGCGTTGAACGATCACGAGATGTACCCTTCGTTGTTGCCGATGGTTGCCAGCGCGGGGGCGTAGGTCGGTGATCCGGACGGAGCCGCCGCGATGCGCACGCTCGCGCGACGCTCGGCGTAGATCTGCGTCGCGCCGCTGGCGATCGTGCCGCCATTGATCAGCACGCGGGCCGCCGCCGTCGCGAAGATCACCCGCGCGCTCTGGCCGTTGAACGTGCAATTTACGAGCTGTGCGTCCGCCTGGCCGACGGCGACTGAGTTGGTGCCGCCCACGAACGCCGCACCGTTGAAGTAGGCGTTGGAGGATCGGTCGACGTTGACATTGGACAATGCCCCGCCTTGGATGAACCTCGCGCTTGCCCATGCCTGCAGCGTCGAGCCGTCGACGATCGACAGCACATTGGCCGAGCCAGGATAAGCGAGCACCGTCGTGGCCATATAGACGTTGCCGGCGGCTTGCAGCGACAGCGGCGAGCCTGACTGATGGCAGGCGAGGCAGTTGCTGAACGTCGCGCGCGATTGCGACACGACCTGCGCGCCGCCGCCGACGAACGAGCATTGGACGTAGCCGACGGCCACCGACGAGAAGTGGGCCAGCACGCCTGACGCATGCGCCCCTGTCTGGATGAAGGCGATGCCGCGCACCGTGCCGGGGCCGCCAGCCGGGTCGCAATAGATCAGGTTGATGTTGGTCGAGGCTTCGACGACCACACGATGGCTGGCGCGCACGGCGGCTTCGTCGGTGGCGCGCGTGCCGGTGAGCGTGATGCCGTCGGGGGTGGTCAGAGGATCGTTGAGCGCCCTGAGCGTCACCTGCCCGCCCTGGTAGCCGCGATAGCGCAATGGCGACGTGATGGCGTAGGTGCCGTCATTGATCCAGATTGCGACGGTGAACACGCCGAGGTCGAGCGCACCAACCACGTCGAGCGCCTTCTGGATGGTCGCGAAGGCGCGGCCCGCGCTGTTGGCGAGGCCGTCGTTGTTGTCGTTGCCGTCCGTGCGCACGTAGTAGGAGCGGCTGCCGGTCAGCCGGTCGCGCGCGATCTGCGCCAGCTTCCAGCGGGCGCCGGCCGCGTCGACGATGATCGTGATCCCATTGTCGGGCGAGGTCGTATCGCTCGGGTCGCGCTCGAACCAGAGGTCGACCGCGCGCACGTAGACGAGCCAGGTGCCGCCCATGTCCGTCGTGCGGAGCGTGGTGAGGGTATCGAGCACATAGGGGATGAAGGCCCGGGCCGCGCTCTTGGCCGGCGCGACGCCGTCGGCGAAGACGGGGTTCGGCATCAGAAGGCCTCCTCGATCGAGAAGACGCGGCGCGAGACCGATGCGACGTCGATATTCTGGTTGCTCCCCATGGTTCGGCTGATGAGCGCGATGCGGTAGGTATGCGCGGCGGCGTCCGGCGCGGTGACGAAGAACTCGGCCTCGGCCCTGGTCGGATAGCCGCCCCGGGGATTGGTGTCGCTCCCGCCGTCATAGAAATGATGGACGCTCGGGGTGATCCAGACCCAGTCGATGGCGGTCGCCTCAGCGTCGCGGTAGAGCGCAACACCGAGCGCGAGCCGCCCGGTTGAGGGCGGCGTCCCGAGGGAGAGGCTGATATTGCCGTGGTAGCGGACCTTCAGGAGCGCACCTGAGCGCGAGGCCTGAAACGCGATCGTGACGTCGTCGATGCGCCGGCGCGTGCCGGTCGTCGGGGTGGCTGATCCATCCCAGTACGTGGTGCCGCTTGGCGCGGTGGTGCTGCCGGTTCCGGCAGTGCGGGCGAACGCCAGCCGGGTCCATGCCCCTGCCGCGCTGACCCAGCCGGTGCCGGCCCGGTAGATGTGGTTCGCCGCGATGTTCCGGTCATAGGCCTCGAGACCGTCGAGGGGCGTGATGATGGTCCATGTGGCGCCGCCATCGTAGCTGGTCGCGATCTTGCCGGCATGGCCGCTCCAGGCGCCCGCCGGCGCCGGCCCGATGATCCAGTAGACGCCGAGCCCTGGCGAAGCCGGCGGATCGTTGAGCGTCTGCGACTCGACGATGTAGCGCCGCTGCCCGCCGATCGGCGCGCTGTCCGGAATGCTTTCCGGCTGGTGGCCGAACCGCTCGACGACGCTGCCGGCCTCGTCGAGATAGACCCAACGCCTCGAGCCGTCGGCGACATAGAAGAGCTTCCCGACCGGCGGCGCGACGAACACCCAGCCGCGCGCGGTGTAGACGGCGATCCGCTCGCCTTCGCCGGCCCACTCCCCCGTCGGCGCGGCCCCGAGAAAGTACGCGTCCCCGATCGCGGGTGAGGCCGGCGGCGTCTCGCTGCCCTGGGCGAGCACGCTCTGCGGAGAGCGGAACGCCGATGCGTGATAGCGGTAGCCGTCCTGCGTCACGAGCACGGCAATGCCGTCGTGCGACGACGTGGTGTCGTCCGGGTCGAGCCAGAAGACGATGCCGTTATAGGCAAGACCGATCGGCACCTGCCCCGACGTATTCGCGACGAGGTCGGTCGGGTCCTCGCTGCCGGCAATCGCGTAGATGACGCGCTTCACGAGCGCATGGCGCAAGAGCACCGGATCCCGCTGATCGACAGCGGGGCCGAAGTCATTGAGGGTCGGCATCAGCTCGCCTCGAGGTCTGGCAGCTCGTAGGGCTGCTCGTCGACAGTGGGGTCCCAGTCCTGCTCGATGGAGGGGTCGTACTCGGCACAGGAGAGGGTCAGGCCGGAGAGGCCCTGCTCGAGGGCCAGGCCGAGCTCGCCGATACGGTAGAGGCCGTTGATGCGCGGGAGCGTGCGGCTGTCGAAGCGGACGACGTCGCCGGCCTCGAGGCCGATCGCGGCGTCGATCGCGAGCGTGGTCTGGATGGTGCGTCCGAGACGGCTGTCGGCGAGGAAGGCTTTCTGCAGGCGCTGCGCGCGGCGGTGATCCGCCGTCCACATCAGATCGACGGTGGCCTCGTAGAGGTCGCCGTCGAGGGCGCGCAGATCCGGGCGGTCGATGATGGGGCCGTCGACCGTGGTCCAGGCCTGGCGCGGATCGATGAAGCGGCTGCGCACGCGGTTGAGCAGCGTGCGCTTCGGCGCGGCCCGCCGGTACTCGAGCGCGCCGATGATCATGTCGTCGGTGACGGTGAGCACCGGCTTCAGCGGCATCGACGACTGCACCCACACGCGCCCCTGCTGGCGGCAGACAAAGCCGCGGTTGGCGGTGAGCATGGACTGGATGATGGTCGTCGGGTTCTGCCCGGCGGTGACGACGCCGTCGATCGTGTGGCGCGGGATCAGCCGGCCATCGCGGGTGCCGATGAGACTGTCGTCGTAGGTGGCGGACTTGGCAATGCGGTCCCAGTGCATGGACGTGAGCGGGATGCGCCCGCCATTGCGGCGCCAGAGATAGTCGGCGATGACGAGCGAGGCGTTGTTGGACCACTTCCAGGTGAGGCGCGCATCCTCGAGATCCTCGGGATCATCCGGATCGATGGGGAGCCGCTGCGTGCCGTCGCGCGGATCATAGACGGGCACGCCCCGGATGCGGGCAATGGGATTGGGACGCCGGGCGCTGCCCCACATCTGCTCGAACTGAGCGAACGTGGCGCCGCTGTCGGCCTCGAAGACGAGGGTTGCCACGCCGCGCTGGCGGAAGGTGGCGGCGGGCAGGGCCGGGAAGGCGGCGGCCAGCAGCGGGTCGACCGGCTGAGAGAGAAGGCCGCGGCGCACCGAGAGACGCACGTTGGCCTGGTAGGGCGGCCCGTCGACGAGGTTGGTCGAGGGCGTGAGGATCGTGTTGAAGGGAATGTCATTGAAGACGATCCGCTCCTGTGTGTTGTAGATGGCCTCGACGCTGCTGATCGGCCCCTCGGACCACAGGAAGCCCTGGTAGTACTTCTTGCCGATCGCCTCCTCGAAGAAGAGCGGGCCGCCGATCAGGACCTCGCCGTAGACCCAGCGCTGCGCGGGCACCTCCTGGCGGGTATTGAGGCGGATGTCGGCCGCGTTGACGCCGGCACCGACCTTGCCCTTGTCGCTGAGCGAGGACCGGGCGAGCGCGTTGGCGCCGATGCTGAGGCCGACGGAGAGCACGGTGAGCCCGATCGGCGAGGTGAGCGCGGCAAGGCCGGTGCCGACGGCGATGGCGATCTCGAGGGCGGCAATGCCGCCGACGCCGAGCGAGACGAGCAGCGGCGCGACGATCGGCACGATTACCGGGGGCACGTCGGTGCCCTCCATGCATAGCCCGGCGGGCCCTTGATCAACACGACGCCCATGTCGATGCGGCCGACCCAGGAGGCAGGACCATCGAGAGAGATCGCGCACGCGGGGCCCTCCGCGCGCGTCACGTAGACGCCGAGGTCGCCGGGCTGCGCCTCGCGGACAGGGATGCGGCGCCAGCCGTGGCGGCGCGCCGTGCGGGCGACGGCGGGCAGCAGGCCGCGCCGGCCGAGGACGCGGGCGGCGCCGGCCTTGGAGCGATAGCGGCAGCGCCAGCCGCGCCCGAGATCAATGCCGTAGAGCGCGCGCAGGATCGCGGCGGCCCACATGGCGCAATCGTCCCTGCCCCAGGTCATGGGCCGGCCTTCGGCCTGCTCGATGGCGCGCGCTATGACGTCGGCGGCTGCCACTTGGTGTCCTTCATCTTGAGCGAGGTGATGTAGTCGAAGCCCGTCTCGATCGGGTCTCCGGCGCCGTCGACGCCGAACCGGTGGATGCCCTCCTCGCGCGACCAGGCATTCTCGGTCGCGCGCTCGAGCGTCCAGAAGCCCGCCTGGCCGACGAGCGTGATCGCGGCCGTGCCGTCCTCGCCGATCGTGTCGGTCGCATAGTCGAGGCGGATCTCGTCGAGCAGGCGCGGCGTGCCGACGACCTTGCTGCCCGGGCCGATCGCCGCCAGCCAGGTCCTCGCGACGCGGTTGCGGATCTCCATATCGACGCGCATGAGCGCCTCCGGATCGACACCCGACAGCGTCAGGCGCACCTCATCGATGCGCAGCTCCGTCGTGCGCGGGGCAACCGTGATCTGGCCGATCGTGCCCGCGCCCTTCCAGGCCACGCCGCGGTCGTGCAGCGTGCCGATGCCGGACCAGAGGTGCACGGGGCCGTCGGGATGGTCGATCTCGACGAGCACCTCGAGGGCGGCGCGGCGCGTGCGCAGCGCCGCCGCCATGTCCGGATCAATCAACATGCTCCTGAGCCGCGAACGCGAAGGTGCCCCGGGCGGCCTCGCGGAAGATCCGGCCGGCGTCCATGTCCGCAAGCCGGAAGACGCACTGGGCGTACTGCAGGACGGCCATGTCGCCCGCGGCAAATCCCTGCCTGAGGCGCGGGCGCACCTCGACGCCGGCCACGCCGGCGCTGTTGCTCGCCGAGCCGCGCACGACCTCGTAGAGATTGCCCGTCACGGTCGCAATGCCGTTCGGCCTCACCTCGATGAGATCGCCCGGCGCGAGCACGTCGGCCGTATGTGCCGGCAGGCCTTTGATGACGAGGTCGACATCGCCCATGGCGGCCGGCGCGGCGATCTCGGCGGTCGGCGGGACCAGGCCCGCATTGAGCCAGCCGGTGTTGTCGCTGAAGAGCGTATTGTCGCTCCACGGCTCCTGCGGCAGCTTGAGGCGGCGGTTGAGCGACGGCTGGCAGCGCAGCGGATCGCTCATCCGCAGCAGGCCGGCCTCGCCGTCCATGCGCGCGAAGAACGCGCCCTTGGGCGCCCAGGCGCTCGGCCCGCGCGCGCTCTTGTAGCTCGCCTGCACGGTCCAGATCTGATAGGCGAGCCGCGCATTGCGCCGCGGCGACAACGTCGCCTGCGCGCGCATGGCGAACGTGCGCAGCTGGAACTCGCTGCTGATGAACTGCAGCCACGCGGCCGGCCATGTGAACACCTGCATCAGGCAGCCCCGTAGAAGGGATCATTGAGGCGCCCGAAGGTCTGCGCCTGCTTGACGATCCGCGGCATGTTGGACTCGAGCCGGTCCAGGCGCTGCACGAGCACGGCGATCGCCTGCGATGAGGCATCCCGCATGTCGACATTGACGACCGTCGTGCCGCCGGACGGCGCCGGCGCGCGCCGCAAGGCGCTGTTCGGGATGATCGTGCCCGTGCGGCCCGGCACGAAGAGCTCGGGGCCGTTTTCACCGACGATGTGCGGCTTGCCGCCATAGGCTGTGCCGCCGGCGGCGAGCCCCGGAATGAGGAAGCCGAAGATGTTGGCGCCGGTGCCCGTCCCGAAGATGGACTTGGTCAGGTTGGTCAGCGACATCTCGACGAGCTTGTCGGCGATCCGCTCGAGCGCGCGGCGGAGCGCCTCGGCGGCCGATGTGCCCTCCTTGAGGTCGCTGATGAAGCCCGACATGACATCCTTGGTCAGGGACTGCAGCTCCTGCCACTGCTGGCGCAGCTCGTCCTGCGTCTTGATGAGGCGGTTCTGCTGCTCGGTCGCGGCCGCCGTCTCGAGCGCCAGGCGCTGGATGGACTTCTCGACCTGCGGCGTGATCGCAATGTTGGCCTGCTTGGCGGCATTGAGGAGCTGCTGCTGCGTGCGCGCATAGGTGAGCTTGAAGCCATAGTCCTCGACGAGGGGATTGAGGCCGCGCAAGGCCTGGGTCTCGGCCTCGATCAGGGCGAGCTGCTCGCGCCCCTGGCGGATGGCGCGGGCGAGCTCATGCTCGCTCGCCGGCGGGATGATCGTAGGCCTCTGCGGCATGGCCCGGTTCACGACCGCATCCCATGGCTGGCGCGTCGGCGGCGGCACTGGCGAGGGCTCGGTGCCGCTCGTCCCGATGCCCTGCAGGCGCTTCATCTCGGCGACGAGCTCGGCGTAGAGTTTTGCGACCTTCTCGAGCTCGGCCTGGGTTTGAGTGATCTGGCGGTCGAGGTCGGTACGCACCTGCTCCATGAGCCCGGCCGGCTTGCCTTCGGCGTTCTGCTCGAACCTCCAGACGTCCGCATAGAGCTTCTGGATCTTCTCATCGAGCCTGATGAACTCCTCGCGGGCGGCGATCGCACGATCCCTCAGATTGTCGATCTCCGCCTGCCGGGCGAGATCCGCCACCTGCTGCTGATACGTCCCCCTGGCATAGTCCGTGTTCATGATGGCATCGAGCAGGGACTTGCTGCCCTTGATGGCCGTCAGGACGAAGCTCTGCCACTTGACCTTCAGGAACTCGATGACCTTGTCGTACTCGTCCTGCAGCTTCTCGGCATCGCGCACCAGATCCTCACTGAGGACCCGGCCGGCCTCCTTGGCGCTCTGCTTCATGTCATCGAGGCCGGCGCGGCCCTGCGAGAGCGCAAGAACAAACCGCTTGCCACCCTTCGCGCCGAAGGCCTCGGTGACAAGAACCATCTTCTCCTGCTCGGTGCGCGCATTGGCGATGAGATCCGCATAGTCGCGCAGCAGCGACTCCGTATCCCGGATCTGGCCATTGCTGTCGCGCAGCGCCACGCCGTTGGCCCTGAGAATCTGCGCCAGACGCGTGTTGCCGGTGGCCGCCTCGCCGATCTTGTCGGTGAACGCCTCGATGCCGCGCTGGAAGGTCTGGGCATCGGCGCCGGCGAGCTGGAAGCCGAAGCGCAAGGCCTGCAGGGCCTCGACGCCCATGCCGACGGTGTCGGCGAACTTGGCGAGATCGCTCGCCTCGCCGATCGCACGCATGGCGCCGGACATGAGGGTGAGCGGCGCCAGGATGGCCGTGAGCTGACCGATCAGCGGCGCCAGCAGGCGGCCCTGACCGAGGCCGGCGAGCGCCGCCTCCATCTGCCGGCCGCGCCGCTCGATACGCTGGAAGGACTGGTCGCTCTGAGACCGTGCGCGGGCGAGCGCCTTCTCGTACTGACTGAGGCGCGCCTCGAAGATCGCGACGAGCTTCTGCACCTCGACGTCGGCCATAGCGTCCTCAGGTCAATGGAGCCGCTGCACAGCGGCGTCGAACTCCGCCTCGGTCGGCGGCAAGGCCACGGCGCCCTTGCGGTGCACGCGCTCCCAGTAGGTGGCGATCGCGCCCCACTCGCCGAGCGAGAGCGACATGACGTCCGGCACGTGCATCAGGGCGGCGGCACCGCGGATGGCGCCGAAGTCGATGCGCTGTTCCGGCGCCTCGGCGGGCCCGGCCGGCGCGTCTTTTTTTTTGCCTCGGCAAGCTCGCCCGGGCCGACGCGCGCAAGACCCGCGAGCACGACCGCATAGGCCGTATCGCGGTTCTCATCGATGGGGCGCTCATCGACGTAGCGGCGGACCAGCGTCAGCGCCCGCACCGGCTCCATGCCGCCGCCGATGAGGCCGATGCGCAGCGTCTCGACGATGCCCTTGAGCCGCGCCTCGCGCAGGCGCAGCTGATGCGCGAGCGTGAACACCGAGAGATCGAGCTTCTCCTCGAGCTCCTCGATGCCGGCAAGGCTCAGGCGGAAGGCATAGGTGCCGTCGGCCCAATCGAGCGTGACGAGGCCGTGCTGGCTGCTCACGGGGAACTCTCCGGTCAGGTCGCCGCCACCCAGGCGACGGGGCCGTCGCTGCCGAGCGTCACGCTCACCGTCGACTTCTCATTGCGCGCACCCGTCACCTCGAAGTCGGTGAGCTTGAACCTGCCCGCCCAGTAGCCGCCACCGGCCGCGGCGGCGGCATTGACGCGGACGCGGACGTTCTTCGAGGCGCCGCTCGTGAACCACGCGAACCAGCCGGCCACCGATGGCGTGTGCAGCATGCCCGCGCCGTTGATGACGGCGCTGAGCCCGTCGAGGCTCAGCTCGGACCAAGCGGGCGTGTCCGGATCCTCGCAGTCGGGCACGACCTGGCGGTTCTGGTCGGCCGAGAACTGGATGCCGCGATCGGTGTTGATCAGGCAGTCGTGCGCGAACACTTCCGGATCGGCACCATCGCCCACCTGCACGAGGAGCTGGGTGCCGTTAAGGGTTTGGACCTGAGCCATGGCGTGATCCTTTCAAGGATGTGAGGCTGCTACGCGAGCGGGTCGAGCACGAAGCGCACGGTGAGCACGCCGTGCTCGGTGAGCCCGTCCGGATCGCGGAAGGCACGGAACGTCTGAAGATGGCGCACGACGACCGCGTACCCCTCGACGCCGGCGAAGCCGCTCAGGGCCGCGATCACCTGCGCCGCGATCGCCTTGAGCTCGCGCTTGGAGCGCGCCGGCGGACGGCTCCAGATGTGAATGTCCTCGAAGACCTCCCAGCCGCCGGTGCACACGGCCTCGCTGCCGCCGTCGTCGATGACCTGGCTGTCGCCGATCGTGACATAGGGAAAGAGCGCGTTCTCCGGCACGCCGTCGTAGACCCGGCCATCGCAGATGCCGGCCCCGGTCAGCGCCGCGAAGATCGCCGCCTGCAGCTGCGCTCCAATCATCATCAGCCGCCGCCCTTGGCGACCTCGCGGGCCGCCTTGTGGGTGGCCCGCTTGAGGCGGTCCATGTGCTTTTTCCGGGTCAGGCGAAGTGCCGGATAGAAGAACGGCCGCGCCGGACGGCTGGGATTGCGCGTGCCGAACTCGACAAAGCGCGCATAGAAGGCCGCGCCGCCACCGGCGTGCACCTGCGCGGTCAGGTCGGGATCGGCGACGCCCTCGGCGGACGCACTCGAGATCCGGCTGCGGCTGCGCTTGTTCTCCTCGAAGGCGCCGAACGTGTAGCCGACGGAGTCGCGCAATTGCCCCGTGTCGACCGGCGCGGCGGCGCGCACGAGCGCCGCCATCTCCCTGGCGCTCTGCGCGATCGCGGCCCGGATGTGCTTGCGCGCCGCCGGCGGCAGCCTGCCGAGCTTGTCGACGAGCGCGCGCCGGCCCTGGAGGGTCACGCCGCTCATGGTGCCACCCCGCTCTCGCAGAGGAAGTCGATGACGTGCCGGTCCGCGCTCGGCGTGATGTCGCGGATGTTGTAGACCGTGCCCCGCCGGAGATCGCGCACGCGCCAGTCGGTCGTCACGCGGCGCACGTCCGCCGAGCTGAGCACGCCGATCACCACCTGGTGGCGTCCCTCGAGGCGCGCCGCGAGCACGGCCTCGCCGCCGCGCAGATGGATGAACGCGGCCCGCCGGCGGAACTGCTCGACCCACGTCGACGTCACCCCGCCATGGCCGTCGCTGCCGGCCTCGCGCGCGTCAAAGGCGACGTGCTCGTACCGATCGCCGGCGCGTTGTCTCGGCATCGTCGGGCTCGGGTGGTGCTGCTATCGGGGCGGGGTGAGGACGATCGACGCGCTCGGCCGTGCCGGCGGCGAGCGCGATGCGGGCGCAGTCCTCGTTCACCAGTCCCGTCCAGCCGGCGCGATAGGCGATCGTCACGCGCCCTCGATGGGCGCCCGGCGAGAAATCGAAGCCGGCGAGGAAGCGGACGCGGACGGCCATCACGCTCCGCCTACAGCGTCACGCCCGGGTCCACAAGTACGAGGCGCAGTACCTGCGCTGTACATTGCGGCGGCACTGGAGCGATCGGCCATGACTGTCTCCTCATACACTTGATCGAGAGAGATACGCGCGAGTCACGGGATGTAGTGCACCTCGTAGGGGGCGAGGAGTTGCGCTGCCTGCCCGGGCAGCAGGTTCGCAACGCCGCCGACGAGGACATCCTCGCGGTTCTCATAGAGCGTGCCGATCGTCATCAGCGCGCCGGCCTTGATCGGCGCGGGCACCTCGCCTGCCGGTGTCGCATCGGGATCGCGATAGCCGGCGCGGAAGCGGATGCGGATGGCCGCGCGCCGGCGCGAGAGGCTCGGCCAGGACGGGCCGTCGGCGAGAACGAGCCGCGCCGGGTTGTGCCCGCCGATCCCGATCACCTCGTACATCGACGGATCGAGCGCTTGCACCGCGTCGTTGTCGTCGAGAACCTCGACGCTCAAGACGGCGATCAGCGGCGGCAGCGGCACTTCGATCTCTCTGCTGCAGAAGCTGTCGAGCCGCAGCTCCCAGGTCTGGGCGTGCAATGCCCGCCCGAGCCAGCCATCGCGGCCGTCGAGGCTCTGGATGACCGCATCGCGATAAAGCGCGAGCACGGCATCATCGTCGCTGTGATCGACGCGCAGGTGCGCCTTGACCGCATCGAGGCTCAGCACGGGATGCGCCGGATCCGGCGGCGCGACGAGATGGAGCGGCACGGCGATCCGAGGCCTTCGCGGTCAGCGCGCGCGCTGCGCCTTGGCGGCCCGACCCGGCTTCTGCTTGCCAGGCTCCGGCTCGGACGCCGCCGGCGGCTGTGGCGCCGGCGCCGCCGGCGCGGGTGATGTGCGGCCGCTGGCGGCCAGCCGCCGGACGCGGCCGACCGACACGAGATTGTCGACGAGCTCGACGGGCACGCCGACGTGGTCGCCGGCGCCGGCATAGGAGATGCCGATGCCGTCATGGAAGTGGAAGCCGACGAGCACTTCCACGGTCTCGGTCCTGCTCATGCGTGAGCCCTCGAGGATGTGGGTGATGGGCAAGGAGCGCGACCGGCGCTCCGGTCAGCCGTCACGCGACGGCCGTCTGCGGCACATGCGCCGCATAGCGCGGCGTGCTGAGCTCGATGAGGATGCCGGCAAGCACAGGATCGTCGACGACCTCGACGCTCTTCAGGCGCAGCCAGCTCTTGCCCGCCGGCAACCTGTCCGTCGGCACCTCGAGCACGTAGAGCTGGCTCGCCCCCGCGGTCGTCGTGAAGCCGGCGGCCGAGCGCGCAACGACATTGGCGGGGACATCATCGGCGCCGGTGTACGACTGCGAGTAGAACGGCACGGCAACCGGGTTGTCGCCATTGGCGTTGTCGCACGCCTCGATGGTCAGCGTGGCCGTTCCCGCGGCACCTGCCGCCTTGTAGAGGACGAAGCGCGCCGTGTGATAATCCCTCACGTTCACGACGGTCGCGTACGTGGTGCCGGCGAGCGCATCGGCCACGGGGTCAAGCCCCTTGATGATGTGGCGATGACCGAAGGTGAGCTTCATGGGTTGATCTCCGGTGGTGTTGGGGGCGCAAGGATCACATCGCCTCAGGCCCGCGCTCAGGCGCGGGTCTGCAGCGTGATGAACGTCGACTGCTTGTCCGTGCCCTTGAAGGGCGTGATCGGCTTGTCGTCGATCGGCTGGCCGTCGTAGCGGTAGATGAAGCGGAAGGCCTGCTCGTTGGTCAGGAACGCGACGTGGATCGACGTGGCGTACTGGATGTCGCCCTTGTCGATCATGATGTAGCTGGTCGGATCGGCCAGCACGATGTCGCCCTCGGTGCCGAGCGTGTTGCAGTACTCGATCGGGATCACCGGGCGGCCGAGGAGCGTGCCGTAGGGCGCCGTCGACAGACCCCCGGGCGGCAGATAGACGGGGACACCGCCCGTGCCGATCACCTGGTGCAGGGCCATCAGGGCCGGCATGCAATCCTGATTGATCCACCACTCGGCATTGGCCGCACTCGATGCCGGCAGCCGCGCCATCATCTTGGTGATGTTCTCGAACAGGATCGTCGCCGCACCCTGCCCGCTCTCCTTGGCGATGGCCACCTTGCAGCCGGCGTTCATGAAGCCGAGGCCCATGGCCCCGCCCGTGCCCTCGAACATGACGTCGTCGAGGTTGAACGCCAGCTCCTCCGGGTAGGCCTGCGAGATCACCGCGCCAAGCGCGGTGCTGTCCTGCAGGAGCTCGTCGGTCGCATAGAGCAACCCGCCCATCTTCTTGAGTTGCAGGTTCAGCTGCCGGAACCTCGGCCGCGACGGCGTGAGCGCCTCGCCCTCGCCGATGTGGTACATCTGCACGCCACCCCAACGCGATCCCGTCGTGCGGCTGTCATCCTTGAGCGCGTTGATCTTGAGCCCGTTCTTGTCGGCCCCGATCGGAATGCGCCGCGCGCGGCTCGCAATGCGCGCGACCCTGAAGGCGCGCATCAGCAGGGCGTCGGCGAGCTGCGAGTCGACGAGGAACCCGCCGTCCTCGGGCACGGTCTCATTGGCGCCGAGCGAGGCCTGCCGCAAGAGCGGATCGACCTGATGGGTGATCGCCGCACGACGGACCGCGCTGAGGAAGTCGCCGAACGCGCGCCGCTGCGCGTAGCTCATCGTCTGCCCGGGGGCAATGACATGGGCGGCGGCAGGAAGATGGCTGTATCGTGAGACAAAGCCATCGAGCTTGGGCGGCGTGGGAACATCCGTGCCGGCCTGAGGTGCCTTCTCGGCATGAGGCAGCGCCGGCATGGCGCGCGCCTCGTCCGCCGCGGCCTCCGCAAGCGCGATCGACTCGTTCAGGTTGGCGATCTCGGCCTTGATCTCGCCGGCCTTCTTGAGATCGTCGGCACTCATGCCCGTCGCGGGATCCGACGCCTCGACGAGCCTGTTCAGTTCCTCGAGCTTGAGGCGCTTGGCCTCACGCATCTCCTTGAGCTTCTTCAGCATGACCAGGTCCTTTCCTGTGACCGGGTGGCAGCAGAAAGGGGCCCAAAGGCCCCTGGGTGACATGAGGATCGGCGTCGCAACGGCGCGCCTACCTCAAATGCGTTCCGGCGTCAGAGCGCCGCGATCTCGGCAAACCGGCGCAAGCGCTCGCGCGCGGCGATGCCTTCATGGCTCGGCGCAATGTCGGCCCGCCGCGCCGCCGCCGGCGCCGCCAGCAGGCCGAGGCGCTGGAAGGACGCGTCCGTCTCCTCGAGGCGGTCGAGCATCCCCGCCTTCCGCGCTTCAGCCGGCATGAGCAGGCGGCCCTGGCCGAACTCCTCGCGGACCTTGGCGACCGGCACGCCACGGCCGCGCGCCACAGCCTCGAGGAAGTCGCCATAGAGCATCGCGCACTCGAGCTGGTAGCGCGCCCTGGCTTCCTCGCCGAGCGGCTCGAACATGTTGCCCTCGACCTTGTATTTGCCCTCGTAGATCAGCGTCGGGGTGATGCCGCCGGCCTGCAGCGCGCGCGAGCAGTCGAGATGCATCATCCTGACGCCGATCGAGCCGACGCCCAGCCCCGAGGGCAGGCAGACGATCTCGCTCGCCTGCGACGCAATCCAGTAGGCGGCAGAGGCGGCCATGGTGTCGACCACGGCCGTCACCTTCTTCGCCTCGCGGGCCGCGAACAGGGCATCCGCGGCCTCGGGCGTGCCGGTGACGAGCCCGCCCGGCGAGTTGAACACGACGACGATCGAGGTGACGCTGTCGTCGAGGGTGAGCTCCTTCATGACGCGGGTGAAGCGGCGGCTCGACACCATGTACGGCTGGAGCTCGACGTCATAGTCCACCGCGCCGCGGAACGAGACGAGCGCGATGCGCCGCCCGCCCGCGCCCGGCACGAACAGCGGCTGCGCCAGGCGCGCGGCGACGGCGCGGACCTCATCGGCCCGACCCTCGTCCCCCTCGCGCGCCGCGCGCTCCGCCGTGCCGGCGTGGAGCGCGAAGATGGCCTCGGACGGGAGGGTGCCGAAGGCCTCCAGGGTCTCTTCGTCCGTCACCCGCTCGCCGCGCGCGATCCTGAGGCCGAGCGCCGCGAGGGTGTCGGCACGGGCGCCGAGCATGGCGAGGATCGCGCCATTGCGCGCGACGAGCGTGCGCCTGAGCTGAGCGAGTTTCATGCTGCTGTCTCCGTCGCGAGGTCGACGAGGCGGGCGGCCTCGGCAATGCCGTGTTTCTCGAGATGCGCGAGTACCGCGAAGGGCGCCTCGGCGGCGCACTGCGCCGAGCGCGCCCGGCAGTACGTGCCGGCCAGATCCTTGCTCACCCCGAGCCGCTGCATCACGTCCGAGACCTGGCCGCCGTAGAAGCTCTGCGCGTACCGGCGCCAGGCCTCGACATCATCGGCGAACCGCATCGCCGCCTTGCGCAGCGCCGTCATCTCCTTGCGCACGAGCGCAGCGGCGGGATCGCTCCGCGGCGGCGCGATCTTCCTCGGCGGCTCCGGCGCAGGGCCGCCCTCCCGCCCGATGGTCTCCGCCGCGCCCGGCTCGCGGTTCGCCGGGTTCGTGCCGAGCGGCGGCAGTTCGTACTCGCGCCCGCCGAGCGTGTTGAGGCCCTCGATGGCGCGCACCTCATCGACCGACATCCACGCCGGCGCCCCGCCCGCGCCGAGCGCCTTCGAGAAGTATGCGGCCCGCGCCTCCGAGTTGCCGCGCAAGAGGCCTTCAAAATTGTACTTCGCCGTGTACTGGCGCGGGTCGATGATCAGGTCGCGGCGGATGGCCTGCTCGGTCCGCGTCGCAATCGGCAGCAGCGCGTAGCGCACGAAGTTGAGCGACTGCTCCTCGACATTCGCGTGCGTCGCGCCGTCGGTGATCCCGAGCATGTGCGGCGGAATGCGCAGCCGGCGGGCGAGCTCCAGGATCTGGAACTTGCGCGCCTCCTCCATCTGCGCGTCCTTGGCGGTCATCGAGACCTTC
>JBKBPL010000057.1:0-16225 GCA_046293075.1 Hyphomicrobiaceae bacterium | reverse complement strand
CCTGCGTCGGCGGCGAGTGCAATGCGCCCGACGAGCCCGTTCACGGCCGGATCATCATAGGTCGTCATGCGCTTCATGTCCGGAATGCCATGCAGCAGCGTTGCCGCAATGCAGAACGGAATGCTCATCAACGTGCCGGAGATCGTGTTGAACGGCCCCGTTGCGTCCATGCCAGCATAGCCGCACTCGTACGGGTTCATGCGTACCTTCACGGCCTTGATGGCGGCACCACCGAGCTCTTTGCGCAGCTCAAGGGCACCCGTAACCGGCGTCTGATTGAATGCGCAGACCGGGAAGGGCTTGAACGTCACGCGATGGATGAACCACTCCCTGCCAAGCGAGTCCGCAAGCGCGGCAACATCGGGCTCGGTGCGGCCGAACGCTCGCACGAGGCCGGCCTTGCCCTCAAGGGCATGGGGCGCCGAGACCGAGCCAGCACGCGCCAGCTCGGCAGCGGCGAGACCGTTGCGCGCGATGATACCGGGTTGATAGCGCCATTCGTCCGTGCCATCGACGAACGATTGCAGCACGCCGCCGGTGAAGGATACGGCATTGGCGAGCGCCGCCGCCGTGCGCTCCGTGTTGAGACGGAGCAAGCGGCTCGCCGAGGCCGCAGCCGCAACCACGCCATAGGTCGCGGTCGAACGGAACCCTCCCGGTGTCGTATTGATCGCGAAGGCCTTCTCGAGCATGCCGCCGGCTTCATAACCGGCCACAAGGGCCGGGATCAGCTCGGAGAGCGGCGCACGGCGCGTCTCGATCATGGCCGTGAGAAGTGGCACGAGGATCGTGCCGAAGTGCGCAGCGCCGGAAGAATCCTCCTGAGCGCGCCCGTGGAACAGTGCCGAATTTGCGAGACAGGCGCCGCCGAGTGTCGTCCGGCGCCCATCGGCCAGCATGGTCGCGCCGTTCGCCACCTCGCCGTCGAGCGCCAAGGCCGCGGCGCGCGCGACCGGCGCATAGGGTGTGTCGTGACAGTCGAGGCCCATGCCATAGGCGTTGAGCAGACACGCCCGCGCCTTCTCGACCACTTCCGGCGGCATCGACTTGGCATCGAGTGCGGAAGTGAAGCGGGCAATATATGTGGCCAGCGTCGTCATGGCATCCTCCTCGCTGGTTGGCTTGCTCGTGGTCTCTTTGGCGCCACGCCATCACATGGCGAGATAGCGCCGGCGGACCTCCTCGTTGGCCTTGAGACCTGCAATCGTATCACGATAGACGATCGCACCCTTGTCGATCACGATCGCATCATCAGCGACGCCAAGACAGAAGTGCATGTTCTGCTCGGCAATAAGCGTAGTGGCGCCGGTCGCGCGCAGCGTGCGCATGAGCTCGCCGATCCGCGCCACCACGATCGGGGCGAGTCCTTCGCTCGGCTCATCGAGCAGAAGCACGACCGGATTACCCATAAGCGTGCGGGCAATCGCCAGCATCTGCTGCTCACCCCCCGAAAGCCGGCCGCCCATGCGGTGACGCAGCGGCTCGAGCAGCGGGAACACCTCGAAGACACGCTTCAGAGACCAGTCATCCTGACCATGCGGTCCCTTCTTGGCGCCGATTTCGAGATTTTCCTCGACCGTATGCTCCGGAAAGATCTGGCGATCCTCCGGCACATATCCGATACCCGAGCGCGCGATCACATGAGGCGGGCGTCCGGCGACATTGGTACCGGCGACCTCGACAACCCCACGCCGAGGTGGCGCGATGCCGGCAATCGCCTTCATGGTTGTGCTCTTGCCGGCGCCGTTGCGGCCGAGAAGCGCGAGCGTCTGACCCTGCTTCAGCTCCAGCCCGACATCGAACAGGATCTGGCTCTTGCCGTAAAAGACATCGAGGCCTTCGACGCGAACGATCGGGCGCGGGCTCACGAGGCGACCTCCTCATGGCGCGTGCCGAGATAAGCTTCGATAACGGCCGGATTGGTGCGGATCTCGTCCGGTGTCCCCTCGGCAAGCAGCCGTCCGTAGCAGAGGACGGAGATCCTCGGCGCGATCTTGAAGACGATATCCATGTCGTGCTCGATGAAGATCAAGGTGATCTTCTCGCGCGCCCAGAGGTCGTGAACCCGTTCGATCATCCGCCAGCGCTCGTCGGGCCCCATGCCGGCTGTTGGTTCGTCGAGCAGCAGCACCTTGGGATCGAGTACCAGGGCGAGCGCGATGTCGAGCAGCTTCTGGTCGCCGTGCGATAGGTTCGCTGACGTCACGCCGAGCTTCTCGGTGAGCCCCAGCATTTCGGCGACCTCGAGCATGCGATCGCGCATCTGCGGCAGCGGAAAGCGATGCGTGATGTTCTGCGCGCGCTGACGGTGAGCTGTGACGGCGCCAAGGAGACTCTCCTCGACGGTGAGTGTCGGGAAGATGCGCGCGACCTGGAAAGCGCGACCGATGCCAGCGTCGATAATCTGCGCCCGCGAACGACCGACGAGGCTCGTATCGTCGAATGTGACCGAGCCGGCATCGGGTTGAAGGCCACCGCTGATGAGATTGAAGAACGTGCTCTTGCCCGCGCCGTTCGGCCCGATGATCGCGGTCAGCGAGCCGGTCGGGAAGCTGATCGTGACATCCGATATTGCCGCGACGCCGCCAAAGGATTTGAAGAGATTTTTGACATCGAGCATGGCGTCAGCTCCCGCTTCTGCTGTGGGCTTCGCGGCGTGCGCGGAACCAATCGGCGATAAAGTCGGTCACGCCCTTACGCAGTCCGAGTGCGAAAAGGAGAATGACGGCGCCGAGCAGCAGGCCGTGATGCTCGGTGCCGCGGGTGATTACGTCATTCAACAACGAGAGGATCAGCGCGCCGGCAGCAGGGCCGATGAACGTCGTGAGCCCGCCAAGCATGATCATGAAGATGCCCTCGCCGGACATCGTCCAATTCACAAACTCAGGGTAGGCACCTGACACGAACATGGCCATCACCATTCCACCGATCGAGCCGAATACCCCCGCAATCACGAAGGCCGTCAGCTTAGCCCGGAACACGTTGATGCCGAGAAAGCTGGCTCGCTCGGTGTTGTCGCGGATCATGCGCAGCGTGTAGCCGAACGGGGACTCGACGATCTGGCGCATGGCGAGGAGCCCGACGACCATCAGTGTGACCGCGACGGCGTAGCGGTGCGATTCAAGCGAGAGGTCGATCCCGAGAAACGGCGGCCGCGGAATGCCGCCCATCAGCCCCTGGTCGCCGCCCGTCAGCGGAACCCAGGCAATGACGAGGCTGTAGAGCAGCATCTGAAACGCAAGCGTGATGAAGGAGAAATAAATGTCCTTCAGCCGAATGCTGATGGCGCCGACCACGAGCCCGAGAAGCGCGCTGGACGCGATCGCAATGAGGAACGCGGTCGGAATGGAGACGCCGAGCCGCTGCATGCAAAGGCCGAAGGCGTAGGCTCCGAAGCCGAAGAACATGCCATGGCCGAACGATACCATCCCCGTGAAGCCAACGAGCAGGTTCAGTGACGTCGCGAACAGCGCGAAGGCTGAGAGGCGGATCACGAGGTCGTTGACCATCTTGCTCGGCCACACGTACGGCAGGAGCAGCAGCAAGACCAGGGCGCCGGCTGCCATGAGCACGTCGCGAGCGAGATTGGGGCGCGTCGCGAGCATCGCCTCAACCCTCCTTGCCGAGCAGGCCGCTCGGCTTGAGGATGAGGATGGCGGCCATCAGCATGAACATCAGCCCTTCGACGAACAGCGGAAAGCCGATCGACCCGAAGGCGCGCACGAGGCCGATCATGATGGCACCGATTAGCGCGCCGGCGATCGATCCCATGCCGCCGATCACTGTCACGATGAAGGATTCGATGAGGATCGAGAACCCCATGCCGGCCGTCAAAGATCGCACCGGCGCAGCGAGGCCCCCCGCCAGCCCCGCGAGCATGCCGCCGAGGACGAACACGCCGCTGTAGACGAGCCCGGTATTGATGCCGAGCGCCGACACCATGCTCGGATTGACGGCCGCGGCTCGGACCACGGTGCCAAACCGCGTCCGCGTAATGATCAGCCACAACACCACTGAGATGATAAGCGTGATGACGATCAGAAAGAGATAGAAGACCGGAACGATGCCGCCCGCGATGAAGAAGGGCGGCCGCTGAAATGCCGTCGCCATGCCCATGGACTTGAACTCGGGCCCCCAGATGATCTTCACGGCGTCATCTAGGATGAGAATGAACGCATAGCAGACGAGGAGCTGCATCAGCACGTTCGATCCGTAGACCTTGCTCATGAAGAAGCGCTCAAAAACAAGCGCGAACAGGCCGACGCCGATTGCTGCAGCCAGGACCGCCAGGACGTAGCTATTGGTCAAGCCATTGACGGTCAGCGCGAGGTATGCGCCAAGCATGTAGAATGAGCCGTGCGTGAAATTGACGACCTTGAGCACGCCGAAGATGAGGGTGAGCCCAGCCGCCACGAGAAACAGCAGCATCCCGATGATGAGGCCGCTCGTCGTCTGGGTGACGAGGCAGGAGGCGGACGTCAGGCAATCCGTGAGGGCGGCAAGGTTCAAGCATCACCTCGGATGATAGTCAGATCAGAGTGGTCGCAGGGTCTAGGAGACCGTCCTGGGCCCTGCGACGGCAATTCGGGTCGAGATCGGCTCAGGTGTACTTGTTGCGCTTCTTCCAGTCGGCCTCGAGCTCGGTGATCACCTTCCAGTCGCCAGCCGTAACATTGGGGACGTAGGGCTCTTTGGGGATAGTCGTACCCCAGCCGATGGCATAGCCGACGATGGTCTGGTCCTCGGCCCGCATGGTGATCGTGCCGTCAGCACCGAACGGCGACTCGATCTTGAGGCCGCGCATCGCGTCGGCGAGCTTCTTGCCGTCCGACGAGTTCGACTTCTTGGCGGCAGCGTCGAGGAAGTGCACTGCCGTAGCATTCTCCCAGGACCAGTTGGTCGGGTACTCTTTGAAGCGGGCGCGGTAGGCATCGGCCCAGGCGGCATTCTGCGGCGTATTCGGGAAGGTCTTGATGTAGCGATTGCCCGAGTGAATGCCTGGCGGCAGGTTCTTGACGACCGTCAGCGCCGTGTAATCGGCCATGTTGATCGCAAACGCCTCCATCTGCGCGAACATCGCATAGATGTTGCCTTGATCGATCCATGACGTGAGATCGCCGCCCCAAAGGCACGAGTAGAGCGCCTGAGGCTTGGCCTGGAGCACGTTGGTGATGACTTCGGTATAGTCGGGCTGGAACAGCTTCGGCCAAACCTCCGTCGTCAGCTCGGCCTTGGGATAGAAATGCTTCAGGTACTCCATGAAGAGGGCATTGGAGTCACGGCCATAGGCGTAGTCGGGCGAGCATGTCGCCCAGCGGGTAAGGTTCTTCGCCTGAGCAACCTTGGCCGCGTAGCTGCCGCCTGCGATCGAGTCGTGAATGCCCTGACGGGCCGTGCGGAAGGCATTCGGAATGCGGATCTTGGGATCCGCGCTGAGCGAGGATGTTTCGGAGTTCGTGTGAATGCACAGCACGCCGAGATCCTTCGCGACCTCCTGAACGGCGAAGGAGCCGGATGATGCCTCCGCATCGAGAATGATCTCGCAGCCGTCGCTGTTGACGAGCTCGCGCGCGACGCGGGCAGCCTCCTGCGGCTGGCCCTTCGAATCGCGCACCACGAGCTCAATCTGCCGGCCGGCAAGGCCGCCCGCGGCGTTGACTTTGTCGATCTCGATCATGGCACCGCTACGTGACGTCGTGCCGAGCTGCGCGACGCGGCCAGAGAGAATGGTTGGCATTCCGATGCGGATGACCTTCGATTGCGCTGCCACGATACTAGGCGCGAAAATTGTGGCGGCGGCTCCGGCGGCAGCGCCCTTGAGGACGGTGCGGCGGTCGAGATCGGTACGCTTGCGAGCCATGGGTGTTCCTCCTGAGTAACCGTCGACGTCGTCGGCCGTACGGATCGGCCTTGTTGTTGGCCCGAAGTGTGCTTCAGGCGATCGAGTATCGTCAAGATGATTCACGAGTCATGATTCATCTTCTCCGCCGGAGCTTCGTTCAACCTCATAGACAGCCTGCGCTGTGGCAATCGTCCGCGGCGCGCCACTGATAGCGAGTACGTCAATGTTCACGTGAACGGCACTGCCACTGCCGTGGGCCCGCGCGACGGCCGCAAGATCTTCGTCTCCTGCGGGATTCGGAAAGGCCGTGGACAGGCTTAGGAGGTGGGCAGGCGCATCCGAGATCTGCGATGCTGCGGCCGTGGCTGCGGCCTCAATCAGCTTCAGCACGATGCCGCGGCGGATCGCGCCATCGGCGCCGAGGCAGGCATCGGTCACCTCGAGCTCGATCCGTGTCTGGCCTGGGTGCGCCGGCGTCTGGCGGAACTGTGCGGCATCGCTGATCACGGTGCCGTTCGCTGCCGGCGCGCTGCGGCGGGCCCGGCGCGGGCGGCCGGTCGTGCCGCCGTACATCATGCCGCCGGTGATCAGCTTCATGTAGGCGCGGTCGACCCACGCCGGCAGGCGGCGGGTGCGGCCATCGCGGTAGAGGTAGCGGTAGCTCAGGTAATTGCGCGCTGCGAGCATGGTGTAGATGATCACCTCAAGCTCGCGGCGCTCGAAGCCCGCCAATTCGCCCTTGGCGTGGCTGCGCGACAGCGCCCGCATGTAGCCATCTGCCATATTCCGCATATGATCGTTATAGGCTTTGGGGGCGAACGTCTCGGCCTCGTTCAGAATGCGATAGAACTCGGGGCGCTCGGCGAGGAAGTCGAAGAAGGCGCGAAAGCCGATCTCCTCCCGTGCGAAGCTTCCGCTCTCCCCGGCGATGCGCTGGCGGATGAAATCCAGGAGCTGCGTGCCGAGCTCGGGCAGGAGATGGTCGAACAGATCCTGCTGTGAAGCGAAGTAGTTGTAGAACGTGCCCTGGGCGATTTCGGCGCGGGCGGTGATCTTCGCAACCGAGGCATTGGCATAGCCCTCGGCGCCGACGACTTTGGCTGCGGCATCGATCAGCTTTCGCCGCGTCTCGATCGCGCGGTCGGCGCGGCGCCTGCGGCTGGGGAGCGCTCGGCCGGCCGCCTCGGATCCTTCTGCCAGCTTCTTCTCGAGCATCGACGACCTCGCCTTTCCCTGGTTCAGTAATGCGACGACATTACAGCCGTCAACAGATTACGAATCATGGCTCACTATTCATTCTAATTGACAGCTTGACGGGCTGGTGCCGATAATAGTGCGACTGTTGCCTGAATGCGCTTGAGGATACCTCGTTTGACCGCAGCAGACAGCGCCTCCCCCCTCGATCTCCTGCGGACCATGAGGATGATCCGCGAGGTTGAATTGCGCCTCGCCCAGCTCTTTGCCGATGGCGAGGTGCCGGGCTTCATTCATCTTTCAGTTGGCCAGGAAGGCGTGGCGGCCGGCGTGTGTGCAGCGCTCGCATCTGCCGATATGCTTGCCTCGAACCATCGCGGTCATGGCCACGCCTTGGCCAAGGGGCTCGACCTTGAGCGCTTCTTCCTCGAGATCATGGGCAAGGCTGAAGGCATGTGCAAGGGCCGCGGCGGCTCGATGCATGTTGCGGATGCGGCCGTTGGCATGCTGGGAGCGAACGGCATCGTTGGTGCCGGCCTACCGATCGCCGTCGGCAGTGCACTGGCGCATCAGGTAAGGCGGACCGGGGCAATCGCAGCCGTCTTCTTCGGCGATGGTGCACTTGCGGAAGGCGTCCTGCACGAGAGCTTCAATCTCGCGTCCATCTGGCGATTGCCCGTGTTATTCGTGTGCGACAACAATGGCTGGTCCGAGTTCTCGCCGACCGCCCGGCAGCTGGCGGCGGCGCCGAGCGCGCTCGCTGAAAGCCATCGTATCGCCGCGCGCTCCGTGGATGGCAACGATGTGATTGCGGCGTACGAAGCCGCGCGCTTGCTGGTAGCCGAGATCCGCGCTGGTGGTGGGCCGCGGTTCCTCGAATGCCGCACGACGCGTGTGCGGGGCCACTTCGAAGGCGACCCGCAAAAGTATCGTGACACCGCGGATGCCGCGCGCAGCGAAGACGATCCGATCGAGCGACTTGAGCGCCGACTGGCGGCAGACGGGGTATCGGCATCGGATATTGAGGCGGCCGCACGCGATGCCAAAACGCGCGTCGATGCCGCAGTTGAGCGCGCGCGGTCAGGAACGGCGCCGGCTTTCGAAGCGGCTCTGCGCGATGTCTACGCTCATGTGGAGGTTATGCCATGAGCGAGACGCGCTTCGGCCAGGCCATCAACCGTGCGCTTGCCGACGCCATGGCGGCCGATGGCAGCATCGTGCTTTTCGGTGAGGATGTTGCGGCGCCGGGCGGCCCCTTTGGCGTCACGCGCGGTCTGCAGGACCGTTTCGGCCCCGAGCGTGTACGCGACACGCCGATCTCCGAGGCGGCTATCGTCGGCGCGGCCGTTGGCGCTGCAATGAGTGGGCTGAAGCCCATTGTCGAGATCATGTTCATGGACTTCGTGACGCTCGCCATGGACGCGCTCGTCAATCAGGCAGCGAAGGCGCGCTTCATGTTCGGCGGGCAGTACGCTCTGCCGATGGTCGTGCGCCTCCCGCATGGCGGCGGGATCAACGCCGGTCCGCAGCACTCGCAGTGCCTCGAAGCGTGGCTCGCCCATGTCCCGGGTCTCAAAGTGGTTTGCCCTGCGACAGTGGCGGACGCCTACGCACTGACGCGCGCAGCCATCGCGGATCCCGATCCGGTCATCGTCGTCGAGAACAAGAGCCTGTATGCCGTGAAGGGCAAGCTGTCGGAGCCGCCGCCCACCGTCAGGATCGGTGAGGCCGACGTCGTGCGGGCCGGTCGCGATGCCACGATCGTTACTTATGGAGCGATGCGCAGCGTCGCGATCGCCGCGGCGGAAATACTCTCGACAGACGGCATCGACGCCGAGGTTATCGACCTGCGTTCCCTCCAGCCCTGGGATGAAGCTGCGGTGATGGCCTCGCTCGCGCGTACGCATCGGCTCGTGATCGCCCATGAAGCCGTCGAGGCGTTCGGCATCGGCGCCGAGATCGCCGCCCGCATGTCCGACGTCGGCTTCGACGAGCTGGATGGCCCGATCGTCCGTGTCGGTGCGCCGTTCATGCCAGTTCCCTTCGCAAAGGAGCTCGAGAAGCGCTACCGCCCGGATGCCGCACGCATTGTTGAGGCCGTGCGCCGCACACTCGCTTGAGAAAGTAGAGGAACGCCCATGTCTGCCGACGCCATTCTCACCGAGATTTCGGACGGCGTTGCCGTCGTCACGATCAACCGGCCGAAAGTGCTCAATGCACTCGACATTCCGACCCTGCTGGCCCTAGAAGAGGCATGGGCCAAGGTCGAGGCTGATCCGGCCGCCCAGGTGATCGTCGTTACCGGCGCCGGGGATCGCGCGTTCGTTGCCGGCGGCGATATAGCAGACCTCAAGTCGCGCGAGGGCTTGCGCCATTTCGAGGAATTCGGCGAGGTCGTGCACCGGGTGTTCCGGCGCATCGAATTGTGCGACAAACCGACTATCGCTGCGGTCAATGGCTACGCACTCGGCGGCGGCACGGAGCTCATTCTTGCGACTGACATCCGCATCCTCGCGGAGACGGCGCGGCTTGGGCTTCCCGAGATCACGCTCGGCCTCTTTCCCGGTGCTGGCGGCACACAGCGCCTGATCCGCCAGATCCCGCTCTGCCGCGCCAAGGAGATGATGTTCACCGGCGAACATATCTCTGCTGCGGAAGCCGTTGCGATCGGCCTCGCCAACAAAGTCGTGCCGAAGGCGGCGGTCATGTCGGCGGCGCGCGAGATGGCCGCGAAAATGGTCTCGAAATCGCCACTCGTGCTGAAGCTCCTGAAGCGCACGCTTAATAGCGGCGGCGACATGCCCCTTTCAGCGGCGCTCGCGCACGAGCAGGCCATGATCGGGCTTGTGCTCGATAGCAAGGATTCCAAGGAAGGGTGCGGCGCGTTTCTTGAGAAGCGCGCGCCAAAGTTCACCGGCCGCTGAGCGATGAGCGATGTCGCCGACCTATTGATGCCGAAGCTCGGTCTTACCATGACCGAGGGTACGGTCGCGCGCTGGCTCGTAACACCCGGTCAAAGGTTTGCTGCCGGCGACGTGATCGCCATCATCGAGACCGACAAGATCGCGAACGAGATCGAAGCACCTGCTGGGGGCGAGTTGGTGAGCCTGCTCTCCTCGGAGGGTGACGTCGCGTCCGTCGGCACACCGATCGCGCAGTGGCGACTGGATGTGGCACCGACCCGCTCAGCAAGACCACCCGCCGCAGCCGGGGGGCCCTCTACCCAAAGCAAATCCGCCGCACCGGCAGTCGTCGTACGCGACGCAGACGCAAACCGCATCATCGCGACGCCCTTTGCCCGGCGTCTTGCGCGCGAGGCCGCTCTCGATCTCTCCGCCATCGCTGGTTCTGGTCCACGCGGGCGGATCAAGGCCGCTGACGTCGAGCGCGCCAGGGCGGCCCAGGCCTCAGGCCAGCCGATCGCATCAGCCGTAATGACCGTAAGGCGAGCCGTACCTTCGGCACCACGCCCCGCCGCGCCATCGCTCATAACCATTGACGTGGATGTGAGTGCTCTCAATGCGCTCGATACCCGGCTTACAGGCTCGCGCGATCCGCAGTTCGAGCGCCGCACGTATCTCGCGCTGGCCTGCCTCAAGGCGCTCGGCAGCGAGGACGAGATCCCCCTGCGCCTCGGCTTCCAGGCGAACGGAGGCCTCGCGATACTGGAAGGAGCCGCGCGAGACACGCTGTCCGCCGTCGGCGCCCGATTGGCAAATCTCCAAGCGAACGACACCGGCGGCGATATCGCCATCTTTGTCGGCGAAGGCCGAGTCCGCCTGCTCGTGCCCGCCATACCGGACGGGTGGCAGATGGCGCTAGGCGCTGGCGGTATTCGCTCTGTTCGTGGCGGCGAGGCGGCGCACGAGATGACTTTGGCGCTCGTCCACGACCCCACCAAGTTCGACCACACACGCGCCGCACAACTGCTCGACCGCATTGCTGCCCTCCTGGAAGAGCCGCTGCATCTGCTGGCCATCTGAGCCGATTGGGAAGACCCATGGATTTTGATCTGAGCGACGAGCAGAAGATGATCGCGGACAGTGCACGCAAGGTCGGCGAGGACTTCGGCCTCGACTACTGGCGCGATCACGACGCACGGAAGGCCTTTCCGCAAGCGTTTTGGCACGCGGTCTGCGAGGCCGGACTCTGCGGCGTCGCACTGCCGGAAGCGTACGGCGGCAGTGGCCTCGGGATGGTCGAGATGGCGCTGATCATCGAGCAGCTCGCGGCGGCCGGTGGCGGCTCCACGGTGGGCCAGCTCTTCATGATCAATCCGATATTCGGCGGCGTCTCCGTTTCGCGCTTCGGGAGCGAGGCCATGCGGCGCGAGTTGCTGCCGAAGATCATCTCTGGCGAGATCAACTGCTGTATGGCGCTCACGGAGCCCGATGCCGGCTCCAACAGCCTTGAGATCAAGACTTTTGCGGCACGTGCCGGCAATGGCTGGCGCCTCTCAGGCCGCAAGATTTGGATCACGGGCGTCGAGTCCGCTCAGAAGATGCTCGTGATTGCGCGCACCACGAAGGTGGAGGACTGTCCGAAGCGCACGCATGGCCTGACCATGTTCATGGTCGACGTCGCGCGGAAAGGCCTCACGTATGCGCCGATCGAGAAGGTGGGCACGAACACGCTCTCCGCCTGCAATGTCTTCTTCGACGACGTCGAGGTCGACGGCAGCGAGATCATCGGCACGCTTAACGGTGGCTGGTACGAACTGCTCGATGTCTTGAACACTGAACGCATCGTGACCACCGCCGGCCTCGTCGGCGCTGCCGACCTCGCAATCCGCCTCGCTGTCGATTACGCTAAGGAGCGGCGCGTTTTTGCGGGCAAGCCGATCGCGAGCTACCAGGGCCTTCAGTTTCCTCTCGCCCAGCATTGGGCCGAGGTGCAGTGCGCACGGCTCATGAACCTCAAGGCGGCGGCGCTGTTCGATGCCGGCAAGCCCTATGGCACGGAGGCCAACGTGGGTAAGCTTATTGCCTCGCAGGCCGCCTCTGCGGGCATCGAGCAGGCGATGCAGACAATGGGCGGTATGGGCTTCGCCAAGGACATGCACGTCGAGCGCCTGTGGCGTGATGCCCGCCTCTTCCGCTTCGCGCCGATCTCGGAGGAGATGATCCTGAATTTCATCGCCGGGCAGAACCTGGGGCTGCCGCGGTCCTACTGAAGGCGCAAGGAGCCGGTGCGATGCTGAATTTGACAAGCTTCATCCGTTTCCATGCTCGGCGCACGCCCGGCGCGCTCGCGCTGATTTACGGCGAGACGCGGCTCGGCTATGCCGCTCTGCAGGCGCGCATCGAGAAGACGGCAGGCTTGCTCGCAGCCCACGGCATCGGCGCCGGCGACATCGTGGCTGTCGTCATGAAGAACAGCGCCGCCTTCATCGAAATCGCCTTTGCGACGAGCCACATCGGCGCGGTCTTCCTGCCGGTGAACTACCGCCTCGCCACCGAAGAGGTCGGCTACATCACTGGGCACGCGGGCGCGAAGCTTATCTTCGCCGATGAGGAACTCTCCGCGCTCGTGGCCGGCCTCGACAACGTCATCCTGGTCGATGCGGGGGCACAATCCGACTCGACCCGCCTTGCAAGAGAGGGCACGCCGGCTCCGCTGCACGCCACCGGCCCGGATGACCTGTTTCGCCTGATGTACACCTCCGGCACGACCGATCGGCCCAAGGGCGTGATGCACACCTATGGCAATTTCTACTGGAAGAATGCCGACCACGTCGTCGCGCTCGGCCTGACGGCGGCCGATCGCCTGCTCGTCACCGGGCCGCTGTATCACGTCGGCGCCTTCGACTTGCCGGGTGTGGCCGTGCTCTGGGTCGGCGGCACGCTCTGCATCCATCGAGACTTTGATCCCATCGCCGCGATCCGCGCGGTCGCGCAGGAGCGTCTGACCGGCGCCTGGTTCGCGCCCGTCATGCTGAGTGCCATCCTCGCGCACCCCGAGCGCGACAAGCAAGACGTGTCCAGTCTCAAGTGGGTCGTCGGGGGGGGCGAGCGCACGCCCGAGCCGCGTATCCGCGCCTTCACGGGTTACTTTACGAAGGCCCGATATGTCGACGCCTACGGCCTCACCGAGTCCTGCAGCGGCGACACAATGATGGAGGCGGGGCGCGAGATCGAGAAGATCGGATCGGTCGGCCGCGCTCTGGCTCACGTCGAGGTCGAGATACGCGACGAGATGGGGCGGACGCTGCCCACTGGCGAGAGTGGCGAGATCTGCCTGCGCGGCCCCAAGATCACGCGCGGCTACTGGAAGGACCCGGTGAAGACGCGCGCCTCCTTCTTCGGTGACTGGTTCCGCACCGGCGACATCGGCCATCTCGATGACGAGGGCTTCCTCTACCTGACGGACCGCAAGAAGGACATGATCATCTCGGGCGGAGAGAATATCGCCTCCTCCGAGGTCGAGCGCGTGATCTACCAGCTTCCCGACGTGCGCGAGGCGGCCGTCATTGGCCTCCCGGACGCGCGGTGGGGCGAGCGACCGGTTGCCGTCGTCGTGCTGAATGAAGGGGCCACGCTCGATCTTGCGACGCTCACCACGCATTGCCGCGCCCATCTCGCCGGCTTCAAGGTGCCGAAGGATCTCATCATCCGCGATGAGTTACCGCGCAATCCGTCCGGCAAGATCCTCAAGCGGGTCTTGCGCGCCGAGCTGTCGGATTGAGCACGGCCCGGCCTGCTTGCGAAGCAGTGGGCGCGCATCGCTCACGTGTTGCCGGGTAAGAAGTCCGTTCCCGTCCGAACCGCAAGGGACAACCGCTGTTCGTCAACTGTCAAACGACATCCGGAACTGCCCCCTTTGCGTCATGAAGAACTGCCCCCACCCTCGGCTCATGGTGTCGGTTGATGGTTGCCGGTGACGGAGCGAAGGGAGGCGGAGCCGACCGGAGGTCCGTCACCGGCGGGCGGCTTGATGAGGCCGCTCTTGCGCTTGGCGCGCAGACGGTAGCTGTCGCCGCAGATGGTCAGCACGTGGCTGTGATGCAGCAGCCGATCTAGGATGGCCGTGGCCACCACGGGATCAGCGAACACCGTGCCCCATTCGGCGACGCTGCGATTCGACGTGATCAGCATCGCTCCCGTCTCGTAGCGCCGGCTGACGAGCTGGAAGAACAGGTGCGCTGCGTCGGGCTCGAGCGGCAGATAGCCGAGCTCGTCGACGATCAACAGCTTCGTCTTCGACAGCGCCAGCAGCTTCTCGTCGAGGCGCTTTTCGCCGTGCGCCTTGGCGAGGCCGGCGACCAGCGCCATGGCGGTGGTGAACTGCACCGAGTAGCCGGCGAGGATCGCCTCGCGACCGAGCGCGATGGCCAGGTGCGTCTTGCCGACGCCCGGCGGGCCGAGCAGCAGCACGTTCTCGCCGTTGGCGATCCAGCGTGAGGCGGCAAGATCGCGGATCTGCTTGGGATCGATCGAGGGCTGGGCCTCGAAGTCGAAGCCGGCGAGCTCCTTAATCGCCGGGAAGTGCGCGAGCTTCAGCGCCATGTCGATGCGCCGATGATCCTTGCGGGCGATCTCACGCTCGCACAGCAGGCTGAGCGTCTCGCGCGCCGACAGGTTCGCGCGCGCCGCCTCGTCCAGCAGGTTGTCGAGCTGGTCCCTTATGCCGGACAGCTTAAGCCGCGCCAGCATCTCGTCGAGCCGATCCGTCGGCACGTCGGGGGTCTTTTTCGTGCGTGCCATCTAGGAGCTCCCTCCGGTAACGGCCTCATACTCCGACAACGGACGCAACAGCGCCGGCGTGGGCGAGGCGAGAGGAAGGGGCGGATCTTCGATCATAGGGCGGCGGACTGCACCGTCACGTCCGGCAACACCATCGAGGTGCACGCGATCGATGACGCGCTGGCGGCGGCCTGCGACGAGCTTGTGGACCGCGACCTCGCGGGCTCCGTGCCGGATGCGAACCTCGCCGGCAGCGATCGTCACGGCGACACGCTCGCCGATGAGGCGCCACGGCACCGAGTAGCTGTTGGTGTCGACCTCGATTGCGCAGTCGTTGCCGACCACGCGGCTAAGCTCGCGGAGGGAGCCGAACGACGGCCGGCCGCCCAGCGGCTTCAGCCGATGCGCCTCGTCGCGCTCGAAGCGGGCGATCGGCGCTTCTCCGGTCGTGCCGTGGATGCGAACGTTCGCCACGTCCCGCTCCCAGCCGGCAAGATGCGCTTCGAACGCCTCCCAGCTGGCGAAGCTGCGCCCGGCAATAGCGTTCTTCTTCACGTAGCCGACGCCGCTCTCCGTCTTGCCCTTGGTACGGGCTCGGAACGGGGCACAGGCACGAGGGGTGAATCCCCAGTGCCTGGCGAAGGCGATGAGCTTGTCGTTGAACATGACCGTGCGGCTCCCCGCGTCATGACGCACCACGAGCGCGCGCGGGTTGTCCATCAGCACCTCTTCCGGCACGCCACTGAAGGTCATGAATGCGCTCTCCAGCCCTGAGAACCAGCTCTCCTGCTTCACATGGCGGAACACCCGGACATGGCAGCGCCGCGAGTGGCCCAGCGTCGCCACGAACACGAACGCCTTGACCTTGGTGCCGCCGATCTCGACCAGCCGCTCGCCGAAGTCGATCTGCAGCTGCCGGCCCGGCGGCGTCTCGAAGCGTATCGTCGCCAGCGCCTCGGCCTTCAGCGCCTGGCGGTAGGGCTGCAAGGCCCGCTGCAGCGTTCGCAGGCTGACAGCAAGACCCTTCTCGGCGAGAAGCTCCTGGCGCACGACGTCGGCGTTGCCGCGATGCCTTAAGAAACGCTCGCGCAGCCAGTCCTCCTGTCCGTCGAGCATCTTCGGCCGTCGCGGCACACTGAACGGCACCACGCCGCCCGCCGCCACGTAATACTTCACCGTGTGATGGCTGCAGCCCAGCTCACGGGCAATCCGCTTGATGCCCCAGCCGCAGGCCTTCAAGCACAACATCGCCGCCACGTCGTCCGGCGTCTTCATCGCCTCCCCCGTGGATCCTTCCACGACGGGCTTCCGGCGATTCGCTCTGAGTTCATGCAGGCTCTCCTCAGCTACCCGAGGAGGGGGCAATTCCTCGTGGCGCCGAGGGGGCATGTGTGGACGACGCCCGCGTTGCAAGAGGAATCTGACGTAGTTGCTCGCGGTCGGGTGCAAGTCATGTGTCCGGCCTGTTTGCGCGGTGCATGACCGCTGGCCCTGATGTGATCCGCGG
>JBKBPL010000056.1:0-16743 GCA_046293075.1 Hyphomicrobiaceae bacterium | reverse complement strand
GCGTCGGCATCGTCCAGCACGTCGATGCGGCGGCGATGGAGTTCTGGGTCGCCTACAAGAACTACAGCCTGAGCGGTGACTGCTTGATCTGCGGCCCCGTCCCAGCTACCGCGGCCGAGGACCTCCACCTTGTCCAGGTCGGCACCCGCATCCGCTTCTGATGCGCGTCTGATCGAGACAAGAGCTACCGGAAGGGCCGCCCCTCGGGCGGCCCTTTCTGCTTTCGGCGCGGAAGGAAGAAAGCGGGAGCCGGCTCTCTCCTTCGTGCTGCCGGATCTCGCTGTCACGTTCCATACGCTGCACGGCGCGCAAGGAAAAAGCTCCTGTCCGACCGGACAGGAGCTTCTTGACGTTCCGTCATCGGCGCATGGACTTGCCCCGCGCCCTTGACTGGTCTGGTGACTGCTCAGGCCGCGGCGAGGTTGCGCAGCACGTAGTGCAGAATGCCGCCGTGGCGATAGTAGTTGAGCTCATCCTCGGTATCGATCCGGCAGAGCGTCGGCACGTCGCGCGTAACGCCGTCCTCGTACGTCAGCTGGATGATCACCTTCTGGCGCGGCTTCAGCTCGGCGAGGCCGGGGATCGTCACCTGCTCCTTGCCGGTGAGGCCGATGTCCTGCCATGAGAGCCCGTCCTCGAAGACGAGCGGCAGCACGCCCATGCCGACGAGGTTCGAGCGGTGGATGCGCTCGAAGGACTGCACGATCACCGCTCGAATGCCGAGCAGCGCCGTGCCCTTGGCCGCCCAGTCGCGCGATGACCCCGTGCCGTACTCCTTGCCGCCGAACACGACCAGCGGCACGCCCTCGGCCTTGTACTGCATCGCGACGTCATAGATCGAGGCCTCCTGGCCATCGGGATAGTGGATGGTGTTGCCGCCTTCCTTCCCGCCGAGCATGAGGTTCTTGATGCGGATGTTGGCGAACGTGCCGCGCATCATGACCTCGTGGTTGCCGCGCCGGGCGCCGTAGGAGTTGAAGTCGGCGGGGCGCACCTGGCGCTCGATCAGGTAGGTGCCGGCGGGGCCATCGCGCTTGATCGAGCCGGCGGGCGAGATGTGGTCGGTCGTGATCGAGTCGCCGAAGAGGCCGAGGATGCGCGCGTTCACGATATCGCCGATCGGCTTCGGCTCCATGGTGATCCCCTCGAAGTACGGCGGGTTCTGCACGTAGGTCGAGACGGTGTTCCAGCCGTAGGTGAGGCTCGCGCGCGCCTTGCCGAGAGACTGCCACTTCTCGTCGCCCTTGAAGACGTCGGCATAGCGCGAGGCGAACGTGTCGGGCGTGACCGTCGCGCGCACGATCGAGGCGATCTCGGCCGACGTCGGCCAGATGTCGCGGAGGTAGACGTCCCGGCCCTCCTGGTCCTTGCCGATCGGCTCGCTGGTGAGATCGATGTTCATGGTGCCGGCGAGCGCATAGGCGACGACAAGTGGCGGCGAGGCGAGGTAGTTCGCCTTGACCTCGGCGTGCACGCGGCCCTCGAAGTTGCGGTTGCCCGAGAGCACGGCGGCGGCGACGAGATTGCCGTCGGCGATCGCCTTCGAGACGGGCTCAGGCAGCGGGCCGCTATTGCCGATGCAGACCGTGCAGCCGTAACCCGTGAGATTGAATCCGAGCGCATCGAGCTCCGCCTGCAGGCCCGCCTTGGTGAGATAGTCCGTGACGACCTGCGAGCCCGGCGCGAACGACGTCTTGACCCAGGGCTTCACCGTGAGCCCCTTGGCGTGCGCATTGCGGGCAACGAGCCCGGCAGCGACCAGCACCGATGGGTTGGAGGTATTGGTGCACGAGGTGATGGCGGCGATCACCACGTCGCCGCTGCCGAGGCTATAGCCCGTTTCGCCCAACGGAACCTTGGCGCCGATGGTTGCGCCCTTCACGATATCCGGAAGCGCCTGGGCAAAGCCGGCCTTGGCATCCTTGAGCGCGACGCGATCCTGCGGCCGCTTCGGTCCGGCCATCGAGGGCTCGACCGCCGAGAGATCGAGTTCGAGCACGTCGGTGAAGACCGGCTCGTGGCCCGGCTGGCGCCACAGGCCCTGTGCCTTGCAGTAGGCTTCGACGAGGGCCACGCGCTCCTTGGAACGCCCGGTCGCGGTCAGGTACTTGATGGTGTCGGCATCGGTCGGGAAGAAGCCGCACGTCGCGCCGTATTCCGGCGCCATATTCGCGATCGTCGCGCGATCCTCGAGCGAGAGATGGTCGAGGCCGTCGCCGAAGAACTCGACGAACTTCTCGACAACGCCGCGCTTCCTCAGCATCTGCGTGCAGGTCAGCACGAGGTCCGTCGCAGTGATGCCTTCCTTGAGCGAGCCCTTGAGGCGGAAGCCGATCACCTCGGGAATGACCATCGCCACCGGCTGGCCGAGCATGGCGGCCTCGGCCTCGATGCCCCCGACGCCCCAGCCGAGCACCGAGAGGCCATTGATCATGGTGGTGTGGCTGTCCGTGCCAATGCAGGTGTCGGGGAAGGCCTGGGTGATGCCGCCGGCCTCCTTGGTCCACACGGTCTGGCCGAGGTACTCGAGGTTCACCTGGTGGCAGATGCCCGTGCCCGGCGGCACGACGCGGAAGTTGTTGAAGGCCGAGCCGCCCCAGCGCAGGAACTCGTAGCGCTCCTTGTTGCGCTCGTACTCAATATCGACGTTCTTCCGGAAAGCGTCGGGCGTACCGAAGAAGTCGACCATCACTGAGTGATCGATGACGAGGTCCACCGGCACCAGCGGGTTGATCTTCGAGGGATCGCCGCCCATCGTCTGCATGGCATCGCGCATGGCGGCGAGATCGACGACGCAGGGCACGCCGGTGAAGTCCTGCAGCAGCACGCGGGCCGGGCGGTAGGCAATCTCAGCCTTCGAGGTCTTGCTGGTGAGCCAGGCCGCCATGGCCTTGATGTCCGCCGCCTTGACCGACCGCCCGTCCTCGTAGCGGAGCAGGTTCTCAAGCAGCACTTTCAGCGAGAACGGCAGCTTCGAGATCCCGGGAAGGCCGTTGCGCTCGGCATCCGGCAACGAGAAGATCTCATAGGATTTGTCGCCGACCTTGAGGACCTTGCGGCACTTGAAGCTGTCGAGTGAGGTGGGGGTGAGGGTCATGACGGGCACGTCTCCTGCAGCCATCCGGCAGTCGATCGAGGTTGTCGGGACCCGGGCACGTGAGTGCACGGCAAGCACCGTCCGTCGGGGGGGCCCCAAGGACGGCGACCGGGCGATTGGAAGCCTTATAAAGCGCTCGCGCGGTCGCCGCTAGACGGTGCCGCCGGCGATCTCAGGCGCAAGAGCTGGATGGCGCCGACGGCCTGCCATTCGCGGATCGGAGACGAGCTATGCCTTCGCCGCCGGGACGGTGACGACCTCACCATTGCGGACGCTGAGCGCCAGCTCGCCGCGCTTGAGGCGCAATGCATCCTCCCCGAAAAGCTCGCGCCGCCACCCCTTGAGCGCCGGTACGTCCGGGTTGCGCTGGCTCGCGATCGCCTCGATATCGTCGGCATCAGCGATGAGCCGCGGCGCCACCTTGTGGCGCTGCGCGGCCGCCTTGAGCAGCACGCGCAGCATGTCGCACAAGGCATTGACGTCGCCAGAGGAGGGGTGATGCGAGTTCATGGGCGGCAGCGTCGCCGGGTCCCGCTCAAGGCCGCGCCTCACCGCAGCGATGATCTCCTTGGCGCGCTGCGAGCGCGAGAAGCCGTCGCTCAGCGTGCGCAGCTCGGCGAGCTGCTTTGTCTCGGTCGGCATCTGGTTCGCGATATCGTAGAGCGCCTCGTCGCGGATGATGCGGCTGCGCGGCACGTCCTGTGTCTGGGCGGCGCGCTCGCGCCAGGCCGCCAGCTCGATCAGCACGGCGAGAGACTTGCGGCCGCGCACCTTGAGCTTGAGGCGGCGCCAGGCTTCCTCGGGCAAGGTCTCGTAGGTGGCGGGATCGAGCAGCGTCGCCATTTCCTCGTCGAGCCAATGGGCACGACCCGAGGTCTCGAGCATGTCCTTGAGGCGTGTGTAAACCTTGCGCAGGTGCGTTACGTCGCCGAGCGCATAATGGAGCTGCTTCTGGCTGAGCGGGCGGCGGCTCCAGTCGGTGAAGCGGGAGGTCTTGTCGAGGTCCTCGCCGCTGATGCGCTTGACGAGATTGACGTAGCTGATGCTGTCGCCGAAGCCGCAGACCATGGCCGCGACCTGCGTATCGAATACCGGCGCCGGCAGCGCGCCGGTCTTGACGTGGACGATTTCGAGATCCTGACGCGCGGCGTGGAAGACCTTGACCACGTCATGGTTCGTCATCAGCGCCCAGAAGGGTGCAAGGTCGAGGCCCTCGGCAAGGGGGTCGACGATCGCCTCGGCGTCCGGGCCGGCGAGCTGGATGAGGCACAGCTTCGGCCAGAAGGTCTGCTCGCGCATGAACTCGGTGTCGACGGCGACATAAGGACTTTGTGCGAGCTCGCGGCAAAGGGCGGCAAGCCCGTCGGTCGAAGTGACGACATTCATCGCGATCGTATCGGAACCCAGTCTGAGCAGGGGAGTGTCGAGGGCATAGCAGGTTCCGGGCCAAGCGCAACAGGCACGTTGGCGCGGCGCCCCGGAAGCGAGAACCCGGGCTTAGCGCCCCGAGAGAATGAGCCCGTCGGGGCCGCTGCGCAGGCTGAGGCCCTGGTCCGAAAGCGCGCGGGCGAGATCATCAGGGCTGCCGGGAAAGCTTAGCGCGATCCGGGCACTGCGCGCGGAGAGACCCTCCACCTCCAGATTGTCCACGCCGGGCGTCGATGCCAAGCGCTGGCTGATCTGCTGCCACTCGCCCATGCCCCGGAATGAAACGGAGAGACGGATTATCCCACCCGGCTTGGCCGTGCCACCGCGGGCGCCATAGCGCGATGGGCCTTCGCCATAGGCGGCCCCTGGAAGGGGGCCGAAGCCGTCCTGTGCAGGCCCGTGCGCGGCGGCGAGATGCGTGTTCGCCGCCTTCCAGCGGCCCTCGAGCACGCCGAGCGCGACGACCGCAGCCAGCTCCGCGGTATAGGCAAGATCCCCGTCGAGCCGATAAGTGCGCGTGAGCGCCAATGGGCCCACCGCATCCTGGCCGCCGAGCGAAACGGTGGCCTTCCTGCCGTCAGCGCTGGGCTCCAGGACGGCCAGCACCACCAGTGAGGTCTGATACTCGCCTGCGACCGCGCGCTGGGCGCCGCCATCACCGGCAAGTGCCGCGCTGATGGTGTCCGGATGCAGCGTCGGCTTCGGCTGACCGAGCGTGATCGGGGTGAGCGTGTTGGCGAGGTCCAGGCCGCGCCACGCGGAGGTCCAAGTGTCGCTCGCCTCGGCGATGACGTTGGCCGGCTGGCGCTCGGCGCGGTAGATCGGGACGATCACGATGCGCGGCGCCTGCTTATCGACATAGGGGATGCCATGCGTTTCGAGGAGCCGCTGGACGGCCGCAGGCTGGAACGAGAAGTCGTAGGTCGCGATATACTCGGTCGCCGAATTGCGCTCGGACCGGACCGAAAGGCCCTCGATCAGCGGCGCCGCCGGGGTCGTCCTGACCTGTTTCAGCCGGACATAGGAGGTGACGGGCACGATGCGCTTCAGCAGCGAGCGGAAGGCTGCCTGCTGGCCATCGGCGATCGCCTGCTCTTTGGCCTTCACGGCATCGGCGGCGCTTGCCTCGACGGGGTAGTTGCCAACGATGAAGACTTTGGAGTCCTCCGCTGATGCCGTCCCCGCGGCGAGGTTGACGAGCAGGCCCGCCGCCGCGCCGTAGAACGCCCGCCTTGCGCGCGCAACCGCCTGTGGCGGGCTGCCGGCGCCAACGCCGGCGGTGCTCAAGAAGCCTCTCATGGTGCCCAACGGTCCCAGGTCCCGCCAAATTGTCTTCTGCTGGGGACAACCCGACCCACCCGTGAGTTGCCTTACGCATCACGGATTGCTATTGCCCCGCACAATCGCCATCAGTTGGGCCATGACCATTGGGGCGAAAGTAGGGTTGGCGGCGGGCAAAGTGCCTGGAGGCCGCGGATCGTCCCAAGTCCCTGTCCCGCCGTGGCGCGAACGCCGCGATCTCAGGGGCCGCAGCCGACCTCTGTGAGGGTGCGATGACCTCGATGAGCCACAACGGTGCCCGCGCGGACCCCAACGCCGCCGTCACCTACCGCGATTCCGGCGTCGATATCGATGCCGGCAATGCGCTTGTTGCCGCGATCAAGCCGCTCGTCAGGGCGACGCGGCGGCCGGGCGCCGATGCCGATCTCGGCGGCTTTGGCGGGCTCTTCGACCTCAAGGCGGCAGGTTATAAGGACCCGATCCTCGTTGCGGCCAACGACGGTGTCGGCACCAAGCTCAGGATCGCCATCGAGACCGGCCAGCACGCGACGATCGGCGTCGATCTCGTCGCTATGTGCGTCAACGATCTGCTCGTGCAGGGGGCTGAGCCCCTGTTCTTCCTTGACTATTTCGCTACCGGCAAGTTGGACGTGGCGGTTGCCCGGGAGGTGATCGCCGGCATTGCGGCCGGCTGCCACGAGGCAGGCTGCGCCCTGATCGGCGGTGAGACCGCAGAGATGCCAGGCATGTACGGCGGTCGTGACTACGATCTTGCCGGGTTCGCCGTTGGGGCCGTCGAGCGTGACGCGGTGCTGCCGCGCACCGACATGGCGGTCGGCGACCTGCTCATTGGCCTGCCGTCGTCGGGCGTCCATTCCAATGGCTATTCGCTGGTGCGCAAGCTCGTCGCTGGCGCCAGCCTCGAGTGGGAGGCGCCGGCGCCCTATGCGCCCGAGACGCCGCTCGCGACGAACCTCCTCACGCCGACGCGCATCTACGTCAAGCCCGTGCTGGCGACGCTGCGCGCCACCGGAGGCGGCGGTCCCGCCGGCGCCATCAAGGCCATGGCGCACATCACCGGTGGCGGTCTTTCAGAGAACGTACCGCGCATCCTTCCCGAGCAGGTCGGCGCGGAGATCGACCTCGGCGCGTGGATCCCGCCCGCGGTCTTCGGCTGGCTGAAGACGGCCGGCAATCTCGACGATGCAGAGATGCTGCGTACCTTCAACTGTGGCATCGGTCTTGTCATCGTCGCGGATCGGACGCGGGCAGGTGCGGTCTTGCAGGAGCTGCGTGATGCCGGCGAGGCGCCGATGATCATCGGTCGCATCGCGCCCGCGCGAGGCATCCTCAGCGAGGCCAAGGGTAAGGGCAGGGCCGAAGCCGTGCACTATGTCGGTCAGCTGAGGTATTCGTCGTGACTGGGCGCCGGCGTGTCGGCGTCCTCATCTCGGGCCGGGGCTCGAACATGATGGCGCTCGTCGCCGCAGCACGCGCGGCTGATTATCCCGCCGAGATCGCGTGCGTTGTCTCCAACCGGCCGGGTGCCGCCGGCCTCACCTGGGCCCGCGCGCAGGGCCTTGCGGCCCATGCCGTAGACCACAAGGCGTATGCAACCCGGGAGGACTTCGAGCAGGCGCTCCATGGTGTGCTGGCTGCGGAGGGGGTCGAGCTCATCGCGTGCGCAGGCTTTATGCGGCTCATGACGGCGGGCTTCGTGGCGCGCTGGGCCGGGCGCATGATCAATATCCACCCCTCGCTGCTGCCGCTCTACCCGGGATTGCACACCCACGCCCGGGCACTCGCCGACGGGGTCCGCATCGCCGGTTGCACGGTGCACTATGTGGTCGCGGAGATGGATGCGGGACCGATCATCGCCCAAGCCGCCGTTCCGGTCGTGGACGGGGATACGCCCGACAGCCTTGCCGCGCGCGTTCTCACGGTGGAGCACGTGATCTACCCGCGCGCCCTCGCGCTCGTGGCCACTGGCGCCGCGCGGCTGGAGGACGGGCGCGTGCGGATCTTGAGCGCTGTTAACCAAACAGGCTGTCTGATCTCGCCCGATTGCGTCAGGCCGGGCTAGAAAACATCCAAAGCTAAAGCGTTTCGGATACACGCTGCGCCAAAAAGCAGCAGCATTGTGACCGCGCGTGGACAGCCCGGCCGGGCCGGTGCTACGAGACCCGAGGCACGCCAAGGGCACGCCAGATGCCCTCAATTGCCGGGGGTAGGAAAACGCCGGTCGGGCGGAGACAACCTCGATGTCCTGCGCTTCAGCGCAGGTAGCAGGAACGCACGCAATGACCGCGAGCCACACGCTGGCCACAGATGGCCCGCTCCAGGATGGGAGCTTGGTTGCGACCGCGCAGCACGCGGCCGGTCTTGGCGAACAGGAGAGCATCTGGTTCAAGCTCTCGGCCCTGCATAAGGGCGCGGCAGCGAATCCGATGGCTGTGCTGCGCCAGCTCACGCAGCGCTACGGCGGCGTCATCGCCGTCACCATGGCCAACGAGCGTGTCGTCTTCCTCTCCGAGCCGGAGCACTTCAAGCGCGTCCTGGTCACCAAGGCCGACGACTACATCAAGTACTTCGACGGCCTGAAGCCGATCTTCGGCAAAGCGATGATCACGCACGATGGCGTGCTCTGGCAGAAGATCCGGATGCCGCAGCAGCCGGCCTTCCACCCGGACATGTTCGCCGAGTACATCCCGTACTTCCTGCAGGCGATCCGCACCAAGATGGACAACTGGGCGGAGCTCGCGCGTACCGGTGAGAGCGTCGAGATGGTCGAGCAGACCTGGACGCTCGCCGCCGACATGATCTGCAAGGCGCTCTTCGACCGCGACATGCCGTTCAACCCGCACTTCGTCTTCAAGTGCGTGAAGACCTACACCGATGTGATGAACCACAAGTCGATCCGCCTCAAGAAGGTGGCCGGCGCCGAGTTCGAGATCACCGAGGAGAGCGCCGCCAAGGCGATGGCCGCGTGGGCCAGCGTGCCGCCCGCCATTTTCGCCGCAAAGCCGCGCGAGGAGCGCGAGCGCACGCTTCTGAAGATGATCCAGGCGGTGACCGCCGATCCGAATGTGCCGGAATTCGACGAGCAGCAGGCCATTGACGAACTCAAGCAGTATCTCTGGGCCGGCACGGAGACGACGGCGCTGACGCTCGCGTGGGCCTTGTATGAGGCCTCCCGCAGTCCGGAAATCGTCGAACGCATCCGCCGCGAGGGCGAGGCGGTCTATGGCACGCGCGATCCGACCGCCGCCGACTATCCGGCGCTTGCCTATACGCGCGCGGTCATCCAGGAGACCATGCGCTTCTATCCGCCGATCTGGGGCCTGATCCGCGTCGCCGCCAAGGACGACGAGATCGGCGGCAAGCAGATCAATGCCGGCGACCGCGTCGTACTCTTCGCCTACGGCGCGCATCACGATCCGCGCTTCTGGGAGGAGCCCGAGGCCTTCCGCCCTGAGCGCTTCATGGGCGACGCCGTGAAGAAGCGCCGACCCTACACATACCTTCCTTTCGGCGGTGGCAAGCGCTCATGCATCGGCGGGGCCATGAGCCAGGTCGAGAACACCCTCGCACTCTCCATGCTGCTGCGCCGCTTCCGACCCGAGTACGTCGGCAATGGCATCAGTCCCGCGAGCGAGCACCCTGGCATCAATGCCACCGTGACATTGACCCCGCGCGGTGGGCTCAACTTCCGAATTCACGAGCTGAGCTGAACATCCGGCCGGTGGCGCGCGATCCCTCGCCGCGGCTAAGACGGCTCCGCGTCGCGCGCCTGCGCAGCCAAGCGCAGGCGGACGGCTTGCCTAAGCCACGGCAGCAACTCCGCCTCGAACCATGGATGGCCTTTGATCCAAGCGTTGTTGCGCCATGAGGGATGCGGCAGCGGCACCATCACAGGGCGGCCGGGACGCGCGACGATCTCGCGCCAGCGCTGTACCGTGCCGGTGAGATCGCGACGGGCGTCGTCGCCCAGATGCCAGCGCTGCGCGTACTGCCCGACGAGCAGCACCAGCTCCAGCTCCGGCAGCGCCGCCATGAGCCGCCCGCGCCACAGCGGCGCGCACTCCCGCCGCGGCGGCAGGTCGCCCCCCTTGGCATCGAGCCCTGGAAAGCAGAAGCCCATGGGAATGATCGCGACGCGGCTCACGTCATAGAATTCTTCGTCCGTTACGCCCATCCATTGGCGCAGTCGCACGCCCGAAGGGTCCGTGAAGGGCGTACCCGAGGCGTGAACGCGCGTGCCCGGCGCTTGCCCGAAGACGCCGATGCGCGCCGTCGTGCTGACGCGCAGGACCGGGCGGGGCTCGTGCGGCAGGGGCGCGCTGTGCGGGGCATCGCGGCACAGGCGGCAGGCACGGATCTCTGCGACGAGCGCGTCGAGAGTGCGGCGCGAGGCTCGTGCTGATCGCGCGCGCGTCATATGTCGATGACGAGACCGTCCTCAGCGATGATGATGTTCGGCAGAGTGATCTCATGACGGCGCGCGAGCATCGCAGCGTTCATGTGCGTGAGCAGCAGCCGTCTGGCCGCGATCTGCGGCAGGTTCTCTTCGAGGATCTTCCAGCTCGTGTGATAGCGCACCGCACCGTCGAAGGCGTAGCATTCGGCAATGAAGAGGTCGGCGCCGGCGCTGACCGGAACGAGCGCCTCGACCCATTCGGTATCGCCTGAGAAGGCGAGAACCTTGCCACCGGTTTCGAAGCGCAGCGCGTGCGAGGGCGCCCCCGAGGGATGAGAGACCTCCCACGCCGTGACCATCACGGGCCCTTCGACCAGCGGCTCGCCGGCGCGGCATTCCCTGAAGATCAGCGGATAGCGGCGCTCGATCTTGGTCGAGCCGGGGAACAGCAGCTCGGCGGTCTGCAGGACGCGCGCCTCGACCCCCGGCGGCCCGATGACCGTGAGCGGCACGGTGCGCCTGGCAATGTGCTGTGCGTGCAGGATCCACCACACGAGCCCGGCAAAGTGATCGCCATGCAGGTGCGAGAGGAAGATCGTGGCAATGCCGTTGGGGTCGAGGCCGAGACGGTTGAGGCCGATCAGGCTCGTCGCGCCGCAGTCGATGAGGAAGCGGTGATGGCCGAGATCGACGTGATAGCCGGCTTGCAGCCGCCCGCCCGAGCCGAAGGCGTCGCCGCACCCGACGATGCTCAGCCTCATCACAGATTCATCACCCCGGGTTGGCGCTGGGGGCGTCACGCCTTGGCGCTCGGCCGCGCTGCAACTTCGGCGTACCAGCGCTCAACATTGGCGAGGCCCTCGGGGCGCGGGACGCGCGCCGGCTTCATGAAATCCATGGCGACGAGCGCCGTAATGTCGGCGACGGAATAGGCATCGCCGGCGATGAAACGGCTGCCGGCGAGCTGCTCGTCGAGCACCTGCAGCATCTCGTGCGCCTTGGCCTTGTTGGCCTCACCCCAGGCCGGAACCTGGGGGACCTCGAAGGGCGCCATCGCGGGGTGCAGGTGCCGGAAGGCGGCGGCCACCGGACCGAGGAGGTTGAGCTCCACCCGCCGCTGCCACATCTCGACCAGGGCCTTGCCAAGGGCCCCCGTCCCAAACAGCGGCGGTTCCGGCTGCAACTCTTCGAAGTACCGGCAGATGGCGATCGACTCAGAGATGGCTGTGCCGTCGTCGAGCTGGAGCACGGGCACCCGTTGAAGCCGGTTCAGTTTCGTGAAGCCTTCGGTCTTGAGCTCCCCCTTCATGAGGTCGAGCTCTTCGGTCGGGACCTGGATGCCTTTCTCGGCAAGGAAGATGCGCACGCGGCGCGGATTGGGGGCCACCCGGGTCTCGAGGAGCTTCATGGGAGGGGTCTCCAGCTAGGGGAAACGATGGGCCTAGTCCTAGTCGAGCGCGCGTGAGGGCGCAATGCCGGCCGAATGTGGCACGGGACCAGCCGCCGCGCGCAGTGCGACATGCACCAAATAGGAACTGAAAATTCACGTTATAGGCAATGTAATTATAACCTTTGGATCAGAGTAAACGCGAAGTTAGCATTTGCAGATCATTCTCACGCTGAGGAGAAAGCTCGGCGCGCGGGATGCTCGGCTGGTCGCAAGGCAGCGGCGTGTGACACGGTCAGGTCTGCGGCGTGATGTTATTCCCGCGAGGGATTTCGGGGTGGCCACGTGGCATCGGTCAGCACCACCATAGCGGAAGCGGGCGCCAGCCCCCGCCGGCCGCGCATTGTGCGGGCGCATCCGGGCTTTCAGGTGCGCGACGTGCGCCGGCGCCTGGCCCTCGACGGCGAGGGCAAGCCGGAGTTCGAGTACGAGATGCTGCTGATGTTCGTACGCAACGAGCTCAGCGCGGTCGCGACCATCCAGCTCCTCGCGGTGATCTTCTCCCTCGCCTCGATGTTCTGGGCGACCAAGACCGAGGCGGTCCTCTGGCTCGCAATGGTGATCGGCGCCAAGGTCGCGCTGCTCGAGTTGTGCCGCCGCTTTGTCGCGCTGCCGCGCCATGAGGTCAACGTCAGGCTCTGGCGCCGTCGCCTTATCCTCGCCGAGACCGTCAACGGCGTCGTGTGGGCCGGCTTTGCGCTCGTCGGCTTAGGTGCAACCGATTCTGCTTCCCACGTCTTCCTGTTCGCCTCGCTGATCGTCGTCCTTGCGATCCGCATGACCTTTGCGTCGACCGCGCTGCCGATCCTCTACGTCGGCACCATCCCGATGACGATCGCCGTCGTTGTCCGCCTGCTGCTGCTCGGCCACCCCTTCTACTGGGCCATGGCCTCTATGGCGCTCGGCGTGCACGTCTACTTCATTTTCCTCGCCAAGGGTCTCAACTCGACTGCGCTCGCCATGCTCGAGTATCGGGCCGAGAAGGACGCGCTCATCGCCGAACTCGAGCAGGAGAAAGCGACGTCCGACGAAGCGCGCCGGCGCGCTGAGGCGGCGAACATCGCCAAGTCGCGCTTCCTCGCCACTATGAGCCATGAGCTCAGGACGCCGCTCAATGCGATCCTCGGATTCTCCGAGGTCATGAAGGCCGAGTTGCTCGGGCCGATGAGGAACCCGACCTACAAGGAGTATGCGGCCAACGTGCACTACAGCGGCAGCCACCTCCTCCACCTCATCAACGAGATCCTCGATATCTCGCGCATCGAGGCTGGCCGCTACGATCTGAACGAGGCCCCCATCCGCCTCGTTGACGTCGCCGATGACTGCCACCGACTGCTGAAGCTCCGCGCCGAGAGCAAGAACCTGACCATCGACTTGGATCTCGACCATACGCTGCCCATGATCTGGGCGGACGAGCGCGCCATGCGCCAGATCTGTCTCAATTTGCTTTCGAATGCCCTCAAGTTCACGCCAAAGGGCGGGCGGATCACGCTCAGTGTTCATCGCAATCCGGCCGGCGGGCAGACACTCAGCATCCGCGATACGGGTCCCGGGATCCCGCGCGAGGAGATCCCTCGCATCATGCAGGCCTTCGGCCAGGGCTCGCTGGCGCACGAGAACGCCGAAGGCGGCACCGGGCTCGGCCTCCCGATCGTGAAAAGCCTCGTCGAGCTGCACGAGGGCGTCTTCGAGCTTCGTTCGGAGCTGCGCAAGGGCACGGAGGTGCTCGTCACGATCCCGCGTCAGCGGGTCATGGAAGCCCTGCCGCCGCTGCAGCCGCTCGGACAGGAGCGGCACCGGTCCGCTGCGGGATATGCGGATTGGGAGAGGCCGGCGCGCGCCAGTGGGCGTGCGCCTCACGCGGCCATGATGAACTGACCGGACAAGCCGGCCCGCGCCAAACGCAGGGCGCGACGTACGAAGGACAGCCCTGCCTGCCGCACATTGCTACCCGTTCCCCCTCATCCTATCTAGAGCCTTAAGCGACATCGATCTCGGCCCGCGCCTGCCTATGCGGCTCTCGCGATCGGCGGCGCGCTGCGCAGTGGCCCGGGAGCGAGATGGAAAGTCCGTGCATCCAGACGTGTGTGATCGACTCGCGGTCGGGCCTTTGTGCCGGCTGCGGGCGAACTCTTGCAGAAATCGCCGCCTGGAGCACACTCGCGCCCGCAGAGCGCCGTAGAATCATGCCTCTCTTGCCCGAACGGCAGCGTGCTGCCGCGGCCGCGGCCCGATCCGGCGCTGGAGATTGATGCGATGGGCTGGCTGATTGTCCTCATGGTCCTGATTGGAGCGCTCGCTCTCCTCATTGCGGGCGATGCGACGCTGTTCGGCCTCGACTGGCCGGACCTGGCGGCCGCCGGCTTCATTGCCGCTTTCCTGGTCGTCGTGACGCTGTCGCTCGCCGGGTCCTATCGTGGCCGCACGCTCCAGGCGGCGCGTGACTTCTTCACTTGGGCCGCCATCGCCTTCGTCCTGGTCGCTGGGTACAGCTATCGTCATGAGATCACAGATATCGCGTATCGCGTGAGGGGAGAGCTGAGCCCGCCGGGCAATGCCGTTTCGGTGGAGACAGCCACGCCGGGGTCGCAAGCCGTGCGCATTCGCAAGCGCCGCGACGGGCATTTCATCGTCAACGCCCGTGTTAACGGGCAGAACATGGCGATGCTCGTCGATACCGGCGCTTCGACCGTCGTCATTCGCGAGGCTGATGCCGTCCGGCTCGGCGTCGATACAAGTCGGCTGCGGTATACGGTGCCGGTCCAGACGGCCAACGGCATCACCTACGCCGCCCACGTGCGCCTCGCCAGCATTGCCATCGGATCGATACAAGTCGACGGTGTGGATGCGCTGGTCTCTCGCCCGGGGGCGTTGCGGGAGAATCTGCTCGGTATGAATTTCTTAAGCCGGCTGCGCTCTTATGAGTTCTCCGGGGAATTTCTGACGCTGCGGAGTTAAGGCACCGGCAACTCCTTGGCGGCGCCCGGCTGTGCACTCAGGCGGGAAGCCGTTGGTCTCATGGCGCTGTCGCCTTCCGCATCGAATGCCCTCAAGCTGGCGGCGGTCTGGGTCGGCCTCGCCGGTGTCGGCGCCGTCGGCCTTATGAACGCCGATGTCGTGCGCGATCTGCTGGGGCCCAGCATTGAGTACCGGGAGGATGCCCCGCCTCGGCCCGAGCCGGACGGGCGCGCATTCGCCTCCGACGATCCGGCCCGAGATGAGGTCCACGCGCGCCGCACCACCGCAGGGCGCACGGTCGAGCTGAAGGCCGGCGCCTACGGGCACTTCCACTCGCGCATCTATGTCAATGGCCGGGCCCTCCAGGCCATGGTCGACACTGGCGCCTCGATCGTGGCGCTGACCTTCGAGGACGCCCGCGCTGCCGGCATCCATGTCCGCGAGAGCGACTACACGCACCGGGTGAGCACGGCCAACGGCGTGGCCCGCGTGGCCATCGTCACCCTCGACAGCGTCGCTCTCGAGGACATCATGGTCCGCGACGTCCGCGCCGCCGTCGCGGAGCCCGGCAAGCTCACGAAAACGCTGCTCGGCATGAGCTTCCTCGGCCAGCTCCGCCGCGCCGAAATGAGCCGCGGCGTGCTGGTGCTGGAGGAGTAGGGCTTCGGCGGCGAGGCTCACAATCTTGTTATTGTGCCCCGGCGCGCAGTCTCAGGCGTGCGGTCTCGCGCGGCGCCGACGTATCGAGGAGGCGCCCGGCATCGCCGAGCCCCTGGCGGGGCACGCCCGAGTAGACAGCCTCATATTCGCCGGCTCTGACGAGATAGGTCTCGTGCCAGATGCCGACATCGCCGCGCGAGCCCTTCATGGCGCGGTTGAAGCTCACCCACGCAGGCCAGTGCTTCTTGTCTGTCGCGCGCGCGTAAGCCTCGAGGTGCTCGAAGGAGCGCCAATACTGGACCAGCGAGAGGTTGCCGAGAAATTGATGCCCGAGGAATCCGCTCTGCGGGTCTGCCGCCAGTTCCTCGAGCATGGGCCGCATGGCTCGGAGAACGGGCAGCCAGCGGTGCGGCTTCCACCACTTGTTGATCCGCATGCCGATCAGAAAGACGACGAAATCGCCCTCGATCTGGGCGGAGTATCGGAATGGGATCGGCTTCTTCGAGCCGCGGGCGATGTTCGCGAGAACGCCTGGATCGGTCGGCATGCTGCCCTCCTTGCGATGGTGCTGCAGGCTGGGCCGACCCTGGATGCGGGGGCTGTCGAAAAACCAGTCGAACGGCTGCCGAATCTGCGGCCCGCGGAACTAACCCTGTGCCGCGAGCTCCTGTTGCCAGAGGATGTCGGCGACCCGGTCGACGGCCGTCGCCAGCCGATAGCGATAAGTCCCGAAGGGTAGGCCAAGGCGCTCGGCGGCCGCTTCCTGGGAAGGCGCCGCGCGGAGGAAGGTGACATCAAGCGCCTGGTGGAATTTCGCGTCGCGGGGGTTCTGCGTCAGGGCGGCGGCTGCGGCGACGACCGCCTGCCGCAGTGCGGCAGGTGATGCCGGCGTCGAGCCGGTCATCAAGAGGCGCGCACGCAGCAGCGGGTTGGTGGCCAGCTGCCGCTCGTCCGAGAGCTGACGCAGCGCCTGGCGCACGGCATCCCGGAACTGGATCTCGGAGAGGACAACGGCCTCGATCTCCGGCGAGCGCAGTTCGTCGGGTCGTAACTGCGTCTCCAGCTCCCGACGCTCCATCATCTCGAACCATGCGATCGGCCCAACCTTGCGCCAGTCGTGCCCGAAGAGCCGGAAACGCCGCGGCGGCACGGCTGTGACCTCCCGACCGAGCAGCGCAAAGTCGATGTAGCGCATGAGATCGCCCCAGTCCCGCTCCTGGTCCAGCGCGAGAAACGACCAGCTGAGGCGCGGAACCGTCATCCACGTCAGATAGGACTGGATCTGCATCGCGGTGGTCGCGGGCGACGGGCCTTGATAACTCGCCGCTGAGACTATGAAGCGGCCCATGATGGCAGCCTCACCGGGGCGCGGCTCATGCCCCCGCATGGCGCCGAGCGCTTCGCGAAGAAGAGGGTCGATTGCGACATCGTGATTGTCGATTGCGGTCAGATCGA
>JBKBPL010000055.1:0-17308 GCA_046293075.1 Hyphomicrobiaceae bacterium | reverse complement strand
CCATGTCCGTTGCCATCGCTGGCGCCGCATTCGGCTTTGATGATGCTGAGGCCCGCGGCGGCAGAGTGCGTACGATCAAGGACCGCGCATGGGACCAGGACGGCCCTGCGAGGAGGCAGACGTCGCGCGAAGAGCATGGCGCGCAGGGCGCCGATGACCCCAGCAGTATGCCCGTTCCGGGCGTGCGCGTACGCAGCCGCGAGGCCGCACGCGGCAAAGAGATGGCGAGCGACGCGGACGATCCGTCGGCACCCCGGCGACCGCGCGCCCGTGCGCTGTCCGTGCGGCCGCTTCAGGATATCGACGTCCCCGGCTGCCCGACGGGCATGATCTGCACGGTCTGCCTCGCCGGCTGCCGTGGTGAGGCGGGCGGCATCGTGGACGCCCAGCCGAAAACACCGCTGCCTGAGCGGCGTCACTGAGCGCGATCAAGCGCTCCTTTAACGCGTGTGGTGCGAGCACCGCCTACTCCGCCGCGGCCTTCGGCCCATAGCCAAGCGCGGCGTTGAGCTTCACGAGCAGGTCGGCCGCTGCCTCGGCGATATTTGTGCCTGGGCCGAACACGGCTTTCGCGCCTGCCTCGAAGAGCGCGGGATAATCAGCGGGCGGGATCACGCCGCCGACGACGATCATGATGTCACCGCGACCCTCCGCCTCGAGGGCGGTCCTGAGCTCCGGCACGAGGGTCAGATGTCCGGCCGCCAACGATGACACGCCGACGATGTGCACATCGTTCTCGACGGCCTGGCGCGCGACCTCCTCCGGCGTCGAGAACAGCGGCCCGATGTCGACATCGAAGCCGAGGTCCGCAAACGCCGTGGCAATCACCTTCTGGCCGCGATCATGCCCGTCCTGCCCGATCTTGGCGATCAGGATGCGCGGCCGGCGCCCATCGTTGCGCTCGAACGCCTCGACGAGCCCCTGGACCTTGCTGAACGCACTGGTCATCGCGCTCGCCTCCGATCGATAGACGCCCGACACGGCCCTGATCTCCGCGCGATGGCGGCCGAACACGACCTCAAGCGCATCCGAGATCTCGCCGACGGTCGCTTTCGCGCGCGCGGCCTTCACTGCGAGGTCGAGCAGATTGGCGCCGCCCTTCGCGCCCTCGGTCAGCGCATTCAGCGCGGCCGCAACGGCTGCCGGATCCCGCTCGGCCTTGAGGCGCGCGAGCTTGGCGAGCTGCTGCTCGCGGACCTTGACATTGTCGACCTTGAGGATCTCGATCTCGGCCTCGTTGGCCACGCGGTACTTGTTGACGCCGACGATCGTCTGGCGGCCGGAGTCGATCCGCGCCTGGGTGCGCGCCGCCGCTTCCTCGATGCGCATCTTCGGGATGCCGGCGGCGATCGCCTTGGCCATGCCGCCGAGCCGCTCCACTTCCTCGATGTGCGACCACGCCTTCTCGGCAAGCTCGTAGGTCAGCCGCTCGACATAGTAGCTGCCGCCCCAGAGATCCGCGGTGCGCGTCGTGCCGCTCTCCTGCTGGAGGACGAGCTGGGTGTTGCGGGCAATACGCGCCGAGAAGTCGGTCGGCAGCGCGATGGCCTCGTCGAGCGCGTTCGTGTGCAGCGACTGCGTGTGGCCCTGGGTCGCCGCCATGGCCTCGATGCACGTGCGCGTGACGTTGTTGAAGACGTCCTGCGCGGTGAGGCTCCAGCCCGAGGTCTGGCAGTGCGTCCTGAGCGACAGAGAGCGCTCATCCCTCGGCGCGAACTCCGACTTGATGAGGCGCGCCCAGAGCAGGCGCGCGGCACGCATCTTGGCAATCTCCATGAAGAAGTTCATGCCGATCGCCCAGAAGAAGGAGAGCCGTGGCGCGAACTTGTCGATGCCGAGACCCGCGGCGACGCCCGCGCGTGCGTACTCGATGCCGTCGGCGAGCGTGTAGGCGAGCTCGAGATCCGCCGTCGCGCCGGCCTCCTGCATGTGGTAGCCGGAGATCGAGATCGAGTTGAACTTGGGCATGTTCGCGCTGGTGTAGGCGAAGATGTCCGAGATGATCCGCATCGAGGGCGTGGGCGGATAGATGTACGTATTGCGGACCATGAACTCCTTGAGAATGTCGTTCTGGATGGTCCCGGAGAGCTTGGCGAGCGGCACGCCCTGCTCCTCGCCCGCCACGATGAACAGCGCGAGCACTGGCAGCACGGCGCCGTTCATGGTCATCGACACGGACATCTGCGAGAGGTCGATGCCATCAAACAGGGTGCGCATGTCGAGGATCGAGTCGATCGCGACGCCGGCCATGCCGACGTCCCCCTTCACACGCGGATGGTCGCTGTCATAGCCGCGGTGCGTCGCGAGATCGAAGGCCACCGACAGGCCCTTCTGGCCCGCAGCGATATTGCGCCGGTAAAAGGCGTTGCTCTCCTCCGCCGTCGAGAACCCCGCATACTGGCGGATGGTCCATGGCTGCGTCACGTACATGGTCGGATAGGGCCCGCGCAGATAGGGCGCGATGCCCGGCAATGTATCGACGAAGTCGAGGCCGGCGATGTCGGTGCCCGTATAGACCGACTTGAGCACGATGCCCTCGGGCGTCTCGAACGTCGCCGCGGGGGGGGCCGCCGGAGCCGCGGACGGTGCGCTCAGACGGACGGTCGTGAAGTCGGGAATCCTGCCCATGCCTCGGCCCTGCTAAGAGATCGCCGTTCAGTCCCAGCCGGTCCTCGTAGGCAAGCCAGGCCGCCTGACCGTCGCGCGTGCGCCACAGTGAACCAACCGAAATCCGCTGCAGAATCGCGCCGATGGCGCCCCCGGTCAACCCCGGCGGCCGTCGGCCGATCCGCACAAGCTGCAGGGTGCGATCGCCGGTCCCGCCCCGGCCTCAGCCGCCTTCGCCTTCGATCCAGCGATAACGGAAATCGCAGTGGCTCGCCCCCTGCATGATGGTCTGTGTCCGCGTCATCTTCAGGCGCGGATCATAGCCCTCACAAAAGGTGCCGTCGCGCTGGCACGAGAGCAGGTGGCCGATCTCGCCGAGGCCCATCTCACGATACATCTCGGCATAGCGGCAGCGCGTGACATTGAAATCGAACCGCGTGTCGCTCTCGTGCAGCGTCTCGGTCGTCAGTGCGTCGCCCATCCGCCATTGCGCCTGGCGATCGATGAACGTGCGCATGGACGTCTTGCCGCCGGGCTCGGCTGCGGCGAGCTGGCGCGCCTGCTCGATGGCGGCGCGTCGCACAGCGTCAGCGACGGCGCGGGTCGCGACCTCGGCACCGTGGCTCTCCTTCAGAGTCTCATAGACATGCTTGAGGATCGTCGCCTCGATCCGGCGGCGCTCGAGCATCGGAAGGGTGTCGGCAACCATCACGCTGCGCTCCCGGCGGTTCGATCCATCGCCATCCTAGCCGACCGGCGCACATCGTCCAGCAATCAGCCGGATTTCCTGCGGCTCCTGCAGGTCACTGGCGCCGCGCGTTGACCCCGGTCCGACCTCTCATTAACTTTGCGCGCAGCATAATGGAGCCATATAGGCAGGCCATGGTTTCGCCCATGCAGAATCACCCGAAAATCCGGGCTTGGCGGGGCCGGCTGGCGGCTGCAGCACTTGCGCTCGCTGCGGGGCTTGGGACGCTGGCGCGTCCGGCCGAGGCGCAAAGCCTGAGCTTCATCCGCGACACCGAGATCGAGCAGCTCCTGAACGACTATGCACAGCCGATCTTCCGCGCTGCCGGCCTTGGATCGGGCCGCATTGCGATACGGATCATCCGGCATGATAGCTTCAACGCGTTCGTGCTCGATGGCCGCAACGTCTTCGTCCACACCGGCACGCTGCAAGCTTCGGAGACGCCGAATCAGGTCATCGGCGTGATCGCGCACGAAGCCGGGCATATCGCCAACGCCCATCTCTCGGAGCTGCGCTCCAAGATCGCCTCGGACCCGACACGTGGCGTTCTGTCGCAGTTCCTCTTCGTGGGTGTCCTCCTTGGCCAGCGGCGCGGCCAGGAGCTCGTCGCCGATCAGGCGGGACTGCGCTATCTCAACGCGACCAAGCAGTCGGGGCGCGGGATGATTGAAACCTTCGAGCGCTTCGCGCAGGAGGAGAGCTATTCACTGCAGCGGACGCCGCAGAACCTCTTCGCGCGCAGTCATCCCTATGCCGCCGACCGCATCACACAGCTGCGACCGGCAGCCCAGGCGAGCCCCTACTGGAACACGCGCGACCCGGCGCCGCTCCAGCTCCGCCACGACATGATGCGCGCCAAGATCTCAGGCTATCTCGACCGCCCGCGGATCGTGTTCAACCGCTACCCGCAGTCGGACCAGTCGCTGCCCGCACGTTACGGGCGCGCCATCGGGACGTTCTTCCTGAGCGGGGTCGACCGGGCGCTGCCGCTGATCGATGCGCTCATCAAGGAGCAGCCGAACAACCCCTACTTCCATGAGGTCAAGGCCGACTTCCTGATGCGCTCGGGAAGGGCGCGCGAGGCTGTGCCCGTGATGAGGCGCGCCGCCCAGCTCGCAGGCCCCAATGCGCCCCTGATCAGCGTCCGCCTTGCTCAGGCCATGGTGACATCCGACGACGGCAATCTCGAAGAGATCATCAGCTTGGCCCGCAAATCGCTCATTCAGGACCCCAATCCGCAGGCCTACCGCATCCTGGCCAATGCGTTCTACAAGCAGAACCGACTCCCCGAGGCCGATCTTGCGACCGCGGAGGCGCTGTTCCTCGAGGGCGATCTCAAACAGGCCCAGATTTTCGCGAAGCGTGCTCAGCCCCGCCTCAAGAACGGCTCACCGAACTGGATCCGGGCTGGCGATATCGTGAATTTCAAAATCCCCGGCTGAGGCTATAACCCTGCTGCCGCAGATGAACGCCAAGGAGGGCGCTTCCCCGATGACTCACACCGTATGCGGCGGGCGCCGCCTCAACGGCCTCGCCGCGCTTGCCTTGGGCGCGACCCTGATGATCGCGCCCCTTGCTGCGCCGTCCGCCGAGCCGGCTGCCCATTCTCAGGAGAACGCTGGGCCAATCCGGCTCGCCCAGGCCGCCGCGCCGGAGACAGGCGCCAAGGCAGGCGACCTCTTCTCGCCGGAGCAACGCAAGGCGATCGAAGCCATCATCAAGGACTACCTCATCGCCAACCCGGAGGTGTTCCTCGAGGTGCAGCACGCACTCGAAGCGCGCATGGAGGAAATCCAGGCCAAGCGGCTGCAGGCCGCGATCGCCGCACAGTCCGAGGAGATCTATCGCAGCCCCGGCGCACCGATTGCCGGCAACCCCAAGGGCGACATCACGATCGTCGAGTTCTTCGACTACAACTGCGGCTACTGCAAGCGCGCCTTCACCGATCTCGCCAAGCTGATCGAAAAGGATGCCAAGGTGAAGCTCGTCCTCAAGGAGCTGCCGATTCTCTCGAAAGGCTCCGAGGAAGCCACGCGCGTGGCCCTCGCGGCGAAGGCGCAGGGCAAGTACTGGGAGGTTCACCGGGCACTTCTCACCATGCGCGGCCAGGCCAATGAGCAAACCGCGCTCGCCGCTGCCGAAAAGGCGGGCCTCGACATCGCGAAGCTGAAGACCGACATGAAGAGTGATGCGGTCTCCAAGGAGATCGCCCGGGTGCGCGAGCTGGCCCAGTCCATGGGCATTCAGGGAACACCGCACTTCCTCGTCGCGGACCGCGCCATCGCGGGCGCCCCGCAGAACCTTCTCGAGCTCATGTCTCAGCACATTGCCGACGTCCGCAAGGAGGGCGGCTGCAAGGTCTGCTGAGCGACGCTCTGCGCGGGATCGTTCGAGAAGCATACGCGCGCCGGCGCCATGCGCCGAGGGTCTTGACTTGCATAGACTGCCGTGGCTCATCCCGCTGAGCCTTGGGGGGTCCTCGATGCGCCGCGGAATGGTCCACACCTGGCTCTATCGCAGCGCCGAATAAGCTGATAGACGGACGCTGGATCTATTGCACGTGCAGCATGCTGACGGGCGTCGGGGCCGCAGGCCCCGGCGGTCCCTTGGCGACGGTCGGGCCAGGTGTCGAGGCGAGGCGATGGTGAAGCCGGTCTATGTGCTGAACGGCCCCAATCTCAACATGCTCGGGTTGCGGGAGCCGCACATCTATGGTTCCGAGACGCTGGACGACGTTCGTCGGCTGGTCGAGAGCCACGCCCGCGGCCTCGGCCTCGCCATCAGCTTCCGCCAATCCAACAGCGAGGGCGAGCTCGTGACCTGGATCCAGGAGGCGCGCACCGGCGCGAGCGGGATCATCCTCAATGCCGGCGCCTACACGCACACCTCCGTCGCCATTCTCGACGCACTCACCGCCGCCGAGGTGCCGGTGGTCGAGGTTCATCTTTCCAACATCTTTCGCCGCGAGGCATTCCGGCATCACTCCTACGTCTCGCCGGCAGCGTTCGGCGTGATCTGCGGCTTCGGCCCCAAGGGCTATCTCCTCGCGCTCGACGGACTGCACGCGCGCCTCAGTGCCGCTGCGAAAAGCTGAGCGCCCAGTTCTGAACTTCATCTGTGGACCCTGAGCATGGCCAAGGAAATCAAGGACCGCGACGCCCTGGACAAGGGCCTGATCCGGGATCTCGCCCAGCTCCTCAACGAGACCGGTCTCACCGAAATCGAGATCGAGAAGGACGATCTCAAGGTGCGGGTTGCGCGCCATGCCGCGCCTCCCGCCGCCTACGCAGTCGGCGTGCCCGCGGCCCCGCCAACGGCACCGGTCAGTCCGACATCTGCGCCGGGGGCCCCCGCGGCTGGCCCGGCGGGCCCCGACCCGGCGAGTCATCCGGGCTGCGTCAAGTCTCCGATGGTCGGCACGGCCTACCGTGCGCCGGAGCCGGGCGCCCCGCCATTCGTCGACATCGGAACCCGCGTCACCCAGGGCCAGACCCTTCTCATCATCGAGGCCATGAAGACGATGAACCACATCCCGGCGCCACGCTCGGGGGTGGTCAAGGAGATCCTGATCGAGAACGGCCAGCCCGTCGAATTTGGCGAACCGCTGGTGATCATCGAGTAGCAGGACCGGGCGCCGTCCATTGAAGGACGCGGCGCGACGAGGATGAGGCATGTTCGACAAGGTTCTGATCGCCAATCGCGGCGAGATTGCGCTCCGGATCCAGCGCGCCTGCAAGGAACTCGGCATCGCGACCGTAGCGGTGCACTCGACGGCTGATGCTGATGCCATGCACGTGCGCCTTGCCGACGAAAGCGTGTGCATCGGACCGCCGCCGGCTTCCGAGAGCTACCTCAACATCCCGCGCCTGCTTGCCGCCTGCGAAATCACCGGTGCCGATGCCATCCATCCGGGCTACGGCTTCCTCTCGGAGAACGCGCGTTTCGCCGAGATCCTCGAAGAGCACGACATCACCTTCATCGGCCCGACATCCGAGCACATCCGGATCATGGGGGACAAGATCGCGGCCAAGGAGACCGCAAGGCGGCTCGGCATTCCGGTCGTGCCCGGCTCGGACGGCGGCGTCACCAACGAAAAGGAAGCGCTGCGCATCGCCAAATCCATGGGCTTTCCTGTGCTCTTCAAGGCCGCGGCCGGCGGCGGCGGGCGCGGCATGAAGGTGGCGCGCTCGGCCGACGACCTTGAGATCGCCTTCAGGACCGCACGCGCCGAGGCCAAGGCCGCCTTCGGCGACGACAGCGTGTATATCGAGAAGTACCTGACGCACCCGCGCCACATCGAGTTTCAGGTTTTCGGCGACGGCAAGGGAAATGCGATCCATCTTGGCGAGCGCGACTGCTCACTGCAGCGCCGCCACCAGAAGATCCTCGAGGAAGCCCCCTCACCGGCGCTGAATGCCGAGCAGCGCCACCGGATCGGCATGACCGTCGCCAACGCGATGAAGGAGCTGAAGTACCGCGGCGCCGGTACTGTCGAGTTCCTCTACGAAGACGGTGAGTTCTACTTCATCGAGATGAATACGCGACTCCAGGTTGAGCATCCGGTGACCGAGATGATCACGGGTCTCGACCTCGTGCTCGAGCAGATCCGAATCGCCTCGGGCGGCTCGCTCTCGGTCACGCAGGAGGAGGTGACGTTCTCCGGTCACTCCATCGAGTGCCGGATCAATGCCGAGAATCCGACGAACTTCCGACCCTCGCCGGGCAAGATCACGTACTGGCACCCGCCTGGCGGGCTCGGCGTGCGCGTGGATTCGGGCGTTTACCAGGGCTATCGCATCCCACCGAACTACGACAGCCTGATCGGCAAGCTCATCGTGCACGGTAAGAACCGCAACGAGTGCCTCATGCGGCTGCGGCGGTGCCTCTCGGAGTTCGTTATCGACGGCATCGAGACGACGATCCCGCTCTTCACCGAGCTTGCCCGTCATCCCGACATTGCCAACGGCCTCTACGACATCCACTGGCTCGAGCGCTATCTGAGCCAGGGCGAGGGCTGATCGGTCCGCCGCCTCGCGCCGGCGGCCCTCAGGCAAACTCGAGGATCACGGCATCGACGGCGAGACTGTCGCCGGCCTTGGCGTTGACCTTCTTCACCAGGCCATCGCGCTCCGCGCGGAGCACGTTCTCCATCTTCATGGCTTCGACAACGGCGAGGGCGTCGCCGGCCTTCACATCCTGGCCCGCGCGCACGTGGATGGCCTTGACGAGACCGGGCATGGGGCAGAGCAGCAGCTTCGAGGTGTCGGCGGCCGCCTTTTCCGGCATCAAGGCGGCGAGGGCGGCCTCGGCTTCGGTGTAGACGCGGATGTCGCCGGCGGCGCCGCGGTAGGAAAGATGCACGCCGTTGAGCACCGGGCGCACCTGCACGGAGACCTGCTCGCCGCCGACTGTGCCCGTCCACACCGGCTGCCCCGGCCACCACGACGACACCACTTCGATGGGCGCCCCAAGTGTGCCATCACCATTGACCTTGGCTACCTTGATCGGCGCATCGCCACCGCCCGTCACCTCGAGATGCACGTCACGCGTGCCGATGCGCACGACGCGACGCTTGGCGAACGTGAAGGGCTGGCCGTCCATCTGCTGCGTGATGTGGCGGCGCCGCGTGTTGTTGAGATGGTCGATCGCAGCGGCGACCGCGGCGAGGATGCCGAGCCCATAGCCATCCGCCGCCGGCGGCGCAAAGCCGTTCGGATACTCCTCGGCGATGAAGCTGGTCGAGAGCCGCCCCTCGCGCCAGCGCTCATGCTGCATGAGGGCCGTCAGGAAAGGAATGTTGTGCTGGATTCCGTCGATATAGAAGGCGTCGAGCGCCTGGGCCTGAAGATCGATGGCGCCGATGCGCGTCGGTGCGTGCGTGACGAGCTTGGCGATCATCGGATCGTAGTACATCGAGATCTCGCCGCCTTCCGCAACGCCCGTATCATTGCGTACCGTCCCGCCGTGCACTGGACCTTCGGGTGGCGGGCAATAGCGCACGAGACGCCCGATCGAGGGCAGGAAGTTGCGGAAGGGATCCTCGGCATAGATGCGGCTCTCGACCGCCCAGCCATCGAGCCGCACGTCCTTCTGTTTGATCGCGAGCTTCTCGCCGGCAGCGATGCGGATCATTTGCTCCACGAGGTCGATGCCGGTCACCATCTCGGTTACCGGATGCTCGACCTGAAGGCGCGTATTCATCTCGAGGAAATAGAAGGAGCGGTCCTGCCCCGCGACGAACTCCACCGTTCCGGCGCTGTCGTAGCCGACAGCCCTGGCGAGGGCCACCGCCTGCTCACCCATGAGCCTGCGCGTCTTCTCGTCGAGCAGGGGCGAAGGCGCTTCCTCGATGACCTTCTGGTTGCGCCGTTGGATCGAGCATTCGCGCTCGCCGAGATGGATCACGTTGCCATGCTTGTCGCCCAGCACCTGGATCTCGATGTGGCGCGGGTTCTCGATGAACTTCTCGATAAAGACGCGGTCATCGCCGAATGATGACTTCGCCTCCGAACGGGCGAGCGCAAAACCTTCCTCGCATTCCTTGCGGCTATAGGCGATGCGCATGCCCTTGCCGCCGCCGCCGGCAGAGGCCTTGATCATCACCGGATAGCCGATCTCTTCAGCGATCCTTACGGCCTCGGCCGGGCTCGCGATCTCGCCAAGATGGCCGGGGACCGTGGAAACCCGGGCAGCGGCAGCCGCCTTCTTGGACTCGATCTTGTCGCCCATGGCCGCAATCGCGCGGGGGTTCGGCCCGATGAATACGATCCCCTCCTTGGCAAGCGCAATCGGGAAGGCTTCCCGCTCGGAAAGGAAGCCGTAACCTGGATGCACGGCCTCGGCGCCGGTCGCCTTGCAGGCGGCGACGATCTTGTCGATCACCAGGTACGACTCCGCCGCGGGTGGCGGCCCGATATGCACGGCCTCGTCGGCCATCTCGACATGCATGGCCTGGGCGTCGGCGTCGGAATAGACGGCAACGGTCCTGATCCCCATTCGCCGGGCAGTCTTGATGACGCGGCAGGCGATCTCGCCGCGGTTGGCGATCAGGATCTTCTTGAACATGCTCTGGCGATTCCGGGTGTTGATGGGAGGTAGGCACTTCTAGACCGGGGCTGGCGGCGCGTAAACGTGTTCCGTGCGCCGCCGGCGGCCGGCTTGTAGCCGAAAACAGCGCTGGCGCGCCCCCTAACCGTGCATGGTGAGCCCGCCAGAGACGCTAATCACCTGGCCCGTGATGTAGCCCGCCTCCTCACTGGCGAGGAACGTCACGATGCCGGCGATGTCCTCGGGCTGGCCGAGGCGGCCTAGCGGGATGGCCCGCTTCAGACCTTCGTGCACCCGTGCCCCCTGATCGCCAGCCCCCGTGAGTGCCTCGAGCAGTGGCGTCTCGGTCGGCCCGGGGCAGACCACGTTGAGCGTCACGCCCGAGCGGGCCATCTCGCGGGCCATGGTCTTGGTGAAAGCAATGACCCCGCCCTTGGCGCCGGAGTAGACAGCCTCCATCGACGAGCCGACCCGGCCCGCATCCGAAGCGATGTTCACCACCCGACCCGCACGGCGCGCCTGCATGCCCTTGAGCACCGCATGATGGAGATTGATCGGCCCTTCAAGGTTGATCGCGATGATCTTGCGCCAGAGTTCCGGCTCGGTCGTGAGGAAGTAGGCGAACTTGTCCCATCCCGCGTTGTTGACCAGCACGTCCGTCGGTCCGATGTCGCGCTCGAATGCCTCCACCGCACGCACAACAGCCGCATGGTCGGTGATATCCACCTCATAGGCCCTGGCGGACGCCCCTTGTGCGGCGAGTGCCGCGACCGTTCGCTCGGCCGCCGCCTTGTCGAGATCGAACACGCCCACACGCGCACCTGCCGCGCCAAGGCGCGCGCAGATGGCGCGACCGATTCCACCGCCACCGCCGGTAACGATCGCCGATTTCCCCTGGAGTCCACGCATGGGGTCGCTTCCTCTCTTCTGCCGTTTTCAGTACGTCTCGACGTGATAGCGGCCTTCGCCGCGCATGGTCGGCTTGAGGCGTGCCCAATCCAGACCGTGCGCCGACGCGATCTCGGCCAGGGCCGCATCGACACCGGCCTCCATGCCTTTCAGCCCGCAGATGAAGATGTGCGTTGCCGCCGAGCCGATGAGCGGCCCGAGCGTGCGACCCTCGGCCCGCATGCGGTCCTGCACGTACTCCTTGGGCGCCCCTGAGACACGCGAGAAGACGAGATGCTTGACGAGAACCTCGTCGCGCACCTTTTGCAGGGGGCCGAAGTAGGGAAGCTCGCCCGGCGTGCGGGCGCCGAAGAAAAGGATCGCGCGGCCCGGCGCGCCCTGCATGGCGCGGCGACGGCGCTCGGTAAAGGCGCGGAATGGCGCTGAGCCCGTGCCGGTGCAGATCATGAGAAGATTGGCGTTGGCATCGTTCGGCATCAGGAAAGTCGCGCCGAACGGCCCCGTCACGAACACTTTCTCGCCGACCTTGCGGTCACACAGCCACTCCGAAACAAGCCCGCCGGGGACACGCTTCACCGTGAGTGAAATATTGTTGGCGTTGCGCTTCTCGCCATCGCGTGCCGAGGCAATGGAGTAGAGGCGGATCGGCAGCTCCTTTCCGTCCGCGTCGGTGACCGGCGGCACGATGCCGATCGACTGCCCTTCGAGGACGGGGAACTGCGTCTCGCCGAACGAGAGCACGATGTGGCGCACGTCGCTCTCGGTGTCCGGGTCCGTGATGCGGAAATTGCCTTGGACGGTCGCCACTGCCGGCTTGGCCCGCGTAAAGAGGTTGATCGCCGGCTTCGAGGCGCTTGGTGGCGGCACGGCCTTCCCGCCCGCACCATCATGCGCCGCCGCGATGAGCGCTGCAATTTCCGCTTCGCTGGCATCGGCGAGCGTCGCGGCAAGCGCGCCATCGCCGAGGTCTTCCTGGGCGGGAAGCTCCGTCCATGCCATCTGGGCCGCAAGCGAGTAGGCGGCTTCCGCGCGAACGATCCGCCAGTTGTCGATCGACCCCGTCGGACACGGCGAGATGCAGTCCATGCAGTAGTTGCATTTCTCGGGATCGACCACGTAGTTGGCCTCGTTGTGCGTGACAGCACCGACCGGGCACGTCGCCTCGCACGTGTTGCAGCGGATGCAGATCTCCGGATCGATGAGGTGCTGCTTCTTGAGGCCGTCGGGGAGCGCGGGCGCGATCATGTCTTCTGCGGTCCGTAGAACAGCACCCAGGTCGCGAAGTCGTCACTGAACTCGACAAAGCGATGCATCTCGCCGGCAGCCGCAAAGAGGATGTCGCCGGGGCCGAACGGGACCCGCTCGCCGCCGCGGGCATAGATCCCGCTACCGGAGATCACGAAATAGAACTCGTCCCGGTCGTGGGGCCTCTGACGATCCTCCCCCTTCGGGGCATAGTGGCGGATCTCGATGCCCTCACCCTCGAACCACCGGGTCGAGAGGCGCCCGTCCTCGAGCGGGGCAGCCGCGGCCTCGGCGGGGGTGATCCGGGTCGGCTGAACCATGTCGGAGCGCTCCTCGTTTCGGGGCAAGCAAACCATGGAACGGCTCGCGGCGTAAAGACGCGCCCCAGACCAATTCCGCCGCGACCCGCAGGCCGCGCAATTGCGCCGGCTTGCGTCAAGGCCCTGGAAAAAGAGACTTTCCTCTGCCTATGATAAAAGGGTGGCGACGGCGTGCGGGCCCCTTCCGTGCGCGTTTCAGTCGAGCGCATTCGAGTACGAAGGGACAGATTCATGGACGCGACCTCGCCGGGCGGGCTCTGGAATGGTGCGGCGCCGACTGAGGGCACGGACGACAAGCTGGAGCAGATCCGCGATCTGCTCTACGGGGACTTCAAGCGCGAACACGAGGCGCGCCTGAGGGCTCTCGAGATGCGCATCAAAGAGCTCGAGGGCGACCTGCGCCAGGCGCTGAGCGTCCTTCAGGCGCGCGTCGAGGCCCTCGCTAGCGAGCATGCGGCCGAGCGCCGGTCGTCCTTCGACGAGCTTTCCCGCAGCATTTTCGAGCTCGGCGATCGCATCCGCCGCATCTCCCATCATGAGTGAGGCTGCCGTGGAGACCGCCAGGTGCGGCGCCACGCGGCCGCGAGTCGCATAGGCTACGGGACCGCTCCCTCCATGCCCCAGGATGGCGTCATCCGGCTGAAGGAACTGCTCTTCGACAAGGAGAGCCGCGAACTCGATGCGCTGACGCGGCGCCTCGAGGAGGTGGCCGAGCGCGCCGGCTCCGACGCCCGCTTCCGGAGCAGCGTTGCCGCCACCCTCGAAGGGGCGCTGCGCGACGCCGAGGCCGCCAACCACCGCCCGGTCTCCGACGCGCTCGCCCCCCTCGTCGTGCGCACGGTCCGCACGGAAGTCGAGGCCCACAGCGAGACGTTGCCGGGGAAGCTTTATCCCCACATCGGGGTGATGGTGCGCGACTACGTGCGCAGCGCCATTCGTGACCTCATGGAGGACATCAATCGGCGTCTTGAGGATGGGCTGACGAAGAACCGTCTTTCCCTCCGCCTCAGGAGCTGGGCCACTGGCCGTCCCATGGCCGAGCTGGCGCTCGCTGATACGGGCCGCTTCGTGGTGGATGAGCTGCACCTCATCCGGCGCGGCTCGGGCGAGCTGCTCGCGCATTGGCGCCGATCTGCGGCGCAGGATGGTGCCGGGAGCCAGGCGGACGGACGGGAGGCCCTCTTCAGCGGCATGCTCACGGCCATGACGGCCTTCATCGAGGAGGTCTACGAGGCCGAGAAGGCGGGCCTGCGCACGATCGACTTCGGCGCCCACACGATCTATCTGCGCGGCTCGCCGGTCCATCTGCTCGCCGCCAAGTGCCGCGGGCAGGCCGGCGCCGGCATTGAGACGCTCCTCGATGAGGCTTTTCTGCAAGCACTCGAAAGCACGGACCCCGCGACACCCAACCTTTCCGACCTCGCCATGCGGCTCGAAGCTGGCATCGCCGAGCGCCAGAAGACTCTACGCAAGGACCAGCACCGCTCCGGCCTGCGTCCGCTGCGCGCCCTGCTCTGGCTGATCGCCCTGGCGCTTGCCGCGTTCTTCGGCTGGCAGGGCTACCTCACGTATCAGACCAACAGCCTCCAGGCGGCGGTCGATCAGGTGATTGCGGAGACGCCGGCCCTCAAGGGATACCCGACGCGGGCGCACGTCGCGCGCGGCGGCGCACGCATTGACGTCAGCGGCCTGGCACCATCGGGCGACATCCGCACGCAGATCCTCGGGCGGCTGCGCGAGGTCGCACCCGACGCCACCATCACCGAGACGATCGGCGTCGTCCCGGGTGCCGAAAGCGCCGGCCTCGCCGATGAGGCGGCCCGCATGCGTGAGCGGCTTTCCACCCTGGAAGCGCGCCTCGAGTCGATCGCCGCAACGCTCGGCGACATGACCAGGACACTCGACGGCCTGAGCGTCTCGGTCGGCAGTATGGCGCGCGCCGCCACGGTGGCGTCCGAACTGCAGGACCTTCGCACGGAGATCGCGCGCGTCACCGCATCGCTTGGCGACGTGGCGCGCACACCTGCGGTCGAGGCCGAGATCCAGAACCTTCGCAAGGAGATGGCAGCACGAGCACCGAAGGCCGATCCGCAAGCGGATCTCGAACGATGGATGGGCACGCACGCGATCTTCTTCTCCGAAGGCACCACTTATCACGCCCAGGGCGAGGCGGACGCCACGCTCGACGCCCTCGCCGAACGCATGCGCCGCACGGCCACCACCATCCGGATCATCGGCTACACGGACGAGCGTGGGACGGCCGAACGCAATCTGACGCTCGCCCTTGCGCGCGCCGATCGTGTCGCCGCCGACCTCGCGCGCCGAGGCATCGATCCCGCGCGCATCAGGACGGTCGGCCGCGCTGCCGTGCTCGACATCAGCCAACGCAGTGGCCCATCGAGCCCCAACCGGCGTGCCACCTTCGAGCCCGCCTTCGTCGGCGAGGAGCCATGATCTCCCGCAAGCTTATGCTGCTCGGGGAGATCGGCGTCGGCAAGACGTCGTTGATCCGCCGGCTTGTGGCAGGACGATTCGAGACGGAGTACAAGTCGACCTTCGGCGTCGAGCTCTATCGCGTGCCGATTACGCGCGCCGGCCCGAACGGTGATCAGGCTATCGAGCTGATCGTCTGGGACACTGACGGACACTTTGGCCAGAGCATTTTTCGCCACGTGTACATCAAGGGCGCGTCGGCCGCCCTCATCATCGGCGATCTGAAGCGCCGCACCACGCTCGAGAGCATGGTCGCCCTCGCCGAAGCCTTTCAGGAGGCCCTGCCGGGCCGCCACTTCTCGTTCCTTGCCAATAAGGTCGACCTCGTTTCCGAAGACGAGACCGCCGAGCTGCCGGCTAGGCTTCGGGAGGCCCGCCAGCCGGTCCTGCTGACCTCCGCAAAGACGGGTGCCAATGTCGAGGACTCCTTCATCCAGGCCGCCACGTCGATCCTCCGCCGCGAAGGCTGAGGCCCCTGCCGACGAAAGCGCGCATCTGATCGCCGCCAGCCACTTCCTGGCGGAGCGCCGCGCCTTCGGCATGGTGTGGTTCGATACCGACCTTGTCGCACGCCGCCGCCTCGGCCGGCTCGTCGATTTCGTGGCCCTCGATCGCCCGATCAGCGAGAGCGTCATGGCGCTCATCGGCTTCGAGCCGGAGCTTGCCGCCCTGCGCGATGGCGACGGCGGCCCGCTCACGATTCCCAATATCATCATGAGCGGCCAGATCGGCGCCGACGACGGGCCGCCGCTGCGGCTGAGCTTCGACATCTACTGGTTCGAGCGCGAGCAGTGCCATTTCATGCTCGTGCGCAATGTCGTGGATCACTCCGCGCTCGAAACGGAGCTCAGGACCCAGATGCGCCTGCGCGCGATCGCCGAGGCTGAGCTCGTCGATAAGAGCGCGGCCATCGAGCGCGCCAACCAGGAGCTCGCGCTCGTCAATCGCGATCTCGAGGAGTTCGCCTACATCATCTCGCACGACCTCAAAGCCCCGTTGCGCGCGCTCCGTTACGACAGCGCCGATGCCGATCGCGCGCTCGCGGCGGGGGACATCGCGACCCTAGGCGAGAAGCTCGCGGCCATGCGCGGTCATCAGGCCCGCATGTTGCGGATGCTCAACGGTCTCTTCGACTATGCGCGGGCCGGGCGCAAGGCGGACACCCTCGAAGAGGTGGAGACGCGTGCGCTTATCGGGGGCGTCATCACTGGTCTCGCCAAAGGCTCCGGTATTGCCGTTTCCGTCGAAGGCGACTGGCCGCGTCTGACGACGCTCGCCGCGCCGCTCGAGCTCGTGTTGCGCAACCTCCTCGATAATGCCGTCAAGCATCACGACCGCCCGAACGGTCGCATCCTGCTCTCGGCCCGCGAAGGAAACGACGCGCTTGAGATCACGATCCGCGATGACGGTCCGGGCATCCCCCAGGAATGGCACGCAGCCGTGTTCCTGCCGTTCCGCACGGTGGGTGAAGCAAACGACGCCGAGGACGGCTCCGGCATGGGTTTGCCTCTCGTGCGGCGCACGCTGGACCGGATCGGCGGCAGCATCCAGCTCCAGTCCGACGCCCCTCAGCAGCGCGGCACCACCTTTCACGTCCGCTGGCCGAAGACGATCAGCGCGTAATGAGGGCGCGCGTCGCTAGTGTGATGATTCCGAGGTCCGCCAACACGTCGCGGTAGGTGTCGGAGGCGGACTCCGAAATCTGAACCACACGAGAAACATGGACTTGCTTGTGTCCTTTCGATCGCGAAGTTCGTTAGAGAGCCCGCTGCACATGGTGACGAACTTAGCGATCGGGACACTAACTTAGCGATCGGGACACTAGGTTCTGTTGACATTTGGGGATTCCCCCTGCCTCGCAATTGTGATTCAAGATCGCAACTGAGGGAGGGCGATCTTGATTCGGCGGGAACTTACGGACGCGCAGTGGGCGCGCATT
>JBKBPL010000054.1:0-17867 GCA_046293075.1 Hyphomicrobiaceae bacterium | reverse complement strand
AGCCGACACGCCCCGGCGGGCCGCCCGAGATCGTCGAGGGTCGCGGTATCGCGCGCAGCCGTCACGAGATGGTCGCCGATCGCAGCACGGGCTTGGTTCCCGGGGACCGCATCCGACTCGGCCGCAGCGTGATGACGGTCGTCGGCTTGACGCGCTTTCAGGTCAATTCGGGCGGCGATCCGGCCGTCTACATCACGCTCCCCGATGCGCAGAAGCTGCAGTTCGATCTCGCGCCGCCTGCCGCACGCGTCCAGCTCGCGCGCGGTGCTGCCGGTGCAAACCGCGATACCGTGAATACTGTCGTCGCCCGTCTGCATCAGAACGCTTCGCCGGAGAGCGTTGCGGACACGGTACGGCGCTGGAAGCACCTTTCCGCCATAACGCAGGCGGAGCAGGAGCGCATTCTGTCGCAATCTCTGGTGGATCGCGCCCGCCGGCAGATCGGCATGTTCACGACGCTGCTGCTTGTCGTGTCCGCCGTCATCATCGCGCTCATCATCTACACGATGACGATGGAGAAGCTGAAGCAGATCGCCACCCTGAAGCTGATCGGCGCGCCCGACCGTACGATCATCGGCATGATTGTCCAGCAAGCCCTGGCGCTCGGCCTCATCGGCTTCGCCATTGGCGCCACGCTGATCGCCAACATCATGGGATACTTCCCGCGGCGCGTCGTGCTCGAGCCGGATAATGTTCTCGCACTGGGCCTCGTCGTGATCGCGGTCTGCCTTCTCTCAAGCGGCCTCGGCGTGCGGGCCGCCCTCAAGGTCGATCCGGCGACGGCGCTCGGGGGCTGATATGACGACGTCCGACCCCGCCCGGCCCCTCATTCGCATACGCGGCATCTCGAAGCACTTCGGCGAAGGCGAGACCCGCGTCGACGCCCTGCGCGATGTCTCGCTGGAGGTGCATCCCGGTCAGGTTGTAGCGCTGCGCGGACCATCGGGATCGGGGAAGACGACACTCTTAAATGTCATCGGCTGCATCCTCGATCCATCCGCCGGATCGATGGAACTCGACGGAGAGGTGGTGCTTGAGGATGGGCACTGGCTGCGATCGGACTTGAGGCAGCTGCGCCTCGACAAGATCGGGTTCATCTTCCAGTTCCACAATCTCATCCCGTTCCTGGACGCGACCGAGAATGTCGCGCTCGTCCTGCAGCTCGCCAGGGTCGAAGTCGAGGAGGCGCGCGCCCGCGCCATAGCTCTGCTTGAGTACCTCGAGGTGGGCCACCGCCGGAGCGCCATGCCGGCGAAGCTGTCGGGTGGGGAGGCGCAGAGAGTCGCTATCGCCCGCGCGCTCGCCAATCAGCCGCGCATCATTCTCGCGGACGAGCCGACAGCCGCGCTCGATTCCAAGCGCGCCGGCATCGTGATGGATTTGCTACGCAAGGTCGCGATCGAGCGCGATGCCGCCATCGTCGCGGTCACGCATGATGAGAAGATATTCGATCGCTTCGATCATATCTTCAGCCTGCGCGACGGCGCGCTGGTCTCCGGGCCTGACGCCTGATGTCAGCGGCGGCGGTCGCCGGCGGTCGTTCGGCGCCTGCGGAGATCGCGCGCTGACGCGGGGCATCAGTTCAACGACAGCGTCCAGTTCGTGCCATCCGGAAACGCCGGCGGAATGGCGCCATAACCGATGACGAGGGTATCCTTGTCGTCGCCCGTTTCCGGATCGATGACCCGCTCGAGGATGGCGACGCCCGGAACGTGTGCAGCCCAATGCTGCGCCACGATCCGCGCCTTGGCGACGGCATCAACCACGATTGCCTGTCTCGGTCCGATGCTGCTGCCGATCCGCTCGAAGGGAACAACGACGTAGGCACGGTCAACCATGAGAGTGCATCCGCGTTTGCTTTGGTGTGAGGGGAACCGTGGCGAGACCACGGTTCCCCGGGCGTGCGTCGATCAGTAGTCCAGGCCAGCGCCCGGCGCGGTCGCGGGAGCCGACCTCTTTGGTTTCTCGGCCACCATGGCCTCGGTCGTGATCAGAAGTCCGGCGACTGAGGCGGCGTCCTGCAGGGCGGTGCGCACGACCTTGGTCGGGTCAATGATGCCCTTCGCAATGAGATCGCCATAGGTGCCGGTCTGCGCATCGAAGCCCCAGCCGTAGCTGCCATTCTCCACGATCTTGCCGACGATCACCGAGCCGTCCTCGCCAGCGTTCTGTGCGATCTGTCGGGCAGGCGCCTGCAGTGCGCGGCGCACAATGCTGATGCCGGTCTTCTGGTCCTCATTGGCTGGCGACAAGCCATCGAGCGATTTGAGCGCCCGCAACAGCGCCACGCCACCCCCCGGCACGATACCTTCCTCGACTGCGGCGCGCGTTGCGTGCAGGGCATCATCCACGCGGTCCTTGCGTTCCTTGACCTCGACCTCGGTCGCACCGCCGACCTTGATCACTGCAACGCCACCTGCAAGTTTCGCCAGCCGCTCCTGCAGCTTCTCGCGGTCGTAGTCCGACGTCGTCTCCTCGATCTGCTGGCGGATCTGCTTCGTCCGCGCCTCGATGTCGGCCTTCTTGCCGGCGCCATCGACGATCGTGGTGTTCTCCTTCTCGATCGACACGCGCTTGGCGCGGCCAAGCATGCCAATATTCACGCTCTCCAGCTTGATGCCGAGATCCTCGGAGATCACCGTGCCGCCAGTGAGGATGGCGATGTCCTCAAGCATGGCCTTACGGCGATCACCGAAGCCCGGCGCCTTCACCGCCGCGACCTTGAGCCCGCCACGCAGCTTGTTGACGACCAGCGTCGCGAGCGCCTCGTTCTCGACTTCTTCGGCGATGATCAGCAGCGGCTTGCCTGTCTGCACGACGGACTCGAGGAGTGGGAGGAGCGGCTGCAGACCGGAAAGCTTCTTCTCATGAATGAGAAGGTAGGGGTCATCGAGCTCAACGGTCATCTTGTCGGCGTTGGTGATGAAGTACGGCGAGATGTAGCCGCGGTCGAACTGCATGCCTTCGACCACCTCGAGCTCGGTCTCAAGGCTCTTGGCTTCCTCGACCGTGATGACCCCCTCCTTCCCGACCTTCTCCATCGCCTCAGCGATCATCTTGCCGACCTCGGCATCGCCGTTCGCCGAGATGGTGCCGACTTGCGCGATCTCGCCACTGGAGGTGATCTTCTTGGAATGCTCCTTGAGGTTCGCCACCACGGCCTGCACCGCAAGATCAATTCCGCGCTTCAGGTCCATGGGGTTGGCGCCGGCAGCGACCGAGCGCGCGCCTTCGCGCACAATTGCCTGCGCCAGCACGGTTGCGGTGGTTGTACCGTCTCCGGCAAGATCGTTCGTCTTTGAGGCAACCTCGCGCAGCATCTGCGCGCCCATGTTCTCGAACTTGTCCTCAAGCTCGATCTCCTTGGCGACCGTAACGCCGTCCTTGGTCGTGCGCGGGGCGCCGAAGGACTTCTCGATGACGACGTTGCGGCCTTTGGGGCCGAGTGTGACCTTCACTGCATCTGCGAGGATGTCGACGCCGCGCAGCATCTTCTCGCGTGCATCGTGAGCGAATTTTACTTCCTTGGCTGACATGGTCTTGCTTCTCCAACGTAGGGCGATCCATGCGCGAAGCTGTCAGCGGGCAACAATCGACACGCTGCCTCGCAACAGCACGCTGCGGGCGGATCTCTTGGCGCGATTGAACCGGGATAGAGAAATTGACGATCAGGCGGCCGCCTTGAGGTTCCCCTTGGTCTCAAGAATGCCCATGATGTCGCTTTCCTTCATGATCAACAGCTCCTGGCCGTCGATCTTGACTTCGGTGCCGGACCACTTGCCGAACAGCACGGTGTCGCCGACCTTCACGTCGAGCGGCGTCAGTCGGCCTTACTCATCGCGCGTCCCGGGACCTACCGCGATCACTTCGCCCTGCTGGGGCTTTTCCTTGGCCGTGTCGGGAATGATGATGCCGCCGGCCGATTTGGTCTCGGCATCGATGCGGCGGACCACAACACGGTCATGCAGGGGGCGAAACGACATGTTTGACCTCCTTGGTGTGCCCTAACCATGAGTGACATCAAGGAACCAGGCCTCGCAAGCGCCTGCTTCCGGCGACCGATTTAGGATGAGATTTTGGCACTCGCAAGAGGGGAGTGCCAAATTTTTTGTTCTGATTTTTCATATCGATAATCGCCTGCCCGCGGCGGTCCCCGCCGGGCGGCTCCATCTGACCAACCCATCCAGCCGCGCGCGCCGCCCCTGCCCTCGCGGCACGTCACCGGGCGGCTCGCAAAAGGCGCAGGCCCCCGGACCAGAACCACTTCGACGGGACCGGCATCCGAAGCCCATGATCAAAGTGTGGCGCCGTGCTCGCTTCGTGTCCGGCGCGCCTCAAGGAGCACCATCTTTGGGTGATGCCCGAAGCAGCCAGGATGCTGAAGGCGCGCGAGCTCTCGGTCCCTGGCCGCGGAGACTTTCCCGTCCAAACGACGATTGTTGAACACCTTCCGTGATCTCCCTCGGTCGTCCTTTCGCGCGCGGCGGCAGGCGCAGCCGGCCGGCTCCTAATCTCGTTCGCGCCGCAAGCACTTCGAGGGGCGACGGCAGACGGCGCGGCGGCGGCGCTCGGCATCGCACGTTTGCCTGCGGCGCCCTCTTGAAGCTGGGATTTCATAACCTACGTTGAAGAGCGAGCAGCCCATTTGGGTGCTTGCTTCATATCATCTCCGTGGTTGTCGCTTCGCAAAGGAGGATAGCTATGGCGACACTCGATTTTACTCCTCTCTTCCGGACGACGGTCGGCTTCGATCGCGTCTCCAGCCTCCTCCATCACGCCTTGCAGCGCGAGGAGAGCACCTACCCGCCCTACAACATCGAAAAGTGCGGTGACGACCAGTACCGCATTGTTCTGGCCGTCGCTGGGTTTGGCCAGGACGATATCGAAGTCGTTTGCGACCAGAACACGCTCGTTGTTCGGGGCCACATGAAGAACAAGAACGGCCACGAGTACCTGCACCGCGGCATCGCCACGCGTGACTTCGAGCGCGTGTTCGATCTGGCCGACTACATTGAGGTGACCGGCGCCGTGATGGGCGATGGCCTTCTGATCATCGATCTCAAGCGCGAGCTACCGGAAGCGATGAAGCCGCGCCGGATCGAGATCGGCGCTGCGCCACTGAAGCATCTCGAGCACGGCAAGCTCGACAAAGCCGCGGCCTGACGGACCATGCCGGAATGGACGTCGACGCCGCAAGCGCAGGCTTCCGGCGGGGGCGGGGCCACGCCGCCCATGGTGCGCAATACACGCCGCGCAGCTTCGGTCAATCGCACGAGCTTCCCCCGTGGTGCTCCGCCGTGTCGCATCACGCGTCCGGCGCGGGCGGTGACGCAAGCCGGATGCGCGGCACGGCACGGGCCCTGGGTGCTCGAGTTCGCGCCCGCGGGCCGACGCTGGATCGAGCCTTTGATGGGATGGACAGCGACGGACGACGCTTTCGCGCCGCTCCGCCTGTCGTTCCCCTCGCTCGCTTCCGCCGTCGGCTACGCCGAACGCGAAGGCCTCGACTACATCGTCTTCGAGACCCCGGCGCGTCGGCCTGTTCGCCGCACGGAGAACCGAGCCGAGACCAGCTTCTGGCCGGATCTCGAGGTGTGGCAGGCCTCAAGCCATCCGCAGAGCAGTACAGATCAGGAGGTACAAACATGAACATCGGATCACTCATCCCCTGGCGGGATGCCAAGCCATCGACGCCGGAGATGCGCGGTGACGCGCTTGACCCGTTCGTCGCGTTCCGACGCGAGGTCGATCGCATGTTCGACGACTTTTTTGCGGGCTTTGGCCGCAGCCTCGCCGCGCGGCCCAATGTCTGGCAAGGCGTCACGCCGACGATCGACATCTCCGAGGACGACAAGGAGATCGTCGTGACGGCCGAGCTGCCGGGCCTCGACCAAAAGGACTTCGAGGTCACAGTGTCCGGTGACCTGCTCACGCTGAAGGGCGAGAAGAAGTCAGAGCATACGCAACAGAATGGCAACGCCACCTATACCGAGCGCCGCTTCGGATCATTCTCCCGCTCGGTGCGCCTGCCCTTCGAGGTCAGAGACGAGAACGTCGAGGCCACCTACGACAAGGGCGTTCTTTCAATCCGTGTGACCAAACCTGCCGATATGCAGCGACCGGCACGCCGGATTGAGGTCAAGCGCGCCTGAGCCTCTGCGTATCGGCCGGTGGCAGAAGCGTTCGAAGCGACCATCCACGGAGCTCGATCATGCGCATGGCACGACGTGATCTCGGCAGGGCGCTCGCTACGGCGGGCCTCGTGCTCAGCATGAGCTTTCTCTTCGCCGTCACCGTGATGTGACGGCGCGACCACACAGCGATGCAGGAGGTAGCAATGACCACATGGTATGAAAAGCTCTCCAATCAGTGGAAGGACGCCGGCAGTCTGGCGCTCGGCATCTGGCTTATCCTGTCACCCTGGGCGCTGGCCTACGCCGGCGAAACAACTGCGGCGTGGAACGCGTATATCGTTGGTGCGATCATCGCCGTAGCCGCGTTTGCAGCGCTCATCGCTTTCCAGAAGTGGGAGGAATGGGTCAATGCCGGACTGGCGGCTTGGCTGATCGTCTCGCCCTTCGTCCTTGGCTTCAGTGGGCTGACCTACGCGCTCTGGAACCAGATCATCGTTGGTCTTCTCGTAGGCGCCCTCGCCATCTGGGCCGCAATGGCAACATCGCATAGCGGCGTTACCGCGAAGAGCTGAGAGCGCTGGAGGCGCCGCGCCCGCCGCGGCGCCTCCCGACCAAGAGGGAGCGTTCATCATGCACACGTATGACGCGCTGCTCGAGCCGTTCGAGCCGCGCACGCTCGATGCGATTCGCGCTGCATTCGGGGCCGGCTGGCGCGAGCTTTCCCGGCGCGAGCCATGCGCCGACGTGAGACTGCGCAACCGGCTGGTGGGCACGATCGCCAATCTCGCCAGGAGCGGCGTCGAGGATCCGGACGAACTGAAGCGGCAGGCGCTTCACAAGCTTATGACGACAAGGCCGGGAGGCATCCAGCCATCAGGCTGCTCAATCACAGCTTGGCCCGGAGCGCCGCGCGCAGCGGATGTGGCCCGAGCCGAGCAGGCAACACGGGCAGCACTTCTCTGATAGCGACGCCGCCCTCACAGGCGGCCGCGCCGGCCAGGCAGACGCTCAAGCGACGATGGCCGGCGCCGAAAGGGTCGTCCCCAATCCGTCGGAGGCGCTGAACGCAGAACGGCACCATGTCCAACGGTTCGCCAATGGAAGCTTGGTAGCCACTGCGGCTTGGTCCCGATGTGCGCGACCCGGTGCCCCACACCACCGGGACCGGGCATCGGGCCCGAATATCGCTGCCATGATCTCGTGCTTCACGTGCCTTGGCGCCAGCGCGTCAATGGTGGTCATGCGCCGGCTCTGCGGGGTTGGGGAGCCGCCGTCACATGGTCCCGCGCCACAGCCATGGACTTGATGATGGCGAAGCAGTTCACGCCGGGCGCCAGTTGCAAGCTGTCGGCAGATCGCTGCGTTATGCGCGCCAGGAGTGTCTCAGCGCCGACACGTAGTCGGACCAATGCGCCGGGACCTTCGCCGGGCGTGATGCTCACGACTTCAGCGGGCAGGATGTTCTGAGCCGAAAGATCTTGCGGCCGCGTGCGCGAGAGCAGGACCTCGTGGGCGAGAATACGCACCCGCACCGATGCGCCCCTTTCACCTTCGATATGGGGCAGCCAGAGCGGACCCGCTGAGCTATCGAGCCGGGTGAGTCCATCCGCGTCATGCGCCGCGATCCGCGCCGCAATGGACGCGCCGGCCTCGCGGATGCCGAGGGCGTGGAGTACCGTCGTATCGAACATGACCTCGGCGGCCGAGCCGGCGCGCAGCGTCCTGCCGTGCTCGATGACGAGCATTCTGTCGGCGAGCATCCGCGCCTCGTCCATGTCGTGGGTGACCAGGATCACCGGCATGTTGAGATGCGCCCGCAATGCGGTGATCTCGGCGTAGAGGGCCTCGCGCGTCGGCCGGTCCACAGCGGAGAAGGGCTCGTCGAGCAATAGGGCTTCAGGCCTTCGTGCCAATGCCCTGGCGACGGCGACACGCTGCTGTTGGCCTCCCGACAGCTCGGCCGGTCGCCGCTTTTCAAGCCCCGCGAGATTGACCAATTCCAGCAGCCGGCGGGCTTGCGCCCGTCGCTCAGATGCGGGCATATGGTCCATCGCCACGGCGACATTGGCTTCCGCGGTCATGTGTGGGAACAGGGCATAGGACTGGAAGACGATGCCGACCCTGCGCCTGTGCGGGGCGAGCGCGATGCCGGAGTCCGTGTCGAGCCAGGTCAAATTGTTCACGCGAACACGCGCGCGCGCCGGGCGCCAGAGGCCCGCCACAGTGCGCAGGATGGTCGATTTGCCCGAGCCTGAGTGCCCGACAAGCGCCATCAGCTCGCCCGGCTCGACCTTGAACGACACATCGAGCGGGATTGGCGTATCCGCCCTGGCCATCACTTCAAGAGCCATCAGCCGAGCCTCCGGCCAATGCGGGACGACAGCCAGAACGTCACCGTGATGGTGAGAAGCGAAATCGCTAGCAGCACCGCCGACATGATCCCAGCGCCCCTGTCGTCGAAGGCCTGCACACGGTCATAGATGGCGATGGCGATGGTCTTGGTCTCGCCAGGAATGGAGCCGCCCACCATCAGCACGATGCCAAATTCACCGAGCGTGTGCGCGAAGGTGAGTACCATCGCCGTCACCAGCCCCGGCCAGGCAAGCGGCAGCTCGATCTTCCAAAGCGACCTCAACGAGCCGAGGCCGCAGCAGGCAGCCGCTTCGCGCACGTCTTTGGGAATGGCTTCGAACCCACGCTGGGCGGGCTGAATCGCGAAGGGCAGGTTGAAGACCACTGATGCCACCACAAGCCCCTCGAAGGTGAAGACGAGCTGGTGGCCGAAGGTCGCTGTCCAGAACTGGCCTATGGGTGAGTGGCCACCGAAGGCGACGAGCAAGTAGAAGCCGAACACCGTCGGCGGCAGGACCAGCGGCAGCATGACGAGGGCCTCGGCCAGGCCCTTGCCACGAAACTCTCTGTAGGCAAGCAAGCGGCCTGCGAGCACGGAAATCGGCAGGAGGACGAGAACCGTCCACATGGCCAGCCGCAGCGACAGCCAGAGTGCCGTCCAGTCCATCACGCCTCGCCAGACTCAGAGACACTGCCAGGGAGGTCGCATCAGGATTCCTCTCCTGGCAGCACGAAGCCATACGCGCGGAAGATCTTCCGCGCCGACGGCGACTTGGCGAAATTGAAGAACGCGCGCGCTGTCAGCCCAGCCTTCTTGGTGAGCCCCATGGCCTGCCTCAGCGGCTCGTGCATCTCTGACGGGATAAGCTCGTAGACGCCGAGTGCTGCAACCTTTGGCGACAGCGCGAGCGAATAGGCGATGATGCCGCCCTGTGTGTCGGGCGAGGTGGCAAACTGCGCCGTCTGCGACACATTCTCGCCAAACACGAGCTTCGGCTTGATCGCTTCCCAGACCCCGGCGGCCTTGAGCGCCTCCTCGGCGCGCGCGCCATAGGGCGCGTGCTCTGGGTTGGCGATCGCGAACTTCTTCAGCCGGCCATCGGTGAGAGCGGCCTTGAGATCGGCGAGCGTGCCATCCGCTTTCAGGGGTGAGCCTTTCGGGACGATCAACACGATCCGGCCCACCGCATAGAGCTCCCCGGCATCGCGCATGAAGCCGTCCCTGGCCAGCTCTCTGACAAAATCCTCATTCGCGGAAAAGAACACTTGGAATGGCGCGTGCTGCCGGATCTGTCGGGCGAAATTTCCCGACGAACCGAACGTCAGCCTCACGGACCTGCCGGTCTCCTTATTGAAGGCCTCGGCCACCTCAACCAAGGCAAACTGGAGATCAGCGGCAGCAGCCACGACGGGCTCGTCCTGCTGCGCGCGCGCCTCGCCTACCGCCTGAGCCAAGAGCGGCAACAGGACCGCTGCCACAAAAGCGATGAGGGCCCGCACGGCCGACATCTACGCTCCTCCCGATCAACAGCCACTCAGCCACATCGATTGCAGCCGGGGCGGCGGGAGGTCAAGCAATATATTCGCTGAACTATAGCGCCCGGGATGATGCGAGGCCGTTGCGGCCGCGCTGGCGCAACATTTATTGCCGCGAAGAGGAGCCGGAGATCGACGCGCGCGTGGTTGCGCGGAAGCACGTATTCGGGTTCGGCCGCTGCGCACACCACAACCGCCAGTGACGCAAGCCGAGCAACGGCGCGTAGGCGCCTTGATTGAGGAGCAGCCCGAACTCGGGCGCCTGCGGGTGTGAGCGTGCGCAGGAGGCTGTCGCCAGCCATGGCCCGCTCATGTAGGCTCAGCGAGCGATCCACGCGCTCGGCGAGAAGCGCACGTCGCGGGAGGATAACGCATGTCGTTGCAGTCCAAGGCTGTCGCCCAGAGCCACGCCATCGGGCCAAGCCCGGTCAGCCGATTGAAGCCCCACACGATCGTCCCGCCGGCCCGGGCGCCCGGCAAGCTCGGTTTCGTGGCACGTTTCGTGCGCAATCCGCTGCTGGTCGTGCCGCAACCGGTCTACGAACAGGACTTCGTCGCCTACAGCGGTGGCGCGCGGCCGCTCGTGTGGGTCACCGAGCCGACCCTCATCAAGACCATTCTCCTCGACGAGCGTGACGCCTATCAAAAGCTCGCGCAGATCCGACTTCTGTCGCCGTTGCTTGGCAAGGGCATTCTGACCAGCGAGGGTGCCGATTGGAAGTGGCAGCGCCAGACCTCGGCGCCAATGTTCCGCCACCAGGAAGTCATGTCCTTCGTGCCGGAGTTCGTGCGCGCAAGCGATGACATGCTGGCGCGCTGGCGGCAGGCGGAGCCCGGGGCCGTACACCTGATCGACCAGGAGATGACGCGCGTGACGTTCGACGTCATTTCGGCGACGCTGCTGCCATCTGCCGATCATACGGTCGGCGTGGCCGTCGAGCGGTCGACGGCTCATTTCCTGCAGGCCGGCGCCTGGGCTCAGCTCTACGCCATCACGAACATGCCGCGCTGGCTGCCGCGTCCCGGCCGAACGCGCATGGAGCTGGCGACGCGTCAGCTGCGCGATGCGGTTGCCGCCATGCTCAAGGAGCATCGGGCAAGCGACGCCGACCGCGACGACCTGATGGGACGGCTCATGAGATCACGCGATCCCGAGACGGGTCAGCTCATGAACGAGGAGCAGCTCATCGACAATCTTCTCACCTTCTACCTCGCCGGCCACGAAACGACTGCCAAGGCTCTCACCTGGACCCTCTACATCCTCTCGCAGTCACCGGAATGGACGGCGGCGCTTGCCGAGGAGATCGCGCGCGTGGCGGGTGGCCAGCCAATCTCAGCCGCCCACATCGACCAGCTCGTGCTGACCGGCCAGGTCGTCAAGGAGAGCATGCGCCTCTACCCGCCGGTCCCGATGGTGACGCGCCAGGCGGTGCGGGACGCGCGACTTGGGCCTCATGACATCAAGGCCGGGACGTCCATCGTGATGCCGATCTATGCCATCCATCGCCACCGCAAGCGCTGGCAGGATCCGGAGGTCTTCGATCCGTCGCGCTTTGCCCCCGACAAGGAAGGCGCCATCTCGCGCTATCAGTACATGCCGTTCGGCGCCGGCCCACGCATCTGCATCGGTATGGCCTTCGCCCTGGTCGAGGCGACGGCGATCCTCGCGCGGATTCTCCAGCACGCCCGCTTCGAGGCGCCGGCGGGATATGTGCCGACGCCGATCGGCCGCGTCACGCTGATGCCCAAGGGCGGCATGCCACTCAAGGTGACGATGCTGTGACCGGTCAACGCACGGGCGCGCAAATCCAGCGCATCGTGCGCTCGACCGCACGCTGCGTCGACGTAGTCCTGCGGGCGCGCGACACCGCGGCCGCGCATCTTCTTCGGCAAAGCGAAACGATTCGCGCATTGCCGTCGACCTGCCAGCATGGCCGCACGCACTTGTGACTGCTGACGGCCCTCCGTCATGGTCGCCGGCTGCATGGTGCCGCGGCGCCGCCCCGCGCTTGACAACGGCGCGCTGACAGCTCACCGACAATGCTGGGCGAAGCCTCTTTCAGGCGACGCGTTCGCACGGGAGAGCAACGTGAAACTCTCGGACTTCAAAGTTCTGACGTTCGACTGCTATGGCACCCTGATCGACTGGGAGAGCGGCATGATCGCCGCGCTCGCTCCCCTGACCGCGCGCCTGCAGCCGGCCCTCACGCGCAACGAGATCCTCGAGGCGCACGGCCGCATCGAGGCGATGCAGCAGCTCGCGACGCCGACGAAGCCCTACGACGAGCTGCTCGCCGTCGTCTACAAGCGGCTGGCCGAGCACTGGGGCCAGTCCGTCAGCTGGCAGGAATGCCTCACGTACGGCCGCTCGATTGCGGACTGGCCGGCATTCCCCGACTCGGGCGATGCGCTGCGCTACCTGAAGCAGCACTTCGCGCTCGTCATCCTCTCAAACGTCGACAATGAGAGCTTCGCGCACTCGAATGCGCGCCTTGGCGTCGCCTTCGATGCCATCTACACGGCGGCGGACATCGGGTCGTACAAGCCGGCGAAGCGGAATTTCGAGTACATGCTGGCCGACCTTGGCGAGCGGGGTATCAAGCGCTCCGACATTCTGCACGTCGCGGAAAGCCTCTTCCACGATCATGTGCCCGCCAACAGCCTCGGTCTCGCATCCTGCTGGATCCACCGCCGGCATGGCGATGAAGGTTTCGGTGCCACGCGCCCGCCGGCCACCGTGCCGAAAACCGACTTTCGCTTCGAAAGCATGGCTGCCCTGGCAGCAGCCCACCGAGCCGAGCTCGCACCAGATTGAGGCGCCTTCCCGTCCCAGGGGTCACGAGAAGGCGGCGAAAGTGCACGGCTCTGATTGAAGCGCCTCGGCAAAATCCAGCCTCCCCAATGGCGTTCCCACCGGATGCGTCATTGGGAAATGGCGATGTACGATCACTGCCCCGCCGTTGGCAACGGCTGCCGCCGACGCCGCCTCTTGGGCGCTTGGACTAGTGGCTCGTCCTGGCGCTCAGCCTGCTGATCTCATCCTTCAGTTTCAGTTTCTCGAGCTTCAGTCGGGTGATTTCCGCATCACTGGAACCCGGCCGGCTCAGTTCTTCCTCGATCCGGCGGTCGAGAAGCTTGTGCTTCTCAGAAAGCTCTGCGAGATGTGCGTGTAGCGACATCAGGCCCTCCGTGTACGAGTTGACAGTTGAAAGTTTGCCACGGAACTGCCGCGCTGTCCAACACCCTTGGCGTCGACTGGTGCAAAACAACTTCGGCGATCGGCATTAACGCTGATCGTTTGTCCATCACTTGGTTAGATACTTTTTATAATCTATACAAAATCTTGTGCGCGTGAACTTGCGGAACTGAACGGTCATGACAGCAGCCCAGCTCTTCCTCCACCGCGGCGATCTCCCCGCCGGCCTTTCCTTTGCCGGCGCCGTTGCCGTCGACACTGAGACGCTCGGGCTGAAGCCGCACCGTGACCGCCTCTGCCTTGTTCAGCTTTCCGCTGGCGACGGCACGGCCCATCTCGTCCAGTTCGACGGCACGGACTGGTCCGCCCCAAGGCTCAAGGCGCTGCTCACCGACCCTGGCCTGACCAAGATCTTCCACTTCGCCCGCTTCGATATCGCCGTGCTTGAACAGTATCTTGGCATTGTCACCGGGCCGCTCTATTGCACCAAGATTGCCTCCAAGCTCGTGCGCACCTATACCGACCGGCACGGCCTCAAGGACCTTTGCCATGAGCTGCTCGGCATCGAGCTTTCAAAGCAGCAGCAGAGCTCCGACTGGGCTGCTGCCACGCTGAGCCAGCAGCAGCTCGCCTATGCCGCCGCGGACGTGCTCCACCTGCACGCGCTGAAGAACGTACTGGACGCCATGCTGGCCCGCGAGGGCCGCACAGCGCTGGCACAAGCCTGCTTTGGCTTCCTCCCTCACCGGGCCAGGCTGGATCTGGCTGGCTTCGAGGACATGGATATCTTCAGTCATTAAGAGGCTCCGTGGGTTATCCCGGATTCGTTGTAACGGGTTGTGATGCGTCCCAATATCTCCCAAATTCACCGGCAGTGAATGGGGTGGACGCCCGGCTCCGACAGGCTCGAGCCGGCGCATCAGCGGGCGAGCATGGCGACAACGATCGATCCACGCCGGCTGCGTGACCGGCCGAGCGGGCTTGCCCCCAGCGGGAGGGGCCCGAGCGGGACGGGTCATGAGGCTGGACATGAGCGCGCGCGTGCTTTCGCGGCCGCGCGTCGCCACAGCGCGATGGTGCGCACGTTGCGCTTTGCCCTGCCGACGCTCGCCGTCGGGTTGCTCGGAATTTATGGCGTCACGACCTGGCGCCTCGCTGCGCTCAGAGCGAGCGGCGTGACGCTCGAAGATATACGCATCTCTAATGACCATTTGATGATGGCCAATCCGAAGTACGCCGGTGCCGGAAAGGACGGCTCACGCCACGCGGTGCGCGCGCGCTCGGCGGAGACCGATCTCGTGTCGCAGAAGATCGTCAAGCTCACGGCGATCGAAGGCGAGCTGACGCAGTTGAGTGGCACCACGATCGATCTTACCGCGACGCGCGGAACCTACGACCAGGAAACAGGCGTGCTCGAGTTGCACGAGCAGATCGACGTACGCTCGAGCGATGGCATGACGGCGAAGCTAACCACGGCCACGGTTCTCACCAAGGAGAACCGCATCGTCTCCAGCGAGCCGATCACGGCGACGACGGCATCCGGCAGCATCCGCGCCCGCACCATGGAAATGGAAACACAGCGCCGGCTCGCCACCTTCACCGGCGACGTCGCTGTCCGCATGACGCCGCCCGCCACGCCAGATCCGATGCTCCCGACGAAGGAGAAGCCCGCGACGCCGCCGCTTGGGCCGAGCTTCTCTTCCAACGAGCCGGTCGACATCACGTCCGATCGCCTGATCGTCGACGACGAGAAGCGCACCGCCATGTTCCGCGCCAACGTCGTGGCCCGCCAGGGCGCCGCAACGCTCGCGGCCCCCGAGCTCGACGCCGTCTATGCCGGCCGCTCCGCCTTGCCGGGAGGTGGGGGCACCGATGCGGCAATGGATGCGGCTGCCTCGCGTCTCATGCACCTCAAGGCCCGGGGCGGCATCGTCATCACGCGCGACGCGGACCGCGCCACCGCGACAACGCTCCATTATGATGCGGAAGCCCAGCGCACGGTGCTCACAGGGCCCGTCGACATGACCTCCGGAATCGACCGCCGCGCCACCAGCAGTACGGCTGAGATCGACCACAAGGCGGATCGCATCATGCTCGAAGGTGCTGTCGTGCTCTATCAGGGCCGCAACATACTGCGCGGCGAGCGCCTGGCCGTCGACCGTGCCAATGGCCGCGCGCGCCTCGACAGTCCCCCCGTCGGCGCGCGCAGCGCCGGCCGCATCAGCGTGCTGCTGTACCGTACCGATCAGCCAGCTTCCCGCGCCCGGCCTTCGGCTGCGCCCGCCGAGACCGTCGACGGTGGCGTCATCGGCGCTTTCCGCGCCGATCCCAACGCGCCGATCGATATCGAGGCGGCCACGCTGGATTTCGACGAGACCCGCCGGAATGCCCATTTTACGGGCAATGTGGTGGCCCAGCAGGGAGAGTTCGTGATCCGGACCCCAAGCCTCACGGCGATGTTCCAGGGCCAGACGTCCCTGCTCACCGCCGCCGCCAAGGGCAGCAATGCGGCGGGAGCCTCCAACCTGAAGAAAGTTGAAGCGCGGAACGGCGTGGTGGTGGTCGGCAAGGACGGCCAGAAGGTAACCGGCGACTGGGCCGACTTCGATCCCATCGGGAACTTCGCGACAGTTGGCGGGCGGGTCGTCGTCAACCAAGGGAAGAACGTGGTCGAAGGCTCTAAGCTGATCATGGACCTGACCTCGGGGCGCACCCGCTTCGAGACCGGCGGCGCCGAGACCGTCGCGACTGCCCCAGCTCCGGAGAGCGCGGTTCCCTGCGTCGCCGGCCAGACCTGCACGTCGAAGCCGCGCGTGCGCGCCATCTTCTATCCCAAGGATACGAAGCGCCCACCGGCCGTTCGCGACCGCGCTGCACCCGCGCCGGCCGCGCCGGAAGCCGCCGCCGGCCAGGCGCCCGCCCCGCGCGGCCCCAGCCAGTCCTCGTGGCAGTCCTCGACGACGCGGGCGAGCGAGCCGGGGGCCTCGCAATGACCTCGTGCCTGCGGACGCCCCGCCCATGACCCACAGCGGCTGGCTGCAACGGCTTGGCCTCGCTCGCCGTCAGAGACCCAACGGCGCCTACTATGAGGAGGCGGCGGAGGCGGACGATGAGCGTATCGGCGCTGCCGGCCACGAAGGTTGGCTGACCGCCGTCGGCATACGCAAATCCTACAAGCGCCGCCTCGTCGTACGCGGCGTCGACCTCGCCGTCCGACGGGGCGAGGCCGTCGGCCTGCTTGGCCCCAATGGGGCCGGCAAGACGACCGTCTTCTACATGATTACAGGCCTTGTGCCGGCTGATGCCGGCCAAATCACCATCAACGGCCAGGACGTGACCCGCCTGCCGATGTACCGCCGCGCCCGCCTCGGCATCGGCTACCTCCCACAGGAGGCCTCGATCTTCCGTGGCCTGACCGTCGAGCAGAACATCATGGCCGTGCTGGAGCTGGTCGAGCCGAACCGTCGTCAGCGGAAAGAGCAGCTCGACCAACTGCTCGAGGAGTTCCGCATTACGCGCCTGAGGAAGAGCCCCTCGATCGCCCTCTCCGGCGGTGAACGGCGACGCTGCGAGATTGCCCGGGCGCTCGCCTCGCGCCCGGTCTTCATGCTGCTGGACGAACCGTTTGCCGGCATCGACCCCATTGCGGTCGGGGAAATTCAGCAGCTTGTGCGCCATCTTACGAAGCGCGGCCTCGGGGTGCTGATCACCGACCACAACGTGCGCGAGACCCTGAGCCTCGTCGACCGCGCCTATGTCATCGCCGACGGCCAGGTTCTGACCCAGGGTAGTCCCTCGGAGGTCATTGCCAACGAGGATGTCCGCCGGGTGTACCTCGGCGACATGTTTGGTTAAGCACCGTCTCAAAACGGGGCACGCCTTTCGGCGAAAGCGGCGTTTAGCCCGCATTGCTGTTTACGATTATGGGCTAGTGTGCTGTCCATAATGGCGGCATCCGGCCGGCAAGGACGGCTGCGGTCTCTTGAGTGGTTAGCCGCGATGTAGGGCATCGCGGAGCAGAGGTTGGGGATAGTCCGTATGGCGATTACGACGAAGCTTGAGCTCCGCCAGAGCCAGCAGCTCGTCATGACGCCGCAGCTGCAGCAGGCGATCAAGCTGTTGCAGCTCTCCAATCTTGAGCTCAACGAGTTCGTCGACGCCGAGCTCGAGCGCAACCCGCTGCTCGAGCGCGATGAGGACCACGATCCTGCGGGCAGCCTCGCCGAAAGCGCATCCGAAAGGGACAGCGACGCGGACAGCGACCTCGGCGACGGGGGCGACTTCGACGACGGCGATGGGACCTCCGGCGGCCGGCTCGACCTGATCGCCGACACGACGGCACCGGCCAGCGACCTCGATGCCGATCGCGACATTGCCTTTGCCGAGGAAAGCCCGCAGGACATCGCGGCACTGCTCGCCGGCAGCGCTTGGTCCGGGGCGCGCCAGTCCGGCTCGATGAGCGGCGAGGAGGCTGACCTCGAATCGATCCTCACCAGCGAGATCTCGCTCCGCGACCATCTCGCGAGCCAGCTCCAGCTCGCGGTCCACGACCCCGTCGAGCGTATGATCGGCAGCTACCTGATCGATCTCGTCGATGATGCCGGCTACCTCCGCGCCGATCTCAGCGAGCTGGCGGACCGTCTCGGCGC
>JBKBPL010000053.1:0-18657 GCA_046293075.1 Hyphomicrobiaceae bacterium | reverse complement strand
GCAAGTACACGCATTGGCTCGGCACCGACGGCGCGGGTCGCGACCTTGTCAGCGCGATGCTGTACGGGCTGCGGATCTCGCTTGCAGTGGGCGTGATGTCCGGCCTCATTGCCATGGCGCTCGGCGCAGGCATCGGCCTCATCGCGGCCTATACCGGCGGCCGCGTCGAGAGCATCATCATGCGCATCGTCGACCTGCAGCTGTCGTTTCCCGCGATCCTCGTCGCGCTCATGCTGATTGCGATTCTCGGCAAGGGCGTCGACAAGATCATCATCGCGCTGGTGACCGTGCAGTGGGCTTACTACGCCCGCACCGTGCGCGGCTCCGCGCTTGTCGAAAGCCGGAAGGAGTACGTCGAGGCCGCGCGCTGTCTCGGCCTCTCGAACGGCCGCATTCTCTTCCGCCATATCCTGCCGAACTGCCTGCCGCCGCTGATCGTCGTCGTGACGGTGCAGACGGCGCACGCGATCTCGCTCGAGGCGACGCTCTCGTTCCTCGGCGTCGGCCTGCCGCAGACCGAACCTTCGCTCGGCCTGCTGATCTCCAATGGCTTCCAGTACATGCTCTCGGGCGACTACTGGATCAGCTTCTTTCCAGGCCTCGTGCTGCTCCTGACCATCGTCGTGATCAACCTCGTTGGCGACCAGCTCCGCGATGTCCTCAATCCGAGGCTCAGCCGATGACTGCGGGAAGTGCCGCACCCAGTGAGCCGACGCTCGCCGTCAGCGGACTGGCGACCCACTTTTTTACGAAGGCCGGTGTGGTCAAGGCCGTGGACGGCGTGTCCCTCCACGTCAATGCGGGTGAGATCCTCGGCCTCGTCGGCGAATCCGGCTCGGGAAAGTCGATCACGGGCTTTTCGATCCTCGGTCTGATCGATCCGCCGGGCCGCATCGTCGCAGGCTCGATCCGCTACAAGGGCCGCGAGCTGACCACGGCGAGCGACGAGGAGCTGCGCGCGCTCCGCGGCGACCGCATTGCGATGATCTTCCAGGACCCGATGATGACGCTCAATCCGGTCCTGCGCATCGATACGCAGATGGTCGAGACCGTGCGCATGCACCATCGCGTCAGCCGCGCCGAGGCGCTGGAGCGCGCGCGGGCCGCGCTGGCCGAAGTCGGCATCCCGTCCCCTGAAAGCCGCCTCCGGAACTATCCCCATGAGCTCTCAGGCGGCATGCGCCAGCGCGTCGCCATCGCCATAGCCTTCATCAACAAGCCGGACCTCATCATCGCCGATGAGCCGACGACGGCGCTCGACGTGACCATCCAGGCGCAGATCCTCGCCGAGGCCCAGGCGCTCTGCGCCCGCACGGGAACGGCCATGATCTGGATCACGCACGACCTCGCCGTCGTCTCCTCGCTCGCGGATCGCATAGCGGTCATGTATGCGGGCCGTATTGTCGAGACGGGACGCACGGCTGATGTCGTCAATACGCCTCGCCACCCCTACACCAGAGGGCTCATCAACTCCGTGCCGAGCCATAACGCGCGCGGCAGCCGCCTCGCTCAGATTCCCGGGATGACGCCCTCGCTGATCAATCTGCCGAAAGGATGCGCCTTCCGAAGCCGCTGCGCGCAGGCCGTCGAGGCATGCCTTGAGCCGCCGCAAATCCGCGAGATCGAGCCGGGACGCGCGGTCAGTTGCTTCAATCCGGTCGCGGCCGCTCAGTCTGCTGCGGCGGAGGTCGCGCCATGAGCGGGGCACCCCTCGTCAGCGCGCGCGGCCTCGCGAAGCGCTTCGTGAAGAAGCCGGACCTCGCAGGGCGCATCGCCGGCCATCTCGGTGCAGAGGTTCGCGAGGAGACCGTCCACGCCGTCGATCACGTCGATCTCGACATTCGTAAGGGCGAGGTCGTCGGCCTCGTCGGCGAATCCGGCTGCGGCAAGTCGACGCTCGGACGCATGATCGCCGGCTTGCTCACGCCGACCGAAGGCGAGGTCTACTTCAAGGGCAAGCCGCGCGACGCACTTTCCGGCGCCGAAGCGCGCGCTGCGCGGCTCGCGATCCAGATGATCTTCCAGGATCCCTTTGCCTCGCTCAACCCGCGCGCGCGTGTTGAGGCGATCGTCGGCGAGGCGCCGCTGGTGCACGGCATGACGACGCGCGCCGGCATGGCCGCCTATGTCGATGACATGCTGCGCCGGGTTGGCCTCGATCCCGAGCTCAAGCGGCGCTACCCGCACCAGTTCTCGGGCGGGCAGCGCAGCCGCATCGGCATTGCCCGTGCGCTCGCCGTCAATCCCGAGTTCCTTGTCTGCGACGAGGCGATCGCTGCGCTCGACGTGTCCATCCAGGCCCAGATCATCAACCTGTTCATGGATCTGAGGTCCGAGTTCGACCTGACGTACCTCTTCATCAGCCATGACCTCGGGGTCGTCCAGCACATCACCGACCGGGTCGTGATCATGTATCTCGGCCGGGTGGTCGAGGCCGCGGCGACCGAGGTGCTGTTCGACGGCCCCAATCACCCCTATGCGCAGGCGCTTTTGGCGGAGGTGCCGCGCATCTCGACCGCGAAGCGCACGTTTCACCCGATCAAGGGCGAGATTCCCTCGCCGCTCAACCCGCCGAGCGGGTGCCATTTCCATCCCCGCTGCCCCCACGCCTTCGACCGCTGTCGCAATGAAGTGCCAGTGCTCAAGGAAATTGCGCCGGGGCGTTTTTCCGCTTGTCATCTTAACGACGGCTGAAGTGCTATGCTTCCCGGGCGACTGCGGGGTGCGCTCCGCAGTGCGAGCCGGCGCGAGTCCGGCCGCTCGACGCGTTCATGTGCCGGTATCGTCGGGGGGTGGGATGGACAAGACACCTATCGAGAAGCTCAACAGTGGCGAGCTTCCCAAGCTCGTCGGCTGGTATGAGCCGCGCCTCCTGATGCGCGTCGGTGTGCGCACGATCATCTCCTCGGTCTTCGGCCAGTATGCCGACCAGCGCCTGATCCAGGCGGCGACGGATGTGGCGCCGATCGAGACGATCATTAATCGCTACAACTATTCCGACATCCGCAGCGATGATCCGGACCGGCGAGTAGCACTCGGGGAGAACGGTGCCTTCTGGATCGACTACATCGCGGACACGGGCGATGGCTTCGAGCCGACCTATACGACCGCCTACCTCCTCGCGCAGCCCCACCTCAAGGTCGCAGGTGTCGAGGAGCCCCTGACGGCCGGGTCCATCCTCATCATGGGCGGCGACCAGTGCTACCCACAGGCGACGCGCGAGGAATACAAGCTGCGCCTGCAGACGCCCTACGATTGGGCCTACAACGTGCCCGTCGCCGAGCGCAAGCTGTTCGCCATCCCGGGCAATCACGACTGGTACGACGGCTTGTCGGCATTCGACAGCCTCTTCTGCTCGGCGCGCGACCGCATGTCCCAGCAGAACGGCAATAAGATCGGCGGCTGGCAGTGCAAACAGCACCGCAGCTACTGGGCGATCGAGCTTCCCTACCGCTGGTGGATCTGGGGCTGCGACATACAGTTCTCGCAGTATCTCGACATTTCGCAGGTCAACTACTTCGAGGCGATCGCGGGCCTGATGGGCCCTGGCGACAACCTGATCATCTGCCTCGCTGAGCCGACCTGGATGATCGCCGATGACCAGGGCTTCGACGAGGACAGCAATTTCTTCAAGATCACCTCGATCGCGCGCCGCCGCGGCGTGAAGATCTGCGCCGTGATTGCCGGTGACTGGCACCACTACGCCCGCTACTACGCACCCGGCATCGATGTGCATCTCTTCACATCGGGCGGCGGTGGATCATTCCTGCATCCGACGCACACGCTGAAGAACGAGATCTCCGTTGCCTGGCCCAATCCGAAGCCCCAGGTATCGGACGGTCTCGAGACGAAGCGCGCGCCTGACGCGGACGTCGCCGCAGAACGCTACGATATTCGCCTCAAGAGCAACACGCCCGATGCAGCTGAGCCGGCTCAGGCGTCGGAGACGCCGGCGCCGCCGACGCGTGGCGCAGCGCGCCTCAAACGGGCGAAGGAGCGCCGCCCCAAGGTCTATCCCAGCAAGATGACGAGCTTCCTGCTGAGCCTCAGGGGGCTCGCTTTTCCCTTCAGAAACTATTTCTTCGGCATCGGCATCGGCTTCATCTACTGGATGGTCACGTGGCAGTTCTACACGGTCGCCGGCCAGCACAATATCTCGAACGGGCAGATCGATGCGGTGAAGCCGGAGACCTACTGGGGGCTCATAGCCTTCATGCCCCTCTATTTGATCCAGGCCCTCCTGGTCTCGATTGCCCTCGTCGCCATGATGGGCGGCCTCTGGTTCCTGCTCTGCTGGTATGTCGATGCTGCTGCGCGACCGCGCTGGAAGAACTATCTCGTCAAGCTTCTGGTCGGAACATCGCACTTCCTCGTGCATGTATGCGCGATGTTTTCCTTGGGCCTTGCGTTTGTCCTCGTGCACAACGAGATCACGCCGACCATCAAGGCGCAGGTCGACAAGGTATGGCAGGGGCGCGAGCAGCAGCCGGAGATCATCCGGGACGTCATCACGGAGACGCTGGAGCCGATCACCCGGCAGGCGATCGAGCAGCGGCAGATCATCGAGCGCGAGGAGATCGCGCGCCGCATCGGCCGGCCGGTGCAGTATCCGTCTGACCGAGAGCTGCCGCCCTTAAGACCCATAACCGAGGCTGCAGGGCCGACCGAGGAGGGTGGCGGTCTGCCGTACAAGGAGATCCGCCAGCTGGTGGGCTTCGTGATGTACCCGGTCGAGATGATCTTCGTCGGCGGGTTCGTCGGCGCGTTTGTGTGGGGCCTCTACTGGGTGCTCGCCGGCTGTCTCCTGCGCATGCACACGGAGGATGCGTTTGCCGCGCTTCGCATCCAGGACTACCGCAACTTCCTGCGCATGAAGTTCGAGCCGGACAAGGTGACGATCTATCCGATCGCGCTCGACCGCACGCCGCGGCGCGACTTCTGGATGGCGCCGCCGCGAGACAAGACACCCCCGCCGCACAATCCGCAACTCGTGGCGACGCGCCCCTTGGATACCAAGCTCATCGAGGAGCCGATCGTGATCTATTCGGCTTCTGAGTATCGGCCATAGCGCGGGATCGGCCGAGCTGGTAACGGCATGGGAAACAATCCCCTCTCCCCACTCAAGAGAATTGGGAGAGGGGGAAATCGTGGAGCCCCATATGACGACGTGGCTTGAGCCGCACGGCGGCACGGCAGAGCGCATGGGCGAACGGTTGCGGCAGCGCCTTGCCGCCGGCAGCATCGTTCGTGCGCCGGGTGCGCACGACGCCATGGCCGGCCTCATTGCGCGCGACGCAGGCTTTGACGTTCTGTATGTCTCCGGTGGTGCGGTGACGGCGAGCCGCGGCCTTCCCGACCTCGGCGTGCTCACCATGGAGGAACTCACCGGCACCGTCCGGGCGATCGCGCGCGCCACGGGGCTCCCGCTGATCGTCGACGGCGACACGGGATATGGCGAGGCGCTCAACGCGATGCGGCTCGTGCGCGAGCTTGAGGATGCCGGTGCCGCGGCTGTTCACATCGAGGATCAGGTGCTGCCGAAGAAGTGCGGCCACCTCAATGACAAATCGCTGATCCCGGCCGTGCAGATGGCCGCCAAGGTCGCCGCGGCGCGCAGGGCGCGGCGCCATCTCACGATCATCGCGCGCACCGACGCTGCGGCGTCGGAGGGGTTGGATGGGGCCATTGCACGAGCGAGGGCTTATGCGGCCGCCGGTGCCGACGTCGTGTTCCCCGATGCCCTGACGAGCCTCGAGCAGATCCGCGCGTTCACCGCAGCCGTGCCCGTGCCGACGATGATCAACATGACCGAGTTCGGCCGCACGCCGCTGATCGATGCGGCGACGCTCGAAGCTGCGGGTGTACGCATCGTCATCTGGCCGGTGTCCTCGCTGCGCATTGCCGCGTACGCCATGGAGACCTTCTTTGCCGCGCTTGCGCGTGACGGCACGACGGCGCCGCAGCTCGATCGGATGCAGACGCGCAAGCGCCTCTACGAGCTGATCGGCTATCACGACTATGAGGCGCTCGACGCCTCCATTGTTCGCAGCATGGTACCGGAGCCGCCGCGCTGAAATGCGCCTCAGCGTCTGCGCACCTTGCGCAGGTGGATGTAGAGCGCGCCGCTGCCGCCGTGTCGGACGTGCGCTGGCGCGATGCCGGCGACGCAGTCGCGCAGCTCCGGCGCCTCGAGCCAGAGGGGCACACTGCGGCGGAGGATTCCCCGCGCGCTGAGGTCGGATGCATCGAGGATGTCGTCGCCGTCGCGGATGCTGCCCTTGCCGGTGATGACGAGGACGGTGCGCAGCCCTTCGGCGCGGGCGCGCAGCAGGAAGGTCCGCAGGCGGCGCTCGGCATCGGCCTGGCGCAGGCCATGCAGGTCGAGGCGCGCGTCGATCTCGACGTGACCGCGCGCAATGCGGCGGGCCTTGCGGCGCTCGATGGGCACCAGCGGCGGCGGGGCCTTCGATGGCGCGGCACGCTTCGGCGCTGCCGGCTGAGGTGCCTTCGCTGCCGGCGGTTGCAGTTGCGCTTCGGGGGGCACCGGCCTGCCGGCGAGCGGGGCTGCTGGCGGTCCTTCATGCGCGGGGGCAATGTCGGGCACCCGCGCCTTGACCTTTCTCAGTGGTGTTACCGAGCGTGCCGTGTGGCGCCAGAGCGCCAAGTCTTCGGTAAGCGGGGCGGTGTTCCGCGCCGGCCGTTCGTTGGTCGGGAGGGCGCCCGCCGCGCGGCTGCCATGTGGCCGCTTCGTCATTGCGCCGCCAGACCTGGGCGGCCCTCGCCGGCGGCCCCCGTAATCTCCGCGCTGCGTGGCAGGAGCACGAAGAAGCGGCCTGGGTGCTTGGTCGACCCCGCGAGCCTGCCGGCCTTTTCGCCCGAGCCGAAGTAGATGTCGCCGCGCTCCGGTCCGCGAATGGCCGAGCCGACATCATGGGCGATCATGAGACGGTGGAAGCCGGCATCCTTTTTCGTGCGCGAGGCGTGCGTGAGCGTCGGCGCCGAGACATAAATCGGCGTGCCGATCGCGTGTGTGCCGGCATCGATGGCGAGGCTGCGGCCTGCGACGAGCGGGATCGCGAGCACGCCAAGCGGTCCTAAGGCTTCCTCGCCCTGAAGCTCGCGGAAGAAAACGAACGAGGCGTTCTGGTGCATGACGTGGCGGCCGCGCTCGGGATTGGCACGCAACCAGCGTCCAAGCGCGGCCATGGAAATCCTGTCGGCGGCGAGCAGTCCGCTGTCGATCAGATAGCGGCCGATGGATGTGTAGGGGTGCCCGTTCTTGCCGTCGTAATGGACGCGGACGGTCGTGCCGTCGTCAAGCCGGATACGGCCCGAGCCCTGGATGTGCATGAAGAACGTGTCCACGGGATCGGCGAGGTAGAGGAGTTCGAGCCCCTGCCCGGCAAGTGCACCGCCCTCGATCTCGGCGCGCGTGGGATAGGGCTCGATGCCGGTCGCTGTTTTGCGGGCGTGCGTGAGCTGGTGCGCCTTGGCGCCACGCTCGGCTTCGTGCACGAGGTTCACGAGGTCCGGCGGGCGCCGGTAGATGGGCGTCGCGAAACGGCCGCTCCTGGTGCGCGAGCCCTCGAGCACCGGCTCGTAGTAGCCCGTCAGCAACCCTTCGTTCGCCGCATGGCCGATACGGTGGGGGATGAACGCGCGCTCGAAGAAGGCGCGTGCTGCCGCGCGTGTCACCGGCTCCGGGAGCGCCGCTGCGGCATCGCAGGCCGCCAGCAGCGCGGTTGGGATCGCCATCGCGCCGGCGGCATCCGAGGTCTCGGCAGCCGCTTTGAGGCGCGGGCATGAGACGCGGAAGGCCTTGAAGGCGGCGAGATGGTCATCCGCGTCCCAGCCGGGCAGATCGGCGAATGCGACCGCCTCGAAGCGTACGGATGGTGCTGTGGCTGCATTGACTGGCGCTCCGCGCGGCACGTCGGCGCTCCCATTTCACCAAGGCGGCTCCGCCGGGCGGCATAGCGATCGCACGAAATCGTCGCCCTCTATCTCCGGGCGGCAGCCCCGCGCGGGCCCGGCACCCCACAGCAACACCCGTACAACTCGAGAGAAGTCCGATCCCCAGCGCCAGATCCCGCCCGGTCAGCCCGGCGCCTGCGTGGCGATCAGGCGCCAGTTCGGATCGCGCGAGGCAACTTCGCGCGCGAACGTCCATATATCAACCACTTCCTTGATTTTCTTCGTATCACCGGAAATGACGGCGCCGGCCCGGTCGCGGGTGGCGGAAATGAGTTCGCTGACGAACTTGACCGTCACATGGGCCGTGCCGTTCTTGAGCTCCGCCTCGAGCAGGTCGGCCTTGTTGATGCCGACAAAGCTCTGGTCGATGATCTCGCCGCGCGCCTCGCGCTCGCTGATCGCGCCGGAAAAGCCGTCAAAGACCTCCTTGCTCAGCAGCGAGCGAAGCGCCTTCCGGTTGCCCTCGGCAAAGGCGGTAACGATCATCTCGTAGGCTTGGCGCGCGCCCTTGAGGAAGCTCTCGGGATCGAAGGTGCGATCGGCTCGCAGAATGGAGAGGAGGCCCTCCTCGAGATGGCGGTCGCCGGCGGCAAACGCGCGCACGCGCTCCTCCGCGGCCGCGCTGGCTGCCGCCATGGCCTCGCCGGGCTGATCGGGGCGGTCCCGGCGCGGGAGGGCCACAACCTTGTCGTTGGCGCCGTTCTTGCCCGCGGCCCGTGCCCGCTCCAGCGCAGCCTTCCGATCGATCCGCGCCTCGTCGTCGTTCGTCCGCCGACCGAGGACGCTCCTGAGCTTCAGGATGATCACCACCGCCAGCACCAGGAACATGATGGTGAAGATATCGATCTTACCGTCCATAACGTCAGCCGCTTTCCATAAATTGGCCTCTCGCCAGCGGTGGCCGTCGTCTTATGATGTAGGAATAGCCTAGTCTCCGGTCCAGGCCTCTACCTGCAGTCCGTGCAGGGCGCTCAACGACCGTAAGGGACCGCTGCCGCTGGTGTTATTGTTGAACTTACGGCATTCATGGAGTGAAGCCAACCGGAATGCGAAGCCCGACGGCGGCCCGAATTCCGGCCAATTGCGCCCAGAATCCGACAAGGACACGTCCATGCGCTTGGCCCTATTCGCGCTGCTGACCGTACTGCCGCTCGCCGAGATCGCGGTTCTTGTCAAGTTCGGGCAGTGGGCTGGCGTCTGGCTGACGCTCGCGGTGGTGGTCGGCACCGCCGTCGTTGGCGTCGGCGTGCTCCAGCGCCAGGGGCTCACCATGATGCTGCGCACGCAGGAAGCGATGAGGCGCGGCGAGCCGCCGGTGGGGGCGATGATGGAGGGGGCCATGTCCGTCATCGCCGGTGCCCTCCTGATCATGCCCGGACTGATCACCGATGCGATCGGATTGCTCCTCCTCGTCCCTCCTGTGCGCCACTTTGTGGCCGGGCGGCTTGCTGCGGGCATGTTCGGTGCGGCGGATGTGCACGTCGAGATCTTCGAGAGCGAGCGGCGCTACGAAAGGCGGCCCGGTAGCGGGGGCCCCGGTGTCGAGAACGGGGGCCCCGTGATCGAAGGCGATTTCAAGCGCCTTGACGAGCGTACGGTCGATCCGGACAAAGGCCGACCCAACGATAAGAGTTGACTGCGTCACACTGGTGCCCGCCATGGCGCGGGCCTTCTCAACGCCTGGAGAGATAGCTGCCATGCCGACAGCGGGGCCTCTTGCCCATGTCCTGCCGATCCTTCTGCTCGTCATGTCGAACGTCTTCATGACGCTCGCCTGGTACGGGCATCTGAACTACAAGTCGAGGCCGCTGCTGCTTGTGATTGTTGTCTCCTGGAGTATTGCGTTCATCGAGTATTGCCTGGCGGTGCCGGCGAACCGCTATGGACACGCGGTCTACTCGGCGGCCGAACTCAAGACGATCCAGGAGGTGATCACACTCGTGGTGTTCGCCGGCTTCTCCGTTCTGGTCCTCAAGGAAACGCTTGGCTGGAACCACCTCATCGGCTTCACGCTCATTGCTGCAGGTGCGGCTTTCGTCTTCCTGGGCAGGGCCTGATGCATGGACGCGAGCGCAATGGCCTTGCTCGCAGTCGGGGCGCTGGGCGGAGCCGTCGTGCAGGCTGCGACGGGCTTCGGCTTTGCCATTGTGGCGGCGCCGCTGTTCCTCGTCGCCATGAACTCGCACGCCGCACTGCAGGTGCTTGTCGTCGTCCACCTCGTTCAGACCGTCATGATGCTACGGGGCGTGTGGGCGCTCGTCCCCCTGCGTCTGCTCAAGACGCTCATCCTCGGGGCCCTGGTCGGCAGCCCGCTCGGGCTTCTCGTCTTCGTGCGACTTGACGTCAATGCACTGAAACTCGCGGTCGGCCTGCTGATCCTGGTGTTCACGGGACTGCTCGTTGCGCGAGAAGCCGGCTGGCTAGCGCTCAGGCCACCCGATCCGCCGGCGGGCGGCCTGCATCCCCATGAAGCGTCGCCACTCACGTACCTGACGGGGGCGGTGTCCGGCGCCATGACGGCGCTCCTCGTCATGCCGGGCCCGCCGTTGATGCTGTACCTCACGCACGCACCGCTGCCGCACGCGCGTGCCCGCGCGTTGGCGGTCTCGTTCTTCGGCCTCTGCTACCTGCTCGTGACGGCGCTCAACACGTTCTGGGCGGGCATGGGCGAGGGCGTGTGGTGGCTGGCGTTCGCACTCGCGCCGATCGTCTACGCCGGCACCCTCATGGGCCTGCGGCTCTCGCGCTACCTCACGCAGGGCGCGTTCCGCGCCGCAGTGTTGGGACTGCTCGTCCTCTCGGGGGTCGGCGCGATCCTTTCGGCTCTCTAGCACCGGGTGCGATGGCGCGAGCGCGAGCGCCTGCGGGCGGGAGTCCTTGGCTATAAGCCCTTCACAATGTTGCCGATCAGCAGCACGAAGTAGGCGCTGATCGCCAGCCAGTATTCCTGGTGCGGCAGGTAGCGCGGGATTGCGACGAAGCCGGTCTTCATGAGCATCGCAAGGGTCGCCAGGACCAGCGCGATCAGAAAAACGGGTATGGAGGGCGGATTGAGGCGCATTCGCGTGCTCGTGCTGTTGGTGGCGGTCCCGGTGCGCGGCGGACACATTACAATCGCGAACGGCGTCCCGTGTCCTGCGATGCAGGGGAGCCTCACATACCATGATCGAGGATGGAACAGTTTGGTATGGGTTGTTAATCAAATGGTGGCACGGTTAACCAAGACATATAATCGACGTAAACGCCACCTACCCCATGTGTCGAGCTGGTGGGTTGGGCAGCGTCGTTGGGTTCGGTGAGTTCCAGTCGCGGGGCAGCGTCCATGTCCACCTTGTTCGCGTGGCAGTCAGTACGAGGGCCGATCTGCACCGCGCTCGGCATTGCGGCCCTTGCCAGCATCTCGATCTCGCCCGCAGCTCTTGCAGCCGAGCCCTGGCCGGCCGAGGTCCAGGCCAACTATCGCATCCAGTTCAACGGCTTCGAGGTCGGGCAGTTCACGTTCAATTCGAGCGTCCACGAGCGCACGTACGCGATCTCGGCCAATGCCGACATCTCCGCCCTGCTCGGGGTCGTTCGCTGGAACGGGGCCACGCGCGTTTCGGGGGCGCTTTCCGGCAACGTGCCGCGGCCGACGGGCTTTGCCTTCGACTTCCGCGGCAGCTCGAAGACGGGCTCGGTGCGCATCGCCTTCGGCAATGGCGCCGTAAAGAGTGTCGATTTCTCTCCCGTGATGCCGGAGCAGCCGGGCACGGTCCCCATCCAGGCGACCCATATGCGCGGCGTGCTCGACCCGCTGAGTGCGATCCTTTCGCTCAGCCGTCCAAGGGACGGGAACCCGTGCGGGCAGCGTGTTTCCGTGTTTGACGGCAAAACCCGTTTCGATCTGATCTTCTCCCCCAAGGGCGAGACGCCAATTGCCGAGAGCAAGGGCGGGGCCGCTCCGGAAATGCTGAGCGTCTGCCGCGTCCGCGTCAATCCGATCGCCGGCCACGTCGAGGACGAGAAGGCGGCGGAGCTCAGGCGCAATACCGGTATCGAGGTCGCATTCCGCGCCGTTCCGGGGGCCGGCCTGTTCGTGCCGCACCGCATCACCGTGCCGACCTTCGCAGGCGCGGCCGAGCTCGTAGCGCAGAGCCTGACCATCCGCACGCATCGGGAGCAGATTGCACTCGTGAACTGAGCTGGCCGCGCAGGCAGATCGATTTCTCGGCGTCCATGCGGCCGGCAGAGGCGAGCGCCCGTCGGTCCCGGCCACGCCGCGCGGTGCAGCGGCCGGAAACCGACGCCGTGGCATCATGGAAGGCGGTGGGCGCCCTTTGCGGGAGGCGCGCGGGGCAAACAAGCCCGTTTCCGCGTCACCATAGGCCGGGAATATTTCCGCCCTTCGCCGAATTCACCGCTTGATTGCCGCACACCGCTCTGCGATGCCTGCCCGTGGCACGGGAAAGTTCCCCAGGAGTGGATATGCCGCTTGAGACCCGCATCCGTAACGTGACGGCCGTCCTCGGTCCGACGAACACCGGCAAGACCCATCTTGCGATCGAGCGCATGCTCGGCCACGAGAGTGGCATGATCGGCCTGCCGCTGCGGCTGCTCGCGCGCGAGGTCTACGATCGTATCGTCGGCCGCGTCGGCCCCGGCAATGTCGCGCTGATCACGGGCGAGGAGAAGATCAAGCCCGAGCGGCCGCGCTACTGGGTCTCGACCGTCGAGGCCATGCCGCGGGATGTCGAGGTCGATTTCCTGGCCATTGACGAGATCCAGCTCGCCGCCGACCCCGAGCGCGGCCATGTCTTCACCGACCGCCTGCTTCATGCCCGCGGCCATTCCGAGACGCTGCTGCTCGGCGCCGGCACCATGCGCGAGGCGATCAGCGATCTCATTCCTGGGGCGAACTTCATCTCCCGCCCGCGCCTCTCCAAGCTCACCTACGCCGGCCAGAAGAAGCTGACGCGCCTGCCGAAGCGCACGGCCATCGTCGCGTTCTCGGCGAACGAGGTCTATGCGATCGCCGAGCTGATCCGGCGGCAGATTGGAGGCGCTGCTGTCGTGCTCGGCGCGCTCTCGCCGCGCACGCGCAACGCCCAGGTCGCGCTCTACCAGTCCGGGGATGTCGACTACCTCGTGGCCACCGACGCGATCGGCATGGGCCTCAATCTCGACGTCGATCATGTGGCGTTCTCCGCGACGCGCAAGTTCGACGGCCACAACCACCGCGACCTGACGCCCAGCGAGCTTTCGCAGATTGCAGGCCGCGCAGGCCGCTACATGAACGACGGCACGTTCGGTGTCACCGGAGATGCCGAGCCCTTCTCGGCGGATGTCATCGACCGGCTCGAGACGCACACGTTCGACAGCGTGAAGGTGCTTCAGTGGCGCAACCGCGACCTCGATCTCGCCAGCATCGAGCGGCTGCGCGACAGCTTGCGTGAGACGCCGCGCGAGGTACGCCTGCAGCGGGCGCGTATGGCGGACGACGTGCTCGCGCTCGAGACCGTCAGCGCCGACCCGGAGGTGCGGGCTAAGGCGCAAGGTCCGGCGGCCGTGGGGCGGCTTTGGGAAGTCTGCCAGGTGCCGGACTACCGCAAAATTTCCTCGCAAAGCCACGCCGATCTCGTGGCGACGCTCTTCAAGTTCCTCATGTCGCCGGGGGAGCGCATCCCGACCGACTGGTTCGCCAACCAGGTCGCGCTCAACGACCGTACCGATGGCGACATTGATACGCTGGCGACGCGCATCGCCCACATCCGCACCTGGACCTTCGTCGCCAACCGCGCTGACTGGCTGGAGGATCCGGCCCACTGGCAGGAGCGCACGCGCGCCATCGAGGACACGCTTTCCGACGCGCTCCACGAGCAGCTCACGCAGCGCTTCATTGACAAGCGCACGAGCGCGCTCATGAAGGGGTTGCGCGACAGGGACGAGATGAACGCCGACATCGCCGCCGATGGCGCGATCACGGTGGAGAACCATTACGTGGGCCGGCTGAAAGGCTTCCGCTTCTCCCCTGATGCCAACGCCGAGGCGCAGGGCATTCATGGCAAGGCTGCGCGCAGCGCTGCCGCCCACGTGCTGGTGAAGGAATTCGCCATGCGCTCACGCCGCGTCGCCTCGGCGCGGACTGACGCGTTCCGCCTCACGCGCAACGGGCGTGTGCTCTGGCGGGACGAGGAGATCGCGCGGCTCGAACCCGGCGAAGACCCGCTCAAGCCGCAGGTCGTTCTGCTTGCGGACGACTATCTGTCGGGGCCGGACAAGGAGCGCGTGCAGGCGCGGCTCGACGCCTGGATCGGCGAGATCATCGGCGAGCGCCTGAAGCCGTTGGTCGAGCTTTCTGCGGCCGAAGACCTCTCCGGCATGGCGCGCGGCATTGCCTTCCGGCTGAAGGAAGGGCTCGGCATCCTTGAGCGCCAGACTGTTGCGGACGATATCCGCGCGCTTGATCAGGCGGCACGCGGCCAGCTCCGGAAGTATGGCGTGCGCTTCGGTGCCTTCAACATTTACCTGCCGCTGCTGCTGAAGCCGGCGGCGGGCGAGCTCCGCCTCGTGCTCTGGGCGCTGAAGCACGCCGGTGAGCACGGCCTCGCGCTCGACACGCTGCCCGAACCGCCGAAGGCTGGGCGCACCTCCCTGGCGGCCGATCCGGCCGTGCCGGCAGCCTTCTATCGGGCCACCGGCTACCACCTTTGCGGCCAGCGGGCCGTGCGCACGGACATCCTCGAGCGGCTGGCCGACCTGATCCGGCCACTCATCGCCTGGAAGCCCGGTAGCGGGAGCGCGCGGCCGAAGGGAGCAACAGGCGACGGCGGCTTCGTCATTGTGCCGGAAATGCTCTCGATCCTCGGCTGCTCGGCGGAGGAGCTCGGCGTCGTGCTGCGCGCGCTCGGCTTCCATGTGGATCGGCGCCCGGCGCCGAAGACGATGATTGATCCGGCGCCCACGACGCCGGTCGCGCAACCCGAGACGCGACCCGCCGATGGTGCTGGGGAGCACGAGGCAGAGGCAGGCGCGACAGGCGAGGCGGCAGCGCCGGAGGGCCTTGCGGTCGAGGTTGCGGAAGCGGCCCCCGGACCATCCGAGGTAACGGCCGCCGAGGCGCCGCGCGAAGCCGCTGAAGCGCCGACTGGGCCGGCGGAGGCTGCGGCGAACGACAGTCCGCCTCCGAACGAGGTCGACGAGCCACGTCCAGGCGCTCCGGAGGCAGCCGCCGATGCCGGGCCTTCCCCCGCAGCGGTGGAGGCCGGGGCGAGCGCCGAGGCGCCGCCAGTGGCGGCATCCACGCCTGCTGAAGAGGTTCTCATCGAGATCTGGCGCCCGCGCCGCCGTCATCGCGGTGACCATCGGGCCGTTGATGGTCGGACCGACCGCCATGGCGAACGCCACCGCCGCCACGGCCCAGGCGGACGGCGGCACGAGCGCCCCGCAGCGCCCGCGCCGGAGACGACGGCTGGTGGAGAGGCCGCCTCGTCTGGGGCCGCGCAGGCCGAAGAACGGCGCGATAGCGGCGGCCGTCGGGACCGCCATCAGCGCGGGGGCCCTCAGCGCCCGCGCGACAGCGAGCGCCGCGAGGGGCGGCCCGATCAGCAGCGCGGAGCCCGCGAGGATCGCGAACGTCGCCACGGCGGCAAGGGCCAGGGCGGCGAGGGGCGGCGCGATGAGCGCCGCGACGACCGCCGCCCGCCACGCGAGGAGCGCACGCCTGGCTACATGCGCTCGGCTGCACCGCCCAAGCGTACGACGATCGACCCGGATTCGCCGTTTGCGGCGCTGAGCGCGCTGAAGCTGCAACTCGAGAAGCGGGGCAACGAGACGGGTTCCTCATGACCCCGGATGAGAACGAGGGTGATGCGGCACAAGGCGGTGGTGAGCTCCGCCTCGACAAGTGGCTTTGGTACGCCCGGGTCGTGAAATCGCGCACCCTCGCCGCCGGTCTGGTCGAGGAGGGCAAGGTCCGCCTCAACCGCGAGCGCACCACCAAACCGAGTCAGATCGTGCGTATCGGCGACGTGCTCACCATCGCCGTCGGTCCGCGCGTGCGGGTGCTCGAGGTGACAGCGATCGGCACCAGGCGCGGCCCTGCCCGCGAAGCACAAGCCCTCTACGTTGATCGCACGCCGCCGACGACCGCCGCCAACCCCGCCCCTCCGGCAGCCGGCGAGCGTCCAAGCGGCGGCGGTCGTCCGACCAAGCGCGACCGCCGCCAGATCGATCGCCTCACCGAGCCCGATTGACGGCGCTTGATGACGATCAAGGCGCAGCTTGATCAGGCGGGCCATGCACAATGCGGCATTGGTGACGGCGCGGCCGGCGTGCCATCATGGCTGCAGTTTCCACGGGGCGGAGAGGATAAGGGCCATTCCCATGTACAAGAACCTGTTGATTGCGACCGACGGCTCCGAGCTTGCTGAGAAGGCTGTGACGCATGGCCTGGAGCTCGCCAAGGCGCTCGGTGCCAAGGTGACGGTGGTGACCGTCTCCGATCCGTGGACCGCCTTCGTCGCCGGGGACGTCGGCGCATCCTTCCCGGTCGACGAGTACGAGCGGGCCTGCGAGGTCAACGCCTCGGCAATCCTTGCTGCGGCGGCCACGCGCGCCGACGCCCTCGGCGTTCGGTGCGAGAAGCGCTATGTCAAGGATCAATTCCCCGCAGAGGGCATCCTCGAGACAGCCAATAAGGAGGGCTGCGACCTGATCGTCATGGCCTCTCACGGGCGCAGCGGCATCCAGCGCCTCCTGCTCGGCAGCCAGGCCAGCAGGGTTGTCACACACAGCAAGATCCCCGTGCTGGTGTGCCGCTGAAGGCCCGTCGGATGGTCGGGATGGTCGCCGGGTGTCGTGGGGCGTCGTGAGGCGCAGTTCCCGATCGGAACGATCCAAGCAACGGCCTGATTTCATTAGCCCTTCCAAATCCGAGCTGGGCTCGCAGTACGAGAGTGGTGGCCGGTCTGACGTCGGCATTGGGATGCCGGCATTGCCGAGGGTCTTAACCCTCTCCCGAGATGCGCCGGTCTCGGAGGCCCCGCTTCCGGCTCCCCACTTGCGGATGGCCGCATAAGCGCGCTAGGTCCGGCGAGCCGGGAGTGGTTCCGGGCCGAAAGAGGTTTGAAAATGAATCCTTGGATGCTGCTCGCCGCGTGTATTCTCGCAGAGGTCACCGCGACGCTGCTACTCAACAAGTCGGACGGATTTGCGCAGCCGCTCTATGGCCTCGCGTCGCTGGCGATCTTCGGGGGCTGCTTCGTCGGTCTCTCGATCGTGCTGACGCGCATTCCGGTCGGCGTCACTTATGCGATTTGGGCTGGATCGGGAATCGCGCTTATTGCGTTCGCCGGCTGGTTCTTCCTGCGTCAGGCGCTCTCTCCAGCACAAGTGCTGTTCATTGCGATGATTGCCGTCGGCGCCGTCGGCCTCAAGCTCTCGACGCACACGGCGTAGCCTGCGCCGGCGCCGTCACCGTTGTCGAGGTTGCCGTCAGCGGTCACCGTCAGGCCATGGCCGCCGGCGCCGCAACCAGGAAGCGCACGCACATGACGCTGTCGCTGCCCGTGAGAGAGCTGATCGCCAATGTCAGCGAGCCCTTCGAGCGCGCACGCGCCATGCCGCCGAGCGTCTATACGAGCCCCGAATTCCTGGAGCGGGAGCTGAGGGACATCTTCGCCAAGGAGTGGGTCACCGTCGGCCGCGCGGATGCGCTGAGGAGGCCCGGCGACTACATCACCTACGAGCTTGCGGGCCAGCCGATCTTCGTCATCCGTGATGGGAACGGCGCGCTGCGGGCGATGTCGAACGTCTGCCTGCACCGCATGTCAACGCTGCTCGAGGGCTGCGGCAACAAGCGTGCGATCGTCTGCCCATACCACGCCTGGACCTACAACCTCGACGGGACGCTGCGCGCGGCACCGGCGATGCATCTCAATGCCGAGTTCTGCGCCGAGCACTATCGGCTTCCATCCATCCGCTGTGAGGAATGGCTCGGCTGGATCATGGTGACGCTCAATCCCGACTTGCCGCCGGTCGCCGAGCATCTCGCCGAGGTCCAGGGCCTGATCGACGACTTCGGGATGGAGACCTACGTCGAGACATTCCGCGAGACCCACGTCTGGGATACCAACTGGAAGATCCTCGCCGAAAATTTCATGGAGAGCTACCATCTGCCGATGTGCCACGCCGGCACCATCGGCGGTCTCTCCAAGCTTGAGGAGATGGATTGCCCCCCGGGCCTGCCGACGTTCAACTATCATACGATCCTCAAGGACGACACGCTCAAGATCGCGCTCGCCCATCCCAACAACACGCGCATGAAGGGCGACCGGCGCCGCACCACGTTCCTGCTCGCCGTTTATCCGAGTATGCTGGTCACGTTGACGCCCGGCTACTTCTGGTATCTCTCGCTGCATCCGCGCGGCGTCGGCCAAGTGCACATGATCTTCGGCGGCGGCATGTCGCCCGATTTCGTCAACGCGCCGGACGCGCAGGCCAGTTTTGCCCAAGTCAAGGCGCTGCTCGACAAGGTGAATGTCGAGGACCGCGGTTGCACCGAGCGCGTTTACCGTGGTGTCTCGGCCGGCGCGGCGCGCGCCGGGCATCTGAGCCACCTCGAGCGCCCGAACTACGACTTTGCCCAGTACCTCGCTGAGAAGACCGGCGGTTTCACACGCACGTTCGCTGCCGTCGACCGCTGAG
>JBKBPL010000052.1:0-21330 GCA_046293075.1 Hyphomicrobiaceae bacterium | reverse complement strand
TTGAGCCGGTTCACTTCCGCAAAGACGTAGGGCGGGAGGCGCTTGATGCGATGGAATTCCTCGATCACGGCGGAACCTCGATTCTGGCCAAGGGGGCAGGCGGCCTGATCCCTCTGGAACTAGGCTGGGGAGTGGCGGCCGGGCTGGCACCGTCTACTCTATCGTGAGGATTCCCGCCAGAGTGAGGCGGGGGCGAGGCGCCGGGCGGTATCGTAAGCATCGGGCCGCGCCTCGATTGCCAGGTCCGCGCCTCACCGGTAAGAGTGGCCTCACGTGCGCTGATTGGTCTCGCGCGCGCCTCGGGGGAATCACGCCTAGTCAGTGGGTGGCCCAGCCGGCGGCGCGCGCGTTCCCCTGGAATGTCCGCATGCCCAAGAAACTCCTGGAAGTGCCCGCGAAGTCCCCTGCAACCCGAGTGGACTGGACCCAGTACATGGTCAACGATCCGGAAGCCTTCGCACGCAACATGGTGCGGCTCGTCGAGGAGGGGAGCAAGGCCTGGGCAGTGTTGCTCGAGCGCTCGGAGAAGTCCGGTGGCGCGCTGAGCCCGCCGAGCGACATCAACGAGGCCGCGCACATCGTCGGTGAGATCATGCGCCAGTGGCTCAGCGATCCCATGCGGGCCGCCGAGTCGCAGGGCGAGCTCATGCGTGGCTACCTCGATGTTTGGAACACGACCGTACGCCGGATGATGGGCGAGGAGGTCGAGGACGTTGCCCAACCCGAGCCTGGCGATGCCCGCTTCAAGGATGCGGAATGGACGAGCAACCCCTACTTCGATTTTTGGAAGCAGGCCTACCTTGTGACGTCGCATTGGGCCGAGAAAGTCATCGACGATACTGAGGGCTTTGATGAGCGCACGCGCCAGCGTGCGGAATACTATTTCCGCCAGGTCGCGAGTGCACTCTCGCCCTCCAATTTCCCCCTCACCAACCCCGAGGTGCTGCGCGAGACGTTCAAGTCGAACGGTGAAAACCTCGTGCGCGGCGTCACCAATCTGATCACGGACCTGGAATCGTCCGGTGACCTCCTGAAGATCAGCCAGACGGACACGAACGCCTTCGAGGTTGGCCGCAATCTCGCGGTCACGCCGGGCAAGGTCATCTTCCAGAACGACATTTTCCAGCTCATTCAGTACGCACCCTCGACACCCAAGGTGCGCGAGGTGCCGTTGCTGATCGTGCCGCCCTGGATCAACAAGTTCTACATCCTCGATCTGACCGAGCAGAAGTCGCTCATCCGCTACATCGTCTCGCAGGGCTTCACGGTCTTCATTGTGTCGTGGGTCAATCCCGACCGCCGCCTCGGCCACAAGACCTTCGAGGATTACATGCGCGAGGGCATTCACGCGGCGACCGATGCGGTGCAGCGCGAGACCGGCGTGGAGAAGATAAACATCGTCGGCTATTGCGTGGGCGGCACGCTGCTTGCGACGACACTCGCCTATGATGCGGCGACCGGGCGCGACAACTACAACTCGGCGACCTTCTTCGCCGCCCAGGCCGACTTCACCAAGGCCGGCGACCTGCTGCTCTTCATCGATGACGCCCAGCTCAAGGCGCTCGAGGAAATGATGGCCGAGCGGGGCTATCTCGACGGCTCGCGCATGGCCACGGTGTTCAACCTGCTGCGCCCGCGCGACCTGATCTGGCCGTACATCGTCAACAACTACATGCTCGGCAAGACACCCTTCCCGTTCGATCTCCTGTACTGGAACCAGGATTCGACGCGCATGCCGCCAGCCAATCACAGCTTTTATCTGCGCGAGTTCTACAAGGACAACAAGCTCGCCAAGGGCGAACTCAAGATCGGCGGCATCACGCTCGACATGCGCAAGGTCACGCTGCCGGTCTACCAGCTCGCAGCCCGAGAGGACCACATCGCGCCGGCGAAGTCGGTCTTCATCAGCTCGCGGCTCTTCGGCGGGCCGGTCGAGTTCGTCCTGGCCGGATCGGGCCATATTGCCGGTGTGATCAATCCACCGGTCGAAGGCCGCCCGCCGAAGTACCAGTTCTGGACCAACCCGGACCGTGTCGAGACCCTCGAAGAATGGCTCGAAGGCGCCAAGGAGACGCCGGGCTCGTGGTGGCCGCACTGGGCGCGCTGGCTGAAGAAGCACTCCGGCGGGCTCGTCGCCGCGCGGGAGCCTGGGGCCACGCTTGGCACGATCGAGGATGCGCCGGGCTCCTACGTGCGGGCGAAGGCCTGATTTTCCCTGTGCGCCGCGGTGAGCGGGGAGGCCGTGAAGACCATTAAGCCTTGTTGCGGCTGAACAGGATCGACGCGAGCATTCCGGCGCCGACGGCGATCATGACGGTGAATACGCCGTAGACGAACGGGTGGTCATAAGCAAAGCGGTGGATGAAGTGCTCGATGCCCTCGCGCTCGAGGTCGAGTTTTGTGGTGTAGGTGCTCAGAAGCTCGCCGTCCCGGAATAGATAGACGCGCGTCTCGAAGGTGCCGACGGTGACGGTCGCAGGCATGTCGAAGGCTGTTCGGAACAGGCTGCGCCCGACGAAGGCAACGCCGTACTCGTCCTGCTGGTAGAGGCGGTCGCGTTGCTTGAGGCGCACGACAGCATCGCGCCATTCCTTGATCTCCGCGGCGGTCAGCGCGCGGGCCGAGCGATGGAAGGTCATCGGAACGAAATCGAAGCCGATGCCGCTCGATTTGAGCACGTCGTCCGAGGCGACCTCGTCGAGCGGGCGCGTCGAGCTGATGGCATAGTAGCTCGGCACGCTCGTGAAGGTTGTCGATGAGGTATTGATCCAAAGGCCCCCGACGTTGCTCTTCTTGCGGGCGATGAGACGCGTGGGGGGGCCGGAGATCACGATCACGACGTCGTAGATGCCGGCCTCGGCGCTCACCTGGCGGCTGTTGTCGACGGCACCGAACACGATGATGCCTGTGCCGGAAAAAGTGGATGTCACGGCAATGCGCCGGGTCGAAACGTCGGCGTGCACGGTCTCGCGTGGCAACAGAGCGGCCTCCGGCGTCCGGACATCCTGAGGCGGCACGGTGGGCGTGACCTGCGCAGGCGGGGCTGACTGGGCCGGGACGGACGGAGGCTCAGATGGTGTTGGGCGCTGCGCAACTGCGGCGCCCACAAGCACGCAGGCGGTCATGAGGCCGATGGCGAGGCCTGTGAGCATCCTGCCGTGCATGGCGCGCGCGACCCGCACTATGGCCTCCCGAGCGGCGCCAGCGAGAAGAGCTCGCCTGGATGCGTGACGAGGCTCCAGGCGAGCCTGAGAGCGACCAGGAGGACGATGCCGGCGAGCAGGAAGCGGAGCTGCTCGCCCCTGAGGCGCTGGCCGGCAATCGCGCCGAACTGCGCGCCTATGACACCGCCGATGATCAGCAGCAGGGCCAGGGTGGCATCCACGGTCTGGTTCTGCGTGGCGTGCAGGACGGTGGTGGCAGCCGTAACGAACGTGATCTGGAAGAGCGAGGTGCCGACGACGACGTTGGTCGGCACCTTGAGCAGATAGATCATCGCCGGAACCATGATGAAGCCGCCGCCGACACCCATGATACCCGCGAGAAAGCCGACAAAGACGCCGAGCACCAGGGGCGGAATCGCGCTGATATACAGCTTCGAGCGATGGAAGCGCATTTTCAGCGGCAGGCGATGCACCCAGTTGTGCTGCCCGCGCTGGCGGCTCGACGCGATGACGCCGGCCTGCGCTTGTCGGATGGCGTTGATGCTCTCGATCATCATCAGCGTCCCGATGACGCCAAGCATGGTGACGTAGCTGATAATGACGAAAAGATCGAACTGACCGACGCGCCGCAGCGCCTTGACGGCCTCGACACCGAACACCGAGCCGACGATGCCGCCCGCCAGCAGGATGGTGCCCATCTTGAGGTCGATGTTCCGCCGCCGCCACTGTGCGAGCGCGCCCGAGACCGAGGAGGCGACGATCTGCGCCGCCTCGGTGCCGACAGCCACAGCGGAAGGGACGCCGACGAAGATCAGGAGCGGCGTCATCAGAAATCCACCGCCGACCCCGAACATGCCCGAAAGGAAGCCGACCGACGCCCCCATCCCGATGAACAGGAAGATGTTTGCGGACATCTCGGCGATCGGGAAATAGATATTCATCGTGCGGCGCCGGATCCGGGCGGGAAGGGGCTGCGGGGCTGGACGAGGGCCGCGCCAATGACGACAGCGTTGCCCAGGTGAAAGCCTGAGCCTCGTGGCGACCGGGCGCGTTCTCGGGACGAGTACCTGTTGCTATAAGCCCTGAGGACGAAGGGCGCGTCAATGCGTTGTTGAGAGCAATCGTTTCATTTTTCAACGGGGGTTTGCCGGTGGCGCCTCATATGGCCGCCCGTGGTCGGAGGCTGCGGCAGTCCGGGATCTACTGGCGCACAGCTTGCCAGCCCTGACCTGCGAACCGGCCATCGTCGGCCGCCGGCTCGACCGCCTTGGCGCGCCACTGGATGACCAGCGCGTCCGCAGCCTTCGCGCTCGCGCCGTCCAGCTTCCTGCGCACGGCATCGCGGCGACGCGTCGCATCCTTGTCGCCGCTGCGCGCGGCGAGCGCATACCACTTGTAGGCCTCGATGTTGTTGGTGGGAACGCCGAGGCCGCTCTCATAGAGGATGCCGAGATTGTACTGACTGTCGGCAAGGCCCCGGCTCGCGGCCTCCATGAACCACTGGACGGCCGAGGGGTAGTCCGGGCTCACGCCTGGCCGGCCGGCATGGAGCACGGCGAGATTGTGCATCGCACGGAGATTGCCCTGTTCGGCGGCGCGGCTGTACCACAGGCGTGCGCGCGCAGGATCGGCCGGCACGCCGAGGCCGCGGTCATATAGGGTGCCGAGGCGGTATTGCGCGGGGGCGAGGCCCTGCGCCGCGGCGCGCTGATACCAGATGGCCGCCTGGGCGAAGTCCTGCGGTATGCCCTTGCCTTCGGCGAAGCGGGCGGCGACCTCGAACTGGGCTCTCGGATCACCCTTGGCAGCGGCATGGCGCAGCGAAAGGGGACCGAGCATGGCCGGCGGCATTTCGACGGAGCGGGATGCAGCGGGCATCTCGCTCGGGCTCGCTAGGGCGGGTGGCGCCTCCGGAACGACGCGGTCCGAAAGGCTCGCCAATTGCACCTGCTCACGCGGTTCGCCATCGTCCGCGCGCGCAGCAGCGTCGCTCTCCACGGCGCGACCTGTCGTTGCGGGACCTGACAGTGCGCCCTGTTGCTTCTCGATGGTGACCCGATCGGGGCCGTCGATCGTGGGACGCGTCTCACCGGTGCGCGTGGTGCCGAGGCCGAAGCTCGGGATGAGCCCGCGCAGGCTCGGTCCCGCCACGAGCCAGAACCCCGCGAGCATGAAGGCGGCAAGGCTTGCCACGAGGAGAAGCCCCGGGCGCGGGCCGGCGCGCGTTGCCGGCGTGCGAGGGGCGGACGGCGCTTCATTCGAGACCTTTTCCGCAGCACGACGGGCCATGGCGATCAGCGCTTGGCGGTCCAGTCCACCGCCCGCAAACTGAGGGCTCGGGGGCGAGGCTGGTAGCTCGGCGCTCGTGCTGTGCGTGGCCGGCGGCGCGTCAAGGTCGGCGGGCGGCGGATCGACATCGCGCGTGCTGTCGATGGTTGCTCCGGGCGGGATCGACGCCCCGGGGAGCATATCGCGGACCGGCTCGGGCGTCCGCACGGAGAAGACCTGTGGCTCCTGCAGCTCGGTCGGACTGGCCTTGAGCGCACGCATAAGCGCGTCGTGGTGGTTCGTCTGCGCCGCCTCGATGGCCTCGATGCGGTCGATCAGAAGCTGCATAGCCTGCTGCATGGTGTCGAGCGCCTCGGCCGTATGGGCGTCACCCTGGCGCTGCTCGCCGATGAAGGCATCGAGCATCGCAGTCAGCTCGACAAGGCGCGGATCACTGGCCGTTGTGGGCGCGGCCGGGAAAGCCGGCATCTCGCTGCGCATCGTGGCCGCAACGCGCTCAGCCGCAGCCGTAGCTATTGCCGAGATTTTGTCGTCTGACGGCGCGAGGCTGCCGATCAGCCGCGACATCTGCTCGTCCGACAGGTTCTGGCGCAGGTCGGCAAGCCGGCTCTCGATCGCATCCAGACGCCCAAGCTGGCTCTGGGCGCGGTCAAGCTGGGCGAAGAGGTCGCTCATCTGGCGCTCGACGGCCTTGAGGGCCTCGGGATCGGTATCGGGCCGGGTGCTGATAGCTTCCAGCGTGCGGTCGAAGCGATGCTCGAGCTGTTGAAGGTGCGTGCCAATAGCAAGAAGGACGTTGTGCGGGCTGTGGCTGGCAAGCGACTGCTCGACGCGCTCGGCGATATCGGCAAAGCGCGCCTCGAGCCATGAGGGCTCGATCGCGGGTGCTGCGTGGGCCGCTGGCGCCGCCTCCGGCCCCGCTGACGGTGCGAGCAGCTCTTCACCGGATTCCCCGAACGCGTGAAGACTCGGTGCCGGCGGCCGCGCGGCGTCGAAGCCGGGGGCCTCAAAGTCCATGCGCGTTGCAGTGCTTTCGTCGCCCAGATCGTCGGGCGCCGTGTCCCTGTGCGCATCCATGATCGCCCGGCGCACTTCGGTGCGCACGGCCTCGGGCAGGGCGGCATCCGTGTCGTCTGCGGCGGGAGCGGTGCCGTGGCGCTGCGGCTCGGTGCCTTTCAGCTGCGCGGTGAAGGCGGACATCGCCGCCTCGATCCGGTCGATTGCGGCGCCGTACTCTTGCGGAATGCCGTGTCTCGCGGCGCTCGCGTGGTCGCTCAGTGCCGCGGCACGGCCCTGCATGTCGTGGAGGGTCTCGGCGTGCCGCACGCCCGCCCCGGTGATCTCTTGCGCGAGGCTGTCGAGGAGGGACTTGAGGTCTTCGGCAGGCTCGTCGGCGTCATACCGGTGCGCGTCGGGCTTTGCGATCTCTTCCTTGCCTGCCATTCCGGTTCCCCTTGCCGCGCGGGCGCCAACAGCACCTTTCTGTCGCGCCACATCCCTGAGCGGATCGAGGGAGAAGCCGGGCCGCCACGGGTTCGGCTTCAGGTGCGTCGGCAGTGATGCGCTTTCGAGCCCCGACGCGGGACGAATCCATGGAGCAATGTGAACGACGCTCGCAAGGCACCGTAAACTTTTGGTTAATCTCGTTTGGAAATCGTCAAGCGGACGCGCCCCGCCCGACCGAGCGGAGCGCAACCGACCAATACCCTATGCCGCGAACCTTATGCGAGCCCGCCTACTCGGCGGCGGCCTTCGCAATGGGCGGGCGCCACCTCAGACGCGGTTCGCGCGCCGCCTTGGTCTCGTCGAGGCGGCGGCGCGGGGCGAGCATGGGCGCTTCCTTGAAGCGGCTCTTGTCGTTGCCGTGCCTAGCCTCATGGGCGAGGAAGCGCAGCGCGCCGATGAACTGGTCGAGGCTCTGCTTCGACTCCGATTCCGTTGGCTCGATCAACATCGCGCCGTGCACCACCAGCGGGAAATACATGGTCATGGGGTGGTAGCCCTCGTCGATCATGGCCTTGGCGAAGTCGAGCGTGGTGACACCGGTGTCCTTGAGCCATGTATCGTCGAAGAGAACCTCGTGCATGCACGGCCGGTCGCCGGTCGGGCCGCCGAAGGGTTGGCTCATGATGTCCTTGAGGCCGGCACGTACGTAGTTCGCGGCGAGCACCGCATCCTCCGAGGCCTGGCGCATGCCGTCGGCACCGTGCGAGAGCATGTAGGTGAGCGCGCGCACGTACATGCCCATCTGGCCATGGAAGGCCGTGAGGCGGCCGAAGGGCTGCGCTTCGCCGGCCGCGGCTGCGTGCTCGACGAGCGCGAGCTTGTCCCCCTCCTTGCGGATGAAGGGGAGGGGCGCGAATGGCGCGAGCGCTGCCGACAGCACGACGGGGCCCGCACCGGGGCCACCGCCGCCGTGTGGGGTCGAGAAGGTCTTGTGCAGGTTGATGTGCATGGCGTCGACGCCGAGGTCGCCGGGGCGGACCTTGCCGACGATCGCGTTGAAGTTGGCGCCGTCGCAGTAGAAGTAGGCGCCGGCCTCGTGCACGGCCTTGGCGATATCGACGATCTCGCGCTCGAAGAGGCCGCAGGTATTGGGATTGGTCAGCATGATCGCGGCGACGTCCGGCCCGAGTGCGGCGCGCACGGCCGCGGCCGAGACCGTGCCGTCGGCCATGGCCGGAATTGGCTTCACCCGATAGCCCATGAAGGCGGCGGTCGCGGGGTTCGTACCGTGCGCGCTGTCCGGCACGAGCACGACATCGCGCTTGGCGCCCTTCGCCGCGTGCGCGGCCTTGATTGCGAGCATCCCGCAAAGCTCGCCGTGGGCGCCGGCCTTGGGCGAGAGCGCCACGGCCGGCATCCCGGTCAGCTCGATGAGATAGGCGGCGAGCCGCTCCATGAGCGCGAGCGCACCCTGCACCGTGCTCTGCGGCTGCAGGGGGTGGATGTCGCTGATGCCGGGGAGCCGCGCCATCTTCTCATTGAGACGCGGATTGTGCTTCATCGTGCACGAGCCGAGCGGATAGAGCCCGCTGTCGATGGCGTAGTTCTTGCGCGAGAGGCGCACGTAGTGGCGCATGGCCTCGGGCTCGGTGAGGCCGGGAAGGCCGATCTCGGCGGAGCGCTCGAGCCCGCCGAGGCGCAATCGCGCTTGGGGTGCCTCCGGAAGATCGACGCCGGTGCGGCTCGTATCGCCGATCTCGAAGATCAGCGGCTCCTCGTGATCGAGAGCGCGGTTGCCGGTGAACGTCCGGATGCCGGCGGCAGCAGCAGTGCCGGGTGCGGTCGGCCGGCCCTGAGTGTTCATGGCCATCACAGGATCTCCTGAAGTGCAGCGGCAAAGGTCGCGCGGTCGTCGTCGGTGTTGATCTCGGTCGAGGCGACGAGGATCAGGTCGGCGAGATCGGGGCTATCAGGCTCAAGCCGCGAGACCGGTACCCCGCCAAGGACGCCGCGCACGGCGAGCTTCTCGATCACGTCCGCGGCCTTGCCGCGGACGCGGATCGTGAACTCATTGAAAAAGGTGTCATTGAGCACGCTTACGCCAGGGACCTTCGCGAGCCGGTCGGCGAGGTCGCAGGCATTGGCGTGGTTGAGGGCGGCAAGCTTGCGCAGGCCTGCCTCGCCGAGCAGCGTCAGGTGGATGGTGAAGGCGAGGGCACACAGACCTGAGTTCGTGCAGATGTTGCTCGTCGCTTTCTCGCGGCGGATGTGCTGCTCGCGCGTCGAAAGAGTGAGCACGTAGCCGCGTCGGCCCTCGGCGTCCACGGTCTCGCCGGCGAGACGCCCAGGCATCTGGCGCACGTATTTCTCGCGCGTTGCGAAAAGCCCGACATAGGGGCCGCCGAAGTTGAGACCATTGCCGATCGACTGGCCCTCGCAGACGACGATATCGGCGCCCATCTCGCCCGGTGATTTCAGCGCGCCGAGCGCGACAACCTCGGTGACGACGACGACAAGCAGCGCCCCCTTGGCATGCGCGGCCTCCGCGATCGGCTTCAGATCGCGGATCGTGCCGTAGACACTCGGAGATTGGACGACGATGCAGCTTGTCTCGCTGTCGATGGCCGCGGTCGCGTCCTCCTTGCCGAGTGGATCGGGCGGCAGCGCCGTGACCGCGGCATCGCCCCACTTCGCAAGTGTTTCCGTGACGGCGCGATAGTGCGGATGCAGCCCGCCCGAGAGGACGGCCTTCCTGCGCCGTGTGAGGCGATGCGCCATGAGCACAGCCTCGCCGCAGGCCGTCGAGCCGTCGTACATCGAGGCATTGGCCACATCCATGCCCGTCAGCAGCGCCACCTGCGACTGGAACTCGAAAAGATACTGCAGTGTGCCCTGCGTGATCTCAGGCTGGTAGGGCGTGTAGCTCGTCAGGAACTCCGAGCGCTGGATGAGATGATCGACGCTCGCGGGCACGTGATGGCAGTAGGCGCCGGCACCGACGAAGAAGGGCACCGTGCCCGCGGCCACGTTGCGGGCCGCGAGCCGCCCGATCTCGCGCTCGACGGCGAGCTCGCTCTGGGCCTTGGCGAGCGCTGGGAGCGTCCTCAGCAGCTTGCCCTTGGGCACATCGGCGAACAGGTCGTCGATCGTCCTGACGCCGATTTTCGCGAGCATGTCCGCCCGGTCGGTCTCATCGAGGGGGAGATAGCGCATGGTCGGACTCGTCGTTGGTGGTGGGGTCAGTGGTGTTCGGGCATTCCGGCGATTGTGACCTTCGCGCGGATGGAATTGGCGATGTAGCACTCGGCGTGCGCGCGTGCGTGCAGCGCCGCTATGTCGGCATCTGTTGGCTGCTTCTCTCCCGACCAGACGATCTCCGGCTTGAGCGCGATCGCCGAGATATAGAGCTTGCCCGCTTCGTTCTTCGTCATCACGCCGACGGCGGTGTCGGTATAACTGTCGACGACGAAGCCGCGGCGGCCTGCGAATGCAAGAAAGAAAAGCATGTGGCAGGACGAGCAGGCAGCGACGAGCGCTTCCTCGGGGTCCACCGCATCAGCGCGCGACATCGGCGGCGCAACGGAAGCGGGCGCTGGCGATGCGCGCACGACGACACCCTCATCGAAGCGCCATTCATGCACGCGGCTGTACTGGTTGTCGGTGAAGTTGGCGCCGTCCTCGCGCTGCCAGTGCACGGTTGCCTGATAGGTGTGTGACATGGGCCCCTCAGCTTGCTGCGACAAAGGCGTCATAGCCGGCGCGGTCCATGAGCGCGTCGAGCTCGGCGGGATTCGACAGGCGGACCTTGAAGAACCACGCCTTGCCTTCGGCGTCCTCGTTGACGAGACCTGGGCTTGCCGCGAGGTCAGCGTTCGCCTCGATGACCTCGCCCGTGACAGGCGAATAGACATCGCTTGCTGCTTTGACGCTCTCGACAACCGCGACAGCCTCCGCGGCCGCAACCTTGCGCCCGACCTCGGGCACCTCGACGAACACCACGTCGCCGAGCTGATCCTGGGCATGGACTGTGATGCCGACGGTGGCGATGTCCCCTTCGACGCGGACCCACTCGTGGTCCTTGCTGAACTTCTCGATAGCCATGAAGCGCTCCTGGTTGCGGGTGTTCGGCGCGGATGTCCGTTGATGGCTCAGCGGACGTAGCGATGCGGCATAAAGGGCAGGTTCGCGATGGTCGCGGGGAGGGGCTTGCCACGCACGATGAGCTGGACGGGTGTGCCGAGTTCGGCGAATGCGCTCTCGACGTAGCCCATGGCGATCGGGCCGTTCACGGAAGGCCCGAAGCCGCCCGAGGTGACGCGCCCGATTTTCTTGCCGCTCATGTCCTGAATTTCGGTTCCTTCGCGCGCCGGCGCACGCCCCGTGGGCTTGATGCCGACGCGGCGGCGACGCGGCCCTTGCGCCAGCTCGGCCTTGATGCGCTCAGCGCCGGGAAAGCCACCTTCGTCGCGGCGGCGCTTCTGGATGGACCACTGCAGGCGTGCCTCGATGGGCGACGTGGTCGTGTCGATGTCATGGCCATAGAGGCAGAGGCCTGCTTCGAGGCGGAGGGAGTCGCGTGCGCCAAGTCCGATCGGTTGGACGTCGGGGCTCGCGGTCAGAAGCTGCCAGGCTGCGGCGGCGTGCTCGGCCAGGACGGCGATCTCGTAGCCGTCCTCGCCCGTGTAGCCCGAGCGGGTGAGGTGGACGGGATGCCCGTCAAGCTGCGCAAAGCGGCCGGTCATGAAGCTCATGGTCTCGACGCCCGGTATGAGCTTCGAGAGTACGCCCGCGGCGCGTGGGCCCTGCAGCGCGATCAGGGCGCGGGTTTCGTCGACCTCAAGGTGGATGCCCGCCGGGAGGTGCTTGGCGATATGCGCATAGTCGACCTCCTTGCACGCCGCATTGACGACGAGAAGCAGCGTGCCGTCGTTCTCTGCGCCCTCTGGGCGCGTGACCATCAGGTCATCAAGGATGCCGCCGTCGGCCGTCAGGAGCTGCGAGTAGCGCTGCTGGCCGGGCTTGAGGTTCAGGATGTCGGCTGGCAGAAGTGCCTCGAGCGCGCGTGCGGTCGCCGCATGATTGGGCCCGCGCAGCCAGCACAGCCCCATGTGGCTCACGTCGAAGAGGCCGGCCTTCTCGCGCGTCCACAGATGCTCCTTCAGCACGCCGAGCGGGTACTGCACCGGCATGTCGTAGCCCGCGAACGGCACCATCTTGGCGCCGGCGGCGACATGCGCATCATAAAGAGGCGTTCGCCGGAGCGGCGTGCTGGCTGAAGAGTTGGCGCTCATGTGACGAGGCTCCACGCGGCTCTGAGCCCACGCGATGATTCGCGCGAGCGGGAGCCCCCTCTGTCACGGAACCTGAGAGATTTCAGCCTCCCGCCCAGGAAACTCGGCGAGCGACCTTACCCCTTCGGTGAGCCGGCCTTGCCACCGGCTGCTTTCCAGAGCGCCATCAATCTGCGGTCCTTTTGCCTGAGAGGTTCCGGGGCGGTTGCTCCTTCGGCGCCCGCACGCGGCCCGCATGGGACCGCGTGCCGGTCTCTTCCGCAGATATCGACTGGCGCTGGGAGAATAGGCTGCCCGCCGTACCTGTCAATCGGCGGCTGTCGCGCGATGCAGGGATAACGCTCTAGCCGGCGCCCGGCGTGGTCGGCTCGAACCCGACGAAGACGTCGATGTCGCCTGGGCGCGCGCCCTCGGGCACATTGAATGTCACGGTGCGGACCTGCGAGAAGTAGGCAATGGGGTTATCGAGCGTGACGCTCGCCTCGACGCTGGCGCGGTCTGCACCGATGGGCGCGCGCTTCGGATCGAGCACCGAGACCCGCACCGGCAGCGAGACCACGCCCGGCCGCCCGCGCGGCCCGAGCAGAATGCGCCCCGAAAAGCCGTATTTCACCGTGACCCGGCCACCTTCGATCGTGCACTCGCGCGCGGTGCGGGTGATCTCGCCGCGATGCATCACACCAAGACTGTCGCCGGCGCGACCGGGCTCGTAGATCGTGATGTGATGATCGCGGGATGCGACCTGGAAGCGCGGACAGCCGTGGGCGACGCCACCACCGCTGCCAGCGCCATCCGCCTTGGCGGAGGAGAGCAAGCTTTCCTCGGTGACGCGGCCGGGGGCGCCCGTCGACCCCGTGCCCCCGAACATCCCGCCCATGCCCGACGTGAGCGTGGACATGCCGCAGCCCGCAAGGGTCAGGCCGACAACTGAAGCGGCGATCAGGCGCACGCCCGCCGGCCGCCATGAATGCATCATCTCCCGCACGAGGTCCCCGTTCGACTTGAATGACGGCCCCCCCGTCATCACACGTGCCCTCGTCCCGGCCGCACGGGAATGGGCCCTATTGCTCTTGATTTTGTTCGGCAACTGTAGCACCTCGCTCAAACCCGTGCCAAGCTGCAAGGGCCGGGCGGAACGCCCATCTCGCTTCGCTTGCGGCTCGCTCCAACGTCGGCTCGACATCCCCATGCCCGAACGCCCGCCGCTGACCATTCTGCTCGCCGCTCCGCGCGGTTTCTGTGCCGGTGTGGACCGGGCCATCCAGATCGTGGAGCTAGCGCTCGCGCGATTCGGCGCGCCGGTCTACGTACGCCACGAGATCGTTCACAACCAATTCGTGGTCGAGAACCTCCGTCGGAAAGGCGCCATATTTGTGGAGGAGCTCGACGAAATCCCGGAAACGGACGCCCCTGTGATATTTTCGGCGCATGGCGTGCCGAAGGCGGTCCCGGCGGCAGCGCGATCGAGGAAGCTCTTTTACCTTGATGCCACGTGCCCGCTGGTCTCGAAGGTGCACGTCGAGGCCGAGCGGCACCATGCCGCGGGGAGCGAGATCCTGCTGATCGGTCATGCCGGCCACCCCGAGGTGATTGGCACCATGGGGCAGCTTCCGGAGGGCGCCGTGCGCCTCATCGAGACGGCCGAAGATGCACGCACGATCATGCCCGCCAGCCCGGAGCGCCTCGCCTTCATCACCCAGACGACCCTTTCGGTCGACGACACCGCCGAGATCGTCGCGATCCTCAAAGAGCGCTTTCCGGCGATCGTCGGTCCGCATAAGGAGGACATCTGCTACGCCACGACCAACCGGCAGGCCGCAGTCAAGAGCATCGCTCCGCGATCGGATCGCGTGATCGTGGTCGGCGCGCCGAACAGCTCGAATTCGCTGCGCCTGGTCGAGGTCGCCGAGCGGGCCGGCTGCTCCAAGGCGCACCTCATCCAGCGCGCGCATGAGATCAACTGGGCGGATTTTGATGGGGTTCGCACGCTCGGGGTGACGGCGGGGGCGTCGGCGCCGCAGGTGCTGGTGGACGAGATCATCGACGCCTTCCGCGACCGCTACGATGTGACGGTCGAGACTGTCACCACCGCGAGGGAGAGCATCGCCTTCAACGTGCCGCGTGAGCTCAGAGACGACGCTCCGCCACGGGCCGTCCGGCGCGCGCAAGGGTGATGCCGCCATGGCCGTCTATACGGAAGTTTCCGACGACGAGCTCGTGCGCTTTCTTGAAGGCTATTCGCTCGGCACGCTGCTTTCCTGCAAGGGCATCGCGGAGGGTGTCGAGAATACGAACTATCTCGTCCGCACCGAGCAGGGCCCCTTCATCCTGACGCTCTACGAGCGGCGTGTGCAGCGCGAGGACCTGCCGTTCTTCCTCGGGCTCATGGAGCATCTCGCGCAGCACGGACTGAGCTGCCCGACGCCCGTGCGCGACCGTGACGGCGTGATGCTCAAGGAGCTGGCCGGCCGTCCGGCAGTGCTTGTGACCTTTCTTGATGGCGTGTGGATCCGGCGGCCGCAGGTCGTGCACTGCGCGGCGGTCGGCAAGGCGCTGGCCGAGCTCCATCTGGCAGGGCGCGACTTTGCCTTGCGCCGCGAGAATGCGCTCGGTCTTGCCGGCTGGCGGCCGCTCTATGAGCGCTTCCGGGACCGGGCGAACGAGATCTTCACCGGCCTCGGCGGCCTGATCGAGGCCGAGCTCGATCATCTCGAGGCGCGCTGGCCGCGCGATATCCCGCAAGGCATCATCCATGCCGATCTCTTCCCGGACAACGTCTTCTTCATCGGCGATCGTCTTTCGGGGCTGATCGACTTCTACTTCGCCTGCAATGATGCGCTCGCCTACGATCTCGCCGTCTGCCTCAATGCGTGGTGCTTTGAGCCCGACAATTCGTTCAACCTGACCAAGGGCATGGCGCTGCTGCGAGGCTATGATGCGGCACGCCCCCTCGAGCCGGCCGAGCGGGCGTGCTTGCCGCTGCTCGCGCGCGGGGCGGCCCTTCGCTTCCTGCTGACGCGCGCCTATGACTGGATCAACACGCCGGACGGCGCGCTGGTCAAGCGCAAGGACCCGCTCGAATACCTGCGGCGCCTGCGCTTCCACCAGTCGGTCGCCTCGGCGGGCGAGTACGGTCTCGAGCCACGCTGATGACCAGGAAGCCCCACGTGATCATCCACACGGATGGCGCCTGCTCGGGCAATCCGGGTCCAGGCGGCTGGGGGGTGATCCTTCAGTCCGGTCCGCACCGCAAGGAGCTGTCCGGCGGCGAGCCGCACACGACGAACAACCGCATGGAGCTCATGGCGGCGATCACCGCGCTCGAAGCGCTGAAGGGGCCCTCGCGCGTCGAGCTGTGGACGGACTCGAACTATCTCCGCGACGGCATCACCAAGTGGATCCACGCCTGGCGGCGCAACGGCTGGAAAACCGCCGACAAGAAGCCCGTCAAGAACGTCGAGCTGTGGCAGCGCCTCGACGAGGCCGTGAAGCGCCACGCGGTCGAATGGCACTGGCTCAAGGGGCATGCCGGGCATCCGGAGAACGAGCGCGCCGACGAACTCGCCCGCGCGGCGATCAAGGCGATCCGCGAGGCTGAAGGCCGTTAGCTCTTGCCCGGCTTGTCGGCGTGAACCGACTGGCTATCAGAGGGCGCCTCGTTCCGTTCGTTCATGCCGTAGTCGCGGATGACACTGGCAATACGCAAGCGGTAGTCGGCGAAGATGCCGGCGCGGCCTCTCGCTTGCGCGCTCCGATGCTCAATCGCATTGCGCCACTGCCGCACGGCCTCCTCGTCGCGGAAGAAGGAGAGCGACAGGATCTTCTTGGGATCGGTCAGGCTCTGGAAGCGCTCGAGGGAGATGAAGCCGTCGATCTCCGCGAGGAGCGGCCTGAGGCGCGCGGCGATGTCGAGATACGCATCCTTGCGCCCCTCGGCGGGGGTGACTTCGAAGATGACGGCAATCATGTCCTCTCTCCGTGGGGCAGGGTTAGGCGCTTCAGGCATTTCCGCTCCTGGCGCGGCAGGGATCTCTTGCGCCGGAGGAAGAAATAGTCTCGCGGCTGAGTGGGTCGTCGGCAAGGCGGGCGCGACAGGCCTCGTGTGCGGCGGGACGCGGGATGCTAGAGATGCCAAAGGCGCGTGCCCGAGCGCTCAGGCGGGGCGAAATCGCCGATCAGGTCGGCGCCGCAGCGCGGGATCGCCTGGCTCGAGTTGCGCGACGCATCGGCCGAGCGCGTCCTTCTTGGCCGGGGCAATATGACAGGGGATCACGCAGGTCAGCATGGCGAACCACCTTTTCTGACCGTTTCGGCGCAGCCATCCGACTTTGTCTCTCTGACGTTTGGCCACCGAGCGGGTTGTTCTGTGGCGGCTTCGTGGGTCGCAAAAGGCCTGAATGGCGCTTAAAGTTTGGGCGCGAGTCGGCGTGCATGAGGAGGATGCTCCAGTGACCGAGAGTGGGGCCGATGCTGCAGGTGGCGATGATGTCGTCACGCGCGGACACTGCCTGTGCGGCGCCGTGCGCTATGAGTTCACGGGCAAGCCGCGCTGGGTGATGCACTGCCACTGCGCAAGCTGCCGGCGTGCGGTCGGCTCGGTTGTGGCGACGTATGTCGGCGTCTTGGCCGCACGCGTCCGTCATACGGGTGACATGCCGAAAAGCCACGAGAGCTCTCCCGGCGCCTTCCGCCACTTCTGCGGGGTTTGTGGAACACCGGTCGCCTATACTGGGTCGCGCTGGCCGGACGAGATACACTTCTACCACGGCACGCTCGATGACCCCGCCGCTTGGCCGCCGACGGGACACGCTTATGCGGGCGAGCAAGTGCCGTGGTTCGAGGTGCACGACGAACTGCCGCGCTATGAGGCGCTCGCGAGCAAGGGCGCAAAGCCGGTGCGGATCGGGCCGCGATAGGGAGGGCATCGCATGTGGCGGAAAGCACGCGCGCACCAGATCATGGCGGCCATCATACTGGCCATTGCCGCGATAGTCGCGGCGCCTTCCTGGGCGCGCGCGAGCACGGTAACGGTCTCGGTCGGTGGCCGCGATATCCTCATCGTCATTGATCCGGACCAGTGCGAGCTGGATCGCAATCATCCATCGGACCGTCGCGTGTACGATCTGGTCGAGCGTGGCCTTGCCGGTCGGAATGAGCTGCTGTTCGCGGCTGCCGACTGCGAACAGATCGGACCGTGGCGAAGCGGGCAGCGGCCGACGCTCGATGATTTCACGCAGGTGCAGATAGAGCTCGCCTATCGAAGCCGCGACCTGACCGGGCGCGAGGCCGAGACCACGCAGGGGATCTGCAGGGCGCTGCGTCAGCACGGCAGCGCGGCTGTCACCGGGCCGTTGAGCGCCGTGCGCGACCGCTTCAACAGCATAAGCGAGGCGGTCAAGCTCAACGAGACGAAGTTCATCGGCGTTGTGCACGAGGATCCCGAGGCGTGCTACGCAAGTCTCGTTCAGCGCGTGAGGACCGAGCACGGCCATGACAAGCTCATACTCAGCGTGTTTGCGCACGTGGTTGTGCGCGGCCGGCTGCTCTATATCTACCGCTACACGCAAGGCGAAAGCTTTGCCTCGATGATGCGGCTGACCGACATGGTGCGCAGGTCCGTCGAGGCGCATCGCGATGCGAACCGCTAGCCGCGCTGCCGCGCGATAGGCAGCACGAAAGGAGGGCTCATGAGCAGCGACGGGATGCTTCGTCCCAACGCGGAGGTGCGGGTCGGCGACGTGACGGTCGCGCAGGACCGCCCGCTCGCGGTATTCGCCGGACCGTGTCAGATGGAGAGCCGCGCCCACGCGCTCGAGATGGCGACGGCGCTCAAGGAGATCGCTGGGCGCCTTGGCCTCGGGCTCGTCTATAAGACGAGCTTTGATAAGGCCAATCGGACATCGCTTTCAGGCAAGCGCGGCATCGGTCTCGCCGGCGCGCTCGACGTCTTCGCCGAGATCAGATCGAGCCTCGGCCTTCCGGTCGTGACTGACGTGCATGAGCCGGCGCAGTGCGCAACGCTCGCCGAGGTCGTCGATGTGCTGCAGATCCCTGCTTTCCTGTGCCGGCAGACGGATCTGCTCGTCGCCGCCGCGAAGACGGGCCGCGTGGTCAAGGTCAAGAAGGGGCAGTTCCTGGCGCCATGGGATATGGCCAACGTCGTCGCCAAGATCACAGGCAGCGGCAACCAGAACGTGCTCGTCACCGAGCGCGGCGCGTCGTTCGGCTACAACACGCTCGTCGTCGACATGCGATCGCTGCCGATCATGGCGGAGACGGGTGCGCCAGTGATCTTCGACGCGACGCATTCCGTCCAGCAGCCGGGTGGCAGAGGTACAAGCTCGGGCGGTGACCGACGCTTCGTGCCGGTGCTCGCGCGTGCGGCGGTGGCGGTCGGTGTCGCGGGCGTCTTCATCGAGACCCACCAGGATCCCGACAGCGCACCTTCGGATGGTCCCAACATGGTGCCGCTCAAGGACTTCGAGGGCCTCATGCGGGAGCTCATGGATCTCGACGCCGTCGTTAAGGCACAGGCTGTCGCGGCCTCCTGAGTTGGCGCACGCCACCCGGCCCAATTTAAGGGCGCGCCGAGTACAACCGGCGTCGCAATTTGTTATTTTGTTACGTATTGCCGCTGCGCGCGTTCGGCCGCATCCTCAACTCGTTCGATGGCGGACCATTCACCGCAACAGAAGTCCGCCCGAAAGAGGAGGAATGCACCATGCCCACGCTCATCAACGCCGTCTCGGCGGTCGCTGCCCTGGTGATCGCTGCCGGCCCCGCGCTCGCGCAGGACGTGCAGCTCACATCCCGCTGGGGGAAGGAGGATCAGGCCGGCGCCTCCAATCTCATGACGCCGAAGAAGGTCATGGAGGCGATGAAGTACATGAAGACCGGCAATGTCATTGCGCTCGGCCGGGTCTACGAACAAGCCATGCCGCTGTTCGGGCACCGCGCCTTTGCCTTGCGCGGGACGAGCGGTCTCGCCGGCGGCCCTGTCGGTGAGAACAAGGTCATCTGGATGGATGACTTCCTCGCGACGGAGATCGGTCAGGTCGGCACCCAGTTCGATGGCCTCGGCCATATTGGCATCGGCGGACGCAACGTATTCTACAACGGCTTCAAGGCCGAGCAGGTGTTCGGTCCGACGGGTCTCAGCAAGCTCGGCATCGAGCACGTCAAACCCTTCTTCACGAAGGGCATCCTCGTCGACATGGTGAGCTACAAGGGCGCGCCGATGAACCGCGGCGAGGAGATCAGTGTCGCCGACATCGAGGGGGCGCTCAAGAAGCAGGGGCTCACTGGCGACGCGATCGGCGAGGGCGACGTGGTCCTGTTCCACACCGGCTGGGGTCGCCATTGGATCAAAGACAATGCGACGTTCAATTCCGGCTGTCCCGGCATCGGGCTCGAGGCCGCCGCTTGGCTCGTCAAGAAGAGCGTAGCGATCGTTGGCGCGGATACCTGGCCCGTTGAAGTGGTGCCCAACCCGAATGCCAAGATCGCCTTCCCCGTTCATCAGGAGCTGATCCCGAAGGCCGGCATCTTCATTCACGAGAACATTGCCACCGAACGGCTCGCCGAGGCCAAGGTGTACGAATTCGCCTACATCTACACCCCGCTGCCGATTAAGGGGGCCACGGGCTCGCCGGGCAGTCCGATCGCGGTGCACTGAGGGCGTTTGCCGACGCGGGCGGCGCACCCCGCGCCGCCCGATTCACGATCCGGCCGCCGAATCATCTACAACTCCGCCGGATCCGAGCGGCGCAGGCGGAGTTGGCGGGGGTACGCATGGCAAGAGGGGCGGCGCGGATGCGACCGCGCGAGGGCAATAGCCCCGACGCGCAGGCTTTTCTGGGAGTGACCAGTTCGGCGCGCGGCTTTACCTGGCGCGAGCGCCTTTCCCCCGGCGCCGCCAATATGGCCACTGCCATCAGCCAGCAGCACGGGCTTCCTGAACTGCTCGGCCGGGTGCTTGCGGCGCGCGGCATCACGCTCGACGAGGTGCCGAACGTTCTCGAGCCGACCATTCGGGCGCTCATGCCCGACCCGAGCACGCTCAACGATATGGACAAGGCCGCGCGTCGCCTCGCCGATGCGATCGTGCGGCGCGAGCGCGTTGCGGTGTTCGGCGACTACGATGTCGATGGCGCGTGCTCCGCAGCGCTCATGCGCCGCTTTCTCCTGGCGCACGGTCTCGATGCGGCGATGTACATCCCGGACCGCATGTTCGAGGGCTATGGGCCGAACGTGCGGGCCATTCAGGGCCTCGTCGAGAATGGTGCCCAGCTGATCATCACCGTGGACTGCGGCACGACGAGTTTCGAGGCGCTGGCGCCGCAGCACCGCGGCAGGACGGACGTGCTCGTCATCGATCATCATCAGGCCGACGAGCAGCTCCCGGAGGTGAACGCGGTCGTCAATCCGAACCGTCAGGATGATCTCTCAGGGCTCGGGCATCTCTGCGCGGCGGGTGTCGTCTTCATGCTGCTCGTGGCGACGACGCGGGAGTTGCGCCAGCGCGGCGTCTACGAAAATGCCGGTCCACCGCCTGACCTGCTGTCCCTGCTGGATCTCGTCGCGCTGGCGACCGTCTGCGACGTGGTGCCGCTCCAGACTCTCAATCGCGCGTACGTCACGCGCGGCCTTGAGGTCATGCGCCAGCGGCAGAATGTCGGCCTGCGTGCCCTCGTCGATGCGGCCGGGCTCAACCAGCCGCCGACGCCGTATCTCCTCGGCTTCGTGCTCGGTCCGAGGATCAACGCCGGCGGTCGCATCGGCGACGCGGCGCTCGGCGCACGTCTCCTCTCCCTCGATGACGAGACGGAGGCGGCGCGCATTGCCGTGCAGCTCGACAGGCTCAATCGTGAGCGCAAGGCCATCGAGACGCAGATGCTGGAGGAAGCAGCCGCCGAGGCCGACCGGCTCATCGACGAGATGCCCGATCTGCCGCTTCTCGTGGTCGCGTCGGACCGTTGGCACAAGGGTGTTGTCGGGCTTGTCGCGAGCCGGCTCGTCGAGCGCTTCGGGCGCCCGGCATGCGTCATTGCCTGGGAGGAAGGAGGGCTCGGCACTGGCTCGCTGCGATCGATCAGCGGCGTCGACATCGGATCGGCCGTGCGCGCGGCGGCGGCCAAGGG
>JBKBPL010000051.1:0-21519 GCA_046293075.1 Hyphomicrobiaceae bacterium | reverse complement strand
CGCTGATGAAGCGCAACAACTGCGGCAAGGCGCTCGACATCGCGCGCGTCGCCCGCGACATGCACGGCGGCAACGGCATCTCGGAGGAGTATCACGTGATGCGCGTGCTCGCGAACCTGGAGACCGTCAACACCTATGAAGGCACGCATGACATCCATGCGCTGATCCTAGGACGCGCGCAGACCGGGATTCAGGCGTTTTCTTGAGCCGCGCGCCTTCTGCATCCGCCGGTCGCGGGTGCAGATCGATGGGTCGGGGGCGTCCATGGCCGCGGCGGGTTTGGCAAAGCTCGACAACGCGCGCCTGTCTTCGATGAAGATATGGCGGCCGGACGTCTTCACGCCGTATTTTGCGAGCCGCGCAAAGCTTCGCGACAAGGTTTCGGGCGTCATGCCCAGGATTGACGCCAGCGTATGCTTTTCAAAAGGCAGCTTCACGGCTCTGCGACGGTTCGGCCGAAGGCCGGCTTTCAGTATCCAGTTCGCCAGCCGCTCCGTGCCCGTTCGCAGCTTCTCGTTCTTGAGCAGGCGAGTAGCATTGCTATAGCTCGCGGCGAGCTCGCGCATGACCGCGCCGACGAAGGCGATATCGCGCGCGAACAGATCGCGCACGGTGCGCGCCGGTATCAGCACAATGTGCGCCGGTCCGAGCGTGCGGCCTGAAGCCAGACAGACGTTGTTGCGGATGACGGCGTCCAGAAAGCATGCCGCGACGGGTTGAACGATATCGACCGTCGTTTCATGTCCGTTATGCGTGCAGAATACGTCGACCGAGCCTTCAATCGGGATATAGAGAAAATCGGGAAAGTCGCCTTCTTTGGTCAGCACCGTGCGCTGCGGGAAACGTTGCAGCGTGGCGTTCTTCGCAATCTCCTTGAAGCTCGTCGTTGTTATCGCGCGAAACAGCGGCAATGCACGTATGATGTTCAGATCGGATTGACGCACGGCCATCTCTCGGGTGCGACCAGCCAATCCAAAAAAATATAGAGGCGGGTCACCCTCGGCTTGACCGATATCAAGCGGGTGGCGAGATTTCGCGCGCGCCCTGTCTCGCTCGCGACGCGATCGCCAGCACGACGGCGTAGCCTGCGAGCGCGACGATCGTTAAAGGCCCGCTGAGCGCGCGGGCCTCGACCCACTCATAAAGGTCGGCGGCAACCCGCAGGAAGACCGAGAGATGCAGCAGCGCCAGGGGCGCATAAGCCGCGGCGCCGTATCGGACACGCCAGCCGGTAACCGCCGGCAGGATGATGGGGGCGTGGCCGAATATCATCGACAGGACGAAACCGATCGCAAGGGCGTGCACGACGGCGTCGTAGGCAAAGGTGCCGGCCGTCGGCGGAACGGCGAGCAGCAGGAGGCCGGCGATCCCGAGCCAGAAGTAGCCGGCGAGCAGGCAGGCGGCCGTGAAGCGGGGCTGACCGGAGAGGCGGATGGTCCGCAGGGCGATGTCGTGCCTGACGAGCCAGCCGGTCGCCAGGAGCAATCCTGCGGCGCTGAACGGCGCGGCGTCGCGAGCCAGTTCGTCGCGCGCTTCGCCGATGACGAGCAGTGTGACCGCGAGCGCAAAGACCACTTGGCTGGAGCGCGGCGGCGACAGCAGGCGGCTGAGCTCGAGCCGTTCGGCGGCAATGGTGAGAATGAGAAACGAAAGCCACCATCCGGCGGCTTCGGGCGCAGGAGAGCCGCCGATCCATGCCAGCGTGCCGGCGACCCAGCAGGCCGCCGCGACGGTCAGCGCGACGGTGAACGAAGCGGGCTGGCGCATAATGACGATAACCGAATTCAGGGTGAGGGCGATCCCGGCAAGCAGAAAGGCTCCCGCGGCGAAGGCCGTTCCACCGGCGATGAGCATGGCGGCGCCGACCGCGGACAATGCCGGCGCGACGTAGGCCCACCATGGCCCAAGCGCCACTGCGCGCTCGAGGCTGATCACCGTTCCGAGGAATCCGCAGATCATCAGGGCGCCATGATACCCCGCGAGCGCAGGCGGGCCGCCCGGCAATTCCACCCCGAGCCGGGCGAGGCCGGTCCACAGCCCGGCGACCATCGCTGCGGCGCCGGCCGCGAGCGGGATCAGGCGCAACCGGCGCCGGCGCGCGGAAGCGGCCGCCGCGGCGACCGGGCGAACCGGCTCAGGCGACGTTGCTGGGGTGGACGGGCCGCCGATCGGAGCCATTGCGTACAGTTCGTGCCGATTGCACCGCCGTCTAAGCCATGCCGAGTTGACGGCGGGATTCTTCGGTCATCAGTTCGGGAGACCACGGCGGATCCCAGACCAGATCGACGCGCGTGTCCCGGGCGTCGGGAAAGCGTTCGCGTAGCACCCGCTTTATTTCTTCGGACATCATCTCGCCAAGCGGGCAGGCGGGCGTCGTCATCGTCAGCGCGATATGTATTCCGCTCTCGCTCCGTGTGGCCTGGTAGACAAGCCCCAGATCGACGATATTGATGCCGAGTTCCGGGTCGATAACGGCCTTCAGCGCGGTCAGGATGTCATCGTCCATTTGACGGCCTCGCTTCGGTCGGTTGTCGTCAGCCGCCGCGACGGCACGGAAAAGCGCTCGATATCCGCGTCATGCACCTTGAAGTAATGCTTGAGCCAGTATGTGAACGAACTCGGTTCCTGCAGAATTCGACGACGAATCTCCCGCGGCGTCAATAAGTCGACATCGATGATTTCGTCCGCGTTGGGTTTGATCGAAGCGGTGAGCTCGCCAAAATACACATATACCAGTTCATTTTCCTGCATGCGGTTGTCAAGCGCCGTCCGGTAACGCGAGAAGAAGCCAAAACGGAGCGCGGTATCAAGGCCGAGCTCTTCGCCCAGCCGGCGACGTGCCGCGTGCAGCGAGCGCTCGTGAACCCTGGGGTGGCCGCAGCACGAATTCGCCCAGAGGCCGCCTGAATGATATTTGCGGGGGTGGCGCTGCTGCAGCAGAAACCGCCCCCGGCCGTCCATCAGAAAAATGGAGAAAGCTCGGTGCAACAAGCCGTTGCGGTGAACGACCTGCTTCGGGGCGGTGCCGATTGCCCGGTTGCGCTCGTCGATGAGGATCAATTCTTCATCGGTCATCGTGTTCGATCCTCAAGGGAATCGTGGACCTCATCTAACGCAGAAGAGATTTCAGTTTCGGAACGATCGCCTCGTCCCATTGGGATAGCCCGGAACGCTGCATGACGATCTTGTCGCCGACGATGACGAGCCAGAGCGGGACGCCGGTTCCCTTCTGGATGGCCTGCCGGTAGCGCTGCAGTTCGGCCGGCCAGTTATCGTCGTTCAGGACCCCAAATAGAGTGGGCGACTTCACTTCGTGAAAAACCAGCCGGCTAAACTCGGCCGAGCCGTGAAATGCGGCTCTTTGGTTGCGCTGCCAGATACCGCAAGGCGCGCAGTCCTCAGCTCCGACATAGACGAGCGTTACGCCTTTTGCCGCTGCTTCCGGCGCCCACCTGGCCGCCATGAGGACGGCAAACGCCGCGAAAAGAAGAATGCCGCTCGCTACCGTTGCCCTGCGGCATGCTTTTGAATTCGTCATCGGCATGAGCGTTGCCCGTTAAGCGAGGCGCTCGCGTTCGTCGCCATTAATAGTGTGCGGCGACCACGTTGCGTTGACTTTGGTCAAGGCATGGGCGGGAGCCAAATCGATATTATTTTTCAGCTTCCCAGAATACAGGGCAAACCTATGTCGACGACAGAGCCGGGTCCCGCGGGGTCAACCGAAATGCTCGAGCGCGTCCCAGTCATGCAACGGATTCTCGATAATCCGTTCTTGCTGCTGTTCATCGGCGTTACCGTTCCGACGGTCCTCTACATTCTTTGGGGTGTGATGGAGATCGCCTCCGTCCCGCTCGCGAATTGAATTGCGGCGCTAAACCTGACGATGCGCGACGCAAAGAGCTGCGACGCCGAATGAATGGGGATCAATATGGCCATTGCACCGCCTAAACAAAGAATCTGGTGGAACGAGCCCATCGAGAGGGTCGAGCTGATCTGGACGGTCATCGCCTTCGCTTGGGGCCTGTTCATGTTCGGCTTCATGATCGCCTGGCACTTTATCGGCGAGCAGAACCTGAACAAGGAAGCTTACCGCATCTCGCCTTCACGCTACGAGGCCAAGGTCGAGGAATTCGCCAAAAAGTACCAGGTGCGCGAGGAGAAGGGCGTGCCCGTGGTCAAGCCGCCGGCCGGCGCCGACGTCTATATCCTCGGCCGGTTGTGGCAGTGGTGGCCGATCCTGGAGCTGGAGAAGGGCACAAGCTACCGCATCCATCTCTCGACGATCGACTGGATGCACGGATTCTCCCTGCAGCCGGTCAACATCAACATCTCGGCCTATCCCGGCTACGAGCACGTGATCACGCTGACGCCGACCGAGGCCGGCGAATTCGGCATCCTTTGCAACGAATATTGCGGCGTCGGTCATCACACGATGACCGGCAAGATCTATGTCACGGATACGAAGCGGACCGAGGCTGATCAGCGTCTCGTCGCAGGGAGATAAGGTCATGACCGCCGAAACCATCATCGGGGCAGTCGGCAAATCCGCCGAATTCCGCACCTGCCAATACACCGGCCTCAAGGTCGATGTCGCGGCGCAGTCGCTGATCAAGGCCAACGCGGTCGCCGCCGTGGTCTTCCTCCTGGTTGGCGGTTTGATGGGCCTGTTGGTGGCGCTCACGCGCTGGCCGGCGGTTCATCTCCTGCCGGCCGAATGGTTCTACCTGGTGCTCACAGGGCATGGCGCCAACGTGCTGCTGTTCTGGATCATCTTCTTCGAAATGGCCGTGCTCTATTTCGCCTCGGCGATCCTGCTCAACAGCCGGCTCGCGGCGCCAAAGATCGCCTGGCTTGGCTTCGTTCTCATGCTTGTCGGCGCGCTGCTCGCCAATTATGCGGTTCTGCAGGGCGACTCGAGCGTGATGTTCACGTCCTATCCGCCGATGAAGGCGAGCCCTAATTTCTATCTGGCGCTGATCCTGTTCGCCGTCGGCGCGCTGGTCGGCTGCGGCGTCTTCTTTGCCACGCTCGTGATCGCCAAGGAGGAGGGCACTTATCAGGGCTCGATTCCGCTAGTCACCTTCGGCGCGCTCACCGCGGCGATCATCGCGGTTTTCACCATCGCCTCGGGTGCGGTGATCCTCATCCCGACCTGGCTGTGGTCGCTTGGCTTCATCTCCGACATCGATCCGTTGCTGTACAAGGTCGTGTGGTGGGCCATGGGGCACTCCTCGCAGCAGATCAACGTTTCGGCGCACGTGGCGATCTGGTACATGATCGGCGCGCTCGTGCTGGGAGCGAAGCCGCTCAGCGAGAAAGTCAGCCGCACCGCGTTCTTCCTCTACATCCTGTTCCTCCAGCTCGCGTCGGCGCACCATCTGCTGGCCGAGCCGGGGCTGAGCTCGAGCTGGAAGATCGTCAATACCAGCTACATGATGTACCTCGCGGTGCTCGGCTCGATGATCCACGGCCTTACGGTGCCCGGAGCGATCGAGGCGGCGCAGCGCAAGAACGGCTACAACAAGGGCGTGTTCGAGTGGCTGCGCAAGGCGCCGTGGGGCAACCCGGCCTTCGCCGGCATGTTCCTGTCGCTGGTGATGTTCGGCTTCATCGGCGGTATCTCCGGCGTCGTGCTCGGCACCGAGCAGCTCAACGTGCTGATGCACAATACGCTGTACGTGCCCGGGCATTTCCACGGCACCGTGGTGACGGGCACGACGCTCGCCTTCATGGCCGCGACCTATCTGGTGCTGCCGCTCATCTTTCAGCGCGAGATCGTGTGGCCGAAGCTGGCAAAGATCCAGCCGTATCTGTTCGGTATCGGCGCCGCCGGCATATCGATGTTCATGATGGGAGCGGGCACGCTCGGCGTCTCGCGGCGGCATTGGGACATCACCTTCAGCGATGCGGAACTGTCGTTCGCGCATTCAGCCGGCGCGTTCCTGATGATGGGCCTGAACGGCATCTCCGCGATCCTCGCCGCGCTCGGCGGAGCGATCTTCGTGATCGTTGTCGTGGGCACGGTGCTGTTCGGCAAGAAGGTCACTGGCGGTCACAAGCTGACCTTCCCGCTGCATTCGGGCGGTGGCGCGGCGGCGTCGCAGTACGGTAGCCACGCCACGATCAAGCTGCCCGGCACGATTGTCCTGGTGGCGTTGTTCTTCTCCGCCTTCGTTCTCTACTACTTCATCAACTGGAAATATCTGTCGGAACTGTGGCTGTTCCGTTGATATCCGATCTCGGGTTAGGAGGATCGATAATGCTCGCCGCGGTTCGCATGACCGTCTCGCTCCTGAAGCTCAGGATCGGGGTTGCGATCGCGGCGAGCGCCGTTGCCGGGATGGCTGCGGCAAGCGGACCGGCGCTGTCGTGGTGGCAATCATCCGGCCTGGCCGTCGCCGTTCTGGGTGCGTCGGGTGCGGCCGGCGCTTTCAATCATTATTACGAGCGCGATCTCGACCGGTTCATGCGTCGCACGCGGTCGCGTCCGTTTGCGAGCGGGGCGTTCCGCGCGAGCCCGTGGTGGCCGGTCGGCTTCCTGGCGTTGCTCGTCGCTTCGCTGGCGCTTGCTGCGGCGGCCGGCGGGTCGCTCGCCGCCGTTTTCGTCTTTTTCGGCGCTTTCACCTATGGGGTCCTGTACACAGTATGGCTGAAGCGGCGCAGCGCCTGGAACATCGTCGTCGGCGGGCTCGCGGGCAGCTTTGCCGTGCTTGCCGGCGCCGCCGCCGTCGATCCGACGCCGCAGGTCGTACCGACCGTTCTGGCGATCGTCCTGTTCCTGTGGACGCCGCCGCATTTCTGGAGCCTGGCGGCGGCCAAGAAAGAGGACTACGCCGATGCCGGCGTGCCGATGCTGCCGATCGTCGTGCCGGCGCATGCCTGGACCCTCGCCGTCCTGAGCCATACCGCCGCTTTGGTCGCCGTCTCGCTGGTGCCGCTCTGGTTCGGCATGGGCGTGGTCTATGGCCTGGGCGCGGGGCTCGGCGGGGCGATCTTCCTTTGGAAGAGCGTCGAACTGTATTTCAGGCCCACTGCGAAAGCGGCAATGGCGAATTTCTTCGCCTCGCTGCTCCAGCTCACGCTGCTCATCGCCGGGGTTCTGCTCGACGGCGTGATCGGATTGGGGCCATGACGCGCGGCAGGCTGGCCGCCGTGGCCGGGCTTGGGCTCGTTTGGATGGCGGCGGAACCGATGCTGGCAACCGCCGGCGCTCAAGCCCAGCGGCTCGATCCGCGCGCGGTCATTGAGCAGAGCGAGCGAGCGATCGGACGCACCGTGGGCAATTACAAGCTCGTCGATTCAACGGGCGCCCCATTGGCGTTGCGCGATTATCGCGGCAAGCCGCTGGTCATCAGCCTGGTCTATACCGCGTGCAGTTCGGTATGCCCCCCTACGACGCAGCATTTGATCGGCGCGGTCAACGAGGCGGCGCGCGTTTTCGGTCATGACCGCTTCAACGTGCTCACCGTCGGGTTCGACGCGCGCAACGATACCCCCGCGCGCCTGGCCCAATTCGCGTCGATGCAGGGGGTGAAGGCCAGGAACTGGCGGCTGGCCAGCGCCGACCCGGCCACCATCGAAGCGCTGCTGCGCGATCTTGGATTCAGCTACGTCGCGATTGCCGGCGGATTTGATCACGTCACGCAGACGACGATCATCGATGCCGATGGCAAGGTCTATCGCTCCGTGTACGGAGAAGACTTTCCGTTGCAGGTGTTCATCGAGCCGTTGAAGGATGCCGTTTACGGCACGTCGAGCTCGTTCTCGCTGAGCGGCGTGATCGACCGGATCAAATTCATCTGTACGGTCTACGATCCCGGCGCCGGCCGTTACCGAATAGATTATGGTCTGACGTTCGGTAGCGTGATTGCAGCCTTGTCACTCCTGATATTCGGAGGACTCCTTTACCGTGAGTGGGGCCGTACGCGCCGCGCTTGATCGACATTCAGGATTGATTCGGAGGAACGGGTGATCGGTCTGATACGCAACGTGCTGCGGCGCGGGTTCGAGCTCATCGAGCGACCATTCGAACGGCTGTTCGGGCCGGCGCTCAATCCGCTGTCTCAACTCGGTGCCCTTGGCTTTTTCTTCTTCTGGATTGTCGCCGTCAGCGGCGTCTATCTCTTCATTTTCTTCGATACCGGCATAGAGCAGGCCTACCAGTCGGTCGAGTATATCAGCCGGGAGCAATGGTTTCATGCCGGCGTGATGCGCAGCCTGCACCGTTATGCATCCGACCTGATGATCGTCATGGTGGCGACGCACATGCTGCGCCAGTTCGCCTACGACCAGTATCGCGGTGCGCGCTGGTTCTCCTGGTTCACCGGGCTTCCGATGATCTGGCTGCTCTACGGTTCCGGCATTACCGGTTACTGGCTCGTGTGGGATCGTCTCGCCCAATACGTTGCTCTCGTCTCCTCGGAGCTGCTCGACCGCCTGCCGATCTTCGGCGAGCCGATTGCGCGTAATTTCGTCGCCACCGGCACGCTGACCAGCCGGTTCTTCACGCTCATGGTGTTCATGCATGTGGCGGTGCCGCTGTTCTTGCTGTTCATCATGTGGGTTCACATCCTGCGTGTCTCGCGGCCGAAGATAAATCCGCCGCGCGCCCTCGCGGCCATGTCGCTCGCCGCGCTGATCGGCGTGTCGCTGTGGAAGCCGGCCCTGTCGCAGGGGCATGTCGACCTCGCCATGGCGCCGGCGGGGGTCGGTCTCGATTGGTTCTACCTGCCGCTCTTCCCGATGACCGATAGCTGGGGGCGGGGCGGGGTATGGCTGTTCCTCGGCGTGTTCTCGCTCATGATCGGCCTGATGCCGTGGCTGCCGCCGCTGCGCCGTGCCCGCGCCGCCGTGGTCGATCTCGATCACTGCAATGGCTGCGCCCGTTGTGCCGAGGATTGCCCGTACGAAGCCATCCGCATGGTCGGGCGCACCGATGGCCTGCCGTTCTTGTCGCAAGCCCAGGTGAACGCCGCTCAATGTGTCTCGTGCGGCATCTGTGTCGGGGCTTGTCCCTCCTCGACGCCGTTCCGGCGCAGCGAGGAGCTCAAGACCGGCATCGACCTGCCCGATTACACCCTCAAGGAACTGCGCGAACGCACCGTCGCGGCGGGCAAGGCCCTTAAGGGGCCGGCCCGCGTCCTGGTCTTCGCCTGCGACCATGGCGGGGGCCGCCAGATCGACGGCGCCGTGCGCCTGCCGTGCGTGGCCATGGCGCCGCCCTCGCTCTTCGACTTCGTCCTGAGCCAGGACCTCGCCGATGGCGTGGTGATTGCCGGATGCGCCGAGAGCGCCTGCTACAACCGTCTCGGTGTTGCCTGGACCCAGCAACGCATCGCCGGAACGCGCGATCCCTATCTGCGGACGCGCGTGCCGCGAGAGCGCATCGCCACCATCTGGGCCTCTGCGCTCGACAAGGGTCGGGTCACGGCGGGCATTGCCGCATTCACGGCGAAAATCGCGGCGCTGCCGCGCAAGCAGCCCCGCTCCCCGCGGGCTGCGTCCGCCCCGGTGCATCCTAAAGAGGCGCAAATGCCGGCGCCGGCGGGGGACGCGCCATGACGTATGTGCGGCATGCAGGCCAGTTCGTCGTGATCGCGGCCTTGTTCGTCGCCGTCGCCACGTTTTCCAACTGGCCGAGCTATCGGCAGTTTCCCGTCGGATCGGCCGTCGTGCTGCTCACCTTCGTTCATGGCGCCGACCGCAAGGCGGAATGCCGCCGGTTGACGCCCCAGGAGATCGAAAAGCTTCCGCCCAACATGCGGCGGGTCCAGGACTGCCCGCGCGGGCGTCGTCCGCTCTATGTCGAGCTCGACCTTGGCGGGCGGACGATTTTCCGAAAGGATCTTCCGCCGACCGGTATTGCGGGCGACGGGCCGTCGCGGGTCTATCAGCGCTTCGTCGTGCCGGCGGGGAATTACGACATCGCGGTTCGCATGCGCGATACGGGGCGTGCCGACGGCTTCGATCACACGGGCGAAAAGGCGATCACGCTCGTTCCGGATCAGATGTTCGTCGTCGATTTCCGCCCCGAGCGCGGTGAATTCGTCTTCCGCTAGGAGGTGTGACCATGGCTCTCTTGCAATGGAAGGACCAATACAGCGTCGGTATCGCGGCCGTCGATTACGAGCACAAGGAGCTCATCGACCTGATCAATCGGCTGCACGACGAGCTCACGGCAAGCGGCGATAAACTGTCGGCTGGCGCATTCTTCGGCGACCTGTTCAAAGGCATTTCAGCACACTTCGCGCTGGAGGAGCGGTTCATGCGCGAGCGTCAGTACGATCAGCTGGCCCAGCACAAGGCCGACCACGAACGGCTGCTCGACGAGATCCGTGACATCATGGATGAATTCGAGGAACGCGAGGTTGCGAGCGATGAGCTTCGCGCGCGGCTCGATGCCTGGTTTTCGCGTCATTTCGAGACGCACGACGCGCGCTTGCACAAGGCGCTTGGTCCGCACCCCGACTAGCCGCGCCGCGCGGGTTGACGTCGGCCGGCGCCGCGCTCATGGCCGTCGACGCACGCGTCAGAACTTTTCCTGCGGGTCGGCGGCGGGGGCCACGCGGCATAGCAGCGCGCGCAACTGATAGGTTCCCATGGCGGGATCGTAAGGCGGCTTGTTGTCGGTCAGCAGATTGACGTTCGAATCCCAGACGCCGTATTCCGGCGCGCCGCGCTCGGGAAACCACCACGCGTGCTGCGCGCTGACGACGCGCGGATCGATTCCCTTCGTCAGCTTCGCCCTTTGGCGCATGCGGCCGCGCCGGGTTTCGATCCACATCCAGTCGCCGTTGGAAATGCCGTATTTGGCGGCCGTATCGGGGTGAATCTCGGCGATCGGATCGCGGCAGGCCTTGCGCAGCTTTTCGATCTGCCGGTGCTCCGAGTTGAAGAAGTGCGAGATGCGCCCGCCGGTCGTCAGCACCAGCGGAAAGTTCTTGGCGACCTCCGGTGCGCTGATCGGGCTTTCCGGCGGCTCCTCGTAGTAAGGCAGCGGCGAATAGCCCATCTCTTCGAAGCGCGTCGAATATAGCTCGAGCTTGCCGCTCGGCGTCTTGAACCCGCCTTGCTCGAACTTGCGGTACTTGAAGGGGACCGTGACGAAGCCGCGCTGTTTCAGTTCGTCGAACGTCATGCCGAGCCCGCCGGACGCAAGCTGCCGGTCGAGCACCTCCTCGACCGCCTCGGTGCCGACCGGCAGCTTCATCCGCCGCGCCAGCTCGACGAAAATCTCCTCGTCGGACTTGCATTCGTGCGTGCGCACCGCCTTCTGATTGGCCAGAACGACGTTCGCGGCGACGGTCGGCAGCCCGGCGAGCTGGTTGATCTCCGGCCACGACGCCGCCGGCAGGACGATGTCGGCGAGTTCCGCGGTCGGCGTCATGAAGAGATCGGCGCAAAGCATGAAGTCGAGCTTCATCAGCGCGTCGTAGACGGTCGACGCGTTGGCATAGGTGGTGAGCGTGTTGTTGCCGAACACCAGGAACGCCTTCACCGGATACGGCTTGCCCCGGCTCATCGCCTGCAGCAGCGTCGGAATATGCGCGGCCGGCAAGTCGGCGCCTTCACCGCCCAGGAGCTTGAAGCGATCGGCGCCGAGCCGTTTGGCATTGGCCTCCGGCGTGAGGTTCTCGATCAGGCTCGGGAAGCGCCCGAGTCCGTGCATGCCGAACACCCAGCCGCCGGGAACGTCGATATTGCCGGTGAGCGCGGGCAGCATCGACACGGCTCTGATGGTCTGGATGCATTTCGGCGTATGCTCGAGCGCGCAGCCCCATTCCAGCATTGCCGGCTTGGCCTGTGCAAACAGGCGCGCCGCGGCGCGGATCTGGTCCGCCGCAACCCAGGTGATCGGCTCGGCCCATTCCGGCGTATAGGGCTTCACGCATGCGGCCAGGGCTTCGAAGCCGTGCGTCCACTGCGTCACGAACGGTTCGTCGTAAAGTTTCTCGCCGATGACGACGTTGAGCATGGCGAGCGCCAATGCGTCGTCGGCGCCGGGACGGACGCGCAGCCACAGCTTGGCGCGTTTGGTGAGTTCGGTCTCGCGCGGGTCGATGACGATGATGTCCGGATTATGCGCCAGCGCTTCGCGCACGCTGAAGCGGGTTTCCCCGTCGGGACCGGAATTGAGCGGATTGTGGCCCCAGAACAGCATGCACTTGGGCGGAACCTCTCCCGTGTAGTCGCACACCGGCAGATCGCCGAAGGTGAGGATGGTGGTGTTGACCCGCGGGTGGAAGCACTGTGCGAAGCCGGGCTCGCACCAATTCGGCGTGCCGAGCGCGTGGCCGAAACGGGAAACCCAGCGAATGTGATGGCGCCCGGTGCCGGTGCCGAGCGCAATCGCTTCGGGGCCGAACCGGTCGCGGATCGCGAGCAGCTTTTCACTGATCTCGTCGAGCGCCTCGTCCCATGAGATGCGCTGCCACTGGCCGGAGCCGCGCGCGCCGAGCCGGCGCATCGGGTATTTCAGACGGTCGGGGTGATAGACCAGATCGGTCGTCACCGTGCCGATCGGACACAGGCGGCCGTGGTTGAGCGGCGACTCGGGATCGCCCTCCACCTTTACCAGGATGCCGTCCCTTACGTGCATGAGCACGCCGCAGCCGCCGTGGCAGGAACGGCAGACGCTCTTGAGCACGGCCGTGGACGGGTCGCTACTGGCGATATGTCTTTGCTGGACGGTCATCGTGCCTCCGCCAGCACCTTGGACCCGGCGCTGAATTCGGCAGAATCTACCAGCGGAATGATCGCCAAGTTATTCAGAATTAGAAAGAAACGATAGTATTTTTCGATCAGCCGGATGACGGTGGCCAGCGATGCACGCACCGCGATCACGGCCGCGCGTGGCGTCGCATGTCCATTCTCGGTTGTCCCGGCCGGGCGTATTTGCGCGAGGGCCGGGACCCTCGACGCCGCAGCCTGCCGATAGCCTGCGGAGCATGGGTCCGCACCTGCGCGGGGACGAATTGAGAGAGTCGCGACACTCGTCCGTCCGGCACGAACGCGATCTTGTTGTGGCAGTCAGTCGGAGCGGCAGCCGCGCTTTCGGTTGGCGGAGCCCAATTCTATTGGTACCTTGTTCGGCGGATCGGGACGATCGAATGAAGTTCATCCAGCTGCGAAATTTTATCGCGGTCATTGAAGCTGGCACGTTCCGCCAAGCCGCCAAGAACCTGCGCCTCTCGCAGTCGTCGATCAGCAAGAGCCTCCAGCAACTGGAGGACGAGATCGGGGCCGAGATACTGCACCGCGGAGCCCGTGGCGTTATTCCGACGGCTGCGGGTGAAGCGCTGCTGAGCCGCGCCAAGAACATCGAAGCGGAGATGCGCCACGCGCGCAACGACGTGCAAATGATTCAGGGCGCGCAGGTCGGAGAAATACGCGTGAGCGTCTCGCCGACTGTCGCGGTGGGCCTGCTGCCACGCGCGATAATCGAATTCCAGAGCGCGCGCCCGCGGGTGAATTTTATGATTTCGGAGGCGGTTTATCCGGACATGTTGCCGGCGATCCGCAGCGGCGAGATCGACATCGCAATCTGCCTGGTGCCGGCGCGGCCGCGCGACGAGACCCTGAATTTCGTCAGCTTGGTCAAGGATCGCCTGGTGCCCGTGGTTCGCGCCAATCATCCGATCGTCAGCGCGCGCAACGTCACGCTGGAGGATTTGCTCGACCTTGATTGGGTCGTTTATCGGCGGAGCCATACCGGGCTCGACGTGTTCGAACAGACTTTTACGTCCAACCGCCTTCCGCTGCCCAAGAGCACGATCGAATGCACGTCCTTCGCCTGCGCGCGCGCCCTCGTTGAGAACGGCGATTACGTCACGTTGATGCCGTCCCAACTCTTTTTCGACAACCGCAAGGCCTCGACAGTTGCGCTCTTGGCGCTCGATTCGCCGATGCCGACCTGGCAGGTCGCGGTGATCACGCGGGCCAAGCACGAGTTGTCGGCGGTCTGTCTCGCCTTTCTCGAAGAAATCGAGCGGGTAGCGGCCGGCGTCGTCTCCCGGAAAGAAGGCCCGCGTCGGCCGCGGCCGGTGCGGAAGGGCCGGGCTGGCGATCGCTAAAATCGATCGCTCTTCCGGCAATCTGCATCAATTTTGGATCAGACGCGCTGTATAGTTCCAACCGATGCGGTGAAGCCGACATATCGGCCGCGCCACCGTGGTGTGGGATGGGCAGCGCATGCTTTCGCGGGTGAAATTCTCGATCATCCTGTTTGGCCTGTCGGTGATGCTCAAGTTCACCGCGCGGCGGTATCCGGCTTTTGCGGCGCGACTCAGGGAGCGCAACCTGGTGGCGCAGATCAGGGCGCGCGACGAAGGCATCGGACGCTGGATCGCCATTCGTGACGGCAAGGTCGGTTCCGGACGAGGCTTTCACGCGAGTCCCGACGTCACGCTGTCATTCAAGAACGCGGCGGCCGGCGTTTCGCTGCTGACGCCGCCGATCAACTGGCTCAACCAGATCAATGCGCAGAAGGACTTCATGCTCACGGTCGACGGACCGGAGGACCTCACGAACTGGTTCGCGCAAGCACTGATGGCGATGCAGACCGCGAGTTGGAAATTCGGTGTGCGCCTGCCCGACGGTACGATGCGCTATTGCAACATGGCGAACGGCGGGCCGCTCTTCGTCTATGTCAAGGACGGCAGGATCATCCGCACCACGCCGATCGACTTCGGCGACGACGATCCGCAGCCGTGGACCATCAAAGCGCGGGGGATGGAGTTCACGCCGCCCCGCAAGACCACGCTTGCCCCGCACGGCCAGAACAGCAAGTCGATGATCTATTCGCCCGATCGCTTGCTCTACCCGATGAGGCGGGTCGATTTCGATCCCAAGGGCGAACGCAATCCGCAAAATCGCGGCAAATCCGGCTACGTCCGCATCGGCTGGGACGAAGCGCTCGACATCGTTGCCAATGAAATCAAGCGCGTGAAGCATGACCATGGCCCCGGCGCGATGGCCGTTTCGCACGGCTCGCATCATACGTGGGGCCACATCGGCTATTACCTCAGCGCGCTGTATCGCTTCGCCAATGCGGTTGGCCACACCCCCGTGCATCACAATCCCGACAGCTGGGAGGGCTGGTATTGGGGCGCCTCGCATCACTGGGGCTACACCATGCGCGTGGGCCAGTGCGAGACCTACGGCACGGTCGAGGATCTGCTGCAGAACTGCGAAATGGTTGTGTTCTGGTCGGCCGATCCGGAAACCAACAGCGGGTCGTACGGCGCACAGGAAGGCACGGTGCGCCGGCAATGGCTGAAGAAGCTCGGCGTCAAGGTCGTGCACATCGACCCGTATTACAACTCGTCTGCGCAATTCCTGCCGGGCAAATGGATTTGCCCCCGGCCGACGACGTCGCCGGCGCTTGCTCTGGCAATCGCCTATGTGTGGATCAAGGAAGGCCTCTACGACAAGGAATACGTGGCCACGCATACGGTCGGCTTTGACGCCTGGAAGGCCTACGTCACGGGCGAGACCGACGGCGTGCCCAAGACGCCGGAATGGCAGGAGAAGGAGACGGGCGTTCCGGCCAAGGACGTGCGGGCGCTCGCGCGCGAATGGGGCAGCAAGCGCACTTATCTCGGTTGCGGCGGCTGGGGCAATGGCCACGGCGGCGCCTGCCGCAACCAGACCGGCATCCAATGGGCGCGCACCATGGTGTGCCTGATCGCCATGCAGGGTCTGGGCAAGCCCGGCATCAACATGGGCAATCTGCAATGGGGCGCCCCGGTCGATCTCAATTTCTACTTTCCGGGCTACGCCGACGGCGGCATGTCGGGCGACATCGAGAAGACCGCGATGGCCGTCGAGCTGTTCCAGCGCATGCCGCAGCTGCCGACCATGAACACGCCGCAACAGAAGATTCCGCGGCTCTATCTGCCGGAGGCCATTCTCGACGGCAAGGCCGACGGCGGCTATGCGTGGAACGGCAAGTCGATCGAAGTGCAGTTCGGCAAGTTCAGCTATCCGGCGGCCGGGCACGCACCGGTGCGGATGTTGTTCAAGTACGGCGGGTCGCTGATCTCGACCATGAACAACACGAACCGGCACGTGAAGATGTTCCAGTCGCCGAATCTGGAGTTCATCGTCAGCCAGGCGATCTGGTTCGAAGGCGACACCAAGTTCGCCGACGTCATTCTGCCGGCCTGCACCAATTTCGAGCGGGCGGACATCAGCGAGTGGGCCGGGCTCGGCGGCTACGGGCACCACGGCCAGCAGCAACTCAACCACCGGGTCATCATCTTCCAGGCGCCGGCCATCGAGCCGCTCGGGGAGTCCAAGTCGGACTACTGGATCTTCAACGAGATCTGCAAGCGGCTCGGGCTGGCCAACTATTTCTCCGAAGGCGTCAACGAGATCGACTGGGTCAAGCGCCTGTTCGACGCATCGGACCTGCCGAAGAAGATATCGTGGAAGGAATTCATCAAGCGCGGCTACTTCGTCGTGCCGACGGAAAAGGAAAAGCTGCGCGCGCCGGTGTCGTTCCGCTGGTTCTGGGAAGGCCGCAAGAAGGACGTTCCGGAACCGCATCCCTTGCCGTCCGACTATTCGGGAGAGTTCCTCAAGGGCTTGCAGACGCAGTCGAGCAAGCTCGAGTTCGAATGCAACAGCCTCAAGCGCGCGAACGATCCCGAGCGGCCGCCGGTGGTCGAATACGTGCCCTCCTGGGAGGGGCCGCGGTCGGGCGAGCTGTTCCGGCAATATCCGCTGCAATTGCTCACGCCGCACTCCAAGTACAGCTTTCATACCCAGGGCGACGGCAAGGACAGCTTCCTGCTCAACATCCCGGATCACCGGGTGAAGGTGAAGGATTGGTACTACTGGATCGTGCGCATGAACGCGGAGGACGCCGCGGAGCGCGGCATCAAGCAGCACGACCTGGTCAAGGTCTACAACAACCGCGGCGCCGTGATTTGCGCGGCGGTGCTCACGCAACGGCTGCCGCGCGGCGTCGCCAGCAGCTACGAGGCGTCGGCGACCTATGCGCCGATGGGCGAGCCGGGCCGGTCGGTCGATCGCGGCGGCGTCGTCAACATGCTGATGCCGCACCGCTCGCAGACCAGGTCGACGCATGCTTTGGCCGGCGCGCAGGGGCTGGTCGAAATCGAGCTGTGGGACGGAAACGTGACGCACATCTCCGAAGCCTTCGCCGCGCCCGAGAAGCCGGCGCAGCAGGCGGCGTCGGAGGCGAGGCGTTTGGAGCCCGCGACCTGATGAGAGGATCTCGCCGGTCCGCGGCTTGAGGCTGCGGCTGGAGCAGAAGGAGGAGCAACCGATGGCTTACATTTTCAAGGAAGACGAACTGCCGGCGCTGATCGACGCCAAGAAGGCGCGCGAGCGGATTTTCTTCGTCAACAAGGATCTCGCCAAGATCGACGACATGCTCGCCGGCGTCATGCACTACAAGCAGGACGCGGCGTCGCCGCTGCATCTGCACAAGAACTGCGAGCATTTCTATTTCATCATCAACGGCAAGGCGACGGTCGAATCGGACGAGGGCGTACGGGCCGTGGGTCCCGGCGATATGATCTTCATCCCCGCCGAAGAGAAGCACCGGCTGCGCGCCACCACGCCGCTGTTCTATTTCGAATTCCAGGCGCCCAACCGCTTCCAGACGACCATTCTCGAAGGCACCGACGACGATCTGCGCTGGGAGCACCGGGACGGCAAGGTCTGGATGCAGTCCTGAAGCTCACCGAACATCGAGGAAACGACCATGTCGCTCACATTCATCGACACCAACAAGCTTCCGAAGCAGGCGACCGGCGGGCACGGCGAAGTGACCGAGGTGCTCAACCAGGCGCTTTGCGGGGCAAAGAACGTCCTCGGATCGCTGCGGTGGCTGAAGCGGGCCGAGACGCTGGAGGCCAACGCGGCCGGCAAGCATCAGCTGATCTACGTCATGGAAGGCAAGGGACGCATCCGGCTCAACGACAAGGACTACGAGGTCGAGAAAGGCGGCGGCATTTATCTCGGGCCCGCCAAAACCGCCACCGTCGAAGCGGACGGCGCGCTGAAGCTGTTTCATTTGGTGGTGCCGCAGATACCGGCGTGATCCGCCGGCCGGCGGGTCCTGAACGTTGCGGGTTTGACCATGAAGAAGTGGAACCTGATCGTCGACGTGGCCGAGTGCACCAACTGCAATCTGTGCACGCTGGCCGCGATGGACGAATATGTCGGTAACGACTTCCCGGGCTATTCGGCGGCGATGCCCAAGCACGGCCATCGCTGGATCGACATCCTCCAGAACGAGCGCGGGCAGGCGCCGATGATCGACGTCGCTTACGTTCCGACGATGTGCAACCACTGCGACGACGCGCCCTGCATGAAGGCCGACCGCACCGGCGCGGTCCGCAAGCGCGACGACGGCATCGTCCTGATCGATCCGGACAAGGCGAAAGGGCAGAAGCAGCTCGTCGACGCCTGCCCCTATGGTCACATCTGGTGGAACGACGATCTGCAGCTGCCGCAGCTGTGGACTTTCGATGCCCATCTGATCGACCAGGGCTGGCAGCAGACGCGCGGGCAGCAGGTGTGTCCGACCGGCGCCATGCGCGCGATCAAGGTCGAGGATGCGGAGATGGCGCGTCTGGCGCGCGAGCAGCAGCTCGAGGTGATGAATCCCGAGCGGGGCACCAGGCCGCGCGTCTACTACAAGGATCTTTGGCGCTATTCCAGGTGCTTCATCGGCGGCACGGTCTCGGCCGGCATCGGCGGCACCGTGGATTGCGTCGAAGGCGCAAAGGTTCGACTGAAAAAGGACGGCCGGGTCGTTTCCGAAACGACCACCGACAACTTCGGCGACTTCAAATTCGATCGGCTCGACGGCAACTCCGGGCCCTACGCGGTGGAAATCATGGCCGCGGACGGAAGCATGAAGGTCGTCGAAACCGTGCTCGGCGCGAGCGTCAATCTCGGCGACATACGCCTGTAGCGCGGCGGTGCGGGAAACTGGTGCTGCCGGAGTGGATTGAACACTCGACCTCCCCCTTACCAAGGGGGTGCTCTACCACTGAGCTACGGCAGCGTTAGGCGCGCGGGCCCGCCGAGGGGCGGCGCGAACGCGGCGGAAACTGCCACAGGCTCCCCCCGGAAAGCAAGGCAAAGCCTCGCCCTTGCGCGCCTTTGCGCGCCGCGCTTAGTGGGGCCATGGCGGACCAGCCCGAGGGCGGCAAAAAGCCCGTGAAACCGAACAGCCGCGACGCGCGCCTCAAGGCGGCGCTGCGGGAAAACCTGCTCCGGCGCAAGGCGCAGGCGCGCTCCCGCGCGCAGGAAGCCCCGGACCGGGCGGAGGAGCCGCCGCCCGCGGGCCGGCCGCGGTCAACCGGGTAGGGGGGTCCCGACTTTCGCCGCATTTGCAGGGCGGTTGGGTAACCGTCCGGCGTGTTAGGCTTTGCAAGGACGGGACCCGCGGGTCCATAGGATCGCGCGGCGCGGCAGAAGACGCGGCCGCGGGCAACGGGGGCAGGATGGATCGCATCAAGATTGTCGGCGGCCAGCGTCTGAACGGAACCATTCCGATCTCGGGCGCCAAGAACGCCACCTTGCCGCTGATGATTGCGAGCCTGCTCACCGAGGAGCCGCTGGTGCTCGAGAACGTGCCGCGGCTGGCCGACGTCATCCAGCTCCAGCGCATCCTCGGCAACCACGGCGTGGACGTGACGATCGAGGGCAAGCGCCCCGGCCACGATCCCAACCACGGCCGCACCGTCCAGCTCTCCGCCCGAACAATCGTCGACACCACCGCGCCCTACGAGCTCGTCTCCAAGATGCGCGCCAGCTTCTGGGTGATCGCGCCTTTGGTCGCGCGCATGGGCGAGGCCAAGGTGTCGATGCCGGGCGGCTGCGCCATCGGCACGCGCCCGGTCGACCTCCTGATCATGGCGCTGGAGGCGCTCGGCGCCGAGATCGAGATCGAGGCGGGCTATGTCATCGCCCGCGCTAGGAACGGCCTGCGCGGCGGCGAGATCAAATTTCCCAAGGTCACCGTCGGCGGCACGCACACCGCGCTGATGGCGGCCGCGCTCGCCAAGGGCACCACGGTGATCGACAACGCCGCGCGCGAGCCCGAGATCGGCGACGTCGCCGACTGCCTCAACAAGATGGGCGCGAAAATTTCCGGCGCCGGCACCGCGCGCATCGTGGTCGAAGGCGTGTCGCGCCTTAACGGCACGCGCCACGCCGTGCTGCCCGACCGCATCGAGACCGGCACCTATGCGATGGCGGTGGCGATGACCGGCGGCGACGTGCTGTTGCAGAACACGCGGCCCGACCTGTTGCAGGCCGCGCTCGACGTGATCGCGCAGGCCGGCGCCACCGTGACGACGACCAACGAGGGCATCCGCATCGCGCGCAACGGCGCGGGCCTCGCGCCGGTGGACGTGGCGACCGCGCCGTTCCCCGGCTTCCCGACCGATTTGCAGGCGCAGCTGATGGCGCTGATGTCGCGCGCCAAGGGCACCTCGCACATCACCGAGACCATCTTCGAGAACCGCTTCATGCACGTGCAGGAGCTCTCCCGCCTCGGCGCGCGCATCCGCCTCAACGGCGACACTGCGACCATCGAGGGCGTCGAGCGGCTGAAGGGTGCGCAGGTGATGGCGACCGACTTGCGCGCCTCGGTCTCGCTGGTGATCGCGGGGCTGGCGGCGGAAGGCGAGACGGTGGTCAACCGCGTCTATCACCTCGACCGCGGCTTCGAGAAGCTCGAGGAAAAGCTCGCCGCCTGCGGCGCGGCCATCGAGCGCATCAGCGACTGACGCTTCTTATCCCTCCCCGCTTGCGGGGAGGGTGGCCGCGCAGCGGGCACGATGCACCACCGTCGTCCCCGCGACCCGTCTCCGCTCGCTGCGCGAGCTACGCCGGGTTTGCAGTCCGCCAAAGCGCGGAGCGCGACGGCGGAAAGCGGGGACCCAGTAAGCCGCAGCCCGTCGAGACGGCACCGCCTTTCCGCTTGTCATCGCCGGGCTTGTCCTGGCGATCTCGCTTAGGAGGGCAGGGCGTTATGCGAGCTTCCGACAGTTAAGCGTTTAGCGGTTCAAGGTAAACCGGTGATCGCTCGCGCTTCTTCGCTACCTGGCCGAACAGCTGCAGAATTTCACTTTCATAAAAGCCAGCGGCTTGAAGCACTTTTATCGCTGAAGCAAGCACTTCCGTCGCTATTTCATACTTGTCGGGACTTTCCATAAAATCGGGTCGTGGCTTCTTTTGCGACGCCGGAATCTTGGCTATAATATTTTCCTACATATCTTGACTTTTCTCCTATATCCGCTATTGTCCCCACATCCCGCCCCAAAGCGAGGGGTGTCTGTACAGCATCTTCAGATGCGGGGCGGGGAGCGGTGGCCGGGGAATGACGCGGGACCGGAGATGCGGTCCCACGGCCCGGCGGTCCAAGCCGCAACGTCCGGGCGCGCCACCCGTGCGCCACGGGGCCCCACCGGCGGCGGCTTCCGGCACGGTCGGAAGTGTCGAGGAGCCGTTTGGGCCCGGAGCGGTGGA
>JBKBPL010000050.1:0-21749 GCA_046293075.1 Hyphomicrobiaceae bacterium | reverse complement strand
CCGCGGCCCGCCCGCCGCACGGAGCGCCTGAGCGGGCGCGCAGCCGCGAAATGCCGGCGCGCGGCGGCCGCGGCACGCCGCGTCCCGGCACCGAGGCCGGTCAGCTCGTCGAGAACATTCCGCGGCGGATGAAGGTCGGCGTCGTCGAGATCGTGGAAGTGCGCATCGCGCGTGAGGGCGTCGCGGACGTCGGCCGCGGGCTGCAGGGGAGCGGCACGCCGCACAGCCATCAGCTCCTGATCACGCGCGCCATGAGCGTCCGTCTGCAGGGCACGCCCGGCCGCTTCTACATCGAGGCCAAGTCACCCGAGACGCAATGGACCGGCGCGCGCCCCGATCAGCTCGCAAGCGATTATGCCGTCTGGCGTTTCATGGTCATCCCGCAAGTGCGGGGTCCGGCTGAGCTCACGCTCATCGTCGCCTCCCGCTCGATCGGCGCCGACGGCGTGATCGCGGATACGAGCCTCCCCGAGCAGCGCATTACGATCCGCGTTTCGGCCAACGTCACGCGCAGCCTCAAGCGCTGGGCGGGCTGGGTTGCAGTCGCCGTACTCGGCGGCGTCCTTGCCAAGCTCGGCGAGGGCTTCTGGGATCAGCTCTGGACGCTGGCGCGTCACGCGCTCTCGATTTGATCCGGCGTTCGCGCAACCTTTGCCAGGGGCGGGGCGTTACATACTCGGAGGCCTATGCGTCCTCATGCGCGTTTCACCATTTGCCGCCGATTAGATGCGCATTCAGAACAAACAGTTGTGACGATTGGTTAGTTGACAACGTGAACTCGGCCGGCTTTGAAGGCCGCGTAGTTCCCGCGTACCCGGCAAAAACATGTTCCCCGCCCGCCGCCATCTGCGTTCCCGCCTGCTTGAGCCCGCTCGCAGGTTCGTCTCTGAGGAGGTGCGCAGCGGCCTTGCCGTCGGGCTTGCCGCGGTCGCGGTTCTTGCGCTTGGGGCGATGAGCCGCGCGATCCTCGCGGCCGCACCGGCAGCGTCCGTTCAGACATCGGGCGCCTACCTGACCACCAGCGATCAGTGGATCGAGCAGCTCACGAACCCCTCGGCCTGGCGTGGTGGCCGCTTTCGCCCGCGGCAGCGGGCCCTGACGCGCGATGAGGAGCGCCGGGAGCGCGAGCAAGAGCAGCGCGAAGCCCGCGAGCGCCAATTGCGCGAAGAGCGCGAGGCACTCGAGGAAGCGCTCAAGAGGGCGCGCGAGCTCGGCCGCGAGCACGGCACTTTCCGCACAGTCTGCGTGCGCCTCTGCGACGGCTATTTCTTCCCCATCAGCTTCGCGACAACACCCGACCGCTTTGCCGCTGACGAAGCCGTCTGCCGCGCACGCTGCCGAACGTCGGCGCGCCTCTACGTCTACCCCAATCCCGGTGGCGAGCCGGAGCAGATGTTCGACGTGAACGGCCAGCCTTATACGGCACTGAGGACGGCCTTCCTGTTCCGCACCAACTACGATGAGAGCTGCACCTGCAAACCCCATCCCTGGGAGCAGGAAGCCCAGCATCGCCACCATCTCTATGCCGAGCGCGCGCGCGCCACGAAGCAGCCGGTTGCGGCGAAGGTCCTGCAGTCCCCTCGCCAGATCGAAGGGGCCGGCGCGAATATGCTGGCGCGCCCGACCCCGGTCGCGAGCGAGCGGCCCGAAGGCGCGATGCTGCTCGGCGCCCCCGGCACTAAGCCGACGCCCCCGGCTGCGCACGCTCCCGCGGCCGATGACGCGCCGAAGCGCGAGTCGCGGCGCAGCGACAGACGCAACGACGCTGGCGGACGCGGCGACTGGCGCCGGCGCGCCTTCAGCAACGACTGATCGGCTCGACGATCACGCGAGGAGATCACGCAGCATGGCGATGAGCGGCACATCGGCCGGCGGCATCGGATAGTCGGCGAGCCGCAGCGGCCGCACCCATTTGACCCGCTGGCCCTCGCGGGGCGTGATCTCACCTTCCCAGTTGCGGCAAAGATAAAGCGGCATCAGCAGGTGGAAGCACTCGTAGGCGTGGCTCGCGAACGTGAAGGGCGCGAGGCAGGTCTCGCACACCTCGATGCCAAGCTCCTCCCGAAGCTCGCGGATGAGCGCCGCCTCGGGCGTTTCGCCCGGTCCGACCTTGCCGCCCGGAAACTCCCAGAGGCCGGCCATGGATTTGCCCGGCGGGCGCTCGGCAATGAGCACGCGGTTGTCGACGTCGATGAGCGCCGCCGCGGCAACGAGAATAATGGGCTTGGCCGTCTGGTTGGTGGCTTCGATCGTCATGCACGGCCCTCGACGCCTTCGGGAAGGGGCACGCCGGCCTCGGCGAAGGCCGCGCGCTGGCGCGCACCGACATCGGCGAGGTCGAAACCTTCGATGGTCTCGTTGAAGATGCGGTAGTAGTTGAGCCGCGCATCGAGGTGGAGAAAGACACCGCCAAGACCGATCGCGGCGCGGTCCATGAACACGAACTCGCGCGGCACGCGTACCGGCCCCTTCTCCTTGAGCGCCTTGTGCACCGTGAAGGCCTCGCGGCGGCCGTACTCCCCGGGCGTCGTTCCTTCCGCGATCGAGCGCACGCGATCGTCGAGCAGCGGTCCGTAGATGAAGCGCGCCCAGATGTTGAGCACCTCGATCAGCTCCTTGGAGAGGCCCGAGAAGCCCCAGGTCTCATATGCGTGCACGATGCGTGCCTCATCACCCTCGAGCAGCCCGCGATAGAGATCGATGACACCGCCGACGAACTTCGGCGCGAACGTCCGCATGCAGCCATAGTCGAGCAGGTTGATGCCGGCCGGCCGGCCGGATTCCTCGAAGATGGTGTAATTGCCGAGGTGGGGATCGCCGTGGATGACGCCAAAGTGGCTGAACGGATACCACCAGGCGCGGAACATGGCGCGGGCGATCTGATTGCGATCCTCGATCGGCGCGGCCTTGTAGTCGAGCAGGCGACGACCTTCGAGCCACGTCATGGTGAGGAGCCGCCGCGTCGACAGCTCGGAGATGACCTCGGGCACACGGATCAAAGGATCATCCCGGAAGATGAGACGGTAGAGCGCCATGTGGCGCGCCTCGAGGCCATAGTCGAGTTCCTCGCGCAGGCGGGCTGAGATCTCCGTCAGAATCTCCCCGGTCTCGACCGCCGGGTCCATGCGCGCGTGAATGGCGAACACGACTTTGAGCTGCGTGACGTCGGCCTCGACCGCGGACTGCATGTCCGGATATTGCAGCTTAACCGCAAGCTCCCGGCCATCATGTGCGACGGCACGGTGCACCTGACCGAGGGAGGCCGAGGCGGCCGAAGTGAGCTCGAACGAGCGGAAACGCGCCGGCCAGTCGCCCCCAAGCTCGGCCTGCATGCGCCGGCGCACGAAGGCCGGGCCCATGGGCGGCGCCGCGGACTGAAGCTGCGCGAGCTCCCGCGCATACTCGGGGGGCAGCGCCTCGGGAATGGTCGAGAGGAGCTGCGCCGCCTTCATGATCGGCCCCTTGAGCCCTCCGAGCGCCTGGGCCAGCTCGGCCGCATTCTTCTCGCGATCAAGGTCGTAGCCGAGCAGCCGGCTGCCGGCGACCCGGGCCGCCACAGCGCCGACGTTCGTGCCGACGCGAAGGTAGCGTGCGGCGCGCGCGCTCAGGCGGTTGGCTTCCTCGTCGTTGGACATCGGTTCTGAACCTCCCGGCGCGGCCTCGCCGCCGCCGTTTGAGCGGTTCTCACATATGGCGTCGAAAGTGCAAGCAATCAACGCGCCGGCCGGCCGCGTCGGGCGGGCCCGGCCTGTTGATCGAAACCGGCCCGCGCGACGCTTCAATTGAGGTGAAGCGAGTATCCGAACCCGGGCACTATAGGTTCTTCGGATCGAGGCCGCCCATTTTGCACACGATCCGCCACTCCTCCGGGCTCACCGGTTGGACCGAAAGGCGCATGCTGGTCACGAGGCTCATCTTGGCGAGGGCTGGCGTCGCCTTGACGTCCGCCAGCGTCACCGGCTTCGGCAGCTCCGCCACTGCAGCGACGTCCACACATTCCCATGTGCCGGTGTCGTCCTCGGGATCGGGATGCGCGCGCGCGATCACCTTGGCGATACCGACGATCTCCTTGCCAATGTTGGAATGGTAGAAGAACCCGAGGTCGCCAATCTTCATCGCCCGCATGTTGTTGCGTGCGAGATAGTTGCGCACGCCCGTCCAGGGCTCGCCCGCCTCACCCTTGGCCTTCAGCATGTCCCACGAGAAGACATCGGGCTCCGACTTGAAGAGCCAGTAAGCCGGCTCGGCACGCCCAGCCCTTGCCGTGGCGGGTCGGGAGGGCGATTTCGGCATTTTATGCGATCCTCAGTCATTTGCAGGTTCCAGCGCGGCCGGACTGTAGCTTCCGCACACGTCTTTGTCATCGCACGGGCCGTTGACGTTGCAGGGTCGCCGGATACCATCCCGCTCCCAGGTCAGGCACAGGGGGAGCCATGTCAGCGGATCAGGATGCAGCCTCGCACGCGGCCACGAGCGAAAGCGGCACCGTGAAAGTCTGGGACGCCCCGACGCGCCTCTTCCACTGGTCGATCGTCATCCTGATCGTGCTCGCGTTTGTGACGCGCAACGTGAGCCCGGATCTCACCTGGCACATGCGGATCGGCTATGCGATTCTCATCCTGATCGCCTTCCGCATTCTGTGGGGCTTCGTCGGCAGCTCCACCTCGCGCTTCAGCGCATTTGCCTACGCGCCATGGACGGCCATCCGCTACGGCGTCGACTTCCTGCTGCGCCGGCCACGCCACTTTCTTGGTCACAACCCGCTCGGTGGCACGGTCGTGTTCGTGATGCTGGCACTCATCGCGGCGCAGGGTATCCTCGGGCTCTTCTCCTATGACGATCACACCGAGCTGCACGGTGGTCCGCTCGCGAGCAAAGTCAGCGAGTCGACGGTGGCCTTGGCAACGCGCTGGCACATCTGGCTCTTCGACATCCTTCTGATCGTGATTGCGCTCCACATCCTCGCAAATTTTGCCTATGCCGTCTGGAAGCGAGAGGATCTCGTCCGGCCCATGCTCACCGGCCGCAAGCGCCGCGCCGATTTCGAGGACCAGACCGAGGCGCGGATCGCCTCACCGCTGCTGGCGATGCTGTGCCTTATTGTGGCGGCCGCGATCGTGCTCGGCGGCATCACCCTGGCCGGCGGCCGGATCGGTTAAGCGCTCACCCTGAGCTGAAGGGCCACCAGCACCCGCCGCGACAGCATCGGCCGCGGCCGGCGCCGAAGCGCGCCCCGCGCTGCTGCGCCGCCGCATCGGCCCGCTTGACCAAGATCAACGCACGTTTGTCACAAGGGGGCGAGATTTGACACGCATTCGCATTCGGAGGTCGTACTATGAACGTCCAGGACGCCATGACGAAAGACGTCGTGACGGTGAGGCCGGATACCGCGGTCAGCGAAATCGCCGCCCTGCTTGTCAAGCATCGCATCAGCGCCGTTCCAGTCGTTTCGGAGGACAATCGCGTCCTCGGAATCGTCAGCCAGACGGATCTCGGTCATCGCAGCGAAACGGGCACAGAAAAGAAGCGCAAGTGGTGGCTCGACATCTTCACTGACACGGACGCACAGGCCCGCGCCTACACCAAGAGCCACGGGCTACACGCCGCAGACGTGATGACCCGTCACCTCATCACGGTGCGGCCGAGCACCAGTCTCTCAGAAGTCGCCGAGGTCCTCGACACGCACCGCATACGTCAGGTGCCTGTGCTGGACAACGGCAAGCTCGTCGGCATGATCAGCCGCGCTGACCTCGTGCGCAAGCTCGCAGAAGTTACCGTGGCCGCACCTGCCGTGCGGCCCCAGAACGGCCAACTTCAAAAGACGATCTTGGCAGAGATCGCGGCGCAGCCGTGGCTCAAGTCGGCCATTATCAATGCCTCGGTGAGCGACGGCGTCGTCGAGCTCTACGGCGCGGTCAATTCCGATGCGCAGCGCCAGGCCCTGCGCGTGCTCGTGGAGAACGTGCCCGGCGTGGTGCGCGTCGAGGACCACGTAGGCCTGCTGCCGAAGGTTGCCGCATAGGGCGCGGCCGCGCTTCAGAGGCCAAACGGCCGGTGCGCCGTGCGAGGGCGCGCGTTCACGGGACCAGCACCGCAGCGCCCGTGAGCGCGCCCACGCGCAGCCGATCGAGCGCACTGTTGGCCTCGCTCAGTGGAAACGGCTGGACGTGCGTGCGGATCGGCGCGCGTGCCGCAAGCGCAAGGAAGTCCACGGCATCCTGGCGTGTGAGATTGGCGACCGAGCGCACGACGCGTTCACCCCAGAGCAGGCTGTAGGGCATGGCCGGGATGTCGCTCATGTGGATGCCGCCGAGCACGACGGTGCCGCCCTTGCGCACGGCCGCAAGTGCCACAGGCACAAGCGAGCCAACCGGCGCAAATATGATGGCCGCATCGAGCTCGACCGGCGGCCGTTCATCGGAGCCCCCCGCCCACGCACAGCCGAGACCGCGCGCAAAAGCCTGGGCCTCGCCATCCCCTGGGCGCGTGAACGCATAGACCAACCGGCCTTCGAACGTGGCCACCTGGGCCACGATATGCGCCGCCGCGCCGAAGCCGTAAATACCGAGCCTTTTGCCGCCGCCGCTCATGCGCAGCGAGCGGAAGCCAATGAGACCCGCACACAGAAGCGGTGCAGCTTCGAGGTCCGAGTAGTTCTGAGGCAGCGGAAAGCAATAGGCGGCCTCGGCCACGGCGAGCTCCGCGTAGCCGCCGTCGATCTGATAGCCGGTGAAGCGTGGGCTATCACAAAGGTTCTCTTGGCCCGTCGTGCAGTACGTGCAGTGGCCGCAGGTGTGGCCAAGCCACGGGATCCCGACACGATCGCCGATCCGGAACGAATGCACTCCCGCGCCCAGCGCCACAATCCGGCCGACGATCTCGTGCCCAGGAATGATCGGCAGCTTGGGCTCGGTGAGCTCGCCATCTACGATGTGGAGATCCGTGCGGCACACCCCGCACGCCGCGACCTTGACGAGCACCTGCCCCGGTCCCGGCGTGGGATCGGGGCGCTCCTGCCACAGGAGTGGCGTACCGGCCTTGGTCAGCACCATCGCGCGCATGGCAAGCCTGATGCCTGGACCTGTCACCCGCGCGCGGCCCGCTCAGAGCGGGCAGCGCCGATAGTTCCAGTAGTAGCCCCAGCCCCGCGGGCCATAGCGCCAGTCGTAGCAGTAGTGTTCATCATACAGCCAGTAACCGAACGGCACGATGAAGTAGGGCCCGTAGTACCGGTAGCGGCGGTCGCGGGTCCAGCGGTAGGGACGCGTCGTGCGCCGCGGGGCCGCATGGCGCGGCGCCGCACGACGCGGGGCCGCCCTTGGCGCCGGACTGGCCCGCCGGGGTGCCGCTGAACGGCTCGGTCCGCTCGAACGCGGCGTCGACGAGCGCGCCCGAGGCGTGCCGCTGCCGTCCGACCGAACTTGGATGGGAAGGATCTCGGCAGATGAAGCCGGCGCGACCAGCTTCGTCGCTGCCGCCTCGGCGGATCCAAATGCCGCAGCAAGAGCAAGCGCGCCCACTGCAGCCGCCGGGATGAGCTTTTTCAACATTGGTTCCTCTCACTCGTAACAGAGTAATGCGTCATCCTCCCAGGCTCTTTGTAGCGTGCACGGAGATCTTTGGCTTTGATCTCACGCAAAATCCGAGCGCGTCTCGTTGGCCGTTGGCGATCGCACGAGTGGCTCGCTCGCAGGCGCCCGCTCGGCTGCCGCATGAGATTTCTGCAATTTGATGATTACGCTCGGATCACCTTCCGCGCCGCGCCAACGCGCGCTTCAGGGCCTCGGAAGCGGGCGCCTTCTGCATCAGCGATATGAGACGGCTGATACGCGGTCATTCCCACTCAATCGTGCCCGGCGGCTTCGAGGTGATGTCGTAGACGACGCGGTTGATGCCGCGCACCTCGTTGATGATGCGCGTCGCCGTGCGGCCGAGAAACGCCATGTCGTAGGGAAAGAAGTCGGCCGTCATGCCGTCGACCGACGTCACGGCGCGCAGCGCGCAGACCTGGTCGTACGTACGCCCGTCACCCATCACGCCGACGGTGTGCACGGGAAGCAGCACCGCGAAGGCCTGCCAGATCGCATCGTAAAGCCCGGCCTTGCGGATCTCATCGAGGTATATGGCATCGGCCGCGCGCAGGACATCGAGCTTCTCGCGCGTGATCGCGCCAGGAATGCGGATTGCGAGACCCGGCCCCGGAAAAGGATGGCGCCCGACGAAGGCCTCCGGCAACCCCAGCTCGCGGCCCAGCGCGCGCACCTCGTCCTTGAAGAGCTCGCGCAGCGGCTCAAGGAGCTTGAGGTTCATCCGCTCGGGCAAGCCGCCGACGTTGTGGTGCGACTTGATCGTCACCGAAGGCCCGCCAGTGAACGACACGCTCTCGATGACGTCAGGATAGAGCGTGCCCTGGGCGAGGAATTCGGCGCCACCGATCTTCTTCGCTTCCGCCTCGAAGACCTCGATGAAGTGCTGGCCGATGATCTTGCGCTTGGCTTCCGGGTCGCTGATCCCGGCGAGCGCACCGAGAAAGCGCGTCGAGGCATCGACGTGCACGAGGGGGATGTTGTAGTGCCCGCGGAAAAGGTTCACGACCTCGTCGGCTTCGTTGAGGCGCATGAGGCCGTGATCGACGAAGATGCACGTAAGCTGGTCGCCGATGGCCTCGTGGATGAGCACCGCCGCCACCGCCGAGTCGACGCCCCCCGAAAGCCCGCAGATGACCCGCCCGTTGCCGACCTCCGCCCGGATCTTCTCGATCTCGGCCGTACGGAAATGGCGCATGGTCCAGTCGCCGGGCAGGCCCGCGATGTTGCGCACGAAGTTGGCGATGAGGCGCGCACCATCCGGTGTGTGCACGACCTCGGGATGGAACATGGTCGTGTAGATGCGGCGGCGCTCGTCGGTCGCGATCGCAAAGGGGGCGTTCTCGCTCACCGCCTTGACCGTGAAGCCCTCCGGAAGGCGCGTTACGCGATCACCGTGGCTCATCCACACAGGATAGCGCTTGCCGACCTCCCAGATGCCCTCGAAGAGCGCGCTCTTCTCCTTGATCTCGATATCGGCGCGGCCGAACTCGGCGGCATGGCCCCCCTCAACCTCGCCGCCGAGCTGAACAGCCGTCGTCTGCTGGCCGTAGCAGATCGAGAGGATCGGCACGCCAGCCTCGAACACGGCTTGCGGCGCGCGTGGTGAGCCGGGGCTCGTGACCGATGCGGGACCACCGGAGAGGATCACAGCTTTCGGGGCCAGCCGGCGCAGCGCCTCCTCTGCCCGGCTGAAGGGAACGATCTCGGAATAGACGCCGGCCTCCCGCACCCGCCGCGCGATGAGCTGGGTAACCTGGGAGCCAAAATCGATGATCAGCACCACATCGCCAATGGGCGGCGTTGGCACCACGGGCATCGTGTCGGATGGGGCCATATAGGGGTCTCGGCGGTGGCGAGCGGGAATCGGTTGCATGTCCGTCTCGCCGATACAGCACCAGCGCGGCCATGGGTCAAGCACTCCCGCCACCCCTCAAGACAGCGCCGTGCCGCCGCAGATCCAGGCACACACCGTCGGCCGCGCTCACCTCGCGAAGTTCTGCTTGAGAAGGGCGACGATCGCTGTCAGCACAGCGCCCCCCACGCCTCCTCCGACAATCTGCGCGAGGATCGAGGCGAGGTCGGGGCCGCCAGCGCCAGCCGCTCCGAGCCCGAGGAAGGAGAGGAGGATTTGGCCCCCCAGGCCGCCGCCGACAAGGCCGGACAACGAATTGCCCGCAGTGCCGAGCGATCTTTCCTTGAGCATCGATCCGGCGATCGTGCCGCCGGCCACGCCACTGATGAGTTGAACGAGAAGACCCAGATCCATCGGAGCGGCTCCCTTCCATCAGCACGCCACCCGCCCGAGCGCGGCGCCGGCCCTCGAGACGATCTATATCAGGTGCATCTCCAGCCGCTGACGCAAGCGAGAGCGCCCCGCGGTGCAGCCACCCGAGTGCGGCGCCCTGGGCGCTGCCGATCGCCAAAAGAGGCAGCCCAGCCGCTCGTTCCGCAAATTGTGATGGGTCCGGGGCTGGGTAGGTTGAACCTTAGCGCTTATCTTAACGACATACCGGTGGGCGCCCGCGTCGGGCCCTGACGGTGGACGGTGCCCGGAGCACTCCGCGCGCCGCCGTCGGACGAGAGATCCGTCATTAAGTTTCGCGTAGGGAACTGTCCGATGAGCAAAACCACGGGCCTCGTGGGCGCGGTCGGCGCCTTTGGCGCTCTGGCCTATCTCATGGCCCCGCTGCCACCCGAGACACCACCGGCAGACGCGGTGGCGACCGCCAGCACCGCGGTGGCTGCCGCGCCTACACCAGTTCCCCAACCGGCGCCGGCGGCGAGCGCGCCTTCCGGCGGAGCGTTGCCTGCTCCCAGCCCGGATGCGACCGTTCTCCTCATTCAGCAGATCCAATCGGAGCTGCTGCGCCTCGGCTGCTACGGCGGCCCCATCGATGGACGCTGGTCGCCGGCAACGCAGCAGGCCATGCTCTCTCTCGGCGAGCGTCTGCGCGTGCTGCGGCCCGTCGACAAGCCGGACTACATCATGCTGGCGCTGGCCCGCGGCCAGGCGAGCCACGGCTGTGCGCCACAGGGCCAGGCAACCGCCTCCCGCCGGCCGGCGCGCATCGTTCCCATGGTGGCGCCGTCGGAGACAACCACCGAGCGCGCCGCCAAGACGCCTCGGCGCCCAGCCGAACGGTCGCCAGGGGCCTTGGAGGCATCGCGCGCGGGCACCGGCGCGCCACCCGAGATCGGCGAGGCCGCCATCTCGGCGCAGCGCCGTCTTGCCGAGCCGTTGCTTGATCGCGCGGGCGATGAGCACATCGCGCCGCCACGCGGTGGGGCTCCGCGCGATCAGGACCGCATGGGCCTCGGTATTGCGCCCGGGGCGGCCGCGCGCACCGGGATCGACCCACGTGACCTAACGGACCCTGCGACGCTGCGCGACCCATTGACTGCTACGCCGCGAGCAGCTCTCGAGAGAGCCGAGGTGGAGACCGAGCCGGCACGCGAGCCTCGCGATGCGGGAAGAGGTGCCCGGGATGCCCGGCCGACAGGCCCGCAACGAAGCAGCCGCAACGACTGGAAGCGTGCGGTCTTCATCAAGATGAGAGAGGCCGGGCCGTAGCGGCGTTCGCGTGCCACCCCGATTTCCAGAAAGGCACCGCTCTGGTGCTGCCTGCGCCTGCCATCGGCAATGCGGCGGCTCTTGGCCCGGCGTCACTGGCGTCACGCGAAGATCTCGGCCACTGTGCGCCGGACCGGATGGCCAACGGGGTCGCGAGAGCTACGACCCGGTAGTATTTCTACCCGTTTACAAATGCATCCCCACGGATGATCGGCTATAACACCATTATTCTGGAGGGAGGGGATGTTGCGATATGCGCTATTGGAGTCCATGGGACGATCAGCTCTTGCGCGCCCTGCGGAGCGAATTCAAAGCCTATGCGCCCATCCTGACCTTCGTCCCCGGAAGAGAGGGGGGCGTCGCCGTACTCCACGAGCAGACGGAAATCGGGCTCTGGATTGCCGCGAGCCGGCACACGTACCGCTACTTGCCCGCTGACGGCGGTCCGGGGACGGCAGTTCCCTGCGACATCATGGATATCATCGCGATCAACCGCGAGCTTTTCTCCGATCTTCTTAGCGCGGCGACCCGCGGCTCCGCCCGATGACGCGCGGCGGATCGCCCAAGAGACGCCCAAGGCACCGGGCCGCGCCTTGTGGGGGCCTTGCTGCGCCGCTATAACGCGCGCCAGATCTCTTCCTGCAACGACCAACACCTGGGAGCCGCCGCATGGCGATCGAGCGCACTTTTTCCATCATCAAGCCCGACGCTACCGCGCGCAATCTCACGGGCGCCATCAACGCCGTGATCGAGAAGGCCGGCCTGCGGATCATCGCGCAGAAGCGGGTGCGCTGGACGCGGGCCGAGGCCGAGAAATTCTACGAGGAGCACAAGGCGCGCCCGTTCTATGACGAGCTCTGCACGTTCATGACCTCGGGCCCGATCGTGGTGCAGGTTCTCGAGGGCGAAAACGCGATCGCCAAGTACCGCGAGGTCATGGGCGCCACCGATCCTGCAGAAGCCGCCGAGGGCACCATTCGCAAGCTCTTTGCGCGCTCGAAGGGCGAGAACTCGTGTCACGGCTCGGACAGCCCCGCCGCCGCTCAGCGCGAGATTGCGCTGAACTTCAAACCCGAAGAGATCGTCGGATGAGCGCCAGGCCCGCTTCGGCGGGCCTCTTCATACCAATGAAGCCAATGGCGCGCGGGAAAGCTCAGGCTACGCGAACGCCTTGCGCAGCTCTGTCGCGATGTCGGCTATGGCGACCTGCGAATCCCTAACGATGCGGCCCATGGTGAGAAAGCCATGGATCTGCCCGTCGAAGCGTTTCACCGCCACCGGCACGCCGGCCTTGTGCAGCGCCTGAGCGAAGGCCTCGCCCTCGTCGCGCAGCGGGTCCATGGCGGCCGTGATGACAAAGGCCCGCGGGAGCCCGGCCAAGCTCTTGGCGTGCAGCGGCGACGCCCGCCAGTCCTTCGCATCCTGCTCGCGGCTATTGAGGTAGAGGTCGATGAACCAGTCCATGGTCGCGCGCGTCAATGGCAGCTGTTCGGCAAACTCCTCGTAAGAGGGGTAGACGCTCGACATATCGGTTGACGGGTAGATCAGCACCTGGAGCTTGAGCTTGGGACCGCCATGGTCCCGGGCGTACAGGGCAACGACGGCACTGAGGTTGCCGCCGGCACTGTCGCCGCCGACGGCAAGGCGCGCGCGGTCAATGCCGAGGTCGGCGGCATGGTCGTGGATCCATTGGGCGGCGGCGATGGCGTCATCCGCAGCAGCCGGGAACTTCGCTTCCGGTGCCAGCCGGTAGTCGACCGAGACCACAGTGCATTGCGCCGCATTGGCAATGTCGCGGCAGACGCCGTCGTGGCTTTCAAGATTGCCGAGCACCCAGCCGCCGCCATGGTAATAGATCATCGCCGGCTGCGGGCGGCTCGTGTCCGTGCCGAGCCCACGATAAAGCCGGAGCGGTATCGACCCTGCGGGGCCGCGGGCCGCGAGATCGCGCACGTCCGCGACCGGCGACGGATCGGGCTGGAGGATGGCCCGCGAGGCAATGAAAATCTCGCGCGCCGCGACGTGGCCGATCGTCGGATACGGCGGACGCCCCGAGGCAATGATCAGTTCGACGACCTTGGCGGCATCCGGGTTGATGGTCATGGGGCTCCCTCTTGGTCACTGATTGTCCATTTTGCCACAGGCTAGCTGCCCACCCCCATGTCAAGCAACCCGCCGCCGGCGGCGCCCACCCATGCCGACGGAAGGCGGCAGCGGCCGGGGCGGCTGCCGCGTGGCGGGCGGGCTCGCGTTGGCCCAGCCATAGGCGAACATCGTCATGAGGGCGGCTGCGGCGAAGAAGTACACGCCGGGCAGGACCCGCGCCTCGGTGTAGCCCGAGGAGTTCATGTAGAAGATCATGAGCGCCAGCACCATGACGTCGGTCATCGAGTAGCGACCGAGCCATTCCATGGTGGAGAGCGACTTCTGGCGGAAGTCGCTCGGCAGGTTCGGTGAGAGGCACAGCGTCAGCAGGTAGAGCAGCTTCAGGAAAGGGAACACGACCGAGAAGACCGTGATGACCGCGGCGAGAAAGTACTCCTGCGTCCGATAGAGCGCGTAGATGATGGTCGCGACGGAGTGTTCGTTCGTCCACACGTAGATGGTCGTGAAGCGGATCGACGGCAGGATCACGCCCAACGCAAAGCAGATGGCCGCCGTCAGGATGAACAGCGCGAGCAGGAAATTGCGAAGCGCCGACCGGCCCCCGGCCCCCACCATCGGGCGCCCGCGCTCGGCGCGCAGATGCGCCGCCCGGATCGGCGCCAGCGCGAACACGCTGAGCCAGGCGTAAGCAAGGATCATGAACACCACCGCGGCCGTGAAGAAGTAGACGCCGGAGAGGCTCTTTGCGTCATAGATCCCCTGGCTCTTGAGAAAGAAGATCATGAGCGCCAGCACGAGCACATCGTGCATCGACCACTTGCCGAGCCATTCGAGCGCTCGGAGCCGCCGGTATTGGCCCTGGAGGACATCGGGCGGCATCGTCGTCAGGATGATCAGGTAGAGGATCTTGAACACCGGCAGCAGGATCGAGAAGACGAACACGATCGTGCCAAGGAAGATCTGGTTGCGCTGGATCAGCGTCCATACGGTCGAAATGAGCGAGAATTCGGTCGAGAAGAAATAGAATTTGGTGAGCTTGATCGAGGGCAGCGTGATGCCGAGCGCGAGCGAGATGCTGGCGCCGATGATCGCGAGGCTCAGCAGGAAGCGCCGTCCACCGAGCACACGGCGCGACCGGCCGTCCGGTGCCGTCGGCGGCGTGATCGGTTCGAGCGTCGTGGTCATGCCGCGCCTCGCCTCCTGCCGCGCTGGTTCGGCCGCTCCCCGGACAAAATAAACCGCCGCCCGCAGACACTGTCAGCGGGCGGCGGCGGGATCACGATCAGAGCGGGCACAGAGCGTGGAGCCGCCGGCAGCTGCTCAGGCGACCGCCGTGTGCGTCACGCCCTTCTCTGCGAGCATTTCCTGGAGCTCGCCTGCCTGGAACATCTCGCGGACGATGTCGCAGCCGCCGACGAACTCGCCCTTGATGTAGAGCTGGGGGATCGTCGGCCACTCGCTGAACGACTTGATTCCCTCGCGGATGCTCATGTCCTCGAGCACATTGATGTCATGGTAGTCGACGCCCAGGTATTGCAGAATCTGGGCCACCTGCCCGGAGAAGCCGCACTGCGGGAAATTCTTGGTGCCCTTCATGAAAAGCACCACATCGTGACTGGAGATCTGCTTGCGGATCCAATCGTGGACTGCCTGCTCGCTCATCGCTCATCCTCAAAGCTCGGGGCGCGGCAGCGACCTGCCGGCACATGTCGGCGCTCAGCATAGACATGGGCCCGCAGGGCGGCAAGTCAATGGTCGCACCGGATGGCCTCGGCACAGGGGCAGGAGCCGCCAACGGCCCATTGCCGCGCGCGGCCACTGGCGCTCCTCGGACACTCACTCCGGCGGCGGGGCTGTGGTCAGCGCAAGCGCATGGAGCACGCCGCCCATGCGGCCTTCGAGCGCATCGTAGACCATCTTGTGCTGCTGGACGCGCGTCTTCCCTTTGAACTGCGGCGCCACCACGTGGGCGGCGTAATGGTCGCCATCCCCTGCCAGGTCCTTGATCGTCACCTCGGCCCCCGGAAAACGGTCCTTGATGAGCTTCTCGATCTCACCGGCGTCCATAGGCATGGGTCAGTTCCTCTGCTTCCCGCCCCTGCCGCCGGCGGGTGGGGGTTGATGTTCGGTATGTGGGGCGGCGCCCCCCCACTGGGGCGGGGGCCGCCCCTCACCGGCCGCGGCCGCCCCTCACCCTAACCCTCTCCCCATCATAAAGGGGAGAGGGAATTTTCTAGCGCGGCTCACCGACGAACGTCTGCTGGATGTCGTGCACGCGCGCCAGGGCCGCCGGCGGAAGCGGCCCCTTCTCGATGGCGTCGATGGCGTCGGCCACCTGCTCATATGTGGCAACACCGACCTGCGTCGTCGAGAGCGAGGGCTGCGCCAGCGCATAGCGGATGGCCAGCTCGGTCAGGCTGCCGGCATCGCCCGCCTCGACGAGCGGCCGGAAGCGCCGGGCGCGCTCGACATCGCGGGCGTAGTCCGAGCCGGACCCGATCGGCGCCACGACTGCCCAGCCGCGCGGGTGGCGCTCCATCTGGCCGCTGAGCGCCCCGCCAGCGAGCACGCGAATGCAGATCGTCCCGATGCCGGCGTCGCGTGCCCGCACCATGAGGCGCTTGTAGTCCTGCGCCGGATAGCCAGCAGCCATCGCAAGCACCGCGGACGGGTTCAGCAAGTTCATGCAGATCTGCGCCGTGTCCATGGCACCAGCCGCCACCACCTTGTCGATCTCGCCGATGTCGCCGAGCGCGGTGAAGCCCAGATAGCGAATCTTTCCGGCATCCCGCAGCCGCTCGAAGGCAGGGACCACATCGCCGAGCACATGGGCAGCACTCAGCGTCTCACCGCTCGCGTCCGGCGTCAGCGGATTGTGCAGCTGGAAGAGATCGACATGGTCCCGTCCCATGCGCTTCAGGCTTTCTTCGAGAGAGGCATTGATGCACGCGGCTATGCGGCCCCGCTGCGCACTCGGAATGCGCACCTTGGTGCCGATCAGCGCCTTGGGCTTGAGCGCCTTAAGGAGGCGGCCGAGATTGATCTCCGATACGCCATCGCCGTAGCCAGGTGCCGTATCGAAGAAATTCACGCCATGCTCGAGCGCCAGCGCCGCGGCGCGCTCCTGCTCCGCCGCGTCACCCTTCACCATCAGTCCGCCGACGGCCCCGCAGCCAAACGTCAGAACCGACACCGCCTCGCCGGTCCGGCCGAGCGTGCGCTTCTCGATCATGCTTTCCTCCCGCGGCTGTCGGCGCTTGCGGCTGCTCGCTGCCCGCTATGTTTGCTTCTTGAAGAAGGCCTCCAGGATGGCGACGTCGCGCTTGGGGCCCGCCTGGTCGGCGGCGATCTCGCGGTAGAGATCCGCAATGCCTTTGTAGATCGCGGCGGTCGACGCGCGCTCGCTCTGCTCGGCGATCTCCTCCATCTCGCCCACGAAGCGATAGGCCTTCACGAACATGTCCGGCACCGACCAGCTTATGCCCTTCAGAATATTGGGCTGGCTGCGCTGCAATTCCTCGAGCAAGGCTTCCTTCGCGCCATACTTGTCGGCCATCAGAATGGATGCCGAGGCGAGCGCGGTCAGGCCCTTGCCGATCGCTGCGTAGGACATTTTCAGCGCCGAGGCTGCACCGATCGGACCGTCGACCATCCTCACCTCGAGCCCCCCCTTGGCGAGCGGCGCCACGCGCTCGGCCGGGACGCCTGAGAAATAGTAGACCGTGTTGCGCGTATCGGGACGCGGCGGCGGCCCGATGATGCCGCCATCGGCGAACGTGCACCCGGTTGGCGCAATGACGGCGGCGACCTCCTTCACCCGTGCCGAACTCACGGCATTCATGTCCGCATAGAGGGGCTTGTTCTTGGACGCTGCGAGCGCCGGCGCGAGCTGCTGGGCGAGCTGCAGCGCGTCGCTCGGTGGGACGATCGAGAGGATGATGTCGGCGGCAGCTATGCCGGCCAGATCCACGGCCCGCATCCGAGCCTTCTCGGCGCGCACCCGGCTCGCGCTGCTGCGCCCCTCGAGCCAGGTCACCACGTCGACCCCGTTGGCGGTCAGCCGTGCGGCCGTGCCGGCCCCCATGGCACCCTGGGCAATAATGGCGACGGTCGTCTTCGTCATCGCGTCCACTCCCTCGTCGTGGCGGGTGGTCGCGCGACGCACCGACACCGCCCTATTCGTTGACCAGCTTAGCGCCGAGGCGCCCGGCCAGATCCTGGATGAACTGCCACGCAACGCGGCCCGAGCGGCCACCCCGCGTCATCGCCCATTCGCGGGCCTCGGCGATCAGGTCGGCGTCGCCGATCTTGAGGCCATGATGCGCCGCGTAGCTGCGCACCATGTCGAAATACTGGTCCTGGGTCCCGTTGTGGAAACCGAGCCACAGCCCGAAGCGGTCGGAGAGCGAAACCTTCTCCTCCACGGCCTCAGACGGATTGATCGCCGTCGAGCGCTCGTTCTCCATCATGTCGCGCGGCATGAGGTGACGGCGGTTCGACGTCGCATAGAAGAGCACGTTCTGCGGCCGTCCTTCAATGCCGCCCTCGAGAACGGCCTTGAGCGACTTGTAACTTGTATCATCGCGGTCGAAGGAGAGATCGTCGCAGAAGACGATGAAGCGATGGACGCTCCCGCGCATGAAGCCAAGGCAGGCCGGCAGCGAATCGATGTCCTCGCGGTGGATCTCGACGAGCTTGAGCCCCCCGGCAGACTTGCCCTTCGCCATCTCCTTCGAGACCTCGGCGTGCGCGGCCTTGACGAGGGATGACTTCCCCATGCCGCGGGCGCCCCAGAGCAGCGCATTGTTGGCCGGGAGGCCTTTCGCGAAGCGACGGGTGTTCTCGAGCAGCTGGTCGGAGGCCATCTCGATGCCCTTGAGCAGCGCCAGCGGCTGGCGGTTCACGTGCGCCACCGGCAGGAAGGCCGCCGGGTTCGCCTGCCAGACGAAAGCATCGGCAGCGTCGAAGTCGACGGCAGGGGCCGCAGGTGGCGCCATGCGCTCCAAAGCGGCGACGAGGCGTTCGAGCAGGACGGCATTCACGGCGATCGTGTCGGACATGTGCGGCAAGGTCTTTCAGGACAGGAATTCTTGGCTGCGCGCGGGTCTATAGCCCGCACCGCGCGCTCCGTCACCCCGTCCCGGCGCGGGGCAGCGCCGCACCGATGCGCCATGGGCAAAAAAAAGGGGCCGTCCGGTTCCCGAACGGCCCAAGTCTAGGGAGGAAACGCCCAAAGGAGGGCTGCGAGATCGCTCTCGCACGAACATAGGTATATGTGCGCCGCAGCATTTACAAGGGGGATTTTTGTGCGGCGCACTGCAAATTTGCATGGTAAGCAGGCGGAAGCCTCGGGTCTGTGCCCTATCACCGGCCTCTCTCGTTGATTTTTCAATTAGTTAGCTCGGAAGCGCCCCCGATATATCGCGCCGGACATTCCGCGAGCAGTGGCCAAGTCGCACAGAATAAGCCAACATCAGACGTACCAACCGGAGGGGGTGCCGGGCGCGCAGCGGGTGCTTATGTGCTCAGGCCCACCACTGACGGCGACCACCGAACCGCCAGCCAACGAGAGGAAACGCCACCATGATTTACGAGCTCAGGGTCTACCACTGCGTGCCTGGCCGCCTGCCCAACTTGCTGAAACGCTTTGAGACGATCACCCTCAAGATCTGGGAGAAGCACGGCATCAAGCAGGCTGGCTTCTGGACGGTCCTGGTCGGCGAGTCAAACCAGGCGCTCTACTATCTGCTCGCCTTCGACAGTCTCGCGGACCGGGAAAAGAAGTGGAATGCCTTCATGGCCGATCCCGAGTGGATCGCCAAACGGGCGGAGACGGAAAAGGACGGCCCGATCGTCGCGAAGGTCGTCAACCAGATCCTGCAGCCAACGGCGTTTTCGAGCGTCAAGTAGCCGGATTCATCCCGGCTCGCCTCCTCCCCGCCCCTCACGGCGAGAAGGGACGGGCGGGCCTGGCGGCATCCGTGGCCACTCTTGAAGGGAACAAATCAGGCGGCCGCGAGCAGGCTCTCGAACAGCTTGCGGCCGTCGACCGAGCCAAGCACGGCCTCGGCGGCATTCTCCGGGTGCGGCATCATGCCCAGAATGCGCCCACTCGGATCAGAGATGCCCGCGATGTTGCGCTGCGCGCCGTTGGCATTGGCCTCCGGTGTCACGTTGCCGGCCGGGTCGCAATAGCGGAAGACCACCTGTCCCTCGCCCTCCAGCCGGTCGAGCGTCGCCTTGTCGGCGAAATAATTGCCATCCCCGTGCGCGCAGATCATCTGCGCGACCTCACCCTGGTTGTAGCAGCGGGTGAAGCGGGTCCGCGTGTTCTCGACCTTCAGCCACACGTCCTTGCAGATGAACTTGAGCGAGGCATTGCGCTGGAGAACGCCAGGAAGAAGGCCCGCCTCGCAGAGGATCTGAAAGCCATTGCAGATGCCGAGCACCGGCACCCCGGCCTTGGCCTTGGCCACCACATCCCGCATGATCGGCGAGTGCGCGGCCATGGCCCCGCAGCGCAGATAGTCGCCAAACGAAAAGCCGCCGGGCAGCACGATCAGATCCGAGGCCGGCACCTCGCGGTCGGCGTGCCAGACGATCCGCGGCGCCGTGCCGGTGACCATGGCGAGAACTTCCGCCACGTCCCGCTCGCGGTTCGTGCCGGGGAAGACGATCACCGAGCTCTTCATGGGCGCGACCTGCTCCTTGCCTCTTGCGGCCCTCAGTGCGCCGTCAGCTCGAAGGCGTAATCCTCGATCACCGTATTGGCGAGCAGCTCCTGGCACATCCGCTCCACCTCGGCGCGGGCCGAAGCCTCGTCCGTCGACGCCAGATCGACCTCGATGTACTTGCCCTGGCGCACCTCCTCGACCCCCTTGAAGCCGAGCCCGGCGAGCGCGTTCTGGATGGCCTTGCCCTGCGGGTCGAGGACACCATTCTTGAGCGTGATGCGGATACGGGCTTTCATGCGCCTCTCGTGCCTGTTTGCGCCTGAGCGGTGGACGGGCGACCCTTTCGTCCGAGAGACATGCCCGGACATGGCCCGAGATACAAGAGCCGCGGCGCCGCATCGCGAGGAATGAACATGAATCACGCACTGATCATCGGGGCAACCGGCATCACCGGCGGCTATATCCTCCGCGATCTCGCCGCCCGGCCGGATTGGAAGGTCACCGGCCTCTGCCGACGCCCGCCGGGCGAATCGGCGGCGAACGTGCGCTGGGTCAGCGTCGACCTGCTCGACAAGGCCGGTGCCCAAGCAAAACTCGCCGGCCTCAGCGATATCACGCACATCTTCTACTGCGGCTTTATCCCCCTCGGCCCGGACGAGCAGCACCTCCCCGCCAACGGCAATGTCGCGGCGAACCTCGCGCTCATCGCCAATGCCGTAGAACCGGTGGCGGCGGCCTCCAAGGGGCTGCAGCATGTCCAGGTCATGCAGGGCACGAAGTACTACGGCTCGCACATCGGCGCCTTCAAGACGCCGGCCAAGGAGGACGATCCGCGCCACATGGCGCCGAACTTCTACTTCGACCAGCAGGACTACGTGACCAGCCGGCAGGCCGGCCAATCGTGGACCTGGTCGTGCCTGCGCCCGCATACCGTCATGGGCTTCACGGTCGGCAATCCCATGAACTTGCTGGCGGCCCTTGGCCTCTATGCGGCCATTTCGAAGGAACTCGGCCTCCCCCTCAAGTTCCCGGGCCAGGAAGGGCACTACCGCGCGATCTACCAGGTCACCGATGCCGGCCTGCTTGCGCGCGCCGCGCACTGGGCCGCGACGACGCCCGCCTGCGCCAATCGAGCCTTCAACATCACCAACGGCGACTACTTCAGATGGGAAAGCCTCTGGCCGCGCATCGCCGACCTCTTCGGCATGAAGGCCGGGCCCGTGCAGACCATCGACCTCGTAAGCTACATGGCCGACAAGGGCCCGCTATGGGCGCGCATGGTCGAGAAATACGACCTCTTGCCCACGCCCTATGCCAAGGCCGTCAACTGGGCCTTCCCGAACTACGTATTCAAGGCAACATGGGACCAGATGTCCGACACCACCCGCGCCCGCCGCCTCGGCTTCACGGAGTGCTTTGACAGCGAGGCGCGCATTCTCGAGCAGCTCGCCGAGCTGAGACGCGCCCGATTCGTGCCGTAAACAATCAGTGAAAAGCGTCGCGCAGGTCACAGCCACGTCAAGAATGTCCGTGTAGATCAGTCCCGTAGCGTTTCGTGATCAGGCCGCACTTCCTACATTGGCTGACATGAGCAACGCGGATGCCCCGCCGATGACCGATCTAACGGCGCTGGCCACACAGCCGGCGTACGCGGTGGCCTCGCAAGAGGATCGCCGGTTCTATATCGGCCTCGCGCTCGCGACCGTCCTGCACAGCCTCCTTTTTGCCGGCTTCGCCGGCGCCCCGCCCCGGTACGTCGGCGACCCGGGCGGCAGCAAGGATGCGATCAGCGTGGCACTGGTCACCGAT
>JBKBPL010000049.1:0-22408 GCA_046293075.1 Hyphomicrobiaceae bacterium | reverse complement strand
TCAAACCTTGCCGCGCCAATTTGGCAAATCGACGCCATGCTGGGGTTTGCCGTTTCGACATCGAGAGCAACGAAATTCATCCGAAATCCTCATGTTTATAAGACAATAGGTAAATAGATTGCCGATTCGCCCAGCCAGTCAAATATCGAGCATGGGGCGCCACAAGTTTGTGGTCCGGAGGAGCCGCATTGATGAATGAGCGCGCCTCTCCACCACCTATGTCCGCCTGCGCCTCCCCAGAGACAGCGACGCAACGAGTATGCCGACCGCGAGGCCGCCGGCGGCACCGGCAAGGGTCCCCCACAGGAGGGACTTGCCGGCGACGTCCAGGGCATCGAACCAGGTGGAGGACCCGGCATTGAGCAGTTGCGCGATGAGACTGAGCAGCGGACCCACGAGGATCGAAAACATCAGGCCGACGCCCGCGCCAATGTAGGCGGCGGCGAGAACCGATTTGATCCAGTTCTCGCCTTCCGCTGCAATCGCGCGGCCGGCGATGGCGCCGAGCACAGCAGCGACAGAAACAACCGCGTTAAGGACGAACGACTCCGTCATTGGCGACCCCGAGGGACCCTCACCTTATTCACTGGGCTCAATTCTATCGCAGTGCGCACACGATCCAGGAGCTTTTTCGGGCCGGGCGCAATCTTTGCCTCATCCCGCCGCCTGCGCCGACGCCACCACCGGCAGGCTGGTGAGCGCGCAGATGCCCGGCCGCGCGCCGTGTAATCTGATCCTCGGGCACGGCGCACCTAACCTGGCGGCTGCAGCGGTACGACGTACATGGGTGCACCGGCGGGTGAGACAATGACGACGGGGGCCCAGCCCCATTCAAAAATCCGCGACGCACGCCAGGTTTGCCAGTGCAAGGGCTGGCGCTAGGTGCGCCCCTGCTCCAGCAAGGCCAGAAGAGGCGGTGTGTTCGTACGTCTCACGCCTTCGAGCTCCAGCAGTCGCTGCTTGGTCGTCGCGCCGCCGGGGGCGGAGAAGCCGCCGATGCGCCCGCCGCTCGCCAGCACGCGGTGGCAGGGGATGATGATCGGCACCGGATTGCGGCCCATGGCCTGGCCGATGGCGCGGGCGGCATCCGGTGCGCCGACCTCGGCTGCGAGGGCGCCATACGTGATTGTCTTGCCCCAAGCGATCTCGCGAAGAGCCGCATAGATGCGCTGGTGGAAGGGACTGCTGCGGTCGAGATCGACCAGAACGCCGTTGAAATCGATGGCACGGCCGACGAAGTAGCGCTGCAATGCCACGATAGCCCACTGCACCCACGGCGGCTCTTTGCCCGGCTGCGCGGCGCTCGCGCGCAGGGCCAGACGGCGCTCGGTGGCCGACACATCGTGCTCGGGAAGCTGCAGACGTGTCAGGCCACCGTCGCGCCACGCGATACCGCACGTTCCGAACGCCGTAGGAAAGAGCAGGAAGCGTTCGACGGCTTGGCTCGTATCGCGGCTCCTGATCTCAACTCCTGATCTCAACTCCTGATCTCAACTCCTGTACTGCGCGCGGCGCCTCTAGGATTCGTTGCCGCAGTAGGCTTCCAGGCGATGGCCATCGGGGTCGATGACGAAGGCAGCGTAGTAGTCCGGTCCGTAGTTCTCGCGCACGCCCGGCTTGCCATTGTCCTTGCCGCCGGCAGCGAGCGCGGCCTTGTAGAAGGCATCGACACTCTTGCGCGTTGGCGCATCGAAGCACAGATGCAGGCCCGATTCGGGATTCTGCGCAACCGGCTTGGCCGATCTGAGAACCCAGAAGCGGGCCTCATCCTTGCCGTAGCCGGCACTCGCATCGTCCTTGCTGAGGCAGGCGTAGCCCAGCGGCTTGAGGGCCGCGTCGTAGAACTTGCGGGCCTTGGCGAGATCGGCGCTCCCGATCGAGATGTGATTGATCATGGTATCCACTCCCTCGGACTGTTTTCGTCAGAAACGTTGCGCGATCTGAGCGGCCCGCGGCCGCGTGCCAGGGAAAGGGCCAAAGACTGGCGCGCGGCCGGGGCGGCAGCCTCAGTACATCGGTGGTATGTACCGGGGCATGAACCGGTCGAGGGGGTGGCGGTCCTCACCGCCACGGGACGCATAGGACGTGATCTCACTGCGCTCGAGGCCGATATCGTGAAGCGTCCGGTCGTCGAGGGCGCTCAACCGCCGAACGGTGTTTCTGTACCGGAGATGCCGGCGATAGTTGTCCAGCTTCCGAAAACCCCATCCGGCCAGCCGGGCGGCGAGTCTCGGCCGGGCCTGCCCCTCGGCCCTGATCAGGGCCTGTGTCAGCACGACTTGCATCATGGTCGATCTCCTGGGCTATGCTTGTTTTGTGAATGACGCCGGGCATCGGGCTCCGGCGGTCAGCGGACAATGCCTGAGGCCCCCTGACAGCCTTGTGTCAGCAGCTCCGGAGGCTCCTGACAGGGTGCTGTCAGGAGGCTTGCTGTAGGAGGGGCGGGGCCGAAAATCGCCCACATCGAGCGCCCTCCCGGAGACGCGTCATGCGCCGAGCCGATCGCCTGTTCGAGATCATCCAGCACATGCGGCGCAAGCAGACCGTCAAGGCGCGCGAGCTCAGCGAGTCGCTCGAGGTTTCCGAGCGCACGATCTATCGCGACGTGCGCGATCTGATCGCCAGCGGCGTCCCGATCGAAGGAGAGGCGGGCGTGGGCTACGTGCTCAAGGCCGGCTTCGACCTGCCGCCGCTGATGTTCAAGGAGCAGGAGATCGAGGCGCTCGTGCTTGGCGCGCGCATCGTCGAAAGCTGGGCAGATGCGGAGCTGGCCGCGGCGGCAACAGACGCGATTGCCAAGATCGAGGCCGTCATTCCCGAGCAGCTCAAGGTCTATATGGCCAACACCGCGCTGCTCGCGCCCTGCGCCCACTACATGGCGCCGATCTCCTTCGATCTCGCCGAACTGAGGCGCGCCGTCAGGAGCCGGCTCAAGGTCCGCTTCCGCTACACGGACGTGCTGCGCCAGGGGAGCGAGCGGACGGTCCGACCGCTCTCGCTCGCGTTCTTCGGGCCGGTCTGGGTGATGGCGGCCTGGTGCGAGCTCAGAGGCGACTTCCGGACCTTCCGTCTCGACCGCATGGAGGACTTCTCGGTGACGCAGGAGACCTTCAAGTCCGAGCGCGGCAAGACGCTGCACGATTTCCTCAAGCGGCCCTCGACCTGGACGCGCGGGGCGCTGGCACCGGCCAACGGCGAGGCCGAGTACGAGGACGGATGAAGGCCGCGATCCGGCGTGGAAGGGCTGGCCGGTATGCATTAACCGCGGTACCGGATCGGCAAGTATGTGCTGGCTTATAATAAGCCACGTATATATTTTGCCGTTTTATGACGACGGATCCCTTTCTGACCCGGTCCCTTGGTTTTCTGCTGGCGGATGTCTCCCGCCTCATGCGCCGTCGATTTGACGCGCGCGCACGCGAGCTCGGTCTCACCCGTGCCCAATGGCGCGTGCTCGCCCAGCTTCGCCGGCGCGAGGGCATCAACCAGACGGCGCTCGCCGAAATCTTGGAGATCGAGCCGATCTCGCTCGGCCGCCACATCGACCGGCTGGTCGAGAAGGATATCGTCGAGCGCCGCCCCGATCCCCGCGACCGGCGCGCCTGGCGCCTCTACCTCAAGCCCGAGGCTCAGCCCATCCTCGACCGGCTCCGGACCATCTCCAATGCCAACCGCAAGGAGGTGCTGCGGGGCATTCCACCTGGGGAGTCGGAGGCCCTCATCGACACCCTTCTCAAGATCAAGAGCAACCTGACGGCGCTGGAGGCCGCCGAGGGGAGCGGGACCAAATCCGAGGACGAGGATTGAGGGGCGCCCATGCAGAAGAGCGCGACAGAGCCTGAGCGTGGCGCGGCAAGCGGGGCCGGCACTGGCGCCGCCTTGCGGCAGAGGCTCCGGCCGTCGCGTCGGGCACTGTCGATCCTGCTGATCGCGCTGCTCGGGCCGCTCGTGGCGGTCGCTGCCGGGAGCTACTACTACCTTGCCGGGGCGCGCTATGTGTGGACCGACAATGCGTACGTGAAGGCCGACAAGATTGCGGTCAGCGCCGATGTCGACGGGCGCGTCGTTGAGGTCTTCGTGGATGCCGACCAGCCGGTCGCACGCGGAACGCTGCTCTTTCGTATCGATCCGGAGCCCTTCAGAATCGCGCTCGACCGTGCCGACGCACACCTCGCCGCGGCCATGCAGGAAGCGCGGTCCGTGCGCGCGCTCTACGACCAGAAGGTCGCCCGCCTGAAGCTCGCCGAGGGCGATCTCGCCTTCCACCAGCAGCACTACGACCGCCAGGATACGCTGACCAGGAGCGGCGTCGTCTCGCGCTCGGGCATGGATACCGCCGAGCGGGCCCTGCGCAATGCGCGCGACCAGATCGCGATCGCGGAGCAGGAGATCGCCGAGGTGCGCGCGCGGCTCGGCGGCGATCGCGATCAGCCGGTCGAGGCGCTGCCGTCCGTGCGGGAGGCGCGTGCCGCGCGCGATCGGGCAGCACTCGACCTCGCACGCACCGAGGTCAGAGCACCGGCCGCCGGCATCGTGACGAACTTCAACCTGCAGCCCGGTGAGTACGTGAACACGGGCCGCGTCGTGTTCAGCCTCGTCAGCACGGAGAACGTGTGGGTGCAGGCGAACTTCAAGGAGACCGACCTCACCAACGTCAAGGCGGGCCAGCGCGCGACCGTGCGGGTCGACATGTATCCGGCCAAGCCGCTCAACGCCGTCGTCTCCAGCATCAGCCCCGCGACGGGGGCGGAGTTCGCCCTGCTGCCGCCGCAGAATGCCACCGGCAACTGGGTCAAGGTCGTGCAGCGGCTGCCGGTGCGGCTGCGCATCGATGCCGCCGACGCGCCGACGCTGCGCGCGGGCATGAGCGTCGTCGTGCGCATCGACACGGAGCATCGCCGGCCCGTGCCCGCATGGGCGCAGAGCTTCCTCGGCTGGGCCGATACCGTATCGGAGGCTGAAGCGGCACCGCAGGCCGGAAAGCAGCCCGGTACGCGGCCATGAGCACGGCGGCATCGCCGGCGGGTGTGCCGCCGCCCTATGGCGGGATTCGCCTGCTGCTGATCACCGTTGCCCTGGTTCTCGCCCCACTGGTGCAGGTCTTCGATACGGCGACCGTGGCGATCGCGCTGCGCCACATGCAGGGCGAGCTTTCCGCGACCCAGGACCAGATTGCCTGGGTCATCACGTCCTACCTCATCACGCTCACCGTCTTCACGCCAGTGTGGGGCGTGCTCGGCGGCATGTTCGGCCGCAAGCGGCTGATCCTCATCTCGATTGCAGGCTTCACGAGCAGCGCCATGCTGGCTGGCATGTCGACCTCGCTCACCGAGATCCTCATCTGGCGCGCGGTGCAAGGCTTCTTCGGCTCGGCGCTGCTGCCGCTCGGCATGTCGTCCATGCTCTCGGTCTATCCGCGCGAGAAGCTCGGCATTGCCATGGCGTGGTGGGGGGTCGGCATGATGTTCGGGCCGGTCTTCGGCCCGACCATCGGCGGCTATGTCACCGAGTACCTGTCCTGGCGCTGGGCGTTCTACATCAACCTGCCGATCGGCATCGTCGCCTTCCTGATGACGGCCTTCATCGTGCCGCGCACGGGCGTGCGTACATTCAAGAAATTCAATTACTACGCGTTCGCCACCCTCGGCATCGCGATTGCCTGCCTGCAGTTCATCCTCGACCGCGGCGAGCGCTATGACTGGTTCGAGTCGCCGATGATGGTGACGATTGCGCTGATCGGCTTCGCGGCGTTCTGGCTGTTCCTCGTCAACGTCTTCACGACAAGCACGCCCTTCATCGAGCCCGTCCTGTTCAAGGACCGAGACTATCTCGCCGGTACGGTGCTGCGGACCCTCTTCGGCGTGCTCATCTTCGGCAGCCTCGTCATCATGCCGCCCTTCATCCAGGACATCGGCGGCTACCCGCCGCTGCTCAGCGGCTACGCCATGGCACCGCGAGGGGCCGGCACGATGCTCGCCTCGTTTCTCGTCGGCTACCTGCTGCCCCACATGGACCCGCGCAAGCTGATCGCCGCGGCAATGCTCGTGATGGCCGCAACGATGTGGCAGCTCTCGACCTTCACCGAAGACATCGACATGACGGCCTTCGTCATCAATAACTTCATTCAGGGCATCGCGTTCGGCGCCTTCATGGTGCCGCTGAACTCGGTGGCGTTTGTCACGCTCAAGCCGGAGCTGCGCGATGCCGGCACGTCGTTCTATTCGCTCGTCAACAACATTGGCCGCAGCCTCGGCGTGGCCCTCTTCTCGAGCTATCTCGTGCGCTCCAGCCAGAGCTATCAGGCGACGCTGACGGAGCACGTTCGCCCGGACAGCGACATCATGCGACATCTGACGCTGCCCGCGCCCTGGAGCCTCACCGATCCCGTCGGCCTCGCTGCGCTCGAGCGGACGGTCGTGCAGCAGGCGAAGCTGCTCGCCTACATCGCCGACTACCAGCTCATCACTGTCGTCATTCTCGTCTGCATGCCTGCGCTCTTGTTCATGAAGAACCCGCACAAGCACAAGGCTGCGACGGGGGCAGCACGTCCTGCGCCTGCGTGACGTCCGTCTGCAAGCGCGAGCGGGGTGAGGGGCATTGACCGGCGATGGCTTTGGTCGCCGCCCCTCACCCTTGCCTGCACCTCGTGCGGGACGGGGTGCAGGAACCGGCTATTTCACGGCAAGGAAGTTGCGGTGGATCCAGCGACCGTCAGACGTGCGCGCCTCGACCTTGAGCGCATCCGCGCTCTCGCGCGTCTCATGCTCGGCGATGTCTGCGAGTGCCCGCGTGCTGGTCTCGCCGCTCTCCGCCGCCGCCAGGAACTTCTCGACATCGGCGATGCTCGGCGGGGCCGACATGTCCTTGGCCGGATTGGCGAGCGCCTCGGTTGCGGCAGCGCGGACGAGCTTCGGCCACATCTTCCGGAAGAGACCGTTCGACGGATAAAGGTCGCCGCCCGTGATCGCGCCGTTGATCGCGACGACGACGCCGATGACATCGTCATCCGCGAGCGCCTTCGCATCGAGTGCTGTGACGAAGGCCGCCTGCGCCTTCTGAAGGCGCTCGTTCTCAAGCGTGAGCTGAAGACTGGTCTTGGATCTTTCCGACGCCATGGGCGCAGCCAGGCGCGCGGCGAGCTGGAGCTGGGCCGTCGAAACGCTTTCCCAGACCTTGCCTTGCCCGCTCGGGCTGCGCGGCTCAATGCCCTGGAGGATGCGCTGCGCATCCTGCTGCGGCGGCTCAACCGCGGGCCGCGCTTGGATATGGGGTGCCTGGTTGACATCGCGCGCGCCGGCTGGACGCGCCTCGGCTGGCGGCATGATGCCTTGCGCCGGGCGTGGCTCAGGCGTGGTGAGCGGCGCGCGTGCGATCGCGACCTTGGCCGGGCGTGAGAAGAGCTGCGCATTCGATGCGGAGAACTTGCCGGCGTCCTCTGCGCCTCGCTTTGCCCAGCGGCCCTGCTCGATGCAGTAGGCGCCAATGGCGATCTGGCCCGAGCGCGGCGGGATGAGCAGGCTGGTGGTCAGCACGCGGTCCTGTCTGCCGCCTTTGACGAGGTCGCCAAACTGGATGAAGACGGGCTCGCTGCCGGTGTTCTCGATCTTGAGCTCGCGCACGTTGCCCGTCTCGTGGACGGTGACGCTGCCCCTTGCGAGTGCTTCCTCGAGCGTGGCCGGCGCGGGGCCGCCGGCGGAGCGGCCGCGTACGAGATAGACGGCGAGGTTTTCGTGGGTGACCGGTGCTGTGATCGTGGGGGCCGGATCGGGCGCCGCGGCGGTGAGAGCGGCAATGCCGAGGCTGCTGGCGGCGAACACGATCGGGGCGGCGAGGCGCAAATGCATGAAGGTATCACTCCCTGGAAATAGGCTCGACAAGCGGGTTCACATGCAACTAGGCCGTGTTCCGGGCGGCAATTCGGAGGTATTGCGGATCGTCAGAGGCCATTTGGCGGCGGATCGGCGGCCCGCGCCTGAACAAGGCATGAAGGCGCAATGGGGCGTTATCCAGTCGGCTGTGCCTCGGCTTGCCCTTTTGGCAGTGGCCGCACTACATTGAGGCTCTTGGATAATCCCGCTGATCAGCCGCCGGAACCTGGCAGTGTGCAGCGGCGAGCAAACGGAAGAGATCTCGCGCATGTCGCTTGAAACTGAAGCCGTACTCGACCGGAGAAGGCTCCGCCGGCGCGCCTCGTTCTGGCGCGGGCTCGCGATCCTCGCGGTCGTCCTTGCGATCGGTGCCGCTGTGGGGCTGGGCACCAGCCAGGCGCCTGGCCTCGCCACCAAGCAGATCGCGCGCGTATCCATCGAGGGCGTCATCACGGAGGACCGCAAGCAGCTCGAGCTGCTGAAGCGGGTCGCCGACGCCCGCCATGTCGAGGCGCTCATCCTGTTCATCAACAGTCCCGGCGGCACGACGACCGGCGGCGAGGCGGTCTACGATGCCATCCGCAAGGTCGCTGCGAAGAAGCCGGTGGTCGCCCAGTTCGGCACGGTCGCGACTTCGGCCGCCTACATCGCCGGGCTCGCCAGCGATCAGATCGTCGCGCGGGGCAACTCGATCACCGGCTCGGTCGGCGTGATCTTCCAGTGGGCGGAGATCACGGAGCTCATGGCCAAGCTCGGCGTCAAGATGCATGAGGTGAAGAGTGGTCCGCTCAAGGCGACGCCCTCGCCTTTTCAGCCGACCGACGAGGCTGGCAAGGCCGTCGCCCAGGAGATGATCACGGAATCCTTCCGCTGGTTCGCGGCCCTGGTGTCCGAGCGGCGCGGCATCGATACCGCCGCCGTGCCCGGCCTCATGCAGGGGCGCATCTATTCGGGGCGCGAGGCGCTCAGCCACAAGCTCGTCGACCGCATCGGCGGCGAGGACGAAGCGCAGCGCTGGCTCGAGGACACGCGCGGCGTCACGAAGGGTCTCAAGATCGTCGACTGGAAGCCGTCGCGCGATCCGGCCTGGGGCCTTCTCGGGGATGCCGCGATGGCGCTGGCGCAGTGGATCGGCGGGCCGCTCGGCGACGTGGCGACGCGGCTGATGAATGCCCGTGTTCTCGCGACGTTGCAGCTTGACGGTCTTGTTGCAGTTTGGCAGCCTTTGGAAAACCGATGAATTTCAAGAAAGTTCACTGGGGAGCGAGGCAACTGTGATCAAGTCCGAACTTATACAGAGGATCGCGGCGGCGAACCCGCATTTGTTCCATCGCGACATCGAGCGCATCGTCAATGTGATCTTCGATGAGATCGTCGAGGCCCTGGCCCGCGGCGACCGGGTCGAGCTTCGGGGCTTCGGGGCTTTCACAGTCAAGCATCGCCCACCGCGCACCGGGCGCAATCCTCGTACAGGTGCGACGGTTTCAGTCGGGCAGAAGTTCGTGCCGTTCTTCAAGACCGGCAAGGAGCTGCGCGAGCGGCTCAACAGCGACGGCGCCAGCCGGTAGCGGGGTGGCACGCTGCGCCCGCGGCGGAGGCTGGCGGCGCGGCAAATGGCGGCGGAGATGGCTCCCCTGCCCGGGTTGGAGGCTCAATTGTGCTGAGGCGCATCGTCTGGCTGTTGGTGGCGTTTCCCGCTGCCGCAATCCTCGTGACGCTGGCTGTCGCTAACCGGCATTCGGCGCGGCTGGTGCTCGACCCGTTCCGTCCCGAGATGCCTGTCCTTTGGATCGACCTTCCCTTCTATGCCTATCTGCTCATCGCTCTGGTGATCGGCGTTGTCCTTGGCGGCACCGCGACCTGGATAACCCAGGCCCGATGGCGCCGTACGGCGCGCCGGCGCGCACAGGAGGCGCTGCGCTGGCAGGCCGAGGCCGATCGCCTGGCGCGCGAGCGCGACCAGACGCTTGCGGCTCAGCGGCTTGCGCAAGGCACGGGCAAGGCGCTTGCTGTGGCGGGCCGGTAGCTCACGCCGACCTCTCGACAAATGCGACAGAACCTCCACGACAGGGCGGGGAGGAGGCTGGGGTGAGGGGGCGGCCGATGCGCCGATGTTGGTGTTGGTCGCCGCACCTCATCCCCGCCATCTCCGGGTAAACGGGGGGACAAGGGGAAGCACCCAGCAGTCCGCGGCAAACCGAGAATCATGCACGCCTCGCTCCTCATCGCGCTCGACTGGTTCGGCATCGCCGTCTTCGCGGCGACGGGCGCGCTCGTCGCCTCGCGCAAGGAGATGGACGTCTTCGGCTTCGCGCTGCTCGCGATCGTGACGGGCGTCGGCGGCGGGACCGTCCGCGACCTCCTGCTCGGGCGCCTGCCGGTCTTCTGGGTGCAGGAGCCGGCCTACATCCTCGTCTGCGTCATCGTCGCCGTGATCCTGTTCTTCACCGCGCATCTCCCCGAGTCGCGCTACCGCCTGCTGCTCTGGTTCGACGCGATCGGGCTGTCGCTCTTCGCTGTGGTCGGCGCGGATCGCGCGCTCGAGGTCGTGCCGAAGCCGATCATCGCCGTCGTCATGGGGGTCATCACAGCGACCTTCGGCGGCATCATCCGTGATATCCTCGGCGGCGAGGTGCCGGTCCTGCTGAGGAAAGAGATCTATGTCACGGCGGCCCTCGCGGGGGCTGCGGTGTATGTCACCGGCCGGTCGTTCGGGATCGCCGAGCCCAATGCCCTGCTTGCCGGGTTCTCCGCCTGCCTCACGGTGCGCGGGCTGGCCCTCTGGTTCGGCTGGTCGCTGCCGCCCTACCGGGCCCGCCCCGGACGCCCGCAGGACGGCGGCAGGCGTTGATCCAGGCTCCAAAAACCGGCATAGGATGCCGGCATCCGCGGCCCGAACCCCAAACACGGCCGCTTAACCACGACGCCCGGGCCGCTCAATGCCGGTGAAGGTCAAAATCTGCGGGATCAAGACACCGGAGGCGCTCCAGGCGGCGCTTGCCGCGCGCGCGGACTTCATCGGCTTCGTGTTCTATCCGCCGAGCCCGCGCAGTCTCGCGCCCGAGGTGGCGGCGGAACTTGCCGAGCTGGCGCGTGGCCGGACCTGCATTGTGGCGCTGATTGTCGACGCCGACGACGCCCTCATCGAGCACATCGTGCGGACGGTCGATCCCGATATGCTGCAGCTTCACGGCTCCGAGACGCCGGCGCGCGTCGCCGAGATCGCGCGGCGCTGGGGCAAGCCCGTCATCAAGGCCATCAAGGTCGAGACGGCCACGGATGCCGCCGAGGCTCTCGCCTATTCGGGCGTCGCGCGTCTCGTTCTGTTTGATGCCAAGGTGCCGAAGGACTTCACAGGCGCGCTGCCGGGCGGTAATGGCATCCCCTTTGACTGGCGCCTGCTCGATGGCGTGAAGGACCGCGTGCCGTTCCTGCTCTCGGGCGGCCTCACGCCAGAGAACGTCGCCGCCGCGATTGCCGCGACCGGCGCGACCGTGGTCGACGTCTCCTCAGGTGTTGAGACCGCGCCCGGCATCAAGAGCCCCGACCTCATCCGCCGCTTCATCGACGCCGCCCGCGCGGTGACAGCTCCAGCCTGATGCGCGCCTGAACCGGATATGTAAACACCATGGTATCGAGAACGACATCCCAAACACAGGCGCTGAACAGCTATCGCGCCGGCCCGGACGATCACGGCTTCTTTGGCATCTATGGCGGGCGCTTCGTCGCCGAGACGCTCATGCCGCTCATCCTCGAGCTTGAGCGCGCATACGAGGCCGCCAAGAACGACGAGGGCTTTCAGACCGAGTTGCGCGACCTGCTCGAGCACTACGGCGGCCGGCCGAGCCCGCTCTATTATGCCGAGCGTCTGACCGAGCATCTCGGCGGCGCCAGAATCTACTTCAAGCGTGATGAGCTCAATCACACGGGCAGCCACAAGATCAACAACTGCCTCGGCCAGATCCAGCTCGCGCGCCGCATGGGCAAGACGCGGATCATTGCCGAGACCGGTGCCGGCCAGCACGGCGTTGCCGTGGCGACGGTGTGCGCGCGCTTCGGCCTCCCTTGCGAGGTCTACATGGGCGCGACCGATGTGGCGCGCCAGTCGCCCAACGTCGCGCGCATGCACATGCTCGGTGCCAAGGTCAATGCGGTCACGTCAGGCGCCGGCACGCTCAAGGATGCCATGAACGAGGCGCTGCGCGACTGGGTGACCAATGTCCGCGATACCTACTACATCATCGGCACCGCGGCGGGCCCCCATCCCTATCCGGCGATGGTGCGCGATTTCCAATCCGTGATCGGCAATGAGGTGCGGGCGCAAGTCCAGGCGCGCGAAGGGCGCCTTCCCGATACGCTCGTCGCCTGCATCGGCGGCGGTTCGAACGCGATCGGGCTCTTCCATCCCTTCCTCGATGACACGTCGGTTGCGATGTACGGCGTGGAGGCGGCCGGGCACGGTCTGGATGTGCCCAATGGCCATGCGGCGTCCATGAACGGGGGCCGCCCGGGCGTGCTGCACGGCAATCGCACGTACCTCCTGCAGGATGGTGACGGACAGATCCTCGAAGGCCACTCGATCTCGGCGGGGCTCGATTATCCGGGTGTCGGCCCCGAGCACGCATGGCTCAAGGATACCGGACGCGTGAGCTACGTCTCGATCACCGACAAGGAGGCGCTCGCGGCCTTCCAGCTCTGCGCAAAGCTCGAGGGCATCATCCCGGCGCTCGAGCCGGCGCACGCGCTGGCGTACGTTGCGAAGCTCGCGCCGACCCTGCCGAAGGACAATCTCCTCGTCATGAATATGTGCGGCCGCGGCGACAAGGACGTGTTCGCGGTCGCCGGGCACCTCGGCATGAAGATCTGAGTGACGGGTGGAAACGGAGTGACAATGGCCGCGGATATCGAGCAGCGCGTCGAGGATCTCCTCAAGCACACGGGTGTGTGGGACGAGACGAAGGAGACGCTGCGCGAGCTTCTCGCTGAGCATAAGGCAGGCACCCTCGATCCCGAGGATGCCCGCTACATCGAGGGGCTGCACAAGAAGATGTTCCCCGGCCGCGCTGGTGCTTCGGCCGCTCCCGCGGCGAAAGCCGCCGCACAGGCCACGCGTGAGGTTCGCGAGGTCAAGGCGGACAACGACGATGTGGTGCTTCCGAGCGCGCGTGCTGGCTATGCCGCCAGTGAACTGATCGCGGCGCTGCGGCAGGACATTGCCAGCCTCGTGACACCGGCTGACATTTCCGAGCGCCCGGAGGCCGAACAGGCACTCAGGCGCGAGATCCTTGCCGCGCTCCAGGCGCGGCTCGACGAGTTCGATGCCAGAGAAAGAGGCTGACCGCGCGATGCGCTCCCCCATGCGCCCTGAGACCCGTATCGACCGCTGCTTTGCCGCACTGAAGCGCGAGGGGCGCCCGGCATTTGTGACGTTCATTACGGCTGGCGATCCGGATTATGAGACGTCCAAGGCGATCCTGCTCGGGCTTCCTGAGGCCGGCGCCGACGTGATCGAGCTTGGCATGCCGTTCTCCGATCCCATGGCCGATGGCCCCGCTGTCCAGGCGTCCTCCCTGAGGGCGCTGAAGGCCGGCCAGACCATGAAGCGGACGCTTCAGCTCGTGCGCGACTTCCGCGCCAGGGACAATCTCACGCCGATCATCCTCATGGGGTACTACAACCCGATCTATGTCTATCCGAGCGCGGCCTTTCTCGATGAGGCCCAGGCTTCGGGCGTCGACGGTCTGATCGTGGTCGATGTGCCGCCCGAGGCCGACGACGAGCTTTGCCTGCCGGCGATCGAGCGGGGGTTGAGCTTCATCCGCCTGGCAACGCCGACCACGGACGATACGCGCCTGCCGGCGGTGCTCGCGAATACGTCGGGTTTCGTCTACTATGTTTCCATTACCGGGATTACCGGGGCGGCTGCCCCGGTGGTATCGGAGGTGCGGGCCCAGGTGGCTCGAATTAAGCGCGCGACGCCGCTTCCTGTGGTAGTGGGATTTGGCGTGCGCACGCCGGAGCAGGCGCGCGCGATTGCCGACTGCGCCGATGGCGTTGTGGTGGGTTCGGCCCTGGTCGAGACGGTGCGCACGACGCTCGGGCCGGACGGCAAGGCCGGGCCGGATACGATCTCTGCCGTGCATAGGATCGTTCATAATCTGGCAGCGGGATTGCGCGGCGCTGCGGCGCGTGTTTGATGTGCACATTGACAGGGGCGAATCGATCACGCGGGATCAGTTTGGTGGTTCGGGATCGCGCTTGTTGCTACGGGCGTCACAGGTTCGCCATAATTGGGCGACGATTGGACGCCGAAGCTGCATCCGATCCATGCGGGAATGCCGTGGGCGTGGCCTTGGATGGCGCTGACTGCGCGGGCGTAGTAGGCAGAGCAGCCGAGCCGACGAGAGACTGCTCGCCTGAGACTGCTCTTGAGGAGCCGGGGTAGCGTGAACTGGATCAATAACGTCGTCCGCCCGAAGATCCGGAGCCTGCTCACGACCCGTCGTGAGCCGCCGGATGACTTCTGGAAGAAGTGTCCGGGCTGCGGGCAGATGTCCGACCGCCGGACGCTGGAGGAGGCGCAGCTCGTCTTCCCGTGCTGCGGCTACCATGACCGCATGTCCGCGGACCAGCGCCTGAAGCACCTCTTCGATGGCGGCAGCTACACGCGTCTGCCGTCTCCGCCCGTCCCCGTCGATCCGCTCAAGTTCCGCGACGGGCGGCGCTACACCGATCGCCTCAAGGACAGCAAGGCGGCGACGGGGCTCGACGATGCGGTGCTGCTGGCCGACGGCCGTCTCGGTGGCCAGCCGGTAACGGTCGCCGTACAGGACTTCCGCTTCATGGGCGGATCGCTCGGCATGGCGGCGGGCGAGGCGATCATTACGGGAATGCTGCACGCGGTGGCCAAGGGGCACCCCTTCATCTTGTTCGCGGCCTCGGGCGGCGCGCGGATGCAGGAAGGCATTCTTTCGCTTATGCAGATGCCGCGCACGACCATTGCCGTGCAGAAGCTGCGCGAGGCGCGCCTGCCCTACATCGTCGTGCTGACGGATCCGACGACGGGTGGCGTGACGGCGTCCTATGCCATGCTTGGCGACATTCAGATTGCCGAGCCGGGGGCGCTGATCTGCTTTGCCGGCCCGCGCGTGATCCAGCAGACGATCCGCGAGCAGCTCCCCGAGGGCTTCCAGCGCGCCGAGTACCTGCTCGAGCACGGCATGATCGACATGGTCGTGCACCGCCACAAGCTGACCGAAACGCTCTCGCGGGTCGTCGGGATTCTCATGGCCGGACGCGCCAAGATCGCGACGGCGGCCAGGAGCTCGGACCCGCTCAAGCATGTCAATGGCCATGTCAACGGTGCGCCGGTGGAGTCGAAACTGCTTGGCTCGACCATGCACGAGGCCGAGACCGTCGACGTCGAGCCGGTGGCGGATGAGGACCGCTTCGTGACGTCCTCGAAAAAGGCTGGCGGTCGCGCCGACGGGGGGGCCAAGCCACCGGCCAAGGGCGCCCACAATTCACCCTGAGGCGTATCGCGCATTGCCGCCGCTCGATGGCCTGTTCGGCGCGCGTTTGCGCACGTGCAGCGAGGTTGAACCATCTTCGCCATGAGCCCCCTCGACGACCTGCTCGCCAGGTTGAAGCAGCTCCACCCGCTGCTCATCGACCTGTCGCTCGACCGGGTCGAGCGGCTGCTCGATGAGCTCGGCAGTCCGCACGAACGGCTTCCGCCCGTCGTGCATATCGCCGGCACCAACGGCAAGGGCTCGACGACCGCCTTCCTCAAAGCGATGCTGGAAGCGGCGGGCAAGCGCGTTCACGTCTACACGTCGCCACACCTCGTTCGCTTCAACGAGCGGATCGCCCTCGCCGGGCCCAACGGCGCACAACCCATCGACGAAGCCGCGCTCACCGAGTTGCTGACCCGCGTCGAGACCGTGAATGCCGGCCAGCCCATCACGTTCTTCGAGATCACCACGGCGGCAGCCTTCCTCGCCTTCGCCGAGACCCCTGCCGATGTCCTTCTGCTCGAGGTCGGGCTTGGCGGCCGCCTTGATACGACGAACGTCGTGAAGAAGCCGGCGCTCACAGTCATCACGCCGATCGCCATGGATCATGCCGACAAGCTCGGCGATACCATCGAGAAGATTGCCGCCGAGAAAGCCGGCATCATGAAGCGTGATGTTGTCTGTGTCGTCGCGCGCCAGACGCCCGAGGTTGACGCCGTGCTCGCGGCTGAAGCGCAGCAGCGCGGCGCGCACCTCATCCGCTGGGGCGAGCATTTCGATGCCTTCGTGCAGCGCGGTCGTCTCGTCTTCCAGCGCGAGGACCGCCTGCTCGATCTGCCGCTGCCCGCCCTTATCGGCCCGCATCAGATCATCAATGCCGGCACAGCGGTGGCCGCGGCTCTTGAGATGGGCCTCGACGAGCACCCAATTGCCGCCGGTCTCACGCGCGCGCGCTGGCCGGCGCGGATGCAGCTTCTCGGCCGCGGAGCGTTGACCCGCGATCTGCGGCCCGACTGCGAAGTCTGGCTTGACGGCGGGCATAACCCTGCGGCCGGGGAGGTGATTGCGCGAACGCTCGCCGACCTCGAGGAGCGGTCGCCGCGCCCGCTGGCGCTGATCGTCGGCATGATGGGGCAGAAGGATGCCGCGGGCTTCCTGCAGCCATTCGTCGGCCTGACGCGGCAGGTGGTCACGGTCCCGGTTCCTGGCGCGCACATGCCGCCAGTGCCGCCGGAGGTCCTGGCCGATGTGGCACGCAGGGTCGGCCATAATGCGACGGCGGCCGAGGATGTTGCAGAGGCTCTCAGCATCGCGCAAAGCACCACCGATGGGCCGCTGCGGATCGTCGTCTGCGGCTCGCTCTATCTGGCTGGCCACGTGCTGGCGCTGCAGGAAGGGCGAGAGACGCAGAGCAATTGACGCCGCGCCCTTCGCGGTGAGAGGGTTAAGATGAAGTGCAGTTGCACTGCGGTCATCCGCGCTCGCCGCCACCCCTCATCCCGTTTCTCCCCCCATTGACGCCAATGGCGAGAAGGCAAGCGCGGACGGTTGCGCGAGTTCGCGCCCTGCGATAAAGAGCGGGGGCTCTTTCGGCGACGATCTTCCGGCCGTGCGAGAGGGAGCGGGCGCGTAGCTCAGCGGTAGAGCACACCCTTCACACGGGTGGGGTCACAGGTTCAATCCCTGTCGCGCCCACCATGATTTTGACAATCCCCTCAAGTTGTTGTCATGCGACGTACGGGCGCTTGACCTGTGCACAAGGGGAAGCTGATCCTGTCGTGCGCCTGCGACAGAGAGCTGACAGAGTCGAGGCGTGCTCTCGGCCGGTTGCGGCGATGGAGCGGCGCGCATCTGACGGGTGGGGGTCCATGAATATCGTGATGGTCGGTTCGGGCTATGTGGGCCTGGTGTCGGGGGCCTGCTTCGCCGACTTCGGGCACAACGTGACCTGCGTCGACAAGGACGTGCGCAAGGTCGAGGCGCTCAAGGAGGGCCGCATCCCGATCTATGAGCCGGGCCTCGCAGAACTCGTTGCCAAGAACACGAGGAGCGGCCAGCTCGCGTTCACGACCGAGCTCAATGACCCCGTCTCGTCGGCCGATGCCGTCTTCATCGCGGTCGGCACGCCCTCCCGTCGCGGCGATGGCCATGCCGACCTCTCCTACGTGCACGAGGCGGCACGCGAGATCGCCCGCGCGGTGCAAGGCTTCACGGTGGTCGTGACGAAGTCAACGGTGCCCGTCGGCACTGGCGACGACGTCGAGCGCATCATCCGCGAGACCAACAAGGACGCCGACGTCGCCGTGGCCTCCAACCCGGAGTTCCTGCGCGAGGGCGCGGCGATCTCCGACTTCAAGCGCCCCGACCGGATCGTCGTCGGCACGGATGACGCGCGCGCGCGCCAGGTCATGAACGAGATCTATCGGCCGCTCTTCATCAATGCCTCGCCGATGATGTTCACATCGCGCCGCACCGCCGAGCTGATCAAGTACGCAGGCAATGCCTTCCTCGCGATGAAGATCACCTTCATCAACGAGATCGCCGATCTCTGCGAGCGGGTCGGTGCCAACGTGCAGGAAGTGGCGCGCGGTATCGGCGCCGACAACCGAATCGGCAGCAAGTTCCTGCACGCCGGGCCCGGCTATGGCGGCTCGTGTTTTCCCAAGGACACGCTCGCGTTGGTCAAGACGGCGCAGGACCACGACGCACCGCTGCGCCTGATCGAGACCACGGTTGCCGTCAACGATGCCCGCAAGCGGGCCATGGCACGCAAGATCATTGCCGCCATGGGCAGCGATGTGCGGGGCAAGACCGTCGCGATCCTGGGGCTCACGTTCAAGCCGAACACCGACGACATGCGCGAATCGCCGTCGCTGGCGATCGTGCAGGCCCTGCAGGATGCGGGCGCACTGATCCGCGCCTATGACCCGGAGGGCATGGAGCAGGCGAAGCAGCTCATGCCGGACGTGACCTATTGCCAGAATGCCTACGAGGCGGCGAAAGGTGCCTCAGCGATCGCTCTTGTCACCGAATGGGACCAGTTCCGGGCGCTCGATTTTGCACGGCTCAAGAAGGCCGTTGCCGTGCCCCTGCTGGTCGATCTGCGCAATGTCTACCGGCCAGAAGAAGTGAGCCGCCACGGCTTCACCATTGTCGGCATCGGCCGCAAGACCTAGTGTGGTTTAGATTCCTAAATCCGCCTCCGACACCTTCCGCGAAGTGGTGGCGGACTTCGGAATGACCACACTAGAAACATAGGCTTGCTCGTGTCCTTGCGATCGCGAAGTTCGTTTGAGAGCCCGCTGCAGATGGTGACGAACTTCGCGATCGGGACACTCGCGTAGCTCAGTACATCCCGGACTGGAGTGTCCATCGCCGGCCCACCGTGGCTTGGTGCCGCGCGGGCCGAATGAATGTGCGGCGCGCTCAGCCGTGCGCGGCGCCAACCAGGAGGAAGACGATGCTCAAGTTCTACTTCTCTGGCGCCCCCAACCCGACCAAGGTGGCGCTCTTCCTCGAGGAGGCCGGCGTTCCCTACGAGCCGGTCCCGGTCGACACCCGCAGGGGCGAGCAATTCCAGCCGGCGTTCGTCGCCATCAATCCCAATTCCAAGGTGCCGGCCATCGTCGACGGCGATGCCGTCGTGTTCGATTCCAATGCGATCCTCCTCTATCTCGCCGAGAAGACCGGGAAATTCCTTCCGCCCGAGACGCCGGCGAACAGAGGGGCGCTGCTTTCGTGGTTGATGTTCGTTGCAAGCGGCGTCGGTCCCTATTCCGGCCAAGCCGTGCACTTCCAGCACTACGCGCCGGAAAAACTGCCCTATGCGCAGAAGCGCTACACCTTCGAGGCCGATCGCCACTTCGGCATCCTGAATGACCGGCTCGCCGCGCATCGCTACTTGGTGGGCGACACCTACACGATCGTCGACATGGACGTGTGGGGCTGGGCGCGGCTCCTGCCGATGGTGCTCTCCAAGGACGCCTGGAAGAAGTTCCCGCACCTGAAGCGGCTCGTCGATGAGATCGAGGCGCGCCCGGCCGCGCAGCGCGCGGTCAAGCTCAAGGACCGCTTCACCTTCAAGACCGAGAACGACGAGGAAGCGCGGCGGCACATGTTCCGCCACATCACGGCCTGAACGGGGGCGGCCCATGGCCGGCGAGATCAGCGAGGCCGAAGCCAAGGGCGAGATCGCGGTGATATTTGCGGAGCTGCGGACGCTGTGGGGCGTGCCCTACGTTTCCGCGATCCACCGCGATCTCGCCGCAAGACCTGGTTTTCTCGAATGGGCATGGGATGCTGTGGCGCCGGCCTTCCGCGATGGCCGCGGACAGGAGGCCGCTTGGCGGTGCGCGAAAGGTCTCGGTGGGGTGCCTCTCGATCCGATCCCGGTCGCCGCACTGCGCGTATTGGGCATTGATGCCGCAGCGCTCGCGGCCGTGCGCACGGCTGCCGAGGGCTTCGTGCGCGTCGCGCCGGTCAACATGGTCTTCGCAGGTCTCCTGAAGCACCTCCTCGAGGGCGCTCGGCCCGCAGGCGAGGGATCCGAGCGCGCGACATGGGCAGCGCCAGCGCCACTGCCGGCGCCGCCCGAGATGGCCGATCTCACGCAGCTCGATCCCGCTGTGCGCGAGATGCTGCTGCTGCTCGCCTCCGAGATGGGCGGCAAGCCGTTCGTGCCGGGACTCTACCGCATGCTTGCGCACTGGCCGGCGCTCTTGGCGCACTTGGCGACCGCGCTCCGCCCGCGCCTTGCGAGCGCACCAGTTATAAGCGCCTGCGACGAGCTGCGCCGGCGCATCGACGCCGTGGTGCCGGAGGTGCTCGCTGGCCTGCCGCCGCCCTCGTCTTCGCGCCCGCGTCCGTCCGAGGGGGATCGCGCGGACTTCTTCAACGTCGGGCAGACGTACCGTCGCACGAGCCCGGAGCTCGTCGTGGTCGGGCAGATGCTGATGGATGCGCTGCCGAAGCGGCTCGACTAGGCCCGTCAGGTCCCGACTGTCAGCGGCGACGTGAAGCGCTGCAGGGTCGCGATCACACTGTTGGCGACGATGCGGCCCGTGCGCGGGTTCTCGGCTGATGGAATATTCGCGATCGTCATCCGCGCTTCGCCGGCATCCGAGCGGATCGTTACGGACTGATGATTGCGATCCACGCCCGGGTCGGCCCACACCTCGACCCGGGTCTCATCCGGGCCGATACCGGCGAGCCCGAGCGCCGCCGCGACGTTCACGTTGGCGGGGAAAGCCCTGGCCGCCTCGCGCGCATTGCCGCGGAAGACGCAGAGCGGCGCGGCCAGGCCTTCGATCTCGACGTTGTTCTCGACGAGATAGGGCGCGCCGGCGAGCCCCGCCGGCGGCTTGCGGGTCTCGAGGCGCACCTCGTAGATCTTGCCTGCAGCCATGGCGCGCACCGTATCGAGGCCGATCAGCGCGCCCGTCGGCACGACGATCCGGGCGCCGGTGGCCTTTGCCCGCTCGACGAGATCCATGTGATTGATCAGCGCGCCGACCGACAGCGGCAGGAGCCAGCGCCCGCGCGCGACCGCGGCGTCGGCGACTTCGCGGAAGGCCGCAGCCGGCACGCACTCGACGACGATGTCGGCGTGCTCGGCGAGCTCCTTGAGCGGCACCACGGCCGGTGGTGAGGAGAGCTCGGCGATGCGCGCCTGCGCGCGCGCCAGGTCCTTCGCGCTTACTGCCGTGAGCCTGATGCTTGGTACGGCTCCCGCGTCGACCGCACGAGCAACGCTGAGGCCGATGGCGCCGAGGCCGGCGATCGCGAGTGTGTAGGCCATGGCGGCTCCCTTTCGGCGTCCGTGCGCGGACTGCTGCCATGATCGGCGATGAGGTCCGCGTTTTGCTTATGCCTCCTACCATATCCCTCCCCGACCGTTGCCGACAGGCCCTTGGTCCGCTATGCCGCCATGGAGAGTACCGCAGGAGGAGTGCGCGCAATGGGCGAGACAATCGGCTGGATCGGCGTCGGCAGCATCGGACACCGCATGGCCCGGCACGTCGCGAAGGCAGGACACACGCTGGTCGTGGCAGATGCCGGCAGCACCGCGCGCGCGCCCGAGGGCAGCAGGATCGCCAAGTCCAATGCCGAGGTCGCCGCCAGCGCCGAGACGATCATCCTCTCGCTTCCCGACGGCAAGGCCAGCGTGGCGGTTGCCAAGGAAATTGCCGGCGCGCCCGGCCGCAAGGCCAAGACCGTGATCGATACCTCGACCATCGGCATCGCCGCCGCCGAGGAGGCCGCGGCCATCCTCGCCGCCGCCGGCATCACGTACATCGACGCGCCGGTTTCGGGCGGCATTGCGGGGGCGGACAAGGCAACGCTCTCGGTCATGATGGCTTGTGCGCCCGAGGACTATGAGCGCTTCCAGCCGCTCATGGCGCTGATGGGAAGGCCCTTTCACATTGGGCCGCGCCCGGGGCAAGGACAGGCCGTGAAGCTTCTCAATAACTTCCTATCGGCGACGGCCCTGTCGGCCAGCTCGGAAGCGATTGCCTTCGGCGTCAAGCAGGGCATCCCGATGGCCAAGATCCTCGAGGTGGTCAACGTCTCGACCGGCCGCAACACGGCGACCGACGACAAGTTCCCGCGTCGGATCATCAACGAGGCCTACGACGCCGGCTTCACCGCGGCGCTCCAGACCAAGGACATCCGGCTTTACCTTGAGAATGCGCGCAAGAGCGGCATCCCCGATCAGGTCGCGACAGCCGTTGTCGACGTGTGGTCCAAGCTCGAGAAGGAATGGCCCGGCGCCGATATCACGCACATGTACCCCTATACCCGCGACGGCCGCGTGCCGCCGAAGAAGGGCTGAGGGGCAGGCGGGAACCTGCCGAATGATGGTTACTTGAGGCCCGTCCGGCAAATGCCGGGCGGGTTTTCTGCTATCCTGATTACGCACCATCATAAGCCCTGATGCTGCCATTCGAATCTACAGAGAATACGTGCCAGATCAGGGAGATGGGCGATGGCGCGCAACCGCATCCAGTTTCAGAAGGGCCTCTCGGA
>JBKBPL010000048.1:0-22638 GCA_046293075.1 Hyphomicrobiaceae bacterium | reverse complement strand
CCGCTGTCTGGGACACGCTTGCGAACCCGGACCCGGCCACACTCAATCCATTCATTACGCACGCGTTCCTGTTGGCGCTCGAGCGCTCGGGTGCTGTCGGCCGCCGAACCGGCTGGTCACCCTGCCATCTCGCGTTGGAAGAAGGCGACGCCATTACGGGCGTTGCGCCCTGCTACCTGAAGAGCCACAGCAAGGGCGAGTACATCTTCGATTATGGCTGGGCCGAGGCCTACGAGCGGGCCGGTGGATGCTACTATCCCAAGCTTCAGATCGCGGTGCCGTTCACCCCGGTGCCGGGCCGGCGTTTCCTGGTCGGCACGGGAGACGGTGCCGAGGCGCGGGAGCGGCTGTTGCTTGCGGGCGCGATTGCTCTTGCCAAGCAGGCGAAAGCGTCTTCCGTGCATGCAACCTTCCTCACAGAGACGGAATGGTCGCGCATCGGTGCGGATGCAAGCTGGCTCCAGCGCACGGACCAGCAATTCCACTGGCAGAACGCAGGCTATGCGACCTTCGAGGATTTCCTCGCGAGCCTCGCTTCGCGAAAGCGCAAGGCCGTGCGCAAGGAGCGCGCGGAGGCGCTGGGCATTCCCGGACTGACGATCGAGCACGTCACGGGCCGCGACATCACCGAAGCCCACTGGGATGCGTTCTTCGACTTCTACATGGAGACCGGCAGCCGCAAGTGGGGGCGGCCCTATCTCAACCGCAGGTTCTTCTCATTGCTCGGCGAGGCCATGGCCGACTGCTGCCTGCTCGTGATGGCGCGCCGCGGCGACAGATACATTGCCGGCGCGCTGAACTTGATCGGCGGTGACTGTCTCTATGGCCGCTACTGGGGCGCGATTGAACACCACCCCTTCCTCCACTTCGAGCTCTGCTACTACCAGGCCATCGAGATCGCAATCGCGCGCCGGCTCGCGCGAGTCGAGGCGGGGGCGCAAGGGGAGCACAAGCTCGCGCGCGGCTATATGCCGACACCGACCTATTCCGTGCACTGGATCGCCGATCCGGGGTTCCGCAGGGCGGTTGCCCGCTATCTGGTGGAAGAGCGGGACTACATGGCGCAACAGCGGCGCGCGCTTGCGGAGTATGGCCCCTACCGGAAGAATGCACGCGACGGCTCCTGGGGCCATGACGAAGGACGAGGACGGGAGGAATGACATGACAATTTCGACGATCGGCTTCATCGGCCTCGGCGTCATGGGCGAGGCGATGTGCCGGAACCTTGCCTGCAAAGGGACATGGAAGGTCGTCGCCTTCGATCAGCGCCCGGAGCCGCTTGAGCGCCTCAAGGCCGACAACGTCGCGACAGCCTCGTCGCTGCGCAGCCTGGCTCAGGCTGCGGATGCGATCATCATGTGCCTGCCCGGCGGGCGCGAGGTCGAGATTGTCACGCAGGGCGCGTCGGGGCTGGTTGCGCTCATGCGCGCCGGCCAGACGCTTGTCGATATGTCGACGGCGCCACCCGCGCTGATGCGCAAGCTCGCTGCCGACCTTGCCGCCAAGGGGGCCGATTTCGCCGATGCACCCATCGCCCGCACGCGCCGCGCCGCCGTCGACGGCACGCTGTCGATCATGGTCGGCGGCTCACCAGAGGTGTTCGCGCGCATCAAGCCGATCCTCGAGACTATGGGCAATGAGATCACGCACTGCGGCGAGGTCGGTGCGGGTCAGGTGGTGAAGATCATGAACAACATGGTTGTCTTTGAGACGACGATGGCCGTGGCAGAGGCATTGTCGATCGCCGAGGCCTCCGGCGTCGATGGCAAGCTGCTGCTGGAGACCATGGCCAAGGGTTCCGCCGACAGCTTCGTGCTGCGCAATCACGGCATGAAGCACCTGCTGCCACAGGACTATCCCGAGGGCGCCTTCTCGGTGCGCTATGCCCAGAAAGACCTTTCTTATGCCCGCGAGCTGGCCAAGGCGGCCGGCATCCGCGCGCGCGGCGCCGATCTGGTGGCAACGCTCTTCGATGAGGCGATCATGGCCGGCGACGGCGATCGCTACACGCCCGTCATTCGCAAGCTGATGAAGGGGGGCGGCTCAGGGGCCTGAGCCGCCGCTCTCAAGATCTACCCACAACCATGCCAACGCTCCGGATGCGGGAGGCGAGCTCGCGATGCCACCTCGTGCGGTCAGTGTGGCGGCTCTTCGAAATAAGCAGTTGACGCGCACGATCGCCGCGGGCAGCGTCCCGCGTCACTTTGACGGGATCGTCCCATGACCAACCACCGCCCCGCCGACCCGCGCGCAGTTCATTCGGCCGTGCAGTTCCTGATGACGCTGCATTTCATCAACTGGCTCGGCTTTGCCGGCTGGAACGCGCTCCTGCACAATTACACCATCGAGGCTGTGGGCTTCGGCTGGTTCGAGGCGGGCCTGACGCAGACCGTGCGCGAGATCCCGGGCTTCCTCGCGTTTACGGTGGCTTTCTGGCTGGTCCTCATGCGCGAGCAGGTGCTCGGCTATTTTGCGCTCGTCCTTCTAGGCCTCGGCGTGGCACTGACAGGCAGCAACCCGACGCTCATGGGTGTGCTGATCGCGACATTCATCATGTCGGTGGGCTTCCACTACTTCGAGACGGTCAACACGTCGCTGCAGCTCCAGCTCCTGCCGAGGGCGCAGGCGCCCTCGTTGATCGGCCGGATCATCAGCGCGGGTGCGGCGGCGCAATTCGTGGCGTACGGAAGCCTCGCCATCGTCTGGTGGCTCGGCTGGCGCAATTATATGGCGCTTTACGCCATCCTCGGCCTGTCGTGTGCCTTCCTCACCGTCATTGCAATGTTTCACTTCAAGCGCTTCGAGGGGCCGGTGCGTCAACGTACCGGACTCGTCTTCCGCAAGCGCTATGGCCTCTACTACGCGCTGACCTTCATGAGCGGTGCGCGGCGCCAGCTCTTCATGGCCTTCGGCGGCTTCCTGCTCGTCAAGAAATTCGGCTACTCGGTCGCCGACATGGCGCTGCTCATGCTCGTGACGTCCTCGCTCAACACCTTCTTCGCCCCGCGGCTCGGCCGCCTTGTGCAGAAATGGGGCGAGCGCAACACGATCATGCTCGAGAATGCCGTGCTGATCTGCGTCTTCATCGGCTATGCGATGACGAACAACGCCCATCTTGCAGCGGCGCTGTTCATCATCGACGGCATCTTCTTCACGCTGATCCTGGCGCAGAAGACCTATTTCCAGAAGATCGGCGACCCAGCCGACATGGCGGCGACGGCGTCGGTCGCATTCACCATCAACCACATTGCGGCCGTTGCCATTCCGGTGAGCTTCGGCCTGCTCGGGACGATCGACTACTCGATCATCTTCTGGCTCGGTGCCGGCATCGCGTTCACGTCGCTCATGCTGTCGCTGCTGGTGCCGCTCGATCCCGCGCCCGGGCGCGAGACCGTGCTCGTGCGGCCGCAGACGCAGCCGGCGGAGTAGCTCACGCGGGCTTCGCGAGTGTCTCCTTGAGCAGCGCCAGCGCGCGGGCGGCGAAGGCGCGCATGTTGGCCTCGCGGTCGGCGGTGCCCGTCTCCAGCGTGATGACCGCGTTGATCGGGCCGGACACCGCCATGCAGGAATGGCCGGCAGGATCCCCGTAGCGGTTGCCGGTGGGGCCGCTGGCGCCTGTTTCGGAGACACCCCACGTCGCGCCAAGCTGTTCGCGCACCTGCTCTGCGAGCAGCACCGCATAGGGCTCGCTCGCCGAGCGCATCTTGCGCATGTCGTCATCGGTAATGGTGGTGAGGGCCGCGCGCGCCTGCCTGGTGTAGATGATCGAGCCGCCGAGGTAATAGGCCGAGGCGCCCGGCACCGCGAGCAGGGCGGCGCTGATGAGGCCGCCCGTTGAGGACTCCGCGATCGCGATCGTCTCCTTGCGCGCCTTGAGGATGCCGGCGATCTCGGCGGCGAGGGGGATCAGCGTTTGCATTGGATGTATCCTTTCGACTTGTCGCGAGCGCCATCTTCTCCTTCTGCCCGCATGTGCGGCGAGAAGGCCGGGATGAGCGGCGGAACCTTGTGCAACGTTGGCGTATGCCGCCGCCGCTCACCCTAACCATTGCCCCGTAGGAGCGGGTAGTCTGGCCTGCGCGCGGCGGTCGCCAAACTGCAAAACGGGGGTTCTGGAGTTTCCCCCGGGGGCGTGGTTGCAGGGTCGCCAGCCCCTCTCGCGTCGAAGGCGCGGCGCTACGCCGACGCTCGCAACCACCCGCCAATATCTGCGAGCGCGCGCTCGGCCATGAGGCGCTTTCTGGCGGCGCCCCTTTCCTTGCCTTTGATGCGTTTGCCGCCGGCGTCTGTGCGCAGTTCCTCGATGGGCGGAAAGAGGCCGAAGTTGATGTTCATTGGCTGGAAGGAGCGGGGGCCTTCGCCCTGCGCCTCGACGTGACCGCCGGTGATGTGCGCGATGAGGGCGCCGAGCGCGGTGGTGGGCGGCGGCGGCGCAAGCATCTTGCCAAGGCGTTCCGCGGCGGCAAACCGGCCGGCGAGAAGGCCGATCGCGGCGCTCTCGACATAGCCCTCGACGCCCGTGATCTGCCCGGCGAAGCGCAGGCGCGGAATGGCCTTGAGGCGGAGGTTGCTGTCGATGAGCCGCGGGCTGTTGAGAAAGGTATTGCGGTGGAGTCCACCGAGGCGCGCGAATTCAGCATTCCGCAGGCCGGGGATCATGCGGAAGATGCGCGTCTGCTCGGCATGGCGCAGCTTGGTCTGGAAGCCGACCATGTTCCAGAGCGTGCCGAGCGCGTTGTCCTGGCGGAGCTGGACGACCGCATGGGGGCGGCGGCCCGTGCGCGGATCTTCGAGGCCGACCGGCTTCATGGGGCCGAAGCGCAGGGTCTCGCGGCCGCGCTCGGCCATGACCTCGATGGGCAGGCAGCCATCGAAGTAGGGCGTGTTTGCCTCCCACTCGCGGAAGGAGGTCTTCTCGCCAGCGAGCAGGGCGTCGACGAACGCCTCATACTCGTCCTCCGAAAGCGGGCAGTTGATGTAGTCGGCTCCCGTGCCGCCGGGCCCCGCCTTGTCGTAGCGCGATTGGCGCCAGGCGATGCTCTCGTCGATGCTGTGCAGGTGCACGATCGGTGCAATGGCATCGAAGAAAGCCAACTCGCCCTCGCCGGTCAACGTGACGATCGCAGCGCTCAGTGCAGGTGATGTGAGCGGGCCAGTGGCGATGATCACGCTGTCCCAGTCCGCGGGCGGAAGGCCGGCGACTTCCTCGCGCGCGATTGCGACCAGCGGGTGCGCTTCGAGGCGCGCCGTGACCTCGCCGGAGAAGCCATCGCGGTCAACGGCGAGGGCGCCGCCTGCCGGCAGCTTGTGGACATCTCCGGCGGCCATGATCAGCGATCCCGCGCGGCGCATTTCCTCATGCAGGAGGCCGACGGCGTTGTTCGCCCAGTCATCGGAACGGAAGGAGTTCGAGCAGACGAGTTCGGCGAGTCCCGCGGTCTGGTGGGCCTCGGTCATGCGCTCAGGGCGCATTTCGTGGACCACGACCGGCACCCCCGCCGAGGCGATCTGCCAGGCCGCCTCGGAACCGGCGAGTCCCCCTCCGATCACATGTAAAGGTCTTTCTTTCGACATCGTCTTGTTTTCTGTGGACAACCTCGTCCGCGCAAGGACATTGGCATTCGCTGGCGAATCATCGCTTGTTGGAGGGGGTTCGGGGCGAGGGGGCTCAGGCACGGGCATGCGCGTTAAGGTCTTGATCGGATTGGTACTCGGCGTGCTGCTTGCGGGCTGCACCTACGAGCGCGAGGGGCCGGCGGTGCTGCACTATGCCGAGTTCAAGACCCGGGCGCCCGATGGGAACACTGTCTACGTCTGCCATGCCTATGGCTGCAAGATGCAGACGCGCTTCCGCTTCACCGAGACCGATATCGCCGAGTTGCGCAAGCTGATGGCGAAGATGCGCAACAGCGACGATGCCAGGGGCGAGCGCCGCGCGGTCGCCTACGCGATCGGCTGGATCGAGACGCGGGTCGGCAAGGAGATCGGCACCGACAAGGATCGGCCGGGCATGGATTTTGCCGCCTCAGGCGATCCGACGCAGCAGGACTGCGTGGATGAGGCGACGAACACCACGAGCTATCTCAAAGTGCTGGACCATAACGGCCTGCTGAAGCATCACACAGTCGCGCGGCCGTTCTCCAAGGAAAACCTGCTGCGCGGGGTCGCGGGCTGGACGCACTGGACGGCGGTGCTGGTCGAGAAGAGCAACGGCCAGCGCTGGGCGGTCGACAGCTGGATCTACGCGAACGGCGAGAACCCGGCGATCGTTGAGGCCGAGAAGTGGTATATCGACTCGCTCAATAACCTCCCGATCGCCATGCGGTGAGGGCACGCTCACCGCGAGCGTTCCCGCGCTTGCGCCGCCAGAAACTCACGGACGACGCGCGCGGCATCATCCGCGCGTCCAGCCAGCAGATGCCCTCCGCTGTCGTAGACGACGAGCTGTGCGCCTGGAATGGCGCCGGCTGCGTGGCGGGCGGCGGGGAGCGTGTTGAAGAGGTCATCGCGCGCTGAGATGACGAGCGTTGGGGCCCTGATGCGCTCGAATGGCTGTTCTGCATCGGGCTGGCTGTCGATTGCGATGCCGCGGGTGCGGAAGGACAGCGGCTGCGCGCGGCGTACAATGTCCATGATGCGGTGCCGCTCGCTCTCGGAAGCAGCGGCCAGTACTGGCGGCGGCACACCGACGAAGCGCACAAGGATTGATGGCGCGCACTTCTCAAGGAGCCACCAAATGAAATCCGCCCCCGTCGTCACGAGACGCAGGACGAGTGCACTCGCGCGGCTCGCCTCGATCATGACCGGGCTCGTCGGCGCATAGGTGGCCGGCACGATGAGGATGAGGGCCATCACGCGATCGGGATGCCGGATCGCGAATGCCGCGGCAGATCGCGCACCCGCGGAAGCACCAACCACGATCGCCTTCTCAATGCCCAATGCGGCAAGAAGGGCAGCGTGCGCATCGGCTTGGGCGGCCACCGACGTGTCGAGGGGCACGGGCGTGCCAAGATACCCGAACCGCGAGGGCGCTATGACACGGAAATCGCCGCCGACAAAGCTGGCGACATTAGCGAGGCCCTGGTCGAAGCCGCCGCCGGCGCCATGGATGGAAAGAAGCGGTGTGCCCGCGCCGGTTTCAGCATACTCGATAGGTCCGGCGGCCGTTTGGACAACGCGCGCACCCTGCCGCGCTTCGGCGTGTGCGCGCCTCATATCGCGATTGTAGGCCCCGACAATGCGCACGCTCGCTGCCGCGAGAGCGGCGGCGATGACAAGCAGGAGCGTTGTCGCCAGGCTCATCCAACTATCCGGCAGAAGAGCAAACCGCACCACTCTTACCTGTCGTGTCACAATCGCCTTGATGGGGCTCAATCCGGGTGCAAGCGACGCAGGCGCGGTTCGGGGTCGGCACAGCGCATCAGAAGGCCGCAACGGTCCGCGGAGATCGGGGGCTCTTGCCGCACGCGTCGGCCTTGGTCTGCCGACGTAACACTGCTCAGAGGTCGCAATGCTGCCCCAGAGAGCCTGGCGACTGGCAGCGCGACCTGGCCGTGCCCGGCAGGCCGGGGGCGATCGCGTTTCCACGAAGCTCCAGGAGCGGGAGGATCAGGTTCCTGACAATGCGCCGGGCCGATGCCACGGTGAGATGATCATCATCGAAATAGATCGCGTGACCGTCGGCATATGCTTGGCAGTGCGTCTTTCCTCCGCAGACGGCCTCCAGCAGGGGAATGTAAATCGCTGAATGGCGCTCGGCGACCGCTCTCAGTCTCTCATCAATGCTATCCGCCAGGCTTTGATCGATCGAAAAGCTGTAGCCTTGCGCCGAGCGGCCCAGCCTGACCTCTCGTGCGAGGACATGCGGGAGGCGGCCCTGCGCATGTGGCGGCCAGTCACCGAGCAGCACGACGTCATGACCCGCGCCACGCAGCCGGGCGACGACCGCTTCCAAACCAATCCAGATGCTGTCGCGCGCTGAGCCTTTGACCGCTGCCCAGGCAAAATAGTGCGCTGCAATGATGACGGTGGACCGCGGAGCCTCCACCAGCCCCTGCATCATCAGCTTCATGTGGCGCGGGCAACTCCTGCTGGCCGTATCCGAAAAGTCCTGCGCGGGCGGGCAAGCCGATGCCGTGACTTGTCGAACATGTAAGCCGCTTGTCGCGGCCACTTCCGACAAGGCATAGCTGAGCTCTGCGCCATGGCTGTCCCCAAGGACGATGATGCGCCGCCCATAGGTGCTGCCGAAAACGCATGTGTCTGCGAGTGGCCGTCGTCCCTGTTCGCCCCGATCGAAGTGGCAATGTTCGCGCACCGGGCTTTTGTCCGCCGCAGCCGCCGTGATGGCGCGAACCTCCGGCTTCTGTATCCACGGCAAGCCCTTGGTGGCGTGCAAGACGACACCCATCAGCGCCAGCGCTACAACGCTCGCCACGCTGTAGCTCATGCGGCGCTGGGGGGTGGGCCAGATGCGGTCGCCACGGCGCAGGGGCTGTTCGATGAACTTCCAGCTCGCGGAGGCAATGCCGATGGTCGCGCTGACGATGACTGCCGCCTGCTCTATGGCTAGCGGGTCGGGCATGAGGTAGCGGGTAAAGACGATAATCGGCCAGTGCCAAAGGTAGAGGCTGTAGGAGATGAGCCCGAGAAAGACCAATGGCGGCAAGGTCAGGAAGCGCAGCGCGAGCGGATGCATCTGCGCATCATTTGATAGAGAACTCTCCGCAGACGCACCGGCCCAGATGACCAGAGCACAGCCCAAGCATGGCAGGGCCGCCGCCAATCCAGGAAACGTCATTCCTGCATGATAGGTGAAGATCGCTGCGCCGATGCCCGCAAGGCCCGAGAGCACTGCGGCATTGCGCAGCCACAGCGGCCTCGGCGCCGGCGCCGTCGGCAGCGAAAGCGCCAAAATGCTTCCGAGCAGCAGCTCCCATGCGCGAGAGGGCAGGAGATAGAATGCGGCCTCGGGCGCGGCCACGCTGCTCCACATGCTCGTGGCGAAAGATAGGACGGCAAGAATGCAGATGTAGCGTATGGGGTGTGCACGGCCGCAGCGCCAGATGAGCATCAGGAGCAGGGGAAAGAGAAGATAGAACTGCTCCTCGACGGCGAGGCTCCATGTATGAAGCAGCGGCATGGTCTCGGCGGCCGGGGCAAAGTAGCCGCTCTCGCCCCAGAAGTGAAAATTGCTGACCGAGAGGGACACCGGAAGCAGGGCTTCGCCAAACGCCGCCAGATCGTCGGGCAGGAGCACGAGCAGGGCCGCCACCGTCGAGGCGAGAAGCATCGCGACGAAGGCGGGGAAGAGCCTCCTGATGCGGCGATCATAGAACTCGAGGAGTGAGAAGCTGCCGTCCCGCAGGCTCAAGGCGATCTGGCGCGTGATCAGATAGCCCGACAGGACAAAGAAGACGTCCACGCCCACGAAGCCGCCGGGCGTCCAGGCGAAGCCGAGGTGGAAGAGGATGACCGGCACAACCGCAATGGCGCGCAGCCCGTCAAGGTCGGGCCGGTAGTCGAAACGGTCTCTCACGAGGTCCCGCCCTGTTCGAAGCTCCCCCGGTCAATGGCTAAGCCAGAGGCGCGCGGGGGACAAGGAAAAGGTCCAGCTGCCCCTCAAAATGCGGATACTTGCCCGCACGCAGGCCCGGCAGCGGCTCGGCGGCATGAGGCGCTGCCCCCTCGATACCCTTCGGGCAGCGGCCCCGAATATTCAAACTATTGAATATCCGTGGCCCTCCACCCTATGATCGGCCCCAAGGTCAAACCGGCGCGGCGGCGCCCGGCGAGGGGAGAGGACCATGCCCGTTTTCCGAACCATTGACACCGGCCTGCGCGACGGTCGCGCCCAGATAGCCTTTGACGAGGCGCTCATCGAGCTGCACAAGGCGGGGGAGATTCCCGACACCGTGCGCTTCCTGCGCTTTCCGCCGACGGCGCTGATCGGGCGTCATCAGGCCATGAGCCACGAAGTGAAGGTGGACCATTGCCGCGCCAACGGTGTCGGCCTCGTGCGGCGGATCACGGGTGGCGGCGCCATCTATTTCGACGAGGGTCAGATCGGCTGGGAGCTGGTGCTTTCCCGCAAGCGCCTGCCGATGCCCTCGCTTGGTGACTACACGCGGGCGATCTGCGAGGCGGCGGCCCATGGGCTCTCGCAGACCTTCGGCATCGAGGCGCGCTTCCGGCCGCGCAACGATATCGAGGTCGGGGGCCAGAAGCTCTGCGGCACAGGCGGCTTCTTCGACGGCGACACGCTTTTCTACCAGGGTACAGTCCTGATCGATGTTGATCCGGCGCGCATGATGGCGTGCCTGAACGTGCCGGCGGCGAAGCTGCAGAAGCGCGATCTCGACAAGGCGGAGCAGCGCGTGACGACGCTGAAGGCCTTGCTCGGCGGCACTGCGCCGGAAATCGCGAAGGTGCAGGAAGCCATTCTGCTCGGCTTCCGTGAGAGGCTTGGGCTCACGCTTGAGCCTGGCGCGCCGAGCGAGGCCGAGGAGGCGCGGGCGAAGCGCATCCACGACGAGACCATCGGCACGGATGATTTCGTCTTCGAGATTGATGATCCGCGCGGCGCGGAGGTGAGCGAGGCGTCGCTGACGGGTGCGGGGGGCACGGTCTCGGCCTACGTGCGGCTCGAAGGTGCGGGTGGTGCGCGGCGCGTGCGCGAGGTGCTGATCACGGGCGACTTCTTCGTGACGCCACCGCGCATGGTGCTCGATCTGGAAGCCTCCCTGCGCGGTGTCCCGGTCGCGGAGGTGGGGGCCACGGTGGATCGCTATTTCGCGGCATCGAAGCCGGACCTGCTCACGATCGCGCCCGCTGACTTCAGGACCGTGATCGAGCAGGCCGTGGCCGCAGGCGACGATGCCTGAGCGCTCAGCGGCGGGTGCTGCGTGACAGCTCGGCGGTACGGCGGCGCTCGCTGACGCGTGGCGGGCGTGTGCGCTTGAACGTCTCGACCTGCGCCGGCGAGAGGCGATAGTGACCGCTGATGCGGTCGACGAACAGCGCATCCTCGATCTGCGGACCCCAGCCGCGGTTGTGTACGATCAGGGGCCGGCCGGACGGTGCGACCTCATCGATCACGATGGCAATGTGGAACTGGGAGATGCGCCCCTCGGGCCGGTGATAGGTGACGATGTCGCCCGGCCGGTAGGCTTCTGCGAACTCTGAGATGGGCAGGCTCGTGCCATGGCGCGTGAGAAAGCGGCGGACGACCTCGACGCGGCGATGGTCGATGCTCGGATCGCCCCGGCCGAGGCGCGAGGCGTGAATGAGCTCCTGCAGGTCGATGCCGAGCGCTCGATAGGCGCGGATCACGACGTCGGTGCACACACCATAGAGGGCCGGTGTGTCGCCGCCTGGATAGGCGAGGCTTACATAGCGTGCATTGTAAATGACAAAGCTCGCGGTCTGCGCGCGAGCGGCGGCCGCGAGCGCGCGACCGAAGTCGGCGGCAGGATGGCCCGTGACGACCGTCGCGGCGGCCTTATCCGGCACGCACATGGCCGGCGGAGGAGCGGCTGCGACATTTGGTGGCGCGGTTGGCGTGCGGATTGCAGGATCGGGCAGGAGTGGCATGGTCTCGCGGTCGAGACCGCCGTGCCAGGGTGCAGGCGGGGCCTCCGGTGATGCGAGGGCCGTGCGGGTCGTCGGATCGGGCAGGAGCGGCATGGCCTCGCGGGTGAGATCGCCGTGCCAGGGCGCAGGCGGCGCTTCTTGCGACGCGAGGACCGTGCGGGTCGTCGGATCAGGCAGGAGCGGCATGGCCTCGCGGGTGGGATCGCCGTGCCAGGGCGCAGGTGGGGCCTCCGGTGATACGAGGGCCGTGCGGGTCGTCGGATCGGGCAGGAGCGGCATGGCCTCGCGGGTGAGATCGCCGTGCCGGGGCGCAGGCGGCGCTTCTTGCGACGCGAGGACCGTGCGGGTCGTCGGATCAGGGAGGAGGGGCATGGCCTCGCGGGTGAGGCTGCCATGCCAGGGTGCCGGCCGTGCGAGGTGCGGCGCCGGATCCGTCTGGTGGGCATCGAGAAGCACCATCAGGGTCAGCGGTGCGACAAGGATCGCCAGTGCCGGCCAGTCGACGCGCTTGAGTGCGGTGGTGGCCAGGGCGTGCAGGTGCTGCGCCCCGCGGCGGGCACGCTCGTGTGCTTGCGACATTGCCGCCGGTCGTGCACGCTTGGGGGGCGCAAGCGGCTGCGGCTTTCGGCCCTTCTTCCGCCGACCGTCGCTCCTGCGCCGCCCGTTGTTCTTCTTCACGTTGCCTGCACCCCGGCCCGTCCGTCGCCTGCACTTTGGGCCTTACTTGAGGATTATCCTTGGCGGCTGGGTCGATACAAGTCGGGCAGGTGGAAAAACCGCTGTAACCGCAGGGCGGCATTCTGCTTGACGCCCCGGCCGATCGCGGCAAACGTCCGTCCCGCCCTGTGACTCAACGCGTAACTCGCACCCGAGCTGCGCTCTTCAACGGACAGCCCTGCTTCATGGCCGGCCCGATCCTCAACCTTTTGCGCCTCGCGCGCGCCGGGCTGGTCCTCGCCCAGCACGGCGTTCGGTTCGTGCCGGAGGGCGTGGCCGTACCCTGGCCGCTCCGGTTCGCGCGCGCGGTGACCTGGCCGGTGCGGGCGCTCGCGTGGCCGTTCCGTCGCGGGGAGAGCGCGGAGATGCGTCTCAGCAGTGCACTGACCCGCCTCGGGCCGAGCTATGTCAAGCTCGGGCAGTTCCTTGCGACGCGCGCCGACGTGATCGGGCCGGAACTCGCCCGCGACCTCGCCAATCTTCAGGACCGCATGGCGCCGTTCTCGCAGGCCGAGGCGCGGGCCGCAATCGAGGCGGCGCTCGGCGGGCGCGTCGAGGATCACTTCGCAGAACTCGGGCCGCCGGTTGCAGCCGCGTCGATCGCGCAGGTGCACAAGGCTGTCGTGTTCGAGAACGGGCAGCGCCGCGAAGTGGCGGTGAAGGTGCTGCGGCCGGGCGTCGAGCGTCGCTTCAGGCGCGATCTCGACAGCTACTTCTTTGCCGCTCGGATGATCGAGCGGTTTCACCCGCCGACCCGGCGGCTCAGACCCGTCGCCGTCGTCGAGACCCTCGCACGCACGACCGAGATCGAGATGGATCTCCGCCTCGAGGCGGCCGCGATCTCGGAAATGGCGGAGAACATAAGGGGTGACTCGGGCTTTCGCGTGCCGGCCGTGGATTGGAAGCGGACGGCTAAGCGCGTGCTCACGCTCGAATGGATCGACGGCATTCCGGTCGGGGAGGTCGCGCGGCTCGAAGCGGCAGGCCACGACCGCCGCGCGCTCGGGCTGACGGTCCTGCAGTCCTTTCTCCGCCATGCCATGCGCGACGGCTTTTTCCATGCCGACATGCACCAAGGGAATCTGCTCGTCGATTCACGCGGCGATATCGTCGCGGTCGATTTCGGCATCATGGGCCGGCTCGGACCAAAGGAGCGCCGGTTCCTCGCCGAGATCCTGCACGGCATTATCACGCGCGACTATCGCCGCGCCGCCGAGGTGCATTTCTGGGCCGGCTACGTGCCGCCGCATCATCCTGTGGAGGTCTTCGCGCAGGCACTCCGCGCGATCGGCGAGCCGATCCAGGGCCGACCCGCGGGCGAGATCTCCATGGCCGACCTGCTCGGGCAGCTCTTTGCGTATACCGAGGTCTTCGACATGCGGACCCGGCCCGAGCTGATCAACCTCCAGAAGACCATGGTCGTCGTCGAAGGCGTCGCGCGCGGGCTCGATCCGAAACTCGACATCTGGACGGCCGCTGAGCCGATCGCGCGCGAGTGGGTCGAAAGCAATCTCGGGGCCGCCGGTGCGCTTAAGGATGCGCGCGAAGGCGCCTCCGAGATCGGGCGCCTGCTCGCCGGCGTGCCGGCTCTGCTCGGACAGGCTGAACGGACCCTGGCGGCTTTGGCGGAGGTGGCGCAGAACGGTGTTCGTCTCAACGACGAGACGGTGGGACGGCTTGCGGCGGGCAATGCGCCGCAGGGGCGCTGGACCCGCGTCGCCCTTTGGATTGGTGCGCTGGCGCTCGTGGGCATAGCCATCGCGCTTTGGAGCAGCTGAGGCGCGCGGCCGGGGGAAAGAGATGGCTCAGGTAGCACTGGAGCAAGCGGTCGCGCGGCGCCTCGTGGCGATCGTTTGCGCGGCGCAGGTGCTTGTCCAGATCGGGGCCTTCTTCTGGCCGGCGCTGCTTCCGCGCATGATCCCGCTCTGGGATCTCTCCAACACGCAGGCCGGGTGGATCACGGCGAGCTTCTACGCGGCCTATATGCTCGCCGTTCCGATCCTCGTCACGCTGACCGACCGCGTCGATGCCAAGTTCGTCTACCTCTTCGGTGTCGGGGCGACCATCGCGGGGCATGGCGGCTTCGCACTTTTCGCCGAAGGCTACTGGTCGGCAATGACCTTTCGCGCGCTGACCGGCCTCGGCTGGGCCGGGACGTACATGACCGGTCTCAAGCTTCTTGCCGATCAGGTCGATGCCAAGATGATGTCGCGCGCGGTAACGGGCCACGCGGCAAGCATCGGCATTTCGGGCGCGCTCTCCTTCGCGACGGGAGATCTGCTGGCGAACCTCGGCGGGTGGCAACTTGCTTTTCTTGCCGCGGCACTCTCTGCCGCCACGGCGTGGTGCATGGTGGCGTTTCTCGTGCCGCGCCGGGCGGCCCCGGCGGCCAAGCCGAGCGACGGTGGCGGGCTCTTCAACTTTCTCCCGGTGCTGCGTAACCGCTCGGCGATGGCCTATGCAACGGCGTACTGCGTGCACACATTGGAGCTTAGCGCATTGCGGGGCTGGGGCGTCGCCTTCCTCGGCTACGTCGCGGCGAGCACGGGCGCAGGCGCCTCTCTGCTTTCCCCCGCGACGGTCATGACGCTACTCGCCCTAATGGGCGTGACCGCGAGTGTCATGGGCAATGAGGCTGCCATCCGTCTCGGCCGGCGCCGTCTGATCAAACTTGCGATGACTGGGTCGATCGTGATCGCGCTGGCGATCGGCGTGTTCGCCGTCTCGTCGTATTGGCTCGCGGTGGCCCTGCTGCTTGTATACGGCATTTTTGGCTGGCTCGACTCCTCCTCGCTCACGGCCGGAGCCGCGGGCACGGCGGAGCCCGCACGGCGCGGGGCGACGCTCGCCGTGCATTCCTCGCTCGGCTACGGCGGTGGGCTCGTCGGGCCGATCGTCGTTGGGTGGAGCCTCGACTGGGCGGGCGGCATGTCGCCGCTCGGCTGGGTTGCGGGCTTCGGCAGCGTCGCGATGCTCATGCTGGCCGCTCTGCTGGCCTTCTGGCTGATGCGGCCGCGCGGGCTTGCGGGAGACAAGGGCGGTTAGCTAGATGCGGCGGCCGGTGTCCTTCCAGTAGGGCTCGCGCAGGCGGCGCTTGAAGATCTTGCCCGAGTCCTCGCGCGGCAGATCGTGCGCGATCTCGATGCGGCGCGGCACCTTGTAGCTCGCGAGATGCGACTTCAGATGCCCGCGGATGCTTTCGCTGTCGAGCGTGTGCCCCGGCATGGGCTCGACGAGCGCGATGAGCGCTTCCCCGTACTCCTCGTCAGGAATACCGAAGACGGCGCAATCTTTCACGCCGGGCAGTGCGATCACAACGGCTTCGATCTCGGCGGGATAGATGTTGACGCCACCCGAGATGACCATGTCGCGCTTGCGGTCGCAGAGGAAGAGATAGCCGTCGGGATCGAGATAGCCCATGTCGCCGACAGTGATCAGGCCGCCGCGCTCGATCTCCGCGCGCTTCTCGGGAAGGTTGTGATAGGTAAAATCGGGATAGTAGTCGATCGAGGAGTAGATTTCGCCGACCTCGCCCTGCGCCACCTCGCGGCCCTGCTCGTCCTGGATGGAGAGCCTCGCCCCCTTCGAGGGACGGCCGACGCTGCCGGGCTTCTTCAGCCATTCCTCACTTGAGACGATGGTGACGGCACCGCTCTCGGTCGCGCCATAGAACTCCCAGATGACCGGCCCCCACCATTCGATCATGGCGCGCTTGACGTGCACGGGGCACGGCGCGGCCGCGTGCATCACGAAGCGCAGCGACGAGACGTCATAGCGCCGGCGCACATCCTCGGGCAGCTTGAGCAGGCGCACGAACATGGTCGGGACCATGAAAAGCGTGTCGATGCGCTGGCGCTCGATGGTTGCGAGGAGAGCCTCGGGATCGAAGCGCGGCATGAGGATCAGCACCTCAGCAAGGCGCGCGGCGCGCAGCACGAAAGCGTTGGGTGCGGAGTGGTAGAGCGGCCCGGCCATGACCGTGCGGATGCCCGGCGAGACGCCATAGACAACGCGGCGGGCCTCGTTGAGGGCCTCCTGCTGCGCGGGCGTTGGCGGGGCGCGGCGCACGCCTTTCGGATGGCCGGTGGTGCCGGACGTGTAGATCATGCTGAGCGTCTGCGGACGCGGCGCGCCCGTCCAGGGGGCGTGGGCGGCGATGAAATCGTCCCAGCTTTGCGCATCGGGCGGCACAGTGCAGCGCTCGGGGGCGATGCGAAAGGCCTCGGCAACGACGTCGGGCGTCGGTGCGGCGAGAATGCGCAGGCCGGGAGGGGCAGCCTGCCGCGCAATCTCAAGAAGGTCGGCATGGGTAACGAGCACCTTGGCGGCGCAGTCGCGCAGGATGTAGCCGACCTCCTCGGGGTGGAAGTGCCAGTTGATTGGCACGGCATAAGCGCCGAGGCGGATCGCGGCATAGGAGGCTTCGAGGAAGGCAATGTCATTGCGCATGAGGATTGCAACGCACTCGCCCTGGCCGACGCCGAGCGCATCGAGGCCGGCTGCAGCGCGATCCACCCGTTTATCGAAGGTGGCCTGATCGATCGTGCGCTCGCCAATGGCTATGCCGCGCACGAGCCCTTCCTCTGCCCCCATGGGACCTCCCTCTTGTGATCTTTTCCGCTGAGTTGAGCATGGGCTCCCCGCACAAAGCAAGCTGGCGGACGGCATGGGTGGCGGCTAGGATTTGCCGGCAAAGCATTTCAACCGGGAGGCGCGCGGCATGTCGGAGGACTCGGTCATCGTGACCCGCAAGGACGGGATTGCCATCGTCCGGCTCAACGAGCCGAAGACGATGAATGCCATGTCCGCCGGCATCAAGGCCGGACTGGATGCCAATATCCCGTCACTCATCGAGGACGACGGCGTGCGCTGCCTCCTCATCACGGGCACGGGCGACGCCTTCTGTGCCGGCGGCGACATCCGCAACATGGGGCGCGCTAAACCCTCGGACACCCGCGAGCGGATGCGCCGGTCGTATCGCTGGTCGGGGCGGCTGCTCAAAGCTGAGAAGCCAGTCGTGATGGCCGTCAACGGCGCGGCGGCGGGAGCGGGCGTCTCGCTCGCGCTCATGGGCGATGTGGTGATTGCATCCAGCACGGCCTACTTCACCACTGGCTTCGCGCGCGTTGGCGTCGTGCCCGATCTCGGCTTGCTCGCGACGCTGCCGCGCGCGGTTGGTACGCTGCGCGCGAAGGATCTCCTGCTCACCAGCCGCAAGGTGACCGCGGAGGAGGCACTCCAGATCGGGCTTTGCTCGCGCGTGGTGGCGCCGGGCGAGCTCATGGACAAGGCCATGGAGGTTGCGGATCAGCTTGCCAATGGACCGACCATCACCTACGGCCTGCTCAAGAAGATGCTCTCGCGTGCTTACGAGCCCTCGTTTGATGAGTTTCTCGATACGGAAGCGTTTGCGCAGGGCACGGCCATGGCGACGGACGACTTCATCGAGGGCATCACAGCCTTCCGCGAGAAGCGGCGCCCGAAGTTCAAGGGCAGTTGATGGCGCGTGCCGACGACCAGAGCAGAGCTTGAGAGGCAGGCCGCGGACACTAAGGTGCGCAGAGCCCTCAGCCTGCCGCCGCTCCCGTCTTGCTGGCACCGAGTCCCCGGATCGCCGTGATCGTGTCGGCAAGGCTCTGCTGCAAAGAGATGCGCTGCTGCCATCCGAGCTCGCGCTTAGCGCGCGCGTTGGAGTAAACCCACCATTGCCCTTTCACGGCGCTTAGGAACTCTCCCGAGAAGAGGCGGTGTGTGCCCAGCGTCTTCGCATTGAGCCAGTCGAAGAACGGGCCGAAGGTCAGCATCGCATCGGGCAACGTGCCCCAGGATCTCGGGACCCGGCCATCAATGGCGCGCATGATCGCGATCATTTCTTTGAAGGTGACCATGTCGTCATTGCAGATGATGTAGCGACCCGTGCCGCCTCTTTCGGCAGCAAGGATGTGGCCGTCGACGACGTCTCGGATGTCAACAGCTGGGAAATTGGTGTTCGGAGCGCCCATTCGGAACGCACCAAGCATGATGTTTTCGATGGTCTGCGTCGACGTGGTGTGCCTCTGGAAGCCTGGACCGATCACCGCAGCCGGCAGGATGGCGACCATATCCACGCCCAATTGTCGGGAAAGTTCCCAGGCGCCTTTTTCCGCCTCGGTCTTCGCGCGGAAGTACGGCGTTCTAAGATCCGCCCGCCATTGGCTTTCGTCGACCCTTTCGCGGGGTGAGCCGGCCAAAGGCAGCGTGACGACCGATGAGGTGAGGACGAGCCTCCTGATCTTGTTTGCGGACGCGGCGCGGACGGCATTGGCGGCCCCGTCGACGGAGTCTCGGATCATCTGGCGGACGGACGCCTCATCCGGGGTCCAATACTTGTAGGTTGCCGCAACGTGGAAGAGCGTGTCGATGCCGGCTGAGACATCCACGAACTGCCGCCCGTCCGTGACATCCAAGCTCACCAGGTCGCTGAGGCCCGCTCTTCTCAGGTGGGCGGTCTTGGCTTCATCATGGGCATCGCGAACCGAGCAGCGCACCTCATGTCCGCGTTGACGCAGGGCCTTTGCCAGATTGAATCCGAGATGGCCATTTGCGCCGGTTACCAGAACCGTGTTGCCCATGCGGACGTCCCAACTTGGTTTGCCGGCTGGCCGCTCCTCGCATCGTTATCCCCTTCCACCCCTGCGGGGCCGGTTTGCGAGATGGGCTGGAGGTTAAGCGCAGCACCAAGCCTGCTGCCGGCCCTTCGATGCGTCGCAATGCAAAGCGTATCCAACAATCCCACTTTGACGGCTTATGACGCCCCGATCAATATCCCCGCCGCCAGCACCAGGCCGCCGCCGAGCACGACCTGGAAGGTCGCGCGGCCGAAGGGCGTGTCCATGAAGCGGTTCTGGATCCATACGATCGCCCAGAGCTCGATGAACACGACAATGAGCGCGATGATGGTCGCAACGAAGAAATCGGGAATGAGATAGGGGAGCGCGTGCCCGAGGCCGCCGATGGTGGTCATGACGCCCGAGGCAAGGCCGCGCTTCCAGGGGGCGCCGCGCCCCGAGAGCTTGCCGTCGTCATGGGCCGCCTCGGTGAAACCCATGGAGATGCCGGCACCGACTGACGCCGAGAGACCGACGAGGAACGTCGTCCACGGGTTTTGCGTCGCAAAGGCCGTGGCGAAGATCGGCGCGAGCGTCGAGACCGAGCCGTCCATGAGGCCCGCTAGCCCCGGCTGGACCCACGTGAGCACGAACTGGCGGCGCGCTGCAAAGTCCTCTTCCTCGCGGGCGCCCGCCCCGAGATGCTTCTCCTCGAGCTGGCCCGCCTTGGCCTGATGGCCAGCCTCGGCGGCGGCCAGATCGCCGAGCAGCTTGCGTGTGCCAGCATCGGTCGAGCGGCCGGCCGCGGCAATGTAGAAGTCGTGCGCCTGCCGCTCCATGTCGGCGGCTTCGTTGCGGATGGTCTCGAGGTCGAGGCTGGCGACGAGCCAGACCGGGCGGCGCGTGTAGTAGCCTGCGACGTGCTCGCGGCGGATCGGCACGACGAAGTCGCCGAAGCGGCGCTGGTAGATCTCGATCAGGCGGCGGCGGTGCTGGTTCTCCTCGGCGGCCATTTCCTCGAAGATGGCGGCCGTGGCCGGGTACTGGGCGCGCAACCGCTCGGCGTAGGCTGCGTAGATCTGCCCGTCCTCCTCTTCCGAGGAGATGGCGAGGGCGAGGATCTCCTGCTCGGTGAGATCGTCGAAGCGGCGCTTGCCGGTCGTGGAGATGAGGGAGAGGCGGGTCAGCACGTTGGCGCGATCCAGATTAGAATTGATCTAATGTGGGCCGTGCGTACTCCGCCTGCTTGAGCCCGTCAAGCGCGCGGGCGGCGGTGCTCGCGGCGAGGTGCCAGGCGCGACCGAGCGCCCTCAGGCCTGCTTAGTCTCCTCGCCACCGCTCTTCTGGCTCGCCGGCTCTGGCGGGCGGTCGCCCAACGGCGGCGCCAGCAGAGCTCGTGGTGGCGCTGGCTTGGCCTTGGGCTTTGGCGGCGTCTTGGCGAGCTGGCGCACGGCGCGCGAGGCAGCGACCTCGCCCTCGTTGGCGTAAGCCTCGTGGTTGCGCTCGATTTCCTTGAGGTCGTAGCGGTAGTTGACCATGAGACCGTGGGCCTCGCGCAGGCCCTTTTCTGAGACGTCGCCGAGCCAGTTGATGCGGTCGAGGCGCGCGCCATTGCCGAGATGGAACCGCGCGACGGGGTCGACCGGGCGCCCGTCCGCGGCCTTCGCAAACAGGAAGTAGTGGGCGGCGAGGGCGAGGAGCGACGTCCGCAGTGCCTCGCCTTCCTCCTCGTCCTCGATCCAGGCCGGGTTTCTCAGCGTCTGGAGGACTTCGCGATCGGTATCGTTGACGAGGCCCTCCTGGTCGTCGGCCAGTACGCGGTCGAGCCAGCGCGCGAACATGGGCACCGGCGAGAGTGTAACGAACGTCTTGAGCTGCGGCTGCTCGCGCGCGAGATCCTCGACGACCTGCTTGATGAGAAAGTTGCCGAAGGAGATGCCCTTGAGCCCTTCTTGGCAGTTCGAGATCGAGTAGAACACGGCGGTGGTCGGCGCCGGCGTGGGATTGCCGGTCTTGCGCGCCTCGCCGAGCACGGAGTGGATGTTGGCGGGGCTGTCGCCCATCAGCGCCACCTCGACGAAGATCAGCGGCTCGTCGACGAGCGAGGGATGGAAGAAGCCAAAGCAGCGCCGGTCGGCAGGATCGAGCCGGCGGCGCAGGTCGTCGAAGCCTTTGATCTCGTGCACGGCCTCGTACTGGATGAGCTTCTCGAGAATGGCGGCGGGCGTCTGCCAGTCAATCCGTTTCAGCACCAGGAAGCCGCGATTGAACCACGAGTGGAGGAGATGCATGAGATCGGCATCGAGCGCAGCGAGGGAGGGCTCGGATTTCGGGAGGCGCAGGAGATCGCGGCGCATGGCGACAATCTCGGCGGTCGCGCCGGGAGCAAGGTTCAGGCGGCGGAAGAACTCCTGGCGGGGGCTCTCGACGGCCTGCTGCAGGGCCTTGAGCGTCGCCTCGCCCGGCGCTGCGAGGTAGGCGGCGGCAGCCTGCTCGACCATGCGCTCGTCCGGCCTGATGTGCTCGACGAGGTAGCGGAAGAAGGCGCGGCGGCCGTCAACGTCGAGCTTGCGATAATGGTCGAGGATGCGCCGCGCGATCGCGACGCCCGAGGCCTCGCCACGGCCCGACATCAGCGCCGACGAAAGCGCGGTAATGTCCTCGTCGGGGCCATTGCCCACCAGAGCACGCGGCAGGTACTGGCGGCCCTGCTCGGCCACGGTGCTGAGCAGTTCTTGGAGAAACGAGACGTTGACGGGCACGCGGGGCAACCTCGCTGGCTGTGATGCAGGCTCGCTTTAAGTATGCCCTAAGGCGCGCTGCGGTTCCATTACTCCGCATGGCGGTTTTTCTCGACGGCCGGGCGCGGGCGCGCCATTCTGCCGCGCAAGCAGAAACGACGCCCCGCGATACCCAGAGGAGGAGCCGCAATGTCCGAGACCTACGAGATCCTGGCCGTAAAGTATGGCGAGATGACCAACCGTACGCGCGCCGACAACTTCATGCACCCGGATGATCATGCGGCCCCGATGCCGATCGACTATTTCGTGTTCGTTGTCCGTAACAAGAACCGGACGATCCTCGTCGACGTCGGATTCGATCACAAGGAGGCGGCACTTCGCGGCCGCAAGATCGATCTCGAGCCGCGCGAGGCGCTCCAGCGCATCGGTATCGACGCCGACAAGCTCGATACGGTCATCATAACGCACCTGCACTATGACCATGCGGGAACGCTTGACCACTTTCCGGCCGCCCGTTTCCATCTGCAGGAGGCCGAGATGGCCTATGCCACGGGCCGCTGCATGTGCGACCACGCCATGCGGATGCCGTTCACCGTCGATCACGTCTGTCAGATGGTGAGGAACGTCTATTCCGGCCGGGTCCAGTTCCACAACGGCGATGGCGAGGTCGCGCCGGGCGTGACCGTCCATCACATGCCGGGGCACAGCAAGGGCATCCAGTCGATCCGCGTCATGACCGATCACGGCCCGGTCATGCTGGCCTCGGATGCGGTGCACTTCTACGAGAATATCGAGAAGAGAAAGCCGTTCTTCATCACCATCGATGTCGAGGGCACCCTGCGCACCTACGACCGCTTGAGCCAGATGGCCGGGGGCCTCAAGAACGTCATTCCGGGCCATGACCCGCTGATCCTGAAGCGCTACCCGGCCTGGAAGGCTGAAACCGCCGGCACGGTGCACAAGCTCGATGCCGAGCGGATCGGCTAGCAACGCTGCAGCGC
>JBKBPL010000047.1:0-27343 GCA_046293075.1 Hyphomicrobiaceae bacterium | reverse complement strand
CTCGGGCATTGCGACGCGCGAGCGGGGTGCGGCGGTGCCTTGCTGTGCCGCCTTATAAGCCTGCAATACTACAGCCGTTTAAAAGCGTCGGTATCTGCTGTCCCGAACTCTGCGATCTGCACGCTTGGTGGCGGCTCGCGCAGGGCCGAGGCCGGGCCAGCCGGCCAGACAACGACGAGACGCGCAGGTGCGCTCCGGCTCGGCATTGGGCCTCGAGCAGGCACGACGGGGCGCCAAAGAGGGGCTTGCTGTGCGCCGCGTTTCGTGTGCGAAGCGGCGAGGCCGGCACGGCGCAGCAAAGCCGGCCCTCCACTGATCCACATTGGTCGCCCAGGGGCGCCGATCAGAGCACGAGCCCGCTCTTCGGGTCGATGAGGTGCATGTTGTTGAGATCGGCTGCCATCCTCAGGGGGGCTCCCTCCTTTGCCCCGGCGGCTGGATTGACGCGTCCGCACACTGTCTCGCCGTTGATCGGGAAATAGACCAGCGTCTCCATGCCCATGGGCTCGGTGACCTCGAGGTTGGCGTCGAATGTGACCACGCCCGGCTCAAGTTGGGCCCGCGCTTCGGTAAGGTGCTCGGGACGCAGGCCGAGCAGCAGGCTGCCATTGCCCTTGTGCTGTGCATACTGGCTTGCGCGGGCGGGCGGGATCGGCAGCGCAAGGCTGTCGTTGATGCGAAGTTTGAGCTGACCGCCCTCGTCCATCAGGTTGCAGGCAATGAAGTTCATTGCCGGCGATCCGATGAAGCCGGCGACGAAACGCGTTTTCGGATGATGATAGAGCTCGTTGGGTGTGCCCACCTGCTCGATGATGCCATTGTTCATGACGACGACGCGGTCGGCGAGCGTCATGGCCTCGACCTGGTCGTGTGTCACGTAGACGGTTGTGGTCCGCACCTTCTGGTGCACCTTCTTGATTTCGATGCGCATCTGCACGCGCAGCTTCGCATCCAGGTTTGAGAGTGGCTCGTCAAAGAGGAAGACCTTGGGATTGCGCACGATGGCGCGCCCCATGGCGACGCGCTGGCGCTGGCCGCCGGAGAGCTGCTTGGGCTTGCGGTCCAGAAGCTCGGTGATGTCAAGAATGCGCGCAGCTTCGTCGACGCGGCGGTTGATCTCGTCTTTCGGGAATTTCTTGAGCCGGAGCCCGAAGGACATGTTCTCGTGCACCGTCATATGCGGGTAAAGCGCATAGTTCTGGAACACCATCGCAATGTCGCGATCCTTTGGCGGCACATCATTGACGACGTCGCCGCCAATCGCGATCTCGCCGTCTGTGATCTCCTCGAGGCCGGCGATCATACGGAGCGTCGTGGTCTTTCCACATCCCGAAGGACCGACCAGAACGACGAACTCGTGATCACGGATGTCGAGGTCGATGCCTCGGACGGCCAGCACGTCATCGTACTTCTTGACGACTTTTCTGATGTGTACTTCAGCCATCGATGCGCGCCCTTAGCCTTTCGTGGCACCGGCGGTGAGGCCGGCGATGTAGTAGTCCATGAGGAATGCGTAGATGATGAGCGGTGGGGCGGCGCCGAGCAGCGCCCCCGTCATGATCTGGCCCCAGTTGAAGACGTCGCCCTTGATGAGCGTCGTGATGATCCCGACCGGCAGCACGAGCTGGCTTTCCGAGGTCGTGAACGCAAGCGGATAAAGGAATTGCGCCCAGCTGACCGTGAAGGCGAAGATCGTCGCGGCGATGAGGCCCGGCAATGCCACGGGTATGAAGATCTTGGTGAGCGTCTGCATCCAGGTTGCGCCATCAATCAGCGCTGCCTCGTCGAGCTCCTTCGGGATCGAGGCGAAGTAGCCGATCATGATCCAGGTGCAGAACGGCACTGTCAGGGTGGGATAGAGGATGATGAGCACCCACCATCGGTTGATCAGCGCGATCCCGGTCCATTCGTAGAAGACCGCCATCATCTTGAAGAGCGGAATGAACAGCAGTGTCTCCGGCACCAGGTAGGTGAGGAACACGCCGGTCGCGAGGACCGTTGATCCCCAGAACCTCATCCGCGAGAGCGCAAACGCCGCCGGCACGCTGATCAGCATGGTCAATATGACCACGCTGACCGATACCATCGCTGAGTTCTTGAAGAACGTCAGGTACTGCTGGGATCCGAGCAGCTCGCGATAGTTCTCAAGCGTCGGATTGTAAACCCACCACGGGTTGGTGATGGCCGAGATCTCCTGGCTTGTCTTGAGCGAGGTGATCAGCATGTAGAGCGGCGGCGTCAGAAAAAAGATCACGAACAGGACGAGGAAGAAGTACGACCAGCGAAGCGCCCACTTGCGGTCACGGCTCATGCTGCCGTAGCGGGGGCGAGTGCCGGTTGCGCTTCTCGACGATATAGTTGCAGCCGTCATGCCTCGTTCCCCCGCCGCATGATGTCACGGAGAATGAAAATCGCGCCGAGTGTCAGGATGGGCACCATGAAAAGCGAGACGGACGCGCCGAGCGGAATGTCGCCGCCCTCGATGCCGACGCGGAAGGCCCATGTGGCAAAGACGTGCGTCATGTCGAGGGGATCGCCGCGCGTGAGGACGCGCACAATGTCGAAGTTCGCGAAGGTCACGATGGTCGAGAACAATGCGGTGATCATGATGATGTTCCGCATCATCGGCAGGGTGACGTAGCGCATCGTCTGCCACCAGGTGGCACCGTCGATCTTGGCTGCCTCGTAGAGCTGCTCCGGCACGGACTTCAGGGCGGCGAGATACATGATCATGAAGAACGGTGCGCCGATCCAGACATTGACGAGGATCACGCAGAAGCGAGCCCAGTAGGCATCTCCCGTCCAGGGGACCGGCCCGATCGAGAACTTCGCAAGAATCCAGTTGAACGCGGAGTAGGACGGGTCAAAGAGCCACAGCCAAGCCAGCGTGCTCATCGCCGCCGGAATGACCCACGGGATGAGCAGCATGCCGCGCCACTTGCGCTGCTTGTTATTGGGCACGTTGTTTACGAGGTGGGCGACGATGAAGCCGATGACCGCCTTGAATAGAACGGCCGTGAGCGCAAATATGCAGCTCTGCCACACGACCATCCAGAACGTTTCCCGCTTGAACAGGAACAGGAAGTTTCCGAACCCGACAAAGCGGTCCATGGACTTGCTCAGCGTGGCAAGGTGGATCGCATAGAGTGCCGGATAGATGACCAGCGTCGCGATCAGCAGGATCAGCGGCAGCGTCATCAAAACCGCGATCGTGGACTTGCGCTGGAAGGTCCGCTTGAGTGAGCTGCGGGTTCCGGAGCGACGTGCCGGACTGACCTGCTCAATCGATGTATCAATCATGCTGACCTCGTCGTCTCCCTGAGGAGAGAGCTCGGCAGGACAGATCCCGTCAGCCGATCCTGCCGGATTGAAGCGCGCGCTCTTGCCGGGACTCGGGTTGCGCGCGCGCCATTGCGGCCCGCCCACCGTCTCCGCGCCGCACAGGACGCAGAGGCGGACGGGCCGTCATAGCATGGCTACCGCATGAAGCCCTCGACCTCGCTCTCGGCCCAGGCGAGGGTCTTCTCCATGGGCTCGCCCTGGAAGTGGCGCACAGCCATCTTCGTCTGGATGCCCTGCAGGTAGATCTGGCGGGCGATTTTTGGCGGAGCCGGTGCCGCAGCGATCGATAGCGTCTGGTGATCGTGCGGGTTGGGATAGTGATAGAGCGTGCCCTTCGGCGGACCGATGTCAGCCCAGGTCTTCAGCGTGGTCAGCTTCGAGAACGACGGGATGTCGTAACCTCGGCTGGCCTCGACCATCGTCTGGACGGATGCCGGCTGCGATAGATGCGTCAGCAGGCTCTTGGCCGCGGACTTGTTTTTCGAGAAGTTCCAGATGCTCCAGAAGAAGGGCAGGAAGGGCCCGAAGCGGCCGTTGGGGCCAGAGGGCATCCCATGATGCCATATCTGCTCGGCGATCTGTGGTGCGTCGCGCACTGCCACGGCCCACGCCGACGGCGGGTTCATAATGAGAGCCCCGCGCCCCGCGACCAGCCACTTGTTGTTGGACGCGTCGTCCCAGGCCGGGGCATCCGGCGGCAGGAACGCCATCAGGCGCTTGTAATAGTCCACAGCTTGACGGACCTTGTCAGATTTCACGGTGATCTTGCCGGCCTTGTCGACAAGCATGGCCCCGAACGAGTGGAAAATGGCGCCTGCGGTGTCGACAGAATCCGATGTCGTACCGAGACCAATGCCGAACGAGACACCCGCCTTGTGGCAGGCTTCGGCGGCTTTAAGGAAGGCATCGAGCGTCCAGGCGTCCGCCTTCGGTGGCGCACCGGCCGGGTACATGGCGAGAAGGTCGATGCCGGCGTGCTGCTTGAACAGGTCGATGCGCGAGCATGGCCCCTTCATCTGGCTGCCGACAGTCGCCGGCACGGCAAGCCAACGGCCGTCCGCCCGACCGAGATACTCGACGGTCGCGTTGACGGCGCCATTCTGTGCAATCAATTGTTTCATCACGTCATCGACCGGCTCGACATTGCGCGCGTGATCCGCGGGGATCCAGGTCGACATGGCAATGATGTCGTGGCCCGACTTTGCTTGAGCTTCGGCCTCGATGGTCAGCAGCAGCTTGTTGCCCTGGGAGGTAATGAAGTCGATCGTGACGTCGACTTTCTCCTTCTCCGCCCACGCGCGGACCAAGCCCTCTACACCCTTGTTTGCGCCGGGAACCCAATGATCCCAAAAAGCAATGGATAGTTTGCCTGCGGCGTGCGCAGTCCGGACGTGCGGTGCTGCAACGACGGTTGCCGCCACGGCAGTGGTGCCGGCGACGAACCGGCGACGGCTAATCGTTCTCTTCATCGGCATTTCCTCCACCTGGGCCATTCCGGGCATCGTTCTGAACTCGATGCTCTGGACTTCGGCCTGACATATTAGGCACGGTCGACGGCACGGCGCCACCGGAAATTCGTTTAGCCTGCCGCTACTAGTGCGCATACCCATCGATCTCCGACGCTGCCCAGGCGGGCGTTTTCTCGATGTTCTCAGCACGGCCGATCCGTTCGGTCATCTTTGGCGTGATTGCAGTCGTGTTGAGCTGCGAGGCGATCGGCAGCGGTGCCCGCGAGCAGGGCTTGACGCTCTACGTGTCGCCGCGGTCGGGGTAGTGGGAGCGGGCGCCTGGAGGCGGACCCCGCTCGCCCCAGACCTTGTCGTCGACGCGCTCCTGGTCGGGCGGGATGTCATAGCCCGCCGCGCCGGTCACGAGCCTGCAGATGATGTCGGGCTTGTTCGCATGGGCCAGCATGCTTTCGGCCGCCGACGTGTTCTTGGAGAAAGTCCACAGGTGCTGACAGCGTGCCAGCAGTGGGGCGGGGTGGCCTTTCGGCTCCTTCGACGTGGCGTGTGTCCAGAGCAACTCGGCGACCATGGGCGCATCGCGCTTTGCGACCGCCGAGCGGCTTGGTCGTTTGAAGATCGGTGGGCCTTTGCCCGAGTTCAGCCGCTTGCTGAGCAGGGTATTATCCCACGACGGGACATCGCGCGGCAGGAAGGCGAACAGGTGCTTGGGCTCACCGCCGGGACCATGGCTTCCATTCGCGCAAGGCGACTCCACAGGAATGGGCGCGGTCAGCCAGTATGGGCCGTCGCGGCCCGGAGCTGTGGCAGTCTCGGGCAGACTGCGCTCGTGCGGGGGCCCCGGCGGTGCACAAGGAGCGTGGCTGAGCCGCTCAAGGTCCGCTGAAAGCTGGCACCGATGGCGGCGAGTTGGGCAATCTGCCGGCGGTATTGTGCAATCTACCGGACCGGCTGCAAGGGCAAGATTGCGATGTGCTGCGCGCCTGCTTATCCCTTGGGGCGTTCCTCTGAGGGTTCTCCCCCCGAGACCATCAGGATGACCTTTTCGGCGATATTCGTGGCGTGATCGCCGATGCGTTCGAGATTCTTCGCGATGAACAGCAAATGGGCGCAAGGCCCAATGTTTCGCGGATCCTCCATCATGAAGGTCAAAAGGCTGCGGAACAGGGCCTGATGCTGAATGTCGAGTTCGGCATCCCGGCGCCAGACCTCATCGGCAAGTGCGGCATCACGCTTGGAGAATGCGGTCAACACATCACGCACCTGTGCCTGGGCGCGATCGACCAAGGGGCGCACGCTTGGAAGCTGTCCCATCTGCGAGCCGCTGCCGGTGAGCTCCAAGGCCCGCTTGGCAATATTCTTTGCGAGATCCCCGATCCGCTCCATATCCGATGAGATCTTCATGGCCGCCGCAATGTGGCGCAGATCGGCGGCGAGCGGCTGGCGCAACGCGATCAGTGAAAGCGCTGAGCGATCGACCTCGCGCTCAATGGCGTCGATCATTTTGTCGTCGTCGATGACTTTCATCGCACGCGCGGTGTCGGCCTTCTCCAGCGCGGCAAATGCATCTTCGATGGCCTTGGTTGCGAGCACGCCCATGCGCTCGATACTGCGGTCCAGTGCCACGAGAGCTTCGTCATAGGACTTAACGGTATGAGGCCTCTCGGTCATGCCTGTTCCCCTCTCGTGCATCGCCGGCGGAAGCCGTGCGGGTGCTCGGTCATCCAAACCGTCCGGTCACGTAATCCTGCGTGCGCTGCGACTTTGGAACCGTGAAGATGGTACGCGTTTCGCCGTACTCGATGAGACGGCCGAGGTACATGAATGCGGTATTGTCAGAGACGCGGCCGGCCTGCTGCATGTTGTGCGTAACGATCACGATCGTGTAGGTCCCGCGCAGCTCGTCGATGAGGTCCTCGATCTTTCCCGTGGCGATCGGATCGAGCGCCGAGCAAGGCTCGTCCATAAGCAGGACCTCGGGGTCCGAGGCGATCGCGCGCGCGATGCACAGGCGCTGCTGCTGTCCGCCCGAGAGGCCGAGTGCGCTCTCCTTCAGCCGATCCTTGACCTCGTCCCAAAGGGCTGCACCGCGAAGTGCCCGCTCGCAGGTCTCATCAAGCACAGCCCGGCTTGTCACGCCGTCGACTCGGAGCGGATAGACGACGTTGTCATAGATCGACATGGCGAAGGGATTTGGCTTCTGAAACACCATGCCCATGCGCTTGCGCAGGGCAATGACGTCTACGCCGCTCGCGTAGATGTCCTGGCCCGCGACCCGCATCGTGCCGGAGATATGGAGGTCGTCGATCAGGTCGTTCATGCGGTTGATGCACCGCAGCAACGTCGACTTACCACAGCCAGAGGGCCCGATGAGCGCGGTCACCAAGCCCTTGCCGATGTCGAGGCTCACATTGAACAGTGCCTGCGACTTGCCGTACCAAAGGTTGAAGTCCTTGATCTCGACCGCGATCCCTTCCTTGGATGGCACCGGATGGTAGACGGTATCCTCGTACGCGGATGCCGTGCGGGCCGGCGCTTCTTTGGTCATGGTGGCCATGTCAGCAATTCTCCAGGGGGCGGCAGCTCAGAACTGGCTGGTGGCGTACTTGCGCTTCAGCCGGTTGCGAATGTAGATCGCCGCCGAGTTCATGATCACAATCAGGAACAGCAGGAGCAGCGTGGTGACGAACACCATGGGCTTTCCTGCCTCTGAGTTGCGGGACTGGAAGCCGACGTCGAAGATGTGGAACCCGAGGTGCATGAAGCTACGTTCGAGATGGATGAACGGCGCAAACCCGTCGATGGGCAGCTGTGGCGCCAGTTTCACGACGCCGACCAGCATGAGGGGCGCCACTTCGCCGGCACCGCGCGCCATCGCAAGGATGAGGCCCGTCATCACGCCGGGGAGCGCCTTCGGCAGAACGACATAGCGGATCGTCTGCCATTTCGAGGCGCCGCAGGCAAGCGAGCCCTCGCGCATTGAGCGGGGCACGGCGGCCAGCGCCTCCTCGCTGGCGACGATCACGACGGGCACCGTCAACAAGGCGAGCGTCAGTGCCGACCAGAGAATGCCGCCCGTGCCAAAGGTGGGGTTCGGAAGCCGTTCAGGATAGAAGAGCTGATCGATGGTCACGCCCATGGTGTAGGCGAAGAAGCCCAGCCCGAAGACGCCGTAGACGATCGAGGGAACGCCGGCGAGATTATTCACCGCGATCCGAACCGCTGCAACCAGCCTCCCCTGCTTGGCGTATTCACGCAGATAGAGCGCGGTGACGACGCCGAATGGCGCCACGAAGATCACCATAAGCAGGGTCATCGCGACGGTGCCGAAAATTGCCGGCAGTACGCCGCCCTCCGTGTTTGCCTCGCGCGGCTCGTCGGTCAGAAACTCGCCCCACCGTGACAAGTAGATGCCGAGCTTGTCCCCGATGGACATGGCGTTGGCAGGGTAGAAGCGAACGATCTGCGAAAGTGGGATCTGCTTGGTCTTCCCGCCAATCTCTTCGAGAGTAATGCGATATCGGGCATCCTCGGCCTTAATCGCGGCTGCCCGATCTGCGAACGCCTTGTACTGCGGCTCCAACTCGGCGATGCGGGCCCTCGCCGCCGACGCGAGCTCAATAGCTCTTGGGTCGTTCGCGCCATATTGCAGCTCGGCCCGGCGGATCGCCAGCCGCTCGCGCTCAATATAGTAGTTGACCGTGCCGATCTCGCTCTTCTCGATGCGCCTCACCTCGAGGAAGCGCTGGCGTGCGGCGCGCTGGGCATCGAGCAATTCGCGATAGTTCTCGCCACTCGCCGAGATGGGACGGCCGGCAAGGTCGATTGATTTGATGCGTCCGATGAACCCGCCCCATTCCTGCCGCTCGAAGAGGAAGAAATCGCGCGGCAACTCGACGCTCGCGACCTCGAAGTCTGAGACCCAGCGAAAATCCTCATTATAGATGTCGTAGTTCCCGATCCGGTAGAGCGTGCGGCTCGCATAGCCGTCGTTCGCGGCAATCTGCTCTTGCTGGGCCTTGGGGAGCTTGGCGAGAATATCGGGCCCCACGCGGAACAAGTCGAAGCGCGATGGCTCGCCGGCAACGACCGCTCCGCTCTGCAGCCGCACGACCTCGATGGGCTTCGGCCAGAACGTTACAATGCCGTTCCAGAAGATCATGGCGAGGAAGCCGGCGATCAGGATGATCCCAAGCGCCAGCGCGCCGCCCATGGCCCAGAGTATGGGCTCGCCGACAGCGGACAGGTCCGCCACGTATCGGCGTACGGCGCGGGGCTTTGCTTCTGAGCGTGTGCTGGATGTGGCCACGGCACCGACCTGATCGACCAATGTCATTGATATACCGTCTCTGTTTCCATCACGTGCTGGTGCTGCTCGCGCCGGCTAAAGCTGGAAAGCTCTCTTGCGGAAGCGTTGCCGAATAATCTCGGCGATCGTGTTCACGATGAAGGTCATGATGAACAGCGTCAGCGCGGCGAGGAACAGCACCCGGTAGAGCGTGCCGTCCTTGACGGCTTCCGGAAGCTCGACGGCAATATTTGCCGACAGCGTCCGCAGGCCGTTGAAGATGTTCCAATCGAGGATAGGCGTGTTGCCGGCAGCCATGACGACGATCATGGTCTCGCCGACGGCGCGCCCCATGCCGATCATCACGGCAGCGAAGATCCCCGACATCGCCGTCGGGATCACCACCCACAAGGCTGTCTGCCACGGTGTGGCGCCGGCCGCGAGGCTTGCCGACCTCAGGTGCGAGGGCACCGAGTTCATGGCATCCTCAGCCAGTGTGTAGATATTGGGAATGATGGCGAATCCCATCACGAAGCCGACGACGAGCGCGTTGCGCTGGACGTAGGTGTCGACGATGCTGCCCCGTGGATCGTATCCGACCGTCGTCAGAAACACCGCGACCGCGTAGGCCAGGGCAAACCCGCCGAACATGACGCCGATCCAGCGGAGCATGTCGAGGCGCGCGGCGGCGCCCTTGGGAAGCTCCCGCATCCGATTGCGCAGGGCCGTTCCGAAGAAGCGGCGAACGAGAGAGCCCGACACAAACAACATGAGCGGGCTCAGCAGCAGGAACATGAACGGTGTGCCCGTGCCGACCGAGCCGTTGGTCCAGGCCTTGAAGTCGCCATAGAAGAGCGTGCGCTCGAATATCGGCCCGAGGCGGTAGGAGATCCACGCGAAGCCGAGAATGACCCCGATCATGGCGACGAACTTCGGGATGCCGTCCAGCTTAATGGCGAGCGTGGGGGGCAGGAGCTGCCACAAATAGGCGGCAATCATCAGCCCGAGTGGCAGCGCTACGAAGGCAAGAATGACCGCACCGATCCAGCTCTCCACAATCGGCGCCAGGATGAGCGCGGCGATGAAACCGAGCACCACCGTCGGCAGCGACTCCATCATCTCCATGACCGGCTTGATCGTGCCGCGCACGCGATGGTGGACAAACTCCGACGTATAGATCGCTGCAAACAGCGAGATCGGCACCGCGAACAGCATCGCGTAGAAGGTTGCCTTGAGCGTGCCGAAGATCAGCGGAATCAGCGAGAACTTCGGTTCGAAGATGTCGGTCCCGGATGAGGACTGCCAAGTGTAGGTCGGGTGCGGGTAGCCTTCATACCAGCTCTTGCCGAAGATCGCCTGGAGTGTGCTCTCCGGGTGCGGGAAATAGAAGGGCATATAGCGCGCGCCACCGCTGTCGGAGACAATGACCGCACCATCATTGCGCGGCATCAGCATGATCTTGGTATCGCCAGCGCCGCTCATGTCGTGCTTGAGCTTGGCGAGCACCTGGTTGCTCGTCGAGTGACGCATCCAGACATTGCCGTCGGCGTCCTCGGTGATCAGCGTCTTCGCCCTCTGGCCGACGGAGATGTTTCGCACCGCGGCCGCGTGCGGCTCATGGCTGCGCGCCTTGACGAGTTCGAATTTGTCCGTGGTGCCGGCATCGGGGCGCTGGATGCGGAAGTAGACATCGACCGCACCATTCGAACCACCAACGACAAGGGCCAGCTCGCTGTTCATATAGGCGAGCGCCGTAATCTGGACGCCCTGCGGGAACACGCGGGTTCTCTCGGCCAGCACAGGCTTGGCGAAATCGCGTGCATCGAAGCGAAAGAGCTGGCCGTCGCTCGATGCGACGATGATGACGTCTGCCGTGCTGTTCATGGCAACGGCGGTCAGGAGCGTGCCTTGGGGCAAGGCCGGCAGCGTCGCTGAGCGCACGCGCGTCTGGGTCTGGCCCGTCAGAAGATTGCGCTGGGTCTCCGCCCGCGAGATGCGGCCAACGCCATTGGCGTCGAAGGTTACGAAGGAGCGCGTCGGGCGCTCCACCGTGCCGCCTGTGCGATAGTCGGCGCCGATGATCGCAGCATCGGAGATTTTCTGCGGTGCCTCGACCGTGACCACCGGGACAACGCGACGGTACTGATCCGTCGTCTTGATGTATGTGAAGATCGCGCCGTCCGAGAGAAGATCACCGTTGGCCAGCTTCTGTGGATTGGGCGGCATCCTGTCGGGGGTAACGAGCGAGAAGTTGAAGTCGACGACGCCGAAACGCACGGTCCCGTCCGCAAAACCGAACAGCACTTGGTTGCGTCGAAGCACGGCGCCAATGGTCGTGGCGGCCGCACCTCCGAAGTCCAATTGCCATTGGCCGACGGGCGTACCGGTCGCGATGTGGAAGGCACTGGCAGCACCGTCGGCTGCCACGCGGACGCCGACGGCTTTGTATTCGTCACCGTTGAGCCAAACGGCCTTCTTGGGATCGAGCGTGTATGAGTGTGTCGCCTCGACTTTGCCGCCGCCCGCCAAGGGAAGTGCGACGCTCACGAGGAAGACCATGATCCCGACCACGGCGAGAATGACGAGGAGGCCGCCGACGGTGATCGACCAGCGCGCCACCTGCTCGGTGATGATCACGGAGCGCTTCGTACTTTTGTCGCGCCGTTTGGACAGGAAGCCATCTCCGCGCGGGACCTTCCCGGCATCCGTTTCGACGTCCATGTCGAGTGTCCTTCCTGGGTCGCGCGAGCGAGGGCGGCGGCTGGCGCAGTACGGATCGTGCTCGCAATTCAACGGCCAGGAGGGGTCAACGGAGCACCCCTCCAAGCCATCAGTGTGGACCAATATGCGGAGCGGCGCGCTCGGAACGCCACTCCGCAGACCAGTGTCAGTTCGTCGCGATGCCGAAGGCCTTCAGATCCGCGTCGGCGACAGCCTTGTTCACGGGGAAGTAGCCGTCCTTCACCGTGGCCTCCTGGCCCTGGATCGAATAGACGAACTTGATGAACTCCGCACGCACCGGGTCAAGCGGCTGGTTCGGGTTCTTGTTGACGTAGATGTAAAGGAAGCGCGCGATCGGATAGTCGCCGGAAGCGGCATCTTCGGCATTGGGTTCGGCGCACTTGCCGCCTTCCTGGGCGGCAATCTTGATCGCTTTCACGTCAGCGGTCTTGTAGCCGATGCCCGAGTAGCCGATGCCGCCGATGTCCGAGGCCACACCCTGGACGACCGTCGACGAGCCAGGCTGCTCCTTGACCTCGTCCTTGTAGTCGCCGTCGAACAGCGCGACCTCTTTGAAGTAGCCGTACGTCCCCGACGCCGAGTTACGGCCGTAGAGCGAGATCGGCCGATCGGCCCAGGCGCCTTTCAGGCCGAGCTGGCCCCAGGTCTTGATATCCTCCTTGTAGCCACCCTTGCGGCCCTTGGAGAATACGGCATCGATCTGCTGGAGCGTCATGCACTCAATCGGATTGTCCTTATGGACGTAAACGGCAAGCGCGTCGATCGCACCGCGTATGGCGGTCGGCTTGTAGCCATACTTCTTCTCGAAGTCGTCGCTTTCCTTGGACTTCATCGGCCGCGACATCGGACCGAACTGGGCGGTGCCGGAGATCAGCGCCGGCGGTGCTGTGCCCGAGCCCTTGCCTTCGATCTCGATCTTGACATTTGGATAGGCGGCCTGGAAGCCTTCGCTCCAGAGGGTCATCAGATTGTTGAGGGTGTCCGAACCGATCGACTTAAGGTTTCCCGAGACGCCCGGAACGGGCTTGTAGGGACCCAGCGCCGGGTCGACTTTCATTTGGGCGCTCGCGGCGCCGCCCGACAGCAGCAGCGCCGCACCGGCTGCGATCAATTTGTTTCTCACTTCCGCTCTCCTCAGTGGGATCTGGATCGGCCCACGGCCTCCGCGGGCTCAGCGGCGCCCCTGCGCCTGGGCATCAAGTAGCGGATCACCAAGAAAGCTATGTGACAGTATATCTATATGAGTTGCCGCAAGAAATACATTGCGGCCTGACCGAAGGAAAGCCACCGCTCGTCTCTGATTAATAGGTTTACTCGCAAAAAGCGTAACGGGCACCTTGGAAATGTTCACTCCGGGTCGCTGCAGCGCCGACGAAAGCCGGCGAGGACGCCTGAAACGGCCGCGGTCAACTGTCATGCAGGTGTTAAGATCCGTTGTTACCGAGCGCGCGCGACTGTTTGGTCCCATAGGAGGCAAAGATGAAGCGAGTGGCGCTCGTCGTAGCTGGATTGCTGGCAGCTACCGGAGCATTTGCGGATACGGCGAAGCAGTTCGCCAAACCGGGTTTCTTCACGCACGTTCACGACGGCCGGCTCTGGGTTCTCAAGGAAGGCGACAAGGACATCGCGGTTGTGTCGGCCAACAAAGAGCCCAAGGTCGTGGTGACGCGCATCGGCGCCGGTCCCAATCGCATGACCATCAAGTCGAACGACGGCAAGGTGATCGACGAATACCTTGCCAAGAAGTGAGGCCAGCGGGCAGCTCACCAAAACGAGTCAACGACAGTCCCGCCGGATGCCATGCAGGGTCCGGCGGGATCGTTTGTTGGGCTCTGACCTGGCGAGATACCTGCCGTGAGCCTCGGCCGGTACGACTGGAGGTGCTAGGAGCGTGGCTCGGGGGCGGCATGGCGCCGGACTGCCGTACCCGCCTCGTACCACGGCCTTGTCGCGTTCACGATCTTCACCACGCTCAGCATCACCGGCACCTCGATCAGGACGCCGACAACGGTCGCGAGCGCGGCGCCGGAGTTGAGGCCGAACAGGCCGATCGCCGCCGCCACGGCGAGCTCGAAGAAATTGCTTGCCCCGATCAGGGCTGACGGCGCGGCGACGCAATGGGCCTCGCCACTCCAGCGGTTGAGAAGATACGCCAGGCCAGAGTTGAAATAGACCTGGATGAGGATCGGGACGGCCAAGAGGGCGATGACGAGCGGCTGCGCCAGGATCTGCGGTCCCTGGAAGGCGAACAGCAGCACCAGCGTCGCCAGAAGAGAAAGCAGCGACAGCGGTTGCACGGCGGCCAGAAGCCGCGCCAATCCGCTCTGGCCACCGCCCCGCAGGGTCGCGCGCCGTATGACCTGCGCCAGGATCACCGGCACCACGATGTAGAGCAGGACGGAGAGCAGCAGCGTCTGCCATGGCACGACGATGGCCGACAGGCCGAGCAGCAGCGCGACGATGGGGGCGAAAGCAAAGACCATGATTACGTCGTTGAGGGCGACCTGGCTCAGCGTGAAATGAGGTTCGCCATTGGAGAGATTGCTCCAGACGAACACCATGGCGGTGCAGGGAGCGGCGGCGAGCAGGATAAGGCCGGCGACATAGCTCGTGATCTGGTCGGCCGGCAGCAGCGGCCGAAACAGCCAGCCGATGAAGAACCAGGCGAGCAGGGCCATCGAGAAGGGCTTGACGGCCCAGTTGATGACGAGCGTCACACCGATGCCGCGCCAGTGCTCCGTCACGCGGCGGAGCGCGCTGAAGTCGATCTTCACGAGCATGGGGATGATCATGAGCCAGATCAGCACGGCGACGGGCAGATTGACGCTCGCCACCTCAGCGGCGGCGATGTGCTGGAAAAGGCCGGGCATCATCCAGCCGAGCGCGATGCCGACGACGATGCACAAGGCGACCCAAAGGGTCAGGTAACGTTCAAAGGTGGACAACAGTCGTGCTCCGTCATCAGCGTTGTCACTTTCCGGCGCTCGCGTCGGGCTGTCGGAATCTCAGCCTCAGCCGCGCCGCAGCCGCACCAGCCAAACAAAGAAACCGAGCGACGCGAGCGCCGCCACCGTGCAGAAGGCGACCACGCCCCGGGCCCCATAGCCGTCCAGCACGAGGGCAAGGACAAATGGGGCGAAGGCGGAAACTATGAGGCGCACGCGGCCCAGCCGGCCAAGCCAGCTCGCATACTGCCCGGTGCCGTAGAGCGCAAGCACGACGCTGCCGCGCACCACATAACTCACTCCGCCACCGGCGCCGAACATCACCGCGAACAACAGCCCCATCCATGCGCGGTCGCTGGCGAGCAGGATCATCAGCGATAGCGCGACGGCTGTCGACGCAATGACAGCGACTTGAAGCGCGTGCGTTTTTGAGCCGTAGAGCAACTCGAACAGGCGCCCTGCCGTCTGCGATGGACCGAACAGCATCCCGGCGACGACCGCCATGGCGCCAAGGCCCAGCCCCTCGAGTACAGGCAGCATCAATGCGGGAAGACTGTAGGCAATGCCGCCGCAGGCGAAGGCTGCTGACAGCAAGATGAAGCGCCGGTCCGACCATCGCGCAGGAGCCACGGCAGAGGGGCGTGTTGACACGTCTGCCTCGTCGCAATCGGTCCGCCGCCGGGGCGGAATGGTGCACAGCAGAGCCGCAATGGGCACGCACACGGCCAGCATCGATGCGGCGTAGATGAGCATCATGGTCCGCCAGCCGACCTCATCGAGCAGAAAAGATGTCGCTGGCCAGAACGCCGTTGAGGCCAACCCGCCCCACAGCGTGATGTTGCTGATGGCCGTGCGTGCCTGCTCGCCGGCAACCTCGACAGCGGACGAGAACGCCGCGTCATACTCGGTGATCTGGCTCAGCAGTTGCACGATCAGGAAAGCCAATACGAACAGGAGGATGTTCGGCGCCAGCGCCATCAATGCCAAGGCGACGGCGCGCAGCAGGGCGCCAGCCAGCAGGATGCGGGCCGCGCCGAGCTGATCTGTCCAGCGGCCGTAGCGCGGCGCCAGGAGGGCCGTACCCAGCAAAGCCGCCGAGAACATTGCGAAGATCGTCGAGACAGGAACGGAGAACTCAGCGGCAATACGCGGCGCTGCAGTCGTGACCGCGTAGTAGGTGATGCCGTACATGAGCAGGACATAGAGGCCGAGCCCGCTGGAGATCCACCAGATGTTGGGGTGCTTGCTTGGCTCCCCGACCTGCGTTTCGGCCATTACGCCCGCCCCTTCGCAGCCCCCTTGCGCCGGCCTCTAGCAGCATCTATAGTTCGAAGCAACTAGAAATATCGTATTGCCCAGTGTGAGGCTGACCATGAAGCTTGATGACGCGGCCGCCCGCCTCGAAGCCCTTGGCAATCCAACACGGCTGAAGATCTATCGCGCACTTGTCAAGGCCGGCGACAACGGCATGAGCGTCGGGCGCCTGCAGGCGCGACTCGACATCGCCGCTTCCACACTCTCGCACCATCTCAAGACGCTGTTGGTCGTCGGGCTCATTTCGCAGGAGCGCCAAGCGACGACGCTCATCTGCCGCGCCAGCTATGACGTGATGCAGGAGCTGATCGCGTTTCTTGTCGATGAGTGCTGTGTCGAAACGGTCTGTGCGCCGTCCGCTGCCAAGGCCGGGTAGGCCGCTCACTCCGATCATTCCGCCATAAGGATGGATAACATGAGCAAGACCGTCGCGATCATTGGTGCGGGGCCGGTAGGTCTCGCTGCAGCCGCGCAGGCCATGGAGCGCGGTCTCGAACCGGTCGTCCTCGAAGCGGGCGAAGCGCCGGGACACGCCGTGCGGCAGTGGAGCCACGTCCGCATGTTCTCGCCGTGGGAATACAACATCGACAAGGTGTCGGCCCGCCTGCTCGCGGACGCAGGCTGGAACTCGCCTGATCCTCAAAGCTATCCGACCGGTGGCGAACTGGTCTCCCGCTATCTCGAGCCGCTCGCCACGCGCACAGCGCTTCGCGCGCATATCCGCACCTCGTCGCGGGTCACGGCGATCAGCCGGGTCGGTTTCGACAAGGTGAAATCCAAGGGCCGCGACGCGGCGCCGTTCGAGGTCCGCTATCAGAACGGTAAGGGACCGGAACGCCTCATCGCCGATGCTGTGATCGATGCTTCTGGCACGTGGTTTTCGCCGAACCCCGCCGGTGACAACGGCCTCCCCGCCCTCGGCGAGCGCGAGCTGGCGGCGCGCGTTGCCTACGCCATGCCGGACGTACTGGGGCGCGACCGCGCGCGCTATGCCGGCAAGAGGGTGGCCGTGCTCGGCGCCGGGCATTCGGCCATCGGCACGTTGATTGATCTCGTGAAGCTCAGGGAGGCGGCGCCGGATACCGTCGTCATCTGGCTGCTGCGCAGCACAGATCCGCAGAAGTCCTTCGGTGGCGGTGCGAACGATAAGCTTTCCGCGCGCGGCGAGCTCGGCGCCACGTTCGCGAGGCTTGTCAGCGCCGGCGCGCTTCAAATGGAGGCAGGCTTCCACGTGACGCATCTCACGCAAGCGCAGGACCGCCTGCGCATTGGCGCCGGATCGGCGTGCTGCGGTCGTCATGTCCTGGCCGATGAGTTGATCGTCGCGACGGGGTTCCGGCCGGACATCTCGTATCTGGGCGAGCTGAGACTCGCCCTGGATCCGGCGCTCGACTGCCCGACGATGCTTGCCCCGCTCATTGATCCAAACGAGCACAGCTGCGGCACCGTGCGCCCTCATGGCGCGCGCGAGCTTGCCCATCCCGAAGCCGGGTTCTACATCGCCGGCATGAAGTCCTACGGGCGCGCGCCGACATTTCTCATGCTGACGGGCTACGAGCAGGTCCGCTCGATCGTTGCTGACATTGCTGGAGATCGAGCGGCCGCCGAGCGCGTCGAGCTGGTTCTGCCAGAGACCGGTGTCTGCTCGCGTTCCCCTCTTGGCGATGCCGAGGGCTGCTGCGGCGGTCCGGCAAAGGCGGACACATCATCCTCCTGCGCTGCGGATGAGATGGCCAAGGCTGAAGGCAAGGCGGGATGCGGCTGCGCGGCAGCCCAATAGGCGGTGCCGAACAGAGCCTCGCCGGCAATGCGGTGCGACACGTCGGACAGCGGGTCAGGCAGCCAGAATGCGGCGCCGTTGCCGGGGGCCCGGCTGCGCGCTCCGCGACATGACTCAGCTCTGGATGATGAACTGTTTGGCTTGTGCTTCGTAATCCTGATAGCCGAGAGTCGCGCGCAGCTCCGCGGGCGAAAGCGCGCTTTCTGCTTCGGCCGCTCCGGCCGTGAGGGCCGCGAGGCCCGCCTTCATACCGGCCACAGCCGGCGACAGCATGGCCGTCGGATACGTGCCGATCTTGAGGCCCAGTTCGGCGGCCCTCGTCCGCGTGGGCGTCTCGCGCGGCGCGCCGGGTGAGAGCACGGCGAAGGACGGCCGTCCGGCGGCTGCGGCAACGGCGCGGCGGATCTCGCCTTCATCAGCCGGCGAGTCGAGGAAGAGAATGTCTGCCCCTTCCGCGACGAACATTTCGATGCGGGCCACGGCCTCGTCGATGCCGGCTGTCGGCCGGCAGTCGGTGCGTGCCATGACGAGGATGCCGGACTCCTTCGCTGCCTGGACGGCGGCACGGATCTTCATGCGCGCTTCCTCGCGCGGCAGGCAGGGCTTGCCGGCTGATGTGAGGGCGCGCGGCGTGATCTTGTCCTCGATGAGAATGGCGGCGGCGCCGGCACGGCCGTAGGCGCGCACTGTGCGCTGCACGTTCATGGCATTGCCATAACCGTGATCACCGTCGGCAAGGACGAGCAGGTCGGGCGCCGCGCCCCGCACCATGTTGAAGGAGTCGAACATCTCCGCGAAGGAGATGAGGTCGAGGTCGGGCCCGCCGAGGCGGCTCGCGGCGACGCAGGAGCCGGAGAGGAAGGCTGACTGAAATCCGGCAGTGGCGGCAAGTTTGGCACTGAGCCCATCCCAGACTGCGGGCATGACAACGAACTCGGGCTTGGCGAGAAGGGCACGCAGGCGGTCGGGTGCGTTCATGGTCGGTCACTTTCCGGAGGGCCGCCGCGGCGGCAATGGATGCGCACTCTTGGGTGCTCACGTCTGACGGCTGGCATTGTGGCCGCCAGTGCGCTGCAGTGGCAAGGGCCACGTCCGTCGAGCTGCTATGAGCGAGCGGTGCGGCAAGCCTCTGGATGGCAATCCAGTCGAGTGGCAGGATGGCGCCGATGCAGGCGCGAGACCTGCTCAGGTCACCGGGAGGATGCAGGGCATGGAGCTCAAGGATCAGGTTGCCATTGTGACGGGCGCGGGGCAGGGCATAGGCCGGGCCTCGGCGTTGGCGCTCGCTGATGCAGGCGCCGATGTGGTTGTCGTCGATATCAACGAACGCACGCTCGCGGACACGGCGACGGCCGTGAGGGCCAAGGGCCGGCGCGCGCTCGCGGTTCGCGCCGATCTCGGCAGCGTCGGCGAGATCGACCGCATGGTGGGCGAGAGCGTCGCCGCCTTCGGCCGGATCGACATTCTGGTCAATAATGCCGGTGTCACTCGTCGCGCCTACATCATGGACCTGACGGAAGAGGATTGGGATCGCATTCACCGGGTGAACGCCAAGGGCGTCTTCTTCTGCCTGCAGCGCGTCGCGCGCGAGATGATTCCGCGCCGCAGCGGGCGGATCATCAATATCGCCTCGGTCGCGGGCAAGGGCTTTCCCGGCACGTCGAATGCGATCTACGCGGCGAGCAAAGGCGCGGTCATCAGCCTGACGAAGACCGCCGCTCAGCAACTTGGGCCGCACAGCATCAACGTCAACGCGATCTGTCCGGGCATTGTGAGAACGGCGATGTACGATGAGATCGTGAAAGTGATGTCGCAAGCCGAAGGGCTCAGCATCGAGGCCGTCGAGGCACGCGCCGTCGCGGGCGTGCCGCTGCGGCGGCCGAACGAGCCCGAGGACATTGCGGACATGGTCGTTTTCCTCGCCTCGCCGCGCGCGCGCAATATCACGGGCCAGTCCTACAACGTCGATGGCGGGCTTATCCCCGACTGAAGGCGGCCGCTATCCGACGACCTTGATGTAGGTGTCCTTGCGCAGGATCTTGTCGCCGCGGAAGGTGTAGAGGTCGCAGCCGAGCCACTCTTGCTTCTCGCCGGTCGTGAGTGTCGCCGTGCGGTGCCACTCGGTAACGGCGCGGTTGCCGACGACGTACTCGGCGGTGTGCGTCCACTTGATGTCCGGGCTGCTCGCGAACAGGCCCTCGAAGAAGGCGCGGATTTCTGCCTTGCCCTTATAGGCGCGTCCCCAGATGTCCGGGCCTTTGGCATTGCGGAACTCGCCATCCTCAGCGAAGGAGTCGACGATCGCATTGACGTCGCGGCGGGCGAAAGCCGCGCCAATTTCGCGGACACGCTCGAGCGTGACGGGCTCGTCGACGATCTTCTGCATGACTGTCCTCCTGTTGGAAGCGCCGCCTAGAGGGCCGCGGCCATGAGCCGCTTGAAGAAACCATCGGCCTTGGTCTTGTCGATCCAGCGGACGACGGCAACGAGTTCCTGGGAAGGCGCGACCCAGATCAGGTTGGTGCCCGCGCCAAGTGCAAACCAGCTGTCTGCAGGCGCGCTCGGGTAGTTGCGGCCAGCGCGGTTCAGCCACCAGAGGAAGCCGTAGCCATCGTTTGTCGCCGAGGGCTCGAGCGATTGCTTCATCCAGCTCTCGGGCAGGAGCTGGCGACGGTCCCAGCGCCCGTTGCGGGCGACGAGAAGGCCGACGCGCGCGTGGTCACGGGTCGGGATGAAGAGACCGCCGCCCCAATGGCTGCCGCCTGAGACGGATTGCACGCGCCGGCCCCCGACCTCAGTCCAAGAGGTCGAATAGCCGTGCCATTCCCAATTGTGCGACGCCCCGATCGGGTCCATGATGCGCTCGCGCAGGACATCAGGAAGCGCGCGGCCGAAGCGCTGCAGCAGCGCGAAGGCGAGCACGTTCACGCGGACGTCGTTGTACTCGTAGTAGGTGCCGGGGGTCTGCCGCTGGCGCAGCCGGCCCTTGTTCTTGTTGCTCTCGGCGCCGCCGACCTGACGGAAGTGGTCGACCTGATCCGACTTCTCCCAAAGCACGCCCTCCCACTCCGAGGACTGCGTGAGCAGGTGCCGCCACGTGATCTGGCCGTTGTGCGGTCCGTCGAAGTGACCGGTCTTCACGGTCGCACCGACGCGGTCGTCGACGCTGCCAATGAGGCCGTCGCCGACGGCGATCCCGGCGAGCAGGGAGAGATAGCTCTTGGCGACGCTGAATGTCACGTCGGCGCGCCGCGTGTCGCCCCACTCGGCAATGATCCGACCGCGCTTGAGGACCATGCCGGCCGGCCCGCCACGCGGGCGTACGATACCCGTGATCTCGCTCCACGGTCCGCTCTCGTTCCACTCGACAGTCCCGACATAGCGGCCATCGGGATAGTAGAACGAGCGCGGCCACGGGCTTTCCGAGGCTTCCGCCCAGGCGATGGCTGCCTCGAGTTTCTCGGCATCGAAGCCGGCTGCGGCGGGAGAGACGGCCTCCCAGGCCGTGTCATCGGCAGGGGGCGTATAGTCATTGGATGGCACGGGGGCACTCCCCTTCGCTGGCGACCGCGGACGGCCGGGGTTCTGCGTCGATGCTCGGATATGCTGGGGCGGAAGGCAAGGCATCTTGCCGGCAGGGCGGCTTGTTTGAGGCGCAGTCAAGGAATGCGCGATCCGCGGGGCATGTTTCCCTCAGGCGTGCGAACCCGGTTGGGCCAAAGCAAAGCTCGATGCGCGCAATCTCGTAGCCGCCCCGAGCTGAATGGCAGGGCCTTTTCGGCGCGCTTGCGTGTGCCGCGCGCGCCGTGCCCGCGTCCGATCAGATGGGCCGATCGCCGAGATAACGGCCGAAGCGCGACTGTCCGCTGCTTGCGAACAGGATCACATCGTAGGTCTCGGGGGCGCCACCCTCCATGCCCGGTGAGCCGATCGGCATGCCTGGCACGGCGAGGCCGAGCGCATCGGGCTTCTCGGCAAGGAGCCGTTTGATGGCGTGAGCTGGGACATGGCCCTCGATCACGTAAGCGCCGAGTTGGGCGGTGTGGCAGGATGCGAGGGCGCTGGGAACGCCGAGCCGCACTTTGATGGCCGACATCTCGGCCGTATCGGTGACGTGCGCGCGGAAGCCGTGGCGCCGCAGATGCGCCACCCAGCCGATGCAGCAGCCGCAGTTCGGATCTCTGAAGACGCCCAGCGCTGGCGTGGCTCCAGCGCGGGCCGGCGTGCCAAGGCCAGCGGTGACTCCGGCGATGAGGCCGAGCACCGAGCGGCGAGAGTACTGTCGGATGCGCGCGGTCATGTGGCCCTCTTGGTATCGCGGCGCGGTGGCCGCAGGATCAGCGGTCTGATCGGCTGAGGACTTCCATGAGCTCGGCGACCTTCTGCTCTTGCTCGGCCTTGTCGCCACTTGCAATGGCGTGACGAACGCAGTGGTCGATATGGTCGCGGAGTATGGATTCCTCGACTCGTCGCAGCGCCGCGCGCACGGCGGCGATCTGGGTGACGATGTCAATGCAGTAGCGGTCCTCCTCGACCATGCGGGCGAGGCCTCGGACCTGTCCCTCGATGCGGTTCAGGCGTTTGAGGCGGGACAATTTGGCGTCGTGGCTCATGCTTGACGGATACCCGACAGGGGTATATGCGTCAAGCAATACCCGGTGGGGGTATGGGTCGCGGGCAGCGATTTCATCGGCGGAAAATCATCATGAGCCAGCAGGCACTGCACGGATCGCACGGGGATCATACCCCACATGGCTCTTGCTGCGGCGGGCACGGCGACGCGCAGCGGATGCCCGAGGCCGCGCACAAGGTCAAAGATCCGGTCTGCGGCATGAGCGTCGACCCGCACACGGCCAAGCACCGCCATGTGCACGAGGGCCGTCCCTTCTATTTCTGCTCCGCCCGCTGCCGCGAGAAATTCATCGCCGATCCGATGAAGTACCTGGCGCCCGCCGAGGTGCCGCCAGCGCCGGTGCCGCCGGGGGCCATCTACACCTGCCCCATGCACCCCGAAATCCGCCAGGAAGGTCCGGGCGCCTGTCCGATCTGCGGCATGGCGCTCGAGCCCGAGGTCGCGACGGCTGACACCGGGCCCAATCCCGAGCTCGCCGACATGACGCGGCGCTTCTGGATCGGTCTCGCTCTGACGCTCCCTGTGTTCGTGCTGGAGATGGGCGGCCACCTCATTGATCTGCACCAGTGGCTTGGTCAGCAGACATCGAACTGGATGCAGCTTGCGTTCGCGACGCCGGTCGTGCTTTGGGCCGGCCGGCCATTCTTCGTGCGCGGCTGGGCATCTATCAGGACGCGCAACCTCAACATGTTCACGCTCATTGCCATCGGCACGGGCGTGGCGTGGCTCTACAGCGTTGTCGGCACGGCCTCGCCGGGATTGTTCCCGTCATCGATGCGCGGCCACGATGGCTCGGTTGCGGTCTATTTCGAGGCGGCGGCCGTCATCACGGTGCTGGTGCTGCTCGGTCAGGTGCTGGAACTGCGCGCGCGTGAGCAGACGAGCGGCGCCATCCGCGCACTGCTCGATCTCTCGCCCAAGATGGCGCGACGCATTCTGCCCGATGGCGCGGACGAGGACGTGAGCCTCGAAGCCGTGGTGGTGGGTGACCGGTTGCGCGTCAGGCCCGGCGAGCGCGTTCCCGTCGACGGCGAGATTCTCGAGGGCCGCAGTGCGATCGATGAGTCCATGGTGACGGGTGAGGCCATGCCGGTGACGAAGAGCACCGGCGACAGGGTGATCGGCGGCACCATGAACCAGTCGGGCAGCTTCGTCATGCGTGCCGACAAGGTGGGGCGCGACACCGTGCTCAGCCGCATCGTGCAGATGGTGGCGGAAGCCCAGCGCAGCCGCGCACCGATCCAGCGGCTTGCCGATCAGGTCTCGGCCTGGTTTGTGCCGACCGTCATCGCCGTGGCGGTGCTGGCATTCGTGGCTTGGTCACTGTGGGGGCCGGAACCACGACTGACGTTCGGGCTCATTGCGGCGGTCTCGGTGCTCATCATCGCGTGCCCATGTGCGCTGGGCCTCGCGACGCCGATGTCGATCATGGTGGGTGTCGGACGTGGCGCGCAGTCAGGCGTCCTCATCAAGAATGCCGAGGCGCTGGAGCGCCTGGAGAAGGTGGACACCCTGGTTGTCGACAAGACCGGCACGCTCACCGAGGGGCGGCCGAGCGTTGTCGCCCTGCACGCGGAACCAGGGGTCGACGAGAGCGAGCTTCTTCGCCTCTCGGCCAGTCTCGAGCGGAGCAGCGAGCACCCGCTCGCCGATGCCATTGTACGGGCTGCGATGGAGCGAAATCTGACGCTCGCGAACCCGGAAAGCTTCGAGTCGCCGGTCGGCAAGGGCGTCGTCGGCACTGTCGAAGGCCATGCGCTGGTGATCGGTAACCACCGCATCATGTGTGATGCCGGCATCGATACGGCGCGCCTCGATCGCCGCGCCGACGACATGCGTCGCGACGGGGCAACGGCCATCCATGTGGCCATCGACGGCAAGGCGGCGGGCCTCATCGCGATCGCCGATCCGATCAAGGACACCACGCCGAGCGCCATTGCGGCGCTCAAGGAAGCCGGCATCCGCATCGTGATGCTGACCGGCGACAACCGGACCACTGCCGCGGCCGTCGCACGCAGGCTCGCGATCGCCGATGTGGAGGCGGAGGTCCTGCCGGAGGACAAGAGCAAGGTCATCACGCGCTTGCGCCGCGCGGGCAGGGTCGTCGCCATGGCGGGAGACGGCGTGAACGACGCGCCGGCACTGGCCGCGGCGGATGTCGGTATTGCCATGGGGACGGGCACGGATGTCGCCATGGAGAGCGCGGGTGTGACGCTGCTCAAGGGCGATCTCGGCGGCATCGTGCGTGCGCGCCACCTCTCGGCGGCGACGATGACGAATATCCGCCAGAACCTGTTCTTCGCCTTTATCTACAACGCAGCGGGCGTGCCCGTGGCAGCCGGCGTGCTCTACCCCTTCCTCGGCATCCTGCTTTCGCCGATCATCGCGGCGGCGGCCATGGCGCTCTCCTCGGCGAGCGTGATTACGAATGCGCTGCGGCTGCGGCACGTGAAGCTCTGATTGTGGCCGGCACCGGTCGCGGCTGTGGCGGGGAGGAAGATCTCGAGCCAATCCGGCATGATTGCCCCCTTCTTGGCAGCATGTTGGAAGCGCGCATGTGATTTGCGGCTTCCTCCAGCTTTCGCCGGCGCTCAGCGATCCGTCGCATCGGCTTGGCTGGCGAGCCAAGCAGTCGCTTGGCAGGATCGCCCATCCTTTCTATCATTTCGCGCCCTGTCCGTCCGACAGACCGAGGTCCCATATGCCGACTTCTGCCAGCTCTCCCATGCGCCTGCGCCGCGAGCTTGCCGCTGCCTTTCGCCTCGCGGAGAAGTTCGGCTACGCCGAAGGCATCTGCAATCACTTCTCGGTCGTGGTGCCAGGAGCCGAGGAACGCTACTTGATCAATCCCTATGGCCTTCACTGGTCAGAAATGCGGCCCGAGCACCTTCTGCTGATCGATGGCGATGGCCAGGTCATCGAGGGCGATGGCGAGGTCGAGGCGACGGCACGGCACATCCACGTGCAGGGCCATCGCGCCAATCCCCGCCACCAGTGCATCCTGCACGTGCATATGCCGTGGGCGACGTCGCTGACCATGGTGCAGGGCGGGCGGCTCGAGATGGCGCACCAGACGGCCACCCGCTACTACGGCCGTGTCGTGTACCAGACCTTCGGTGGTATCGCGCTCGATGAAGCGGAGGGGAAGCGCATTGCCGAGGCGCAGAAGACCAATCCCAATGCCGACGTCTTCTTCCTGGCGCATCACGGCATCTCGATCGGCGGCCCCTCGATCGCCTTGGCCTTCGACGATCTCTACTATCTCGAGCGTGCCTGCAAGCAGCAGGTGCTCGCCATGTCTACGGGGCGGCCTCTGGAGATCATGCCCGAGGACCAGGTCCGGGACACCGCGCGCCAGTACATGCAGATCGTCGCGTTCCAGGCCGAGAAGCATTTCCAGGCGCTGATGCGAATCAACGGATTGTGACATCCGGCGATTGAGCACCGGTTTCGCGATCCCATCCTTGGGCGTACGGTGCGCATTGTCCCTGTCAGGAGACGCTACAAGAACGACCTCGGAGGATACCGTCATGGCCCGCACGCTTTTTCCGACCACGGTGGCCGGCAGTCTGCCGAAGCCTGCCTGGCTTGCGGAGCCCGAGAAGCTTTGGGGAGCCTGGCGTCACGAGGGCGAGGCACTCCGCCGCGCGCAGGAGGATGCGGTTCTCGTGTGGCTAAAGCTGCAGGAGGATGCCGGCATCGACATCGTTTCGGATGGCGAGCAGTTCCGCATCCACTTCGTGCATGGGTTTCTCGAGCATGTCGGCGGCATCGACTGGCAGAAGAAAACCCAGATGGGCATTCGCGACAATCGCTACGTCGTCGAGGTGCCGACGGTCACCGCGCCGATCACGCGCAAGAAGTCTGTGCACAGCGAGGACGTCCGCTTCGTGCGCGCCAACACGAAACGGCAGATGAAGTTCACGCTGCCGGGGCCGATGACCATCTGCGATACGATCGCCGATGCGCACTATGGCCGCCGCGCAGACATGGCCATGGCCTTTGCCAAGGTGCTCAACGCTGAGGCGCGCGAGCTTGAAGCGCTGGGCGCCGATGTCATCCAGTTCGACGAGCCCGCCTTCAACGTGTTCATGAATGACGTGAAAGAGTGGGGGATTGCTGCGCTCGAAGCCGCCGCCGCTGGGCTCACCTGCAAGACCGCGGTACACATCTGCTATGGCTACGGCATCGAGGCCAATGTCAAGTGGAAGGAGACGCTCGGCGGTGAGTGGCGCCAGTACGAGGAGATCTTTCCCGCACTCAATCGATCCAAAATCCAGCAGGTCTCGCTCGAGTGTGCCGGCTCGAAGGTGCCGATCTCACTCATCACGTTGCTCGCAGACAAGACCATCCTGGTCGGCGCCATCGATGTTGCGACAAGCAAGATCGAGACGCCGGAGCAGGTTGCCGGCACCCTGAAGGAAGCGCTGAAATACGCCGACGCGGAGCGTATCCAGGGCTGCACGAACTGCGGCATGGCTCCATTGCCGCGGGCGGTGGCGGTGGGCAAGTTGCGGGCGCTGGGCGCGGGCGCGGCGCTGCTCAGAAGGTGAGGCGGCGAAGCGGCCTCAGTTGGCCTTTATGAATTGCGCGATACGTGTGACGACCTGACTTTCGACGCCGAGGAAGCCATGCGCGGACAGAGCCTGGCATGGCCCCGAGCGGGGCGGGCTGCCACCATCGAGCAGCACGACGTGCACGTTGCGCGATTTCGTGAGGCCTCGGGTCAACTTCGTTGCGTCCTCCGCCGGCGTGAGGTCGCAGCCGTCATGGCGATGCGCCACGATCAGCGCGGGCACGGAGATCGCGGAGAGCTTCATGCTGGCAACGCCG
>JBKBPL010000046.1:0-27941 GCA_046293075.1 Hyphomicrobiaceae bacterium | reverse complement strand
CATGTGTGGACGACGCCCGCGTTGCAAGAGGAATCTGACGTAGTTGCTCGCGGTCGGGTGCAAGTCATGTGTCCGGCCTGTTTGCGCGGTGCATGACCGCTGGCCCTGATGTGATCCGCGGATCGGGGCTCAATCAGTTTTCCGGGCTTCACAAGCCCATAGCCCCCGGAGAGCTCTCCCGATCGACGGCTCGACCGTCTCGCATCACGCCATCATCACCCTCGCAATTCGCTTGCTGTCGTCGTCGCTCAGAACGTCGCTGCGGATGCAGACGCCCGGTAGGTGCCGCCCTTGGTCAGGATCGCCCAGGCGATGCGGGCCATCTTGTTGGCAAGCGCGACGGCGACGACCTTGGATGGCTTCTTCGCTAACAGCTTCATGAGCCAGGGATGCTTGTCGGGGTGCGCGCGTGCATGGCGGATCACTGTTGTCGCGCCGACAATGAGCAAGCGCCTCAGGTAACGGTCACCCTGCTTGGAGATGCCGCCTAGCCGCTGCTTGCCGCCGGTCGAGTGTTGGCGCGGGACGAGCCCGATCCAGGCGGCGAGTTCGCGCCCCGATCTGAACGCGGCCGGATCCGTCACGGTCGCCGCGATGGCAGTGGCCCCGATGATGCCGATACCGGGCACAGTCTCGAGCCGCTGGCTCGCATCGCTCGCCCGGTGCCGGGAATGAAGGGCGCGCTCAAGCGTGCTGATCCGGTCGCTAAGAGCCTTCAGTTGTGCGACGAGCGGCATAAGAGCTTGCCGCATCGCCTCGGGCAGGTCATCTCGTTCTGCCTCGTTGGTCACGATGGCAACGAGGGCCTTGATGCCGTCGACGCCATGCGGCGCGACGAGACCGACCTCGGCCAAGTGTGAGCGCAAGGCATTGATGAGTTGCGTTCGCTGGCGAACGAGAAGATCGCGCGCCCGGTGCAGCATCAGCGAAGCCTGCTGCTCGACCGTCTTGACGGGCACGAAGCGCATGCTCGGGCGCGTTACCGCCTCGCAGATCGCAGCGGCATCGGCAGCGTCGTTCTTCGATCGCTTGACGTAGGCTTTCACGTAGCTCGCCGGCATCAGCCGCACCGTGTGCCCGAGCTTCATTAGCTCGCGCGCCCAGTGGTGCGCTGTGGCGCACGCTTCCATGCCGATGAGACAGGGCGTGAGCTTGCCGAAAAACGCGATTAACTGGCTACGCCGCAACTGTCGTTTGATGACAACCTTGCCAACAGCATCCACGCCGTGGATCTGGAACACGGTCTTGGCGAGATCGATGCCGATCGTGATAGCTTGCATGTGGATGGCCCCCTCATGTGAATCGTTCTCCAACGATCACCCTTTGGCACACTCGATGCCGGGAGCGGGCGCCGTCCACCTCATCAGTTTTCCATGTCGCGTGACACCAAGCATAGGTCCGAAGTGACGGGGACTGCTGATGTTTGGACTAGCCTTGCCGCTGGTGCGGCTATCGTTCTTTTGGGCCATTGTTTTCGCAACGGTTTTGGGAGCGTGGCTCGCATTCCCATGGATTGATGCCGGGCTGGTGTCGTCCACAATATCGAATGTCTACAGTGCGCCCGATGAGATCAGCCGACCGGAATTCGCTTACGCCCTGGCGGGTCTGCTTGGTGCTATCGCTTTAGGGAACCTCTGACCGAGCCGGACTACGGCAACGCCAAGTTCTGTTCTCGCAGACGCGGGGGCCGAACCGGCCTCATGGATTCGAGCGGTGAGGCTACCGCGAGGAGCTTGCCCTATTCGCGTCGTTGCTCGACGATATCCGCGACGGCTAGGTGATACACGCGAGCCGCGAGATGCTGTTGGCCATGAATGTAGTGCCAGCTCGTGGTCTGAAAACTCCGGTGCTGCAGGACGGCGGCCGTCATGCGAGCATGCTGGGGCGCGAGCTCGGCGATGAACGTGGCGGCCGCGTCGCGGAACAGATGCGGTGAGATCGCTACCCCGAGGTGCTTCTCCGTCACCTGCGTGATGCGCGTGTAGATGCCGTGCGGCGTCATCTGCGGCTGACGTCGCGCCAAGCTCGGCCACAGCGGCGGCGGTGTCTCGAGCGAGCCCGCATACAGCAGTGGATGGATCTCGCGAAGATAGAACTCGAGGGCCCCAATCAAGCAATCCGGCCAATCGAACGCGAGCGCGCGCTTGCCATTCATCTCGGTGGCGGCGAACTGGATGCGCGGCCGGCCAGCCGTAAACGTAAGATGGCGTCCAATCGTCATCGCGGCGAGGTTGGCAACGCGAATCGGGCAAAGCGCCACGAAGGCGATCATCAGGCCGTCGCGGTAGTCCATGGCGTTCAGTCGCGGATCGTGCCCCGCGCGACCCTGCCAGCCGGCCATGAGATTCATTCCGAGATCGAGAAGGACGACCGGCGAGACGAGCTTCGGGGCCTTGTCGCGGACCGGACGCGAGATCGGCGTCAGACGGCCGATCGCGAGATTGAGCAGGGATCGATCGGCGGTGGTGTCCATAGCCGCAATGGCCATTGAGAGGTGCCGCAATCGCGTCAGTACCGTGTTCGGACTGAGATGGGGCCGCAGTTCGCCGATATAGTCACGCAGGTTCTCGGGGGAGACGCGGTCGCCGATCGCCGTGACGCGGTCCAGGCGATCGTGATCCATCAGATACCGAAGCCAGCAGCCATAGGCCTTGCGGACCGATAGGCGGGTCTTCGATGTCCACCGCACCGCCGGGCCGCATCCGGCGAGGAGATCGCCGACACGATTCGCGTCGTTCCAGGCGCGACGGTCGATGTCCGGCCATACTTCGAGCGGCAGCCCGACAGTGAACGGTTGCTTATGCCGCGCCATCGTCATTCCCCACGTGCCAGCCGTCGAGCCCGGTCGCCACGGCCCTGAGCGTCGGCCGCAGCACGCGGCCAGCAGCCGCATCATCGACGAGGTCCTGATAGGCCCGCAGCGCGATTGGCATGTCTTCCGTCGCGTAGTTGCGGATCGCCGTCGCGAGGGACCTGTGGCCGAGAATTCGCGAGATCATGGCGTAGGCGCCGGGGAACCGGTTCAGCACGACCAGATGCACAAGGTGGCGATAGAGGTGCGGATTGACCTCCAGGCCAAGGCTGCGACGTACCAGCCGCGAGAGCTGCTTGCCAAGCGTGTCCGCCCGCTTGGGCCGGCCGGGCAGATCGCTCGTGAACAGAAATGGATTCCCGCCCACGACCAGCCGTGAATGGTACTTCGTCAAGTAGAGCCGGATGAGGCTCGCACAATCCGGCGGAAGCGGAAAGGTGTGCGATTGGCCGTTCTTGGTCTCCTCACCGTCGATATTGATGATGAGTTCGCCGCCCATGCGCGGCGCCGACCATCTGAGATGGCGGTCCGCGCGGAGCAAGGAGAGCGTACCAATTCGGATGGGCGCATAGGTGAGGATCGAGAGCGCGACGGCAAGCTGCATGAGCAGCGCATCGTCGCGCCGACTGCCGCGCCGTGCTTCGATCTCCTTGCGGATCTTGCCGGGCAGCATGAAGAGCCGGGCGAGATTGCGCTCATCGCGGAGCGGCGCCAAGCGCTCGCGGTTCTTGCGCCCCATGCCCTCAGCCGGGGGGCGGACCTGCTTTGCGTAGCGGGCGATGATGTCGACGTGCTCTTTCGGAGCGCCGACCCAGTGACGAGCAACGTTCGTCAAGAGCGTCGCGAGGTCGAATGCCGCGCGGAGCCGCTTGTTGCCGTGACGCGCTAGCAGAAAGCGGAGGCCCTCCTGCACATGAGCGGGCTGCACGAGGTAGGCAACATCCCTGATCTTATCTGGCCGATGACCACAATGGACGAGCATCGATGCAAAGCGTCGCAGCTGCACGCGATAGTTCTTCAGGGTGATCGCCCGCAAGGGGCGCGGCGGCGCATTGAGATCAAGAAGGTCGACGTGTCCAAGACGGGCGAGGTGGCGCTCGACATCAGCCGCGAAGCCCGCCGGGAATGCCGACCACGGCAAAATGTAGTGGTCGGTGTAGCGGGGGACGGTGACACGGACCTTCGGCCAGCCACGAACTGTGCCGGCGAGCTTGTTCCACGCACGACAGGCGTTTTGGCGTGTGACTCGGGGATTCTTGATCAGCGTCTCCGCCCGCAGTGCTTCCTCGAAGGCGTCCATGACGTCATCGGTCACCCCGGCCGGCTGGATGCCTTGTCCCGAGCAGAAACGGAACAGTCGCGACATGGACGTGTGATCGTACTTGGTCGGCAGGCGTCGCCAGAGCGCAAGCCATTTCGGGCTCATCGCCACGAGATAGGTACCCGGTCCGGCGAGACCGAGATGGCGCAGTGCGAATATCAAGTCGGACCGGATCGTCGAGAGGCGCTTCGCGGTCAGTCCCACAGCCGCCGGCTCGACATCCTTCAACTTGGCAGAGAGGAACGCGACATTGGCGGGCGCCACCTCGGGCGTAATGCTCATGCTGCGGCACGCGACGCGAATGGCGGAGCACACAGCCGCCCGCCGCGCGCGGGACAGCTCCGCGTCGCATGAGATTTCGGCCAAAACGTCGGCCAACGTCGGTTTCTTTGAAAACTGATTGCGCATTTTCCACCTCCGATTTTTGGCATATGGTGATCAGGTCCGATCAATTTCAATAGATAAGGAAAATATCACCCCCAAAATGGTTCTCATTATCGGGATTATATTTTCCTCATTTCTGCGATTTTTGCGTTTTGGGCACGCAAATACTTTCCTCAAGATATTCGCGCACGGCGTCATCGGGGATGCGCCACTGACCGCCGACTTTGTGCCCGCGAAGGCGACCCTCACGGAGCCGCCTGTACACACCCACCACGGACACGGCGAGGTACGTCGCCACTTCCTCGGGCGACTTCAACGGAGCCGGTCTGTGCGCACTGTCGACCGGTGCGCGGCCCCGTCCGGCTCGCTTCCTCTTATCTGACGCCATGCTCGCCCCACTCCCGCAACGTGAGTGCGAGAGATCATGACGAGTTGGCGCGGAAATAATATTTGGGGACGAAGACTTCGCCCCTCGATTTCCCGATCAAATGAGATCGCGGCAGTTCAGGCTCGGCGCGGCCGACCGGGCCGCTTCCATGCTGCAGGCGCATGCTTGGCCCAAGCGCGCTCTGCGCGCTCCCGAGTGCAGCCGGGGGCGAGATCAATGATCCTGTCGATGAAATCTCGCTTGCGCATCTTCGCGGCACTCTGGGCCTGATGAGCAGAAATGACCAGCGTGGCAATTCTGTCTAGCGCGGCGTCAGACGGCGGCCGCAGGTTCAGCAGATCCTTTACTGCGCTCGCGGGAACAAACAACGCCCGGTTCGCCAGGTCGCTCTCAATGGACTGCGGCGGCAGGCCATCCGTGGGCAGCCGGGTGCGCCCGCTCTCGATGGCCTCGTGTCCTGCTCGCGGAAAACAGCGCCAACAGAAGCGCTTGATCTGGAAGCAGCTGCCGGCTGTAGGGAGATAGGCGTAGGCGGCCACCAGGCCGAGTTTCAGGCCGACGAAGATGAGCGTCTCGGGGAGATCACCTTCTTCGTCCGCCGTCTCGAGTTCATGGAGAATGCCCGTCCGCAGCGCCACCATGTCCGGCTCGATCTCCATCACACAGATGGCCTGCGCCCTCGTTCGCAGTGTCTCAGGCGGGTGTCGGCGGATGGCGTCACGAAACTCCTCCCAGGCCATCATTTCGTGGAGTGTGCGCGGCGTTGGATCGACGAGCATTGCCATAAGCGATCCCCCTTTCCAAATTGGTCAGGCTCTCCGCTCCCGTCTTGATCCCGGTATTCAACCGGGATATCGGCCGACCTGTTTCCCCGAGTGTCCTATATTGTGATTTGCCTGCGGTGGTACAGCGGACAACGCACTTGACCTGCACCAAATCACGCGCCGCGCATGACCCGCAAAGATGCCGTCTCAGTTCGCCTCCCCGTGCGCCGGGGCCTTTCCGAGGTCGAGGCCGCGACCTATATCTCCGTTTCACCATCATTCTTTCGCCGATTGGTCGTGGACGGGCGCATGCCGCGCCCACGACTGGCCGGAAGCCGCCGGATCTGGGATATCGAAGAACTCGACGCCGCGTTTCGCGACCTGCCGCGGGAGGGCGAGGACGGGCAGCCAGTGAAAGAAGTCACTGAGAACAGCTGGTCGGATTACGAATGACGATCGTACGCCTCAAGCACATTGACCGCTTCCGCGACCGTCACGGGCGCTGGCGCTACTACTACCGGGCGGGGCGCGGCAAGCGCGTTGCACTCGCGGGCGCGCCCGGATCACCTGAGTTCATGCTCGCCTACGAGCAGGCCGCGCGCGGCGAGCCGGTCGAACGGCTGCGCAAGGAGCGTGGCGCGCCGGGGACGTTTGATCGCCTCGTGCAGGACTATTTCACGAGTCCCGATTATCTGCGCCTCGGACTGGCCACGCAGCGGGCCTACCGAGGTGTCATCGAGCGCCTGGTGGTGGATGAGAACATCGGCCACCGCCAAGTGCGCGAGATGACGCGGGAGCACGTACAGCGAATGCTGGCGAAGCGTGCCGCACGCCCGGGCGCAGCCAATGAGGCGCTCAAGAAGCTCCGCATCCTGGTGCGCTTCGCAATTGACAAGGGATGGCGAAGCGACGATCCGTGCGCACGGGTGAAGAAGTTCGCGGAGGGTCAGTTTCACACGTGGACGGACGAGGAGATCGCGGCCTTCGAGCGCCGCTGGCCGCTCGGCACCTTGGCCCGAACCGCCTTTGCGCTCCTCCTGTACACCGGCCAGCGTAGATCGGATGTCGTCCACATGGCGTGGCCCGATATCGATGGCGGCATTATCCACGTGGTGCAGAGGAAGACGGGGGCGAGGTTGGGCGTGCCTGTTCATCCTGCCCTTGCTGAGGCCTTGGCACACTGGCCTCACAGCCACAAAACGATCCTGGTTACCAGTTTCGGCAAGGCTTTCACCGGGAATGGCTTCGGCAACTTCATGGCCGACCGCATTGCCGAGGCAGGTCTGCCAGAGCGCTGCGTGACGCACGGGCTGCGCAAGGCCGCGGCGCGCCGCTTGGCCGAGGCGGGATGCTCAGCCAACGAAATCGCCGCCATCACCGGCCATGCCACTCTCGCCGAAGTATCCCGCTACACGAAAGCTGCGGAGCAGTTGAAGCTCGCCGAAGCCGCCATCGCCCGCCTCCGCGACACGAAGCCGAAGAGCGGAATCCCAAACCTACCCGAGGGGTTTGGGAATAATGCCAAAAAGCTGAGCAGTATCAGCAGCCCGGTTCCTGAATGGCGACCCCGGCAGGATTCGAACCTGCGACCCTCTGCTTAGAAGGCAGATGCTCTATCCAACTGAGCTACGGGGCCCAAAGCCTACCGCGCGCGGCGCCGATTGGCCCGCGCCGGCGAATGGGTGAGCTGAGCCAGGGCCAGCATTAGCCGAGGGGGGCCCGGCGCGCAACGCCACCAAGCCGCATGTGGCCGCTGCAACCCACCGCGCGCCCCAGCCGCGGCCCCGGATTGCGGTCTTCGGCCCCGAGTTTGGAGGCAATAAGCGCCGGAGCGGGCTATGCTCTCGCCGAACGGTGCGGAACGGTCGTGCATCGGGCGGGCGCCCCGGCGGATGCAGGACGGTGTCGCCGGACGAGGGAAGAGCAGATGCAGGAACAATGGCAGTCGAGGATCGGCTTCGTTCTTGCGGCGATCGGCGCCGCCGTAGGGCTCGGCAACATCTGGCGCTTCGCTTATGTCGCAGGCGAGAACGGCGGCGGGGTGTTCCTGCTCACCTACGTATGCTTCGTCATCCTCATCGGATGGCCGCTCGTGATCGCCGAGATTACGATTGGCCGGCGCAGTGGGGGCGATACCGTCACAGCGATCGAGGCGGCAGGCGGCTCGCCCCGATGGCGCGTCGGCGGCTGGCTGCTGGTTGTCGGCGCCCTGCTCATCCTCAGCTACTACTCGGTGATTGCGGGCTGGGCCGTCCGGTACTTCGTTGGTGCGCTCACCGGTGGGCTCTGGGAAGCGACGGCCCACGGGTATGGCGAGTATTTCGAGCGCTTCATAGCCAACGGAATCGAGCCCATCATCTGGCAGGCGCTGATCCTGGCCGTATCAGGCTTCGTCGTTGCGGGCGGCATTCAGCAGGGGATCGAGCGGCTGAACTTGCTGCTGATGCCGCTTCTGGCGTTGATCGTCGCCGGCCTCGCGATCTTCTCGCTGACGCTGCCGGGATCGGGGGCCGGCGTGCGGTTCCTGCTCGCGCCCGACTGGAGCGCGTTCGGGCGGCCGAGCCTCTATCTGGCGGCGCTTGGCCAAGCGTTCTTTTCGCTCGGGCTCGGCATGGCCGTCTTCATCACCTACGGCGGCTACCTCGGCGCATCCACGCGCATTCCGGGCGCCGCGGCGACGGTCGTTGCCGGCGACACGCTGTTCGCGCTCGTCGCCGGTCTGGCGATATTCCCGGCGGTGTTTGCCCTCGGCGGTGATCCCGCGGCAGGGCCGCGGCTGGCCTTCGTCACATTCCCGCAGATTCTGCTGCAGCTTCCCGGGGGTTGGCTGGTTGGGCCGATCTTCTTCTTTTTGCTCTCGGCCGCCGCGCTGACGTCCATGATCTCGCTGCTGGAGGTCGGGGTCACGTATGCCGTGAACCGCCTCGGCATACCGCGCATCCGTGCCAGCTGGGGATTGACGGGGGTCGTCCTGCTGCTCGGGGTGCCATCCGCGCTCAGCTATGGTCTGCTCGACGGCATCACGCTGCTGGGCCTCCCGGTCCTCGATGCGATCGACCAGGGCATCTCGAATTTCGTTCTGCCGATCGGCGGACTGCTCGTGGCGGCCCTGGTCGGCTGGCGGATGGCGCGCGCCCATGCTCTCGCCGATGCCGACCTCGCCGGCTCCCGGCTCGGCCCCGCCTGGCTGTGGGCAGTCCGGGTGCTCGCTCCGGCGATGATCGTTGTCATCCTTGTCCGGTCGCTGGGCATTTTCTGACCGAAGGCTGCCGGGCGACCGGCGGCCTCCTACTCCGCCGCCTGTTGCGCCGGCGCCGCCTGCCCGCGTGTCGCGGCCCGGTAGTGCAGCGGCCCCCCGCGGAAGGGCGCGAAGCCCGTGCCGAAGATTACCCCGGCATCGACGAGATCGGCACTTTCGACAATGCCTTCCTCGAGGCATTTCTCGCATTCGCGGATCAGCGGCTCGACCAGCTCGCGCCCGAGGCGTTCGAGTTCGCGCCTGTCATAGGGCTTCTCGGTTTTCACCGGCTTGCCGTCCTTCCAGACATAGAAGCCCTCGCCCGTCTTCTTGCCGAGCTTGCCGCCTGAAACTAGCCGCTCGAGGCGAGAGCCCTCCGCCGAGAAGCCGAGAATGCGCCCGACGTGCGCGCAGATGTCGAGGCCGACGGTGTCGGCGAGCTCGATTGGCCCCATGGGCATCCCGAATGTGCGCGCAGCCTCATCGAGCAGCTCCGCCGCCTCGCCGCCCTCGAGCCGCTGCATGGCATTCATCATGTAGGGTGCCAGCACCCGGTTCACGAGGAATCCGGGGTTGCTCTTCACGATCAGCGGGAACTTGTCGATGGCGGTGACGAAGGCGCAGCCCTTGCGCACCTCGTCCTCACGCGATTGTTGGCCGCGGATCACCTCGACGAGGGGCATCTGCGCAGCCGGATTGAAGAAGTGGATGCCGATCAGGCGGCCCGGATCGCTCAGCCCTGCGGCGATGTCCTCGATCATGATCGAGGAGGTGTTGGTTGCCATGACGGCGCCGAGCTTGAGCTTGCCTTCGAGGCTCCTGAACAGGTTCTGCTTGACATCGACCTTTTCAACGATCGCCTCGATCACGACATCGGCCCGCGCAATACCATCGCCGTTCGGGTCGGCGATCAGGCGCGCCTTGGCCGCGTCGCGCAGCGGCTTCGTGCGGAAGCGCCGCGAGAACAGCTTGCCCTGGGCTGCAATGCCCTTCGCGAGCTGATCAGCCGAGAGATCCTGCAGCGTCACCTCCATGCCCTGCGCGACGCACCAGCCGGCGATGTCGGCGCCCATGACGCCGGCGCCTATGACATGCACGCGCAGTGGCTTGAACGAGATGTCTTTCGGGGCCTGTGCCTTCAGCATCTCGGAGAGCCGGAAGACGCGGCGCAGATTGCGCGATGTCTCGGAGACCATGAGCGGCGCGAAGGCCCGCGTCTCGGCCGCCTTCATGGCATCGAGGTCGCCGCCGTACTGCTCGAAGAGATCGATGAGGCGGAAAGGGGCCGGATAATGATCCTCGCGCACCTTTTTCGCCGTCTCGGCGCGCATCTTGGAGACCAGCAGATTGCGCGCGGGCCAGAGCCGCACGAGATTGCGCCAGCCGCCCGCGGGCTTCGAGCGGCGCTTATGAGCGATCGCCTTGCGGGCGGCCCAGGGGAGGTTCGCCGGGCTGGCCACCAGCTCGTCGATGAGCCCCATGCCGCGTGCCGCGCTCGCGCGGATCATGGAGCCGGCGAGCATTGCGGGCATCGCGGCCATGGCGCCGGCCTGGCGGATCGAGCGGGCCGTCCCGTTGAAGCCCGGAAAGATGCCGAGCCGGACCTCGGGAAAGCCGACGCGCGTGCTGTCGTCGCGCGTTGCAATGCGCCAATGGCAGGCGAGCGCCAGCTCAAGCCCGCCGCCGAGGCAGAAGCCGTGGATGCCGCAAACGACCGGGATCGGCATCTTCTCGATACGGTCGAGCATGTCGAGCACCGGGCGGATGGCCTCACGGACCTCGGCCTCGCTTGTGAACTGCTCGAACTCGCGCACGTCGGCGCCGACGATGAAGCCCTTCTCCTTGCCCGAGAGGATGACCAGGCCAGCGATCGAGCGGTCGCGTGCTCCCGCCTCAACGCGCTCGACGATGGCGCCGAGCTCCTCGAGCGGGCGGCGGCCGAGCGCGTTCTGGCTTTCGCCTTCGCGGTCGAAGATCGCCCAGGCGATCTGCTGCTCGTCGATCGAGAAGCGCCAGTCCTTGAGGCTGCTCATATCGGTCATGGAAGACCTCTCGCTCTCATCATTCTGCGGCGGCACTGCGCTGGGCGGCCACGGCATTGTGGCCCGGCATCATGTAGTTGGGCTTGAGCTCTGCCGGATCGAAGTGATCGACCGCGATCACACGCGCGGTCAGCGCCTCGACCTCGCGGAGAAGGGCCGCCTCGTCCTTCGTGAGCACGCCTGCTTTCTCTGCATCGCCGAGCCAGTCGATGCCGTGATAGCGCCGCACCGTCCCGGCGCGGATCGCGCGCTCGAGCTTGCGCTCGGCCTCCTCTGCCGCGACAACCTTTTCGAGCGTCACCTCGAGGAGCCCTGTCGGGTCATTGACGTCGCGGGAGACGTAGATGTCGCGGGTCAGCCGGTCGCGCACCTCGCCCGGCTCGATCGCGAGTGCCACGACTTGGTGGCCGAGCCGGTCGCTCGCCGGCCTGTACGGTCGGCCGAACGGGAACACGAGCGCACGAAGCTTCATGCGCACGAACCAGTTGGGGAAGTTGTCAATCGTGCCGGCGATGGCCTCCTGGAAGCGGTAGAGGGCATTGCGGGCACAGAGCTCCACGATGAGGCGGTCCCCGGCCGGCTTGCCGTCGTCCCTGTAGCGCTTGAGCACGCACGAGAGCAGATAGAGTTCGGAGAGTGCATCAGCAAGGCGGCCCGTGATCTTCTGCTTGGTCTTGAGGCCACCGCCGAGTACCGCCACCGTGACATCAGCGACGAGGGCGAAGTTGCGCGAGGCGCGTCCGAGCTGGCGGTACCACTCGGCAGTTCCGTAGGCCTTGTCAGGCACCGTGGCGAAGAGCCCGCCTGTGACGTTATGGAAGAAGGCGCCGAAGGCGTTCGACAGCGAGAAGGCAACGTGGCTGCCGAAGGCCGCATCGAAGGCGATGAGCCCGCGCTGCGGATCAGGGTTCTGGGCGGCCTTGATCTCGTCATAGAGATAGGGGTGTGAGCGCAGCGCGCCCTGCGCGAACGTGATCAACGAGCGCGTCAGGATATTGGCGCCCTCGACGGTGATGCCGACGGGCACCATCTGATAGGCGGATTGGAGGTAGTTCGCGGGCCCATCGCAAATGCCGCGGCCGCCGTGCAGGTCCATGGCATCGTTGACCGCCTGACGCAGCCGTTCGGTCGATTGATACTTCATGATCGCCGAGATGACTGACGGCTTTTCGCCGGCCGAAACCATGGCCGCCGTCACGGCACGTCCGGCCTCGTTGACATAGGCCGTCTCGATGAGACGGGCGAGCGGCTCCTCAAGGCCTTCCATCCTGGCAACGGGCAAGCCGAACTGCTTGCGGATGCGCCCATAAGCCGTTGTCACGCGCAGCATCATCTTGGCGCCGGCAGTGCCGGAGGAAGGCAGCGAGATCGCGCGACCAGCAGCGAGACACTCCATGAGCATGCGCCAGCCCTGGCCGACCATGCGCTCGCCGCCAATGACCCAGTCCATGGGGATGAAGACGTCTTTGCCCCAGTTGGGACCGTTCGGGAATGCTGCGCCTGACGGAAGGTGCCGTCGCCCGATGTGAACGCCCGGATGGTTCGCCGGGATGAGGGCCACCGTGATCCCGATATCCTCGCCCTTGCCGAGATGGTTCTCGGGATCGAAGAGGCGGAAAGCCAGGCCGACGAGCGTCGCGACCGGGCCAAGCGTGATGTAGCGCTTCTCCCAGGACAGGCGAATCCCGAGCACTTCTTTCCCCTGGTGCACACCGCGCGTCACCACGCCGATGTCGCGCATGGTCGCCGCATCCGAGCCCGAGGTCGGCCCGGTCAGCGAGAAGCAGGGCACCTCGAGGCCCTGCGCGAGGCGCGGGAGATAGTGGTGCTTCTGCTCGGGCGTGCCGTACTTCTCGATGAGCTCGCCGGGGCCAAGGGAGTTTGGCACCATGACGATCGTGCACACGTCGGGTGAGCGGGAGGCGATCTTGCCGAGGATGAGCGACTGCGCCTGCGGCGAGAAGCCGAGGCCGCCGTGCTCCTTGGAGATCAGCATGCCGAGGAAGCCGTGGCGCTTGACGAAATCCCAGATCGGCGCGGGGATCTCGCGCTCGGCGTGGCGCACCTGCCAATCGTTGATCATGCTGCAGAGCTCGGCGGTCGGCCCGTCGAGGAAGGCGCGCTCCTCCGCCGTCAGCTCGATCGCCGGCACGGCTCTGAGGCGGTCCCAGCTCGGCCGGCCAGAGAAGAGCTCGGCATCGAAGCCCACCGAGCCCGCTTCGAGCGCCTGCTGCTCGGTGTCGGAGACGCGGGGCAGGACCTTCCTGATCTGCGCGTAGACGGGGCCGGTCAGCCACGTGCGCCGCAGCGATGGTACGGAGAGCCATCCAAGGACGATGGCGGGCAGCCAACCGAGAAGGCCGAGCCATCCGAGCTCGGGCACGTGGAAGGTGCCGTCGATGAGGCCGGTCTGCCAGATGGCAGCCGCTGCCGCCGCCGTCAGCGCCCAACTCACGATCGATGCCTGCCGCATCGCGAGGACGAAGGCTGCGACTACGCAAGCAATCAGGAACACCAAGAGCACCATGACCCGCGCCTCCTCGAAACCAACAACATCCGCTCCCGGGCGAGGTTGTTTGCGATCCGGTATCATCGCCGCCCAAGGCCCGATGACGCCCCCGCTGCGTGGGCGCGCCGGCGACCGCCATCCTTTCCTCGCTCCGGAGCCGAGTATGGCCCGTCTTATACGCTCTTGGGCGACCGGATGCGATGCATTTGGCGGCTGCTGCTGCCAATACAATACAAATGTGGGTGCGACCGCGGTCGCACCCACATCTTATGGCGTTATTTCTTACTGATACCGAAAGCTAATCCGTCGCGTATCTACTTTCCAGCAGCCTTGAGCACGGGGGTGATGCGCGCGACCTCGGCTTCGACGAGCTTCTGAAGACCGACGGGGCCACGGTCCGCGCCCTTCGGCGCCGTCGATCCGAGCTGCTCATAGCGCTTGATGATCGCTGGATCGTCGAGCGCCTTATTCAGGGCGTCGGACAGCTTCTCTTGGATGTCTTTCGGGAGGCCCTTCGGGGCAACCATGGCATTCCATGCGCTGAAGACGAAGTCGACCCCAAGCTCCTTCGTGGTCGGCACATCGGGAAGCGCGGCGATCCGCTCGGTGTGTGCGACCGCATAGGCCTTGATCGTGCCGGCCGTGATCTGCGGAATGACATTGAGCGACTGGTCGACCATGTAGTCAATCTGCCCGCCGACAAGATCGTTCAATGCAGGCCCCGTGCCCTTGTACGCGACCAGCGCGGGCTTGAAGCCGAATTGCGAGTTGAACACGAATCCAGAGACGTACGAGATCGAACCGACGCCGGCGTGCCCATAGTTGAGCTTCTCGCTGTTCGCCTTGAGGTAGGCGAGCAGCTCCTTGAGGTCTTTAGGCTCGAGCGACTTCTTCGAAACAATCGTTTGTGGCGTGTAGTTGACGATGCCGATCTGGGTGAAGCTCGTCGCTGGATCGTACTTCAGGTTCGGGTACAGCGCCGGCGCCGCCGATTGAGTCCCCATGTTGCCGACTGCAATGGTATAGCCATCCGGTGCCGCGGTCGCGGCGCGCGTCATGCCGATCGTGCCGCCGGCCCCACCGATGTTCTCAACCACGATCTGCTGCCCGAGCGTGCGCGACATATGCTCGGTCACGAGACGCGTCACGACGTCCGTTGGGCCGCCAGCCGCGAACGGCACGATCGCCGTGATGGTCTTGGTTGGATACTGGGCGAGCGCGGGAGCTGCCGTCATGCCCAGTACGGCGATCGTGGCGATGGCCATGCGTCTTGTGATTTTCATCTGGCTGTATCCTCCTGTGTGCTTATCGGTAGGGCGCTCTCACATTCTCTCACGGCGTCAACCGTCACTCGGTGAAGACGCTCTCGCGGCTCTTGCTGATCGCCGGTAGTGCCGACACGATGACAATGATCAATGCCAATACCAAGAGGGTCAGCGAAACTGGGCGCTCGACGAACGTCCAAAGACTGCCGCGTGAGATGACCATGGCTTGGCGGAGCTTTTCCTCCATCAGCCTGCCGAGGACAAAGCCGAGAAGGAGCGGAGCTGCCTCAAAGCCGAGTTTGATCAGCAGGTATCCAAAGAGCGCGAAAGCTGCCGTCAAGACAACCTCCGTCGGCGAGTTGTTGATCGAGTAGATACCGATGCAGCAGAAGATGATGATCGCCGGGAACATCAGCCTGTAAGGCACGCTGAGAAGCCGTACCCAAATGCCGATCAACGGCAGGTTGATGACGAGCAGCATGAGATTGCCGATCCACATCGAGGCAATCATGCCCCAGAAGAGCTCCGGCTGCTTCGAGATTATCTGCGGTCCCGGTACGATCCCGTGGATCGTCATGGCCCCGATCATGAGCGCCATGACGGCATTGGGCGGGATGCCGAGCGTCAGAAGCGGGATGAACGCAGTCTGGGCGCCGGCATTGTTGGCCGATTCCGGACCAGCGACGCCCTCGATGGCCCCCTTGCCAAACCGCGCGGAGTCCTTGGCGATTTTCTTCTCGATCGAGTAGGAGGCAAATGGGCCGAGCACGGCGCCATTGCCCGGCAGGAACCCGAGGAGGGAGCCGATGCCGGTGCCGCGCAGGATCGGGGCCAAGGAGGTCCTGAAATCCGACATATTGGGCAGCAGCCGGCCGATCTTTGCGCTAACGACCGCACGGGCCTCCTTGTGCTCGAGATTGCGCAGGATCTCCGCAAACCCGAACATGCCCATGGCAATGACGGCGAAGTCGATACCGTCGGCGATTTCCATCCAACCGAAGGTCAGGCGCTCCTCGCCGGTCTCAATGTCCGTGCCGACAGTCGACAACAGGATGCCGAGCAGGATCATTGCTATGGCCTTCGGCACCGACCCGCGCGCCAGCACCACCGCGAACATGAGCCCGAGCACCATGAGCGCAAAGTAGTCGGCAGGCCCGAACAGCAAGGCGAGCGTCGTGAGTGGCTTTGCCGCCGCAGCGATGATCACGGTTGCAATCGTTCCGGCGATGAAGGAGCCGATCGCGGCGATGCCGAGAGCAATACCGGCACGGCCCTGCTTGGCCATCTGATGGCCATCGAGGACCGTGACGACGGCGGTTGCCTCACCCGGAATGTTGACCAGGATCGCCGTTGTCGAGCCGCCGTATTGGGCGCCGTAGTAGATGCCGGCCAGCATGATCAGCGCGCCCACGGGATCGAGCCCGAAAGTGAGGGGCAGCAGCATCGCGATTGTGGCGATCGGGCCGACACCGGGCAGCACGCCGATCAGCGTGCCGATCAGGCAGCCGAGGAAGCACAGGCCTGCGTTCTTGAGCGAGCCCGCAACGCTGAGGCCGAGCTGAAGGTTGGAGATGAGATCCCACATGCCGCGCGCCTCAGTATCCGAGCAGCGGGGGCAGGACAGGGATCGGCAGGTGCAGGAGCACCTTGAAGAGCAGGTAGCAGCCGAGCGTCATGCAGGCAGTGAAGACGATGATCTCGACCGGCCGGGTTTCCGGGTCGGCCATCGAGGAGAGGAGCATCGAAAGGGGACCCGCGATCAGCAGGCCGAGGGGGCGAACCGTGGCCGCGAATGCCAAGATCGCCCCAAGAACAAAGATGGTGCCACGCACCGAGAAGCCCTCGAGCCGCTCTTGACTGCCGACGAGCCCGACGATCAGCAAGTACGCGCCGAACGCGGCGAGGCCGAGTGCTACCGCCTTGGGTAGAAGGCCCGAGCCGATGCCGGACATCGAGCCGGTGTCGAGCGGGAATGCCGCGTAGTAACCGACCGCCGCGCAGGCAAGCAGGAACAGCCCGGCCATGATTTCCCGATTGAAGCGCGTTCCCCGCGCACTTCCGCCGGCCGACGCCTCGGCCGGGTCCTCAACCGCCATGCGACCCCCAATCTCCCGGCAACGTCAGCAAATAGCGGGCAGGACCTGCCCGCCGCCATGTGCCGGATTTTGACTATCGTATTCGTCTCGCCCGGATAGCGTCTACCCATTGGGGAAGAACAGTAAAGGGCTTTCCATGACACGTTACGAAAAAAGCGTGCGGCATGGGATTATTGCGTCGGTGTGCCATTGTTGCCGCGATAGGCACTGAGCTTGGCGCGGAGTTCCTGGAGCGCGCCCGCGACGGGGGCGAACTCGAAGCGGATCGTATGCCGGCCCGGGGCCACGGCGACGGCGCGGAACAGGACATTGGCTTTGAGGATAGGGGTGGATTGGCCGTCGATGGTCGCGAACCACCACGGATGCCAGATGTCGTTCAGCACCACGAAGCCCGGCTCGACCGTCTCAACTTCGATATCGATCTGCGTGTTTTCGTAGCGCTGGATGCGGACGGCCGGCGGCTGTAACGAGGCCGGAGCCTCAAACGACAGTGGCGGCGGCACAGATGGTCGTGTGTCGAGCAGGACGGTGCTGAGCGGATCGGCGGGCGGCCAATGGCCGTCGCGCATGATGCGGCCGAAGTCCGCAATCTGCCAGTTGCGCACGAACAGGACCCGGGGCAGTGCATCGGGGTTCTCATAGACATAGCCGTCCGGCGTTCGTGCCATGAAGCGCAGGTCGGAGGGCTTCACGGTGCGATCGATCCGGTCGATCGGCACTGGCGAGACGATGTAGCGCAGCCCCAAGAGGTTCGCGAGGCGGCAGCGATAGGACGGGAAGAGTGGTGTGAAGCGGCGCTGGTCGGGACCGATGATGGAGTCTTCGGCGCCAACAGCACGGGTGAAGTCGGCAAGCCGCAAGGGATTGTAGCCGAGCGTATGGTCGAACCCGTGCACCATGGCCGTGTTCGGCCACTCGAAGCCGAGACCCGCAAGTTCAACGCGGTCCCGCCGCGCCGAGCCCGGTGGCTGCTGGGCGAGCGCCTTGATTATGCGGATGGTCTCGCTTGGGGTCTCCGGATCGAGCATGGCGAACTGCTCGCGCGGGAGCGCCGTCGACTCGTTGGGCCCGTTGTTGAGGGCGAGATCCGCCGTCAGGATCGTGGCCAATGCGGGCACCACCGCCCATGCGTGCCTGCGGCCGAGGCGCGTGATCAGCAGGAGAATGCCAACGCTCGCAGCGAGCCAGGCAAAACTGATCATTATGGGCCACAGGGCAACGCCGAGCCGGCTCTGGGAGATGGCGATGGCCATCGCCGCAATGGTGAGCGCCAGAAGCAACGATACTTTGAGGCCCAGGCGTGGGCGTTCCGGCCCGGCGAGCGCCGTGTTCGTCATCCAGCGGTGGACGAGATAGCCGCTCAGGATCGCCAGCATACCTCCGACGAGGAAGGTCGCGTCCGCGGGGCGGCGGAAAAATGCGACGCCCGGAACCGCCTCGTAGATGAGCCGGTAGAAGGGCGTATTCGAGCCGAGTGCGTAAAGTGTTGCGAGCACCGCCGCGAGGCTGAAGTAGCGTATTTCGCGCGTCAGCAGAAGGTGCCGGGTCAGGCCGAGACCAAGCAACAGCGCGATCGGGAGGGCGCCGATATAGAGCTGGCTCATGTTCTGCGACAGCGTCACCTCGTTGGGGTCCCACGTCCAGCTGAACGGCCCCCAGTACTCGACGGCCTTGTTGAAGGCCCCGTAGAGATCGCTGAAGACGAGCGTGAGCAGCGAGGCAGGGTGCAGCGACCCGCGCGTGGCCTCGGCGAAGGGGATGCTCGGCCGGCTCGACGACAGAACGAAGAGGACGGTGAGCAGCAGCGGCACCGCAGAGAGGACCACGCACATCGCCCCCGCCGCCAGGAGCGGGCGGAGGCTCGCGCGGATGCGTGCTGCCCGCTTCTCGCCATCGAGCCAGTGGTGGAGCACGTAACCGATCAGAAGGAGTCCGCCGAGATAGGCGACCTGATCCGGTTCCACGATCATCAAGCCGGTCGCCGCTCCGGCAGCGACACCCCACGGCACCGATCGCCGATCAAGGGCGCGCGCAAGAAGCCACAAGGCGAGCGCGAAGAAGGCGAAGGATTGGATCTGCCCGATATGCTGCACGCGCCATGCCGCGGAGGCGCCGAAGCCGAAGGCGAGCGCGGCGACGATGGCGCCGGCCGGATGCCAGCCGCGATCACGGAACAGGAGCAGGATCGAGAAGCCGCCGAGAGCCAGCAGGCCAAACGCAAAGCCGTCGACGAGTTGGAAGCTCGGTGAAGGATCCAGGAGCGCGATCAGCAGGGCGGGCGAGAGCACGAGGCTCTGTGGATCGGCGATCTGCGGAGAGCCGGCAAAGACATGCGGGTTCCAGAACGGCGATTGCCCGGAGTGAAGCGCGTTGGCGAGGAACTGGACCTGGGCCTGAAAGTGCGCCTTGGCGTCGTAGGGGATCGAGACGTTGCCGAGGAGCCAGGGCGCGCACAGCACCAGCCAGCCAGCGGCGAGCGCGAGCGCAGCAATCCCATAGCCGGACGTTGCCGAATCTTCGTTCACGGGGTCACACCGCAGAAGGCGGAGCGAAAGGGCGGGAGTGAGAGCCCGAAAAATAGGCAGAATGGTGGACGTTGGCAATCGGGTGCGCGGGCTGGGGTTACCGGCCACGAGGGAGGCCCCCGAAAGGCGCCGGCTGCTGGAAGGGTTGCTATGCTGCGGCGTGGTAGCGCGGCCCCCGGCAAATGCGATTAGAGTGCTGCGGATCTCAAGCCTTCAGGAGCCGACATGCCGACCGAGCCGACGCCCCCGATGCTGCGCACACTGACCGAGGGCGGCATCTGCACGATCATCGCCGACAACCCGACCCGGCTCAATGCTTACACGCGTGACATGTGGGAGGCTCTGCCGCGGCTCATCCGGGAGGCGGAGGCCGATCCGTCCGTGCGCGTGATCGTGCTGCGTGGCGCCGGCACCAAGGCGTTCTCGGCCGGCGCCGACATCTCCGAGTTCGAGGGCAACCGGACGGGGGCCGAGGCGCGGCGCTACGACGAGATCAACCACGAAGCCTTCGAGGCTGTTGGGCGCGCGACCAAGCCGACGATCGCGATGGTGCACGGCTACTGCTTCGGTGGCGGCTGTGAACTCGCCATCTGTTGCGACATGCGCTGGGTCGCGGACGATGCCGTTTTTTCGATCCCCGCCGCCAAGCTCTCGATCGGGTACAACCCCCGCTGGATACGGCCCATGCTGTCGGTCGTGACGGCGGCCAAGGCCAAGGAGATGCTCTTCACAGGCCGGCGCTACTCGGCCGCCGAAGCGCTTGCCATGGGTCTGGCCAATGCCGTGGTTCCTTCTGCCGAGCTCGAGGCCGCGACCCGCAAGGTGGCCGAGGAAATGGCGGTCAACGCGCCGCTTTCGATCCGCGCCGCCAAGGAATCGGTCGACGAACTGGTCGCCCATCCGGAGAAGCCGGATCTTGCACGCCTGGACGGCTTCGTTGAAGCCTGCTTCGAGAGCGAGGACTATGCCGAGGGCCGTCGCGCGTTCATGGAGAAGCGCAAGCCGCAGTTCAAGGGGCGGTGAGCGCTCAAGGGCCAGCCAGCGTCGCGAACAGCTTCAGTTGCAAGTGAGCGCGGCGAAGCGCGCGAGAAAGCTGGCCTGCGCAACCGCGACGGGCGAGGCCTCGAGGCGCGAGAGCATGGTCGCAAGGTCGGGCGGGATGGCGGGGATGCCGAAGTAGCGATCGGCCTCATCCTGGGTGAAGCCGGCGAGGAGGGTCGCTTCGTAGTAGGCGGCAATGCGGTCGGCCTGCTTGATCCCTGCTGTGACCTCGTCCGGCAGGTGCCGCGGCAAGCCGAAGCGCACGTGGATGGCTTCAAGGATGCGTGTCTCGAAGGCCTTGTAATCAAGGCCGATGGCGGCCTTGAACGGGCTGATGAGATCCCCGATTACATACTCCGGCGCATCGTGCAGGAGCGCGGCGAGGCGCCACTGCAACCTCCACTGCGGATTGAGGACGCGCGTGATCTCCTCGACCAGAACGGCGTGTTCGGCAACGGAGAAGGCGTGGTCGCCGCGAGTCTGGCCGTTCCAGCGCGCGACGCGGGCGAGTCCGTGTGCGATGTCCTCGATGGCGATGTCGTCCGGCGAGGGCGCGAGCAGGTCGAGGCGCCGGCCGGACAGCATCCGCTGCCAGGCGCGCGGCTTTTCGCGGTCGTGTGACGCGCTGCTCATTGCCTCGGCGCCTTGAACTTGCGCTGGAGTGCCGCGCACGGCCCATGCCGGTGGCAATCGGCGAGGTGGTCATTGACGAAGCCGCAGGATTGCATGAAGGCGTAGACCGTGGTCGGGCCGACGAAGCGGAAGCCTTCCTTCTTGAGGGCCTTCGAGATGGCTTTCGACACGGGCGTCTCGGCCGGAATGTCACGCATGGTGCGCCGCTCATGGATCAGCGGCTTGCCATCGAGAAAGTCCCAGAGGAACTTTCCGAGGCTCGTGCGCTCCTTGAGGCGCAGGTAGCTGCGCGCGTTCTCGATGGTTGCTTCGATCTTCGCCTTGTTGCGGATGATGCCGGGATCGGCCATGAGCCGCGCGACATCGCGGGCGCCAAAGCGCGCAATGCGCTCGGCATCGAAGCCGTGGAAGGCATTTCGGAAGTTCTCGCGCTTACGCAGGATCGTGAGCCACGACAAGCCCGCCTGGAAGCCTTCGAGGACCAGCTTTTCGAAGAGCGCGCGATCATCGGACTTGGGCACGCCCCACTCCTCGTCGTGGTAGCGCGTGTACTCCGCATCGGCAATGCCGACCCAGCCGCAGCGGATGATCTCGGCGTTCGTCATGGTGCTGGTGTCCGTGCATCGGCGCTCGCGCGGTAGTGGGCAAGTGCGGCCGAGTCGACGGTGAGCGTCGCGGTGCCGGCGACAAGCGGCTCTCCCTTGTCGGCCGCTTCCGCTGCGCGGTCCAGCCTCAGGAGTGCGAGACCATGCGGGCCGGCGACGGAGCCGATCGTGCCGATGACGGCGGCGCCGAAGCGGACTTCTGCGCCCGTAGCAAGGGCCTCGGTCCCCGTGACGCGGACGACCCGCTTGCGCACCACAGTCTTGTTTTGCATGCGTGCGACGACCTCCTGGCCGACGAAACAGCCCTTGGTAAAGGACACGCCATGGAGCCGGTCGTAGTTCGCCTCGTGCGGGAAAGTATCGCCGAGGGCATAGTCGAACCCGCCTTCCGCCACGCCGAGCGCCACGCGGCGCTCGTGATAGAGCGCCTCAGGGGCAGCAAGAGCGGCAAGCTGCGCAAGCGCTGCGGGGCGCGCTATCAGTCGCCAGCCGAGATCGCCGTGCCGCGGATCGGGATAGCACCAGCCATCGGCGACGGCCGGCGCCCGCGGTCCCCAGGCCGCGGCAACGCTATAGTCCGCCGAAACGTCGGCCAGCGTGATTTTCGCCCGCAGCTTGTACATCAGGAGCCGCTTCACGAGATCAGCGACGCTTTCGGCAGCCGTATCGAGCAGCCAGCCGTCTTCGGTCCTCAAGGCGAAGAACTCGAAAAGGATCTTGCCTTGGGGCGTCAGCAGGCCGGCGAAGCGTGCCTCTCCGGCAGACATGCCGGTGAGGTCGTTGGTGACCAGATTGTCCAGGAAGTCGACGGCATCGGCGCCCGACAGCGACACGACGCCGCGACGTGCGAGCAGGGCGACAACAGCAGTGCTCATTTCATCGCAACTCCCGCGCTGCGGCACTCCAGGCGGCTGGCGCGCCCCTCATTTCTGCGGTATCTCGCGCCCGAGGGCATGCCGCGTGCGGCGGCGCAGCAGGCGTTCCTGGAGGCCGGCATGGCAGAACTTTTCGACCTTATCCTCAAGGGAGGAACCGTCGTCAATCACGACGGCGAGGGCGTCCGCGACATCGGCATCGTGGGGGGGCGGATCGCCGCCATCGGCGATCTCTCCGGGGAGCGCGCGGAGGAGACGATCGATGCCAAGGACCTCCACATCCTTCCCGGCGTGATCGATACCCAGGTCCACTTCCGCGAGCCGGGCCTCGAGCACAAGGAGGATCTGGCGACGGGCAGCTTGGCGGCGGTGAGCGGCGGTGTTACCGCAGTCTTCGAAATGCCGAATACGAAGCCGCTGACGACGACCGAGGAGACGCTCGCCGACAAGGTGAAGCGGGCACGCGGGCGGATGCACTGCGACTTTGCCTTCTACGTCGGCGGGACGCGGGAGAACGTCGGCGACATTCCGCATCTCGAGCGCCTTGAGGCATCTGCTGGCATCAAGGTCTTCATGGGATCCTCCACGGGCGACCTGCTGATCGAGGATGAAGCGACGCTCGAGCGTGTGATCGCGGCGATCTCGCGGCGGGCGGCCTTTCATGCCGAGGACGAGGCGCGACTGAGGGAGCGTGCGGGGCTGCGCCGGCCGGGCGATGCATCTTCGCACCCCGTCTGGCGCGATGAGACGGCGGCGCTCATCGCGACCGAACGGCTCGTGCGTCTTGCCGAGCGCTACAGGAAGCGTGTGCATGTGCTGCATGTCTCGACGGCTGAGGAAATGGCTTTCCTCGCTGAGCACAAGGGCTGGGCCAGCGTCGAGGTGACGCCGCACCACCTGACCCTCATGGCGCCTGACTGCTACGAGCGGCTCGGCACCTACGCCCAGATGAACCCGCCGGTGCGCGATGGCCGCCATCTCCAGGCGCTGTGGGCCGGTGTCATCAATGGCGCGGTCGACGTCATCGGGTCGGATCATGCGCCGCATACCCGCGAGGAGAAGGATCATGCCTACCCCGAGAGCCATTCGGGCATGACCGGGGTCCAGACGCTGGTGCCCGTCATGCTCGACCACGTCAATGCGGGCCGCTTGACGCTGCAGCGCTTCGTCGATCTGACGAGTCATGGCCCGGCGCGGCTTTTCGGGATCGTCGGCAAGGGCCGGATCGCCGTCGGATACGACGCCGACCTGACGGTCGTCGACCTCAAGCGGACCATGACGATCACCAACGACTGGATCAAGTCGCGCTGCGGCTGGACGCCTTACCACGGCGGCAGCGTGCGCGGGTGGCCGGTCGGCACGTTCGTGCGCGGCCACGCGGTCATGTGGGATGGTGAAATACTGACCCCGGCCATCGGCGAGCCGCTCCGCTTCCACGAGGCCGGTTAGTCCGGGCGGCGCCTTTCGCGGTTAACCAATAGGATAAACAAGTCCTTAACAGGCCCTGGGTTTGCCCCTACCCCTGAGGGCGTCAGCGGGGGCTGAGCCTATACGGACACGGTCGGGCGTGCGTGGGCGCGCACGACGGCTGCGGTCCGGCGATCCAGGGAGAATGCGCAATGACTGCGTTCATCGAGAGCTGCCGCCGCGTGGCGGCGGTGGTGAGCACGATTGTGCTCGCCATCATGATCGCCTCCGGGGCATCGGTTCGTCCAGCTTCGGCCGACGACGTCTACGAGTTCCGGGGGCAGGCATCATCGCGAGCCCCGAGCGCCGCCAGCGCCAAGAAAATGCGGCTCGGGGCTTACCGTGCGCGGGAAAGCCGGGAAAGCCTGAGCGGCGGCAGCCGTGGCCTGTCGTCGCGCGGCAAGAGTGCGAAGAGGGCAGCGGGCGCCAAGCGGCGCCGGGGCATCCGGGTTGCCAGCCTCGGCGAAAGCTATCAGCCGAAGCCCGAAGTCGGCACGAGTCTCGCCGGCGGCGGCGTCAAGTGGGTCGCGAACTCCGGATGCCTGAGCGCGCGGCTGAAAGCCGTCGTTCACCAGATCGCGAGCGCGTTTGGCCCGGTCACGGTGATGTCGACCTGCCGCAGCCGTCGTCACAATGCGCGCGTCGGTGGCGCGCGGCATTCGTACCACCTCTCCGGCAATGCGGCCGACTTCCGGGTGCGCGGCAACCTCCGCGCGGTGTACGCATTCTTGCGCGGCCACGCTTCGGTCGGCGGTCTTAAGCTCTACCGGCGCGGTTTCTTCCATATCGATACCGGCCCCCGCCGCACCTGGTAGATCAGCGGGTCAAACGACACCCAACGGCTTGGCAGACGCCAATCTTGTGCTACGGTGCGCCATCACCGGACGGGCCGGCGGGCCCGCCCGGTACAACTTTTTTGTGCGCGCCCACGCGGTGACCGCCATGTGCTCCCTGAAAGAGGAGGGAAACCCGGATGTACCGATGGAAGACAATCCTGATGGCGTTTGCCGTGGCTGGCCTAGCGCTCGCCGCGCCGCTCTCGGCATCGGCCAAGGAGCTCAGGATGGCGCTCTCCGCCGAGCCCTCGTCGATGGACCCGCATTTCCACAACCTGTCGCCGAACAACGCGCTGACGTCGCACGTATTTGAGCGGCTCGTCCACTTCGACGAGAAGCAGTCGCTCATCCCTGGCCTCGCAACGAGCTGGAAGACGGTCGACGATAACACGTGGGAGTTCAAGCTGCGCACCGGTGTCAAGTGGCATGACGGCACGCCGTTCACGGCCGACGATGTCATCTTCACGATGGAGCGTGCGCCCAACGTCGAGAACAGTCCGGGCAGCTTCGCGCTCTACGTGCGGGGGAAGACCTTCACCAAGGTCGACGACCATACCATCCGCATTTCGACCAAGGCGCCATATCCGCTGATGCCGAACGATATGGCGACGATCGCGATCATCTCGAAGAAGGTTGCGAGCGGCGCCAAGACCGACGACTTCAATTCCGGCAAAGCCGCAGTCGGGACAGGTCCGTTCAAGTTCTCGGAGTTCGTGAAGGGCGACCGCTACGTCGTCGTCCGCAATGACGACTACTGGGGTGAAAAGCCCAAGTGGTCCAAGGTCACGATCCGGCCGATCAAGACCGGCCCGGCCCGCGTCGCCGCGCTGCTCGCGGGGGACGTCGATGTGATCGAGGAAGTCCCGACGACGGACATCGCGCGCCTCCAGGGCGACGCGAAGGTCTCGCTCGCCCAGGGCCTCTCGAACCGCGTCATCTACTTCCACATGGACCACTGGCGCGACGAGACGCCGTTCATCACCGCCAACGACGGCTCGAAGATCAAGAACCCGCTCAAGGATCTGCGCGTCCGCAAGGCGCTCTCGAAAGCGATCAACCGTCCGGCAATCGTCGATCGCCTGATGGAGAAGGCCGCCGTGCCGGCCTCGCAGTTCCTCGCAGACGGCTTCTTCGGCGTCTCCAAGAAGCTGAAGCCCGAGGCCTTCGATCCAGATGGGGCCAAGAAGCTGCTCGCCGAAGCCGGCTTCCCGAACGGCTTCAAGATGACGCTGCACGGCCCAAATGGCCGCTACATCAATGACGCGCGAATGGCCGAGGCGGTCGCGCAGATGTTCACGCGCATCGGTGTCGAGACCAAGGTCGAGACCATGCCGCCGGCCGTCTTCTTCAACCGTGCCTCGGCGGGCGCCGGCGGCCAGCCCGAGTTCAGCTTCATCCTGGTCGGCTGGGGCTCCGGGACGGGCGAGGTATCCTCGCCGCTCAAGTCGCTGGTCAGTACTTTCGACAAGGCGAAAGGCATGGGCACGGCCAACCGCGGCCGCTACTCCAATCCCGAGCTGGACAAGGTGGTCGAGCAGGCACTCGCAACCGTCGACGATGCCAAGCGCGCCGAGCTGCTGGCCAAGGCGAGCGAGATGGCCATCGAGGACGTTGCCGTTATCGTGAGCCACTACCAGCTCAACACGTGGGCCACGCGGAAGGGTCTGCGCTACACCCCCCGCACCGACGAATACACGATCGCCACCGGCGTGAAAGAGCAGTAGGGCCTACGGGCCGGCAAGCCGCCCCCGCATTGGCGCGGGGGCGGTGGCGCATTCATTTGGGGGCGCGCTTGACCGCCTATATCATCCGTCGCCTGATGCAGAGCGCCGCCGTTGTGCTGGCGATGTCCGTCATCGTTTTCCTCGGGCTGCATGTCGTCGGGGATCCGGTCTACCTGCTGATCGACCCGCAGGCGGATCAGGCGGAGATCGAGCGCACGATCAGGCGCCTCGGGCTCGATCAGCCGATCTGGATCCAGTACTTCAACTTCATCAGGAATGCGGCGACGGGTGATCTCGGCATCTCCTTCGTCCACGGCACCTCCGCGCTGAAGCTGATCGTCGACCGGATGCCGGCGACGCTCGAGATTGCGATCGCCGCGACGCTGATGTCGATCGCGTTTGGCATTCCCCTCGGTCTCTACGCCGGCCTGAAGCCTGACAGTCTTGTCTCCAAGTCCATCATGGCGACGTCGATCTTCGGGTTCTCCCTGCCAACCTTCTGGGTTGGCATCATGATGATCATGGTGTTCGCCGTCATGCTCGGCTGGTTGCCCTCAACGGGACGCGGGCCAACGGCGACCTTCCTCGGGATCGAGTCGAGTCTCTTCACGATCGACGGCCTGCGTCACATCACCATGCCGGCGCTCAACCTCGCGCTGCTCAAGATCAGCCTGGTGATCCGTTTGACGCGGGCCGGCACGCGCGAGGTCATCCACCAGGACTACATCAAGTTCGCGCGCGCGAAGGGCATCTCGAATGGGCGGATCGTCGGTGTGCACCTGCTGAAGAACATCCTGATTCCGGTGGTGACGGTGCTCGGGCTCGAGTTTGGCAATCTCGTTGCATTCTCGGTCGTCACCGAGACGATCTTCGCTTGGCCGGGCATGGGCAAGCTGCTGATCGATTCGATCCAGAGCCTCGATCGGCCGGTGATCGTCGCCTACCTCATCATCATCGTGCTCCTGTTCGTGATCATCAATCTCGTGGTGGACATCCTCTACTCAGTGCTCGATCCGCGAGTGCGCATCGGGGAGAAGGCCGCATGAGCGTGACCGATGCACCTCCGATCGGCGCAAAGGACGCAACCACAATCCGGCCGGCGCCGCAGACGCCGTTCGGCCGGTTCGTCGCCGACTTCACCGAGAGCCGGCTCGCCACACTCGCCTTCATCCTGCTCGTCGTGACGATGGTTCTGGCCGCGATCGCGCCCTGGATCGTGCCGCAGAATCCCTATGACCTTGCCCAGGTCGACATTCTCGACAGCCGGCTGAAGCCGGGCACGCCGAGCTCGAGCGGCAAGTACACGCATTGGCTCGGCACCGACGGCGCGGGTCGCGACCTTGTCAGCGCGATGCTGTACGGGCTGCGGATCTCGCTTGCAGTGGGCGTGATGTCCGGCCTCATTGCCATGGCGCT